>NZ_JBIATP010000007.1:0-186838 GCF_042891915.1 Streptomyces sp. NPDC001848 | reverse complement strand
CTTCCGCGGTGTCCACGGCCTGCGTGGCCTCGGCGGCGGTGTCGGCGACCGGTGCCGTTTCGGCGGTCTTGCGGGTGCGGCGGCGCGGCTTGGCCTCCGCGGCTTCCGCGGTGTCCACGGCCTGCGTGGCCTCGGCGGCGGTGTCGGCGACCGGTGCCGTTTCGGTGGTCTTGCGGGTGCGGCGGCGCGGCTTGGCCTCTGCGGCTTCCGCGGTGTCCACCACGGTCTCGGCGGTGGCCGGGGCCGTTTCGGCGGTCTTGCGGGTGCGCCGACGGGGCTTGGCCTCGGTCGCCTCGGTCGGAGTGTCGGCAGCCGGTGCCGTTTCCGCGGTCTTGCGGGTGCGGCGGCGCGGCTTGGCCTCTACGGCTTCCGCGGTGTCCACGGCGGTCTCGGCGGCGGCCGGGGCCGCGTCCGTCGCCGTGGTGGCCGCCGGGGTGGCCGCAACCGTCTCGGCCGTCTTGCGGGTGCGACGGCGCGGCCTGGTCTGCGTGGCCTCGACCGTCTCCACGGCCGTCTCCGCCGCCTCGTCGGCCTTGGCGGCCTTCGGCGCGGCCGGCTCCGCGGTCACCGGCGTCACCGGTGTCGCTGCCGCCTCCATCGGCGCACCGCCACGGGTGCGGCGGCGTCGGCGGGGGGTGCGGCGCTCCTCCGATCCGGCCGCCTCCGTGGCCGCCGTCTCCGTGGTCGCCGCATCCGTGGCCGCCGACGTGTCCAGCGGCGTACCGCCCCGCGTACGGCGCCGACGGCGCGGTGTACGCGCCGGACGCTCGCCTTCCGCGGACGCGCCCGGGGAGCGGCGCCCACGTGAGCCCCGGCCGCCCGGCTCGCCGAGGTCCTCCAGTTCCTCCGCCGCAAGCCCCGCGCGCGTGCGCTCGGAGCGCGGCAGGACACCCTTCGTGCCCGCGGGAATGCCCAGGTCCGCGTACAGGTGCGGCGAGGTCGAGTACGTCTCCACCGGGTCGTTGAAGTCCAGCTCCAGCGCCTTGTTGATCAGCTGCCAGCGCGGGATGTCGTCCCAGTCGACCAGCGTGATCGCCGTACCCGACGCGCCCGCGCGGCCCGTACGGCCGATGCGGTGCAGATACGTCTTCTCGTCCTCGGGGGTCTGGTAGTTGATGACGTGCGTCACACCCTCGACGTCGATGCCGCGCGCGGCCACGTCGGTGCAGACGAGCACGTCCACCTTGCCGTTGCGGAAGGCGCGCAGGGCCTGCTCGCGCGCGCCCTGCCCGAGGTCGCCGTGGACCGCGCCGGAGGCGAACCCGCGCCGCTGCAGCTGCTCGGCGATGTCCGCCGCCGTCCGCTTCGTCCGGCAGAAGATCATCGCCAGCCCGCGGCCCTCGGCCTGCAGGATGCGCGCGACCATCTCCGGCTTGTCCATGGAGTGCGCGCGGTAGACGAACTGCCTGATGTTGGCGACCGTCGCGCCCTCGTCGTCCGGCGCGGTGGCACGGATGTGCGTCGGCTGTGACATGTAACGGCGGGCGAGACCGATCACCGCACCGGGCATCGTGGCCGAGAACAGCATGGTCTGCCGCTTGGGGGGCAGCATGTCCATGATCTTCTCGACGTCGGGCAGGAAGCCCAGGTCGAGCATCTCGTCGGCCTCGTCGAGCACCAGGCACTTGACGTGCTTCAGGTTCAGCTTCTTCTGCCCGGCGAGGTCGAGGAGCCGGCCGGGGGTGCCGACGACCACGTCGACGCCCTTCTTCAGGGCCTCCACCTGGGGCTCGTAGGCCCGGCCGCCGTAGATCGCCGTGACGCGTACGTTGCGCACCTTGCCCGCGGTCAGCAGGTCGTTCGTCACCTGGGTGCACAGCTCGCGCGTGGGGACCACGACGAGCGCCTGCGGCGCGTCGGTGAGGGCCTCGGGCTTCGCGCGGCCCGCCTCGACGTCGGCGGGGACGGTGACTCGCTCGAGGAGGGGGAGTCCGAAGCCCAGCGTCTTGCCGGTACCGGTCTTGGCCTGGCCGATGACGTCGGTGCCGGAGAGGGCTACGGGGAGCGTCATCTCCTGGATGGGAAAGGGATTGACGATGCCGACGGCTTCGAGGGCCTCGGCCGTCTCGGGAAGGATCCCGAGGTCTCGGAAAGTGGTAGTCAGGGTGCTGCCTCTTCTGTGTGGGCGGCGCGAGGCGAGCGCGGGGGTCGTGACCGTGCCGGATGACGTCGGCCTGCTTGGGGGACGGGCCTGTGGCACGGGACCACGCCGACGCTCCAGCGCTCGTACCGCTGAGGGTCCCTCCGGGTGCCGTACGCACAGTGCCGTACGGGCCAGGAGGGCTGTCGGGTCGGAGCCGATCGGGCCACCGACCGGGCATCCTCATACATGCGGCCCGTCGAGATACGCCGTCTTCCCAGACGTACGCACTCAGCAGGCGCATTACCACCATACCCCGGAATCGCGCACTCGCGGTGGCCGATTCGGTCACGTAGCCGTCGTCACACTGATTGACCAGGGACTTCCAGGTGGCGATGAGCGGGCTATTGTGCGCTTCATGACGACGCCTGACAACGCCCCCGACAGCCCCGAGGCCCCCGCCGGACCCACCGGAGTGGCCGCCCAGGACTGGGCGACCGCCTCTGCCGACCCCCAGTACCGTGCCGCGATCGTGGACCTGCTGGGCGCGCTCGCGTACGGGGAGCTGGCGGCGTTCGAACGGCTCGCGGAGGACGCGAAGCTCGCGCCGACGCTGACGGACAAGGCGGAGCTGGCGAAGATGGCGTCCGCCGAGTTCCACCACTTCGAGCGGATCAGGGACCGGCTGAAGGAGATCGGGGCCGAGCCCACGGAGGCGATGGAGCCGTTCGTGGCGGCGTACGACAGCTTCCACAAGCAGACGGCGCCCTCGGACTGGCTGGAGGGGCTCGTCAAGGCGTACGTCGGCGACTCGATCGCGAGTGACTTCTACCGAGAGGTCGCGGCCCGCCTCGACACCGACACGCGTGAACTCGTCCTGGCTGTCCTCGACGACACCGGGCACGCCGGTTTCGCGGTGGAGAAGGTGCGGGCCGCGATCGAGGCCGAGCCGCGCGTGGGCGGCCGGCTCGCCCTGTGGGCGCGGCGGTTGATGGGCGAGGCGCTGTCGCAGTCCCAGCGGGTGGTGGCCGACCGGGACGCGCTGTCCACGATGCTGGTGGGCGGTGTGGCGGACGGGTTCGACCTCGCGGAGGTCGGCAGGATGTTCTCCCGGATCACGGAGGCCCACACCAAGCGGATGGCCGCGCTGGGGCTGGCTGCCTGACGCCGACGGACCCCCGGGCCCGGGCCGAACGCGCCGCAGGCCCGGGGGCACCACACGTATCGGCGGCGGTCGGCCGTACGGGGGTGGGGCACGTGGTGCCCGTCCGGCGGCCGTGCGTCCCGCGTTCGGTCGCGCTCGGGGCGCTCGGGGCGCCCTCGGCCGGCCTCATGCCGGCCGACGCCGCAGCAGCCCGCGCGCCCGTCGCCCGAGCCGCTCACGGAGTTCCCGCACCCCCTCACCGGAGGTGCCCCGGCCGTCGCCGTCTGTGGCGGCCGGCCGTCTGGCGTCGGCCCCGGCGGCGGCCCTCAGGCCGTCGCCGAGCGGCGGCGAAATCTTTCCGCGGGCCTCAGCAGCAGGGACAGTGACGCCGCCGAGACCACCAGCGCCCCGGCCAGGACCACCAGGAGACCCGTCGGGGCCAGCGTGCTGTGGGTGAGGAACGCCCCGAAGAGCGCCCCCGCCGCACCCGTCGACAGCACCAGGACGCGGCTGGGCAGACGGTGTGGCAGCCGGCGCGCGGCCACCCACGCCAGGGCGAGCCCGAGGACGGCGGAGCCGAGCGCTTCCAAGAGCATGACGAGGTCCCTCCCGCACGGCTGCTGCCTGGGCAAATCGGTCGTAGCCGGTATTACCCGCGGCGCGCGGAACACAATCATCCCCGGTGGGGCAGATGTGCTCCGTCTGAGTGTTCGTCGAGCAAGTGGGTTCTTCCGAGTGGCGGCCTTCCCGTGGGTTCTTCCGAGTGGGTACCTTCCCGAGCACGTGTCTTCCCCGAGCGGCACCTCCCCCAGGCAGCGGAAGGGGCCCGGCGGTACACACACCGCCGGGCCCCTTCCGCTGCTCCGTCCGGAACTACAGCGCGCCGAAACCCACCTTGCGCGGGGTGGGCTCGCCGATCTCCACGTAGGCGAGACGCTCGGTCGGGACGAGGACCTTGCGGCCGTGCTCGTCCACCAGGGACAGCAGCTGCGACTTGCCGGCCAGCGCCTCGGACACGACGCGCTCGACCTCCTCGGCACTCTGCCCGCTCTCCAGAACGATCTCGCGGGGCGCGTGCTGCACGCCGATCTTGACCTCCACGGCTTTGTCCCTCCGACGGTCAGTGATGTGCGCGGCCGTCCGCGCCGTACCAGCACACATTAGCCCGGTGAGGGGACGTACACGCTCCGCTCCGGCACGCCAGGAGCGAACACCCGGCGGGAACAAAACAGCCCTACGCCCCCGCCCGGTGGTGTCCGGGCGGGGGCGTAGGGCGTCGATCGGTCCCCGAGGGGTCAGTGGTGCTGTTCGCTCCCGTGCAGCGGGAAGCCCGCGATGCCCCGCCACGCCAGCGAGGTCAGCAGCTGCACCGCCTGGTCGCGCGGCACGCTGCGGTCGCTGTGCAGCCAGGAGCGCGCCACCACCTGGGCCAGGCCGCCGAGGCCCGAGGCCAGCAGCATCGATTCGGCCCGCGACAGACCGGTGTCCTCGACGATCACGTCGCAGATCGCCTCCGCGCACTCGTTCGCGACCTTGTCGACGCGCTCGCGCACGGCGGGCTCGTTCGTCAGGTCGGACTCGAACACCAGCCGGAAGGCGCCGCCGTCGTCCTCCACGTACGTGAAGTACGCGTCCATCGTGGCCCGTACGCGCTGCTTGTTGTCGGTCGTCGACGCGAGCGCGTTCCGTACGGCCTGCAGCAGGGCCTCGCAGTGCTGGTCCAGCAGGGCCAGATAGAGGTCGAGCTTGCCCGGGAAGTGCTGGTAGAGCACCGGCTTGCTGACGCCGGCGCGGTCGGCGATGTCGTCCATCGCGGCCGCGTGGTAGCCCTGCGCCACGAAGACCTCCTGCGCGGCGCCCAGCAGCTGGTTCCGTCGGGCACGGCGCGGCAGGCGAGTGCCCCGCGGGCGTGCCGCCTCTGTCTGCTCGATGGCTGTCACGCCGCCTCCCAAAATCGTCCACATGCGGTGTGCGCCGCGCCGCCATCGTACTTTTCGGTAACCCTGCTGTGCGCGGTGCGAACGCAGAATTTCACGGACCGGACGGTGGCGAAAGACGCGCGGAACACGTCATACAGGGGCAGAGCGGACGAACGGATGCCCCCGCACCGGGTGACGCTCGGCGGTCGCTCACCGCCCGCAGTCGTTCTCTTACCTGACGTGGTCGTCGTACCTCACCGACCTCGCGAGCCGCCGAGTGCTCACCGGTAGTCGTCCTCGTCGAGGGCGACGATGCGCGCCTGCTCCGCGAGGTCCGCCTCGTTGGCGCGCAGGATGTCGTCTCCCTTCAGGGTCTCGTCCCGCTCGGGCGCCAGCTCCGCGTGCTGTTCGGCGGCGTCGTTCTCCGGGGCCTCGACGTCGAGTTCGGCGGCGTCGTTCCCGTCGTCCTCGAACGTCTCGGGATCAGTGGGGTCTACGGCCATGGTGGGCTCCCTTCCTAGAACTCCTGGGACTCCGGGAACGTCCCTGAAAAGGCGGGGTCCACATCCGGGTGCCCTGCTATGAGCCTAGGAGACACCCGATCCGGACGCTATGTCTGGTGCGATGCCCCATGGGCTTCGGGGAACGCTGCGCGCCGGGCGTCGCGGCCCCTCTCTGTGACGGCGAACACATGAACCACTGCGTGATCGTCTCGTAACATTGCCGCATGTCTTCGACCGAGTTGCCGTCCGTCCCGGCCGCCAATGTTCTGCCGAAGGTGGCGCCCGTCAGGATCGAGGAAGGCGAGCGGCTCAGGTCGGTGGCACTGCCCGGGATCACGCTGACGGTGCGGTCGAGACCACCGCGGCGCGAAGGGCTGCCGCCCGCGCTGTACGTCCACGGGCTCGGGGGTTCCTCCCAGAACTGGTCGGCGCTGATGGCGCTGCTCGACGAGGACGTCGACGGCGAGGCGGTCGATCTGCCGGGCTTCGGCGACTCCCCGCCGCCGGACGACGGCAACTACTCCGTCACCGGGCACGCGCGCGCGGTCATCCGCTATCTCGACGCCGCCGGACGCGGTCCCCTGCACCTGTTCGGCAACTCGATGGGCGGAGCCGTCGCCACGCGCGTGGCGGCCGTCCGCCCCGATCTCGTGCGCACGCTCACGCTCGTCTCGCCCGCCCTCCCCGAGATCCTCATCCAGCGGGGGGCCATCCCGACGGGCCTGCTCGCGGTGCCCGGGGTCGCCGCCCTGTTCACCCGGTACACCAAGGAGTGGACGGCCGAGCAGCGCGTCCGCGGGGTCATGGCGCTGTGCTACGGCGACCCCGGACGCGTCACGCCGGAGGGTTTCCGCAACGCGGTCGAGGAGATGGAGCGGCGGCTGAGGCTGCCCTACTTCTGGGACGCGATGGCACGCTCCGCACGCGGGATCGTCAACGCCTACACGCTGGGCGGACAGCACGGGCTGTGGCGCCAGGCGGAGCGGGTCCTCGCCCCGACACTGCTGGTCTACGGCGGCCGGGACCAGCTGGTTTCGTTCCGCATGGCCCAGCGCGCGGCCCGCGCCTTTCGCGACTCCCGCCTGCTCACCCTGCCCGAGGCGGGGCATGTCGCGATGATGGAATACCCGGACGTGGTGGCTGCGGCGTTCCGCGAACTCGTCGCGGACACGGGCGAGTCGGGTGAGGGATCGGCGAGCGCGGGTTCGGCGACGACAGGCGGGACCTCCACCGGGACCTCCTCGCAGGGCGCGGCGAGCGACGGCACCGGCACGGCGGACACGAGGAGCTGAGACGCGGCGTGGGACGACACAGCCGCAGGGGGCGGGGCGACGGCGCGAGCGGTGGCACGGAGGTGGCGCCGGGCATATCCGCGGCGGACCGGTCGACACGGGGTGCGACGGGCGGCGGCACGCGTCGTACGGCCGACGGGACGCCCGCCCGAGGCGTCCCGCGTCCCGCCGACGGCACCCCCGCCCATGGCGTGCCCCGGCTTCCCGACGGCGCCCCCCAGGCCCGTGGCGGTCACCCCGAGCACCGTGAAGGCGGCGGCGCCTGGGGCGACTTCAGGGCCGACGCGGCCCGGGAGGTGCCGCACCGGCATACCGCCCCCCGCATTCCCCGGCAGCGGTCGCAGCCCGGGCCCCGTCAGGAGTACCTCGACGCCTTCGAAGCCTTCGACGAGGACGAGGACGTCTTCACGCCGCGCCGCACCGGCCGCGCCCCACACGCGCCCCCGACCGACGAGTCTCACCCCGGCACGCAGACCCAGGAGAGCGAGCCGCCCACCGGGATCGGTGAGACCGCACGCGGCACCGGCGGCAGGGGACGCTCGTACGCCGGGATCGTGGCCGCCGCCGTGACCACCGTGCTCGCGCTCGTAGTCGCCGGCCAGTTCCTCGCCGGACAGGACCGCACCGCCGCCACACCGTCCCGGTCCGCGACCGACCAGGCCCGCGACACCTCCGGCCCGGCCATCGGGGCCGACCCCACCCGCTCCGTCCCGCCCGGCGGGACGCCGCTGACGTACGAGCAGGCGATGGACCGGACGTACCCGCTCAGCGCCAAGCTGAAGGGGCCCGGCACGTTCGAAGCGGTTCCCGGCGTCGCCAAGGCATCCGGCACCGGCCGGAAGTACACCTACCGCGTGGACGTCGAGAACGGCCTCGGGCTCGACGGCGAACTCTTCGCCCAGGCCGTGCAGAAGACCCTCAACGACGACCGCAGCTGGGCCCACAACGGCGCCCGCACCTTCGAGCGCATCCAGTCGGGCAAGCCCGACTTCGTGATCACGCTGGCCAGCCCCGGCACCACCGCCGCCTGGTGCGCCAAGTCGGGTCTGGACACCACGGAGGACAACGTCTCCTGCGACTCGGCGTCGACCGAGCGCGTGATGATCAACGCCTACCGCTGGGCGCAGGGCTCGACGACCTACGGTGACGCGATTCACGCCTACCGTCAGATGCTGATCAACCACGAGGTGGGCCACCGCCTCGGCCACGGCCATGTGACCTGCGACAAGGACGGCGAGCTCGCCCCGGTCATGCAGCAGCAGACCAAGTTCCTCGACCACGACGGAATCCACTGCCGCGCCAACCCCTGGCCGTATCCCGGGAGTTGACGGGCGCAGCTCTCGTCACATTGACACACGCGGAAAGTTCGTTCATATTGCTGCCCATGTCGCCCCGTCACGCCCTCCGTCGCGCCGCCATCGAGCTGGCGCTCATCGGCGTGACCGCGCTCTGCGTGGCCGACATCGACTGTCGCTGACGCCCGCCTCAGGCGTTCGCGTCGCGACGTTCCCCTCTCTTCCGTGACCTGTCGGCAGACACCGGCCGGTTCACACTTCTTTCGACGACCCGGCGCCGAGGCAGACGTCTGACCAGTCCCGTCTCACATTTTCGTCAATCCGTCTCGCCATAAGAGACGAGTCCCGAGAGGTCGTCATTCCGATGCGTCAACCGTCCGTCATAGCGCGCCGTGTGGCAGCGGCATCCGTCAGCCTGGTCGTGGCAGCGGGCGCCGCCGCCTGCGGGCCGAAGGACAACGGTGTCAAGGCTTCCGGTGGCGACTCCACGCCGCACAAGGGCGGCACGCTGACCGTCCTGAACTCCGATCCGCAGCAGGACTTCGACCCGGCCCGCCTGTACACCTCCGGCGGCGGCAACGTCCCGTCCCTGGTCTTCCGCACGCTCACCACACGCAACCGCGCGAACGGCGCGGCCGGCGCCAAGGTCGTCCCGGACCTCGCCACCGACACCGGGCGCCCGAACAAGGACGCGACCGTGTGGACGTACACGCTGAAGGCGGGCCTGAAGTACGAGGACGGCACGCCGATCACCTCGGCGGACATCAAGTACGGCATCGAGCGCTCCTTCGCCCCCGAACTCTCCGGCGGCGCCCCCTACCTGAGGGACTGGCTGGTCGGCGCGGCGGACTACCAGGGCCCGTACAAGGACAAGAAGGGCCTCGACGCGATCCAGACCCCGGACAGCCGGACCATCGTCTTCCACCTGGACAAGCCCGAGGGCGAGTTCCCGTACCTGGCCACGCAGACCCAGTTCACGCCCGTCCCGAAGGCCAAGGACACCGGTACGAAGTACGAGGAGCACCCGATCTCCTCCGGCCCGTACAAGGTCGTCCAGAACCAGAACGACGGCGAGCGGCTCATCCTGGAGCGCAACGCGTACTGGTCGGGTGACGACCAGCGCAAGGCCTACCCGGACAGGATCGACGTACGCTCCGGGCTCGACTCCTCGGTGATCAACCAGCGGCTGTCGGCGTCCCAGGGCGCGGACGCCGCCGCGGTCACCACGGACACCAACCTCGGCCCGGCCGAACTCGCCAAGGTGACCGGCGACAAGGAACTGGCTTCGCGTGTCGGCACCGGCCACTTCGGTTACACGAACTACATCGCGTTCAATCCCACGGTCAAGCCGTTCAACAACGTCAAGGTGCGGCAGGCGATCTCGTACGCCATCGACCGGTCGTCCGTGATCAACGCGGCGGGCGGCTCCTCGCTGGCCGAGCCCGCCACCACCTTCCTTCCGAACCAGAAGTCCTTCGGCTACACGCCGTACGACCTCTTCCCGGCGGGTGCGACCGGCAACCCGGCCAAGGCCAGGGAACTGCTGAAGGAGGCCGGTTACGCGAACGGGCTCACGGTGACCCTCACGCATTCCAACGACAAGAACTTCGAGACCAGCCCGGAGATCGCCACCGCCGTCCAAGACGCGCTGAAGAAGGCCGGCATCACCGTCAAGCTGCAGGGACTGGAGAACAACGACTACAAGGACAAGATCCACAACGTCAAGACCGAGCCCGGCTTCTTCCTGGCCCACTGGGGCGCGGACTGGCCCTCCGGCGGACCCTTCCTGGCCCCGATCTTCGACGGCCGGCAGATCGTCAAGGACGGCGCGAACTTCAACACCGGCCTGCTGAACGACAAGTCTGTCAATGCCGAGATTGACGCGATCAACAAGTTGACGGATCTTGACGCAGCCGCCAAGCGGTGGGGTGCACTGGACAAGAAGATCGGCGAGCAGGCCCTGGTCGTGCCGCTGTTCCACCCCGTCTACAAGCGTCTGTACGGCAAGGACGTCAAGAACATCGTGATCAGTGACTGGACCGGTGTTCTGGACATCTCGCAGGTCGCGGTGAAGTAGCGCTGTGAGCGAGGCACTTGTCGCCGTCGAGGCCGCCGGGGCGGACGCTTCCGTCCCGGCGGCCTCGGGGGCCCGTCTGTTCTGGCGGCGGCTGCGCGCGCAGCGCGCCGTCCTTGTCGCGGCGGCCGTCGTCGCGTTGCTCGTCCTAATCGCGCTCGCCGCACCCCTGCTCACAGCGTTCGAGGGACAGGACCCGACCACCTACCATCCGACGCTCGTCGACTCGGCGCGTGGCGGCGTGCCCATCGGGTCGTTCGGCGGCATGAGCGGCGACCACTGGCTGGGCGTCGAACCGCAGACCGGACGCGACCTGTTCGCACGGCTCGTGTACGGGGCGCGGGTGTCGCTGGGCGTGGCACTCGCCGCCACGGTGGTGCAGGTCCTGCTCGGTGTCGTCATGGGCATCGCGGCGGGCCTCGGCAACCGCTGGGTCGACCTGACCTTGAGCCGGATCACCGACATCTTCATCTCCATGCCACTGATGATCATGGCGCTGGCGCTGCTGGCGATCGTCCCGAGCAGCTTTCCGCGGCCCGTGCTCGTCGCGCTCATCGTCGGGCTGGTCTCCGGCTGGGGCACCCTGTCGAAGCTGGTGAGAGCCCAGACGCTCACGCTCAAGGGACTCGACTACGTCTCCGCCGCCCGGCTCAGTGGCTGGGGCACCGTCCGCATCGCCCGCCGTGAGCTGCTGCCCGGCCTCGCCGCGCCCGTCATCACCTACTCCGCGTTGCTCGTGCCGCAGAACATCTCCGTCGAGGCCGCCCTGTCCTTCCTCGGTGTCGGGGTCAAGCCTCCGACCCCGTCCTGGGGGCAGATGCTCACCTCCGCCGACGTCTGGTACCAGGCCGCCCCGCAGTACCTGCTGCTGCCCGCGGGCGCGCTGTTCGTGACCGTGTTCGCCCTCACCGTCCTCGGTGACGGCGTGCGCACCGCGCTCGACCCGCGCGCGGCCTCGCGTCTGCGCGTCGGAACCGGACGCAAGCGGGAGGCCAGGGCGGACGCGACCGCACGGAAGGAGGAGCGGGCATGACCGGCCTCGGCGGTTTCGCACTGCGCCGTGTCGTCGGCGCGGTGGTCACCCTTTTCGCCCTCTCGATGATCATCTATGTCGTCTTCTACGTCACACCCGGCAATGTCGCCCAGATCACCTGCGGCCCTCGCTGCTCCCCCGAACAGGTGCACCAGGTCGCCCAGCAACTGAAACTCGACGACCCGCTGTACCTGCGCTACTGGCACTTCCTCCAGGGCCTGTTCGCCGGCCAGGACTACTCGACGGGCACCTCCGTCGAGCACTGCCCGGCGCCCTGCCTCGGCCTGTCGTACCAGAGCGACCAGCAGGTGACCGACATCATCCTGGCGAAGCTGCCGGTCAGCTTCTCGCTGGTGCTCGGCGCGATGGTGATCTGGCTCGTCCTGGGCATCGGCACCGGGGTGCTGTCCGCCTGGCGGCGCGGCAGGGTCACCGAGCGGGCGCTGACCGCGATCACGCTCGCCGGCGTGGCCACACCCGTGTTCGTCATCGGCCTGATCCTGATGATCGTCATCTGTGGTCAGCTGCAACTGCTGCCCTTCCCGCAGTACGTCGACTTCACCGACGATCCCGAGCAGTGGGCGTGGAACCTGCTGCTGCCCTGGCTCTCGCTCGCCCTGATCGAAGCCGCCAACTTCGCCCGCCTGACCAGGGCCTCGATGCTGGAGACGCTGGCCGAGGACCACATCAGGACGTTTCGCGCCTACGGCGTCGGCGAACGCTCGGTCATCGCGCGGCACGCGCTGCGCGGAGCGTTCGCGTCCGTCATCTCCCTGAACGCCGTCACCTTCGGCTCGGCCGTCGGCGGCGCGGTGCTC
Organism: Streptomyces sp. NPDC001848; assembly: GCF_042891915.1. Classification (NCBI taxonomy): domain Bacteria; kingdom Bacillati; phylum Actinomycetota; class Actinomycetes; order Kitasatosporales; family Streptomycetaceae; genus Streptomyces; species Streptomyces sp. NPDC001848. The sequence goes on along the minus strand of NZ_JBIATP010000007.1, from coordinate 174,680 downwards.
ACCGAGACCCTCTTCGGACTGCCCGGCATCGGACAGGAACTGGTCCAGGCGGTCAAGGTCGTCGACCTGCCGGTCGTCGTCGGCATGGTCCTCGTGATCGGCTTCTTCGTGGTGCTGGCAAACGCCGTCGCGGACGTCCTGTACGCGGTGGCCGACCGACGGGTGGTGCTCGCATGAGCCTGGTGGAAGTCACGGATCTCACCGTCGAGTTCGGCTCCCTGCACGCCGTCGACGGCCTCTCCTTCCGGCTGGCCGAGGGCGCCGCTCTCGGTCTGGTCGGCGAGTCGGGATCCGGCAAGTCGACCGTCGCCTCGGCGCTCCTCGGCCTGCACCGCGGCACGGGCGCCCGGGTGAGCGGCTCGGTCCGGGTCGCCGGCACCGACGTGCAGAGTGCGTCCGACGAGGACCTGCGGCGGCTGCGCGGCGGCAGGGCCGCGATGGTGTTCCAGGACCCGTTGTCGTCCCTGGATCCGTACTACGCGATCGGTGACCAGATCGCCGAGGTGTACCGGGTGCACACGCGCTCCTCCCGGCGTGCGGCACGCGCGCGTGCCGTCGAGGTGCTGGACCGGGTGGGCATCCCGGACGCCGCACGACGGTCCCGCTCACGCCCGCACGAGTTCAGCGGCGGCATGCGCCAGCGCGCCCTGATCGCCATGGCGCTCGCCTGCGAACCGGACCTGCTGATCGCCGACGAGCCGACCACCGCACTGGATGTGACGGTCCAGGCGCAGATCCTGGACCTGCTGCACAGCCTGCGCGAGGAGACCGGGATGGGGCTGATCCTCGTCACGCACGACGTGGGCGTCGCCGCGGAGAGCGTCGACCAGGTGCTCGTCATGCGGCACGGCAAGGCCGTCGAGCGCGGCGCGGTCGCCACCGTGCTGGGGGAGCCTCGTGAGGAGTACACCCGCGCACTGCTGAGCGCGGTGCCGCGGGTGGACGCGCCGCGGGTGGCGGAGAGCGCCGCGTCGGACGAGGTCGTCGTCGAGGCGGTGGGACTTCGTCGCGAGTTCGGCCGCGGCAGCCGGAAGTTCGCCGCCGTCGACGACGTGTCGCTGACGGTGCGGCGCGGCGAGACCCTCGGCATCGTGGGGGAGAGCGGCAGTGGGAAGACCACCCTGGGGCGCATGCTGGTCGGGCTGCTGGAACCCACGGCCGGCGAGGTCCGCCACGGGGGCGCCACGCGGACAGGGGTGAACCCGGCCGTGCAGATGGTCTTCCAGGACCCCGTCTCCTCCCTCAACCCCCGGCGCAGCGTGGGCGAGTCCATCGCCGACCCGCTGCGGGCGCGTGGGGAGTCCGATGAGCGGCGCATCCGGGGGCGCGTGCGCGAACTTCTGGAGCGCGTGGGCCTCGACGGGGCGCACTACGACCGGTACCCGCACGAGTTCAGTGGCGGTCAGCGCCAGCGCGTCGGCATCGCGCGTGCGCTGGCCGCCGAACCGCGCGTCATCGTCTGCGACGAGCCGGTCTCCGCGCTGGACGTCACCACCCAGGCGCAGGTCGTCGCCCTGCTCGCCGAGCTGCAGCGCGAACTCGGGCTGGCCCTGGTGTTCATCGCACACGACCTCGCCGTCGTGCGCCAGGTCAGCGACCGGGTCGCGGTGATGCGGCGGGGGCGGATCGTCGAGTACGGCCCCACCGACGAGGTGTACGAGTCGCCCCGGGACGCGTACACCAAGCAACTCCTGACGGCCGTACCCGCGCTGGACCCCGCGGTCGCGGCCGAACGGCGCACGGCCCGCAGGGAGCTCACCGCCGCGTGACCCGGCCGCAGGCCGAAAGTGAGCCGGTGAACCGCTAGCGCGACCGAACGCGGCCTGTGCAGGAAAGTCACGCCCGTTCACCCCTTTTGGTGGCGCGACGGACAACCGTCCGTCGCGCCACCGCCCCGTCCGCGTACGTTCGTCCCGCTGCGGGCCGCCGGTCGACGGCGGCTCCCTACGGGAGATCGGGGGTGCACACGTGCGCATCGGACTGCTTACGGAGGGTGGCTATCCGTATGTGAGCGGTGACGCCAGGCTCTGGTGCGACCGGCTCGTGCGCGGACTTCGGCAGCACGAGTTCGACGTCTACGCGCTCTGCCGCACCGAGCGGCAGGAGGCCGAGGGCTGGATCCCGCTGCCGCCGCACGTCGGCCGGGTACGCACGGCGCCCCTGTGGACCGCGCAGGACGAGGGGGTCGCATACGGGCGCCGGGCGCGGCGGCGGTTCGCCGAGGTGTACGGGGAGTTGGCCGCCGCCCTGTGCGCGGCACCGGAGCCGGGGGCACCGCAGGGGGCGTCCGAACCGGTCGGCCCCGAGGCGGACCGTTTCGCCAGTGCCCTGTACGCGCTGGCCGAACTCGCCCGTGACGAGGGCGGACTGGCCCGCGCCCTGCGCTCCGAAACCGCCGTACGCGCGCTGGAGGGCGCCTGCCGCGCACCGGGCGCCCTCCGCTCGGCGCGCTCGGCGGAGGTCCCCGATCTGCTTGAGGTGGCCGCACATGTCGAACGCGCCCTGCGCCCCCTCTCGCTCGACTGGTACGAGGACGACGGACTCGGCTCCGTCGACCTCTGCCACGCCACGTCGGGCGCCGCCGCGGCCCTGCCCGGACTGCTCGCCGGGCACTTCTCCGGCATTCCCCTGCTGGTCACCGAGTACGGCGTACGGCTGCGGGCGCACTACCTGGGAGCGACGGACGAGACGCGCCCGGTGCGTGCGCTGCTCGCCTCCTTCCAACGCCGGCTGGCCGCAGAGGTGTACCGGCGGGCCGCCTGCGTGACACCCGGCAACGCCCACGCCCGGCGCTGGCAGGAGCGGTGCGGCGCAGACCGCGCCAAGGTCCGCACGGTCTACCCCGGCATGGAGGCGTCCCGCTTCACGGACGTGGGCGAGGCCGCCGACCGCGCGGACCCCTACACCCTGGTCTGGGTCGGCCGCGTGGAACCCGCCAAGGACCTGGTCTGCCTGCTGCACGCCTTCGCGGAGATCCGCAAGGCGGAGCCGAAGGCCAGGCTGCGCGTGGTCGGGACCCCGGCGGGCGCCGAAGGCGCGGAGTACCTCGGACAGTGCAGGGCTCTGGCCGCGCAACTGTTCCCGGACGAGGCGGAGGGCGTGCACGTCGTCGGCGACAACCCGGTGTCCTTCGAGGAGATCGGCGGTCCGGAAGTGCCCGACCTGGCGGAGGCCTACGCGGCCGGGGCGGTCGTGGTCCTGTCGAGCGTCGTGGAGGGATTTCCGATCAGCCTGGTGGAGGCCATGTTCTGCGGTCGCGCGACGGTGTCCACGGATGTGGGCGCGGTGGTGGAGGTCATCGGCGGCACGGGCCTCGTGGTTCCGCCGCGCAACCCGCGCGCGCTCGCAGAGGCGTGCCTGGCACTGCTGCGCGACCCCGCGCGCCGTGAGCGCCTCGGCGCGGCCGCCCGCGCGCGAGCCCTCGAACTGTTCACCGTCGAGCAGAACGTGGCGGCATTTCACGGCATTTACCTGGAGATCGTCTCCCACGCGCCGGTACGGCGGGTCGTGCTGGACGATGCGGGCGACCCGCTGCCCTTCGGAGCGCCCGCGGAGGCCCATCTGCCCGGCCGCTGGACCGAGCCCCGGCTCCCCGGCGCCCGACCCCGCTGGGCGTGCGTGCAGGACGCCGCGCCGACCCCCGTACGCGCCGACGTCCCGCCCCACGCGCCCGTACCGACAGCGGAGGGCGCGCGATGAGAGACGTGAGCGGCGCGGGCGCACCGCATGGCTCCGACGCCTGGGACACGAGACCGGAGGGATGGGACTTCGGGGTGGAGGACGCGCACATGAGCGCGGACGGGACAACGGAGGCACGTGCAAGGGTTGTCGCGCGGGAGCGAGCGCCCCATGAGGGCGCGACGCGGCGAGCACCCCACGCCGCCGGTGCCGCGCGCGCCGCGGACGCCGGGAGCGCGGATCCCGCACACAGGCCCCCCGCCCGCCGAGGTGCCGCCGACCCCGTCAAGGCCCTCATGCACCGGCACCGCGAGCTGTGCCAACAGGCCGTCGACCCGCTGGAGATCGCGGCCGGTCTGGAGGCCCACGGACTGACCGACCGGGCCGCCGCCCGCTACCGGCACCGCGACGTCTTCTCGCTCGCCGAGGAGATGTACGCGCGCGTACCCCGCGACGACGACCGGCCTGCACCCCACCGCGCCCCCACGGGCACCACCCGCGAACACCGGGCGTGGGCCGTCCTCGCCCTGCTCCCGGGCGCCCTGTGCACCGCCGTCGTCGTCGGCCTGCGGGCCACCACCGAGGACCGCGCCCACCTCGCCGTCGCCGCACTCGGTGCCCTCGCCGTCACGCTGGGCCTGCGCGTGGCACTCGCCCGTGGCCCGCTGCGCGCCCCCGCCACCTCCGCCGCCACACGCGTGTGGACGTGCTGGCTGCTCGCCTACGCCCTCCTCGGCGACGGCCTGCTGCGCGCTGCCCTGGACGGCGGCCCCGACGGCCGCTGGCCCCCGGCCACCGCGTCCGTCCTGGCCCTCGCTCTGGCCTGCGGCCCGGCCGCCTGGTGCGCCCGCCTCTTCGCCGTCCGCGCCCGCCGCCGACTCGCCGCGAGCCGCGGCCTCGAGGAGTTCGCGGCCTCGGTCACCCCGCTGTTCCTCGGTGTGTTCGCCCTCTTCCTCGGCGCCCTCGCCGCACTGCTCGCGTTCACCGGAGCCCTCCTCGACGAACCCGCCCTTCCGCCAGGAGCCGGCGCCCTGGGAGCACTCCTGCTGCTCGCCCGGCTGCTCGCCGTCCACGGCGCCGGGCGGGCCCCGACCGTCGTCCTCGGTACCGCGGCCGCCATCGAGGCGACCGCCCTGGCCACGGTGTTCGCCGCCCGGCTCCCCGGCTGCTCCGCTCTCGCCACGCCGGTCGAGACGCTGACCGACGCCTGGGGCGCGGACGCCTTACCGGCCCTCGTCTGCACCCTCGCGGCCCTGACCCTGCTGATCCACGCGATCCGCACGCTGACCCGCGCCTCGGCCCACGCCCGGCCGCCCGGATCCCCCTGAGCCGTTGGCCCATGACCACTGGGACGTCATGGACCGCGACCGCCGCCCGGGACCCGGTCCCCGGCACCCCTCCCGCGGGCCCGACACCGCGGGGCCCCTCTCATCCCACGGCACCACCCTCGTAAGGAGAAACGCCAGATGATCACCTCCCGAACCGGAGAGTCCGCCCCGGGAGCCGCCCGATGAGGGTCCTGCTGATCGGAGCCAACGGATACATCGGCCGCTTCGTCGCCGACCGCCTGCTCGCCGACCCGGCCGTACAGCTCACCGCGCTGGGACGCGGCGACGACGCCGACGTACGGTTCGACCTCGCCTCCGGCAGCCCCGGCGCGCTCACCCGCTTCCTGGACGCCGTGCACCCCGGAGTCGTCATCAACTGCGCCGGTGCCATCCGCGGCGGCGCCCGCGAACTCACCCGGCACAACACCGTCGCCGTCGCCACCGTCTGCGAGGCCCTGCGCCGCAGCGGCTGCGGGGCCCGCCTGGTGCAGATCGGCTGCAGCGCGGAGTACGGACCCAGCCAGCCAGGCTCCTCCACGGCCGAAGACGCGGTCCCGCGCCCCGGCGGCCCGTACGGCGTCAGCAAACTCGCCGCCACCGAACTCGTCCTCGGCTCCGGGCTCGACGCCGTCGTGCTCCGCGTGTTCTCGCCCGCCGGGCCCGGCACCCCCGCCGGGTCCCCGCTCGGCCGCCTCGCCGAAGCCCTGCGCCGCGCCATGCAGTCCGGCGACGGCGAACTCAAGCTCGGCGGCCTCGGCGTCCAGCGCGACTTCGTCGACGTCCGCGACGTCGCCCGCGCCGTCCACGCCGCCTCCCTCTCCGCCGCCCAGGGCGTGATCAACATCGGCTCGGGCCGCGCCGTGCGCCTGCGTGACGCCGCCGCCGTCCTCGCCCGCGTGGCCGGCTACGGGGGCGCCCTGCACGAACTGGACGGCCCTCCCGGCCCGGTGCGGCCGGCACTCGCCCACCACCGGGGCGACCCCGAACACGCCGTCCCGGTCGCCTACCCCTACCCGGACGGCTGCGGCAGCTGGCAGCAGGCCGACGTCCGCACCGCCCGCGACCGGCTCGGCTGGCGGCCCCGGATCAACCTCGAGGAGTCCCTCGCGGACATCTGGATGGAGGCGGCATGCCGCATCTGACCAGCACCACAGCGGGCACCGCGAGCACCGGCCTGAGCGTGGGCCTCGGCATCCCCGGCTACGCCCACCCCCTCGTCGCCCCGCTGGAGTGGAGACAGATCACGCGCCCGGGCACCCCGGTGCACTGGGCCGTCCTGAACGTCAGCGGAGGCCCCGGCAGCCGGCCCGACCCGCACTGCCTGGAGGCGGCGGGACAGCTGAACAACGCGGGCGTCCGTGTTCTCGGTCACCTCGACCTCACCCATGGCGCACGCCCCTTCGGCGAACTGATCTCGGAGGCACGCCGGTATCTCGACTGGTATCGAGTCGACGGCTTCCTCCTGCACCGCTGCCCGACCGAGCGCGCGATGCTCCCCGAGGTCCGCCGCACGGTCACCAGCCTGCGTGCCCTGCTCGCCCCGGGCCACATCGTGCTCGGGCACGGCACTCACCCCCATCCCGGATATGCCGAACACGCCGACCAACTGGTCACCTTCTCCGGCTCCTGGAGCGACTACCGCTGGTCGCAGGTCGCCGAATGGACCGCCGAGCACCCGCCCGAACGCTTCTGCCACTTCGTGCACGGCGTGCCCCGCGGCCACCTCGAGGAGGCGCTGCGCATCGCCCGCTGGCAGGGCGCCGCCACGGTGTGGTTCACCGACCGCACGGATCGTGGCGGCCGCACCGACCCCTGGGAGCCCATGCCCGGCTACTGGGACGACATCGTCTCGCGCCTCGGAACGGGTGTCTCGGAATGAAGAAGGGCGTGGCAGTGTTACGAGGAGAACAACCGTAGTGATTGACCGACCAACGGAGTCCCCGTGTCGCTGCCACCCCTGGTCGAGCCGGCTTCCGAGCTCACCGTAGACGAGGTCCGCAGGTACTCCCGCCACCTGATCATCCCCGATGTCGGGATGGACGGGCAGAAGCGGCTGAAGAACGCCAAGGTGCTCTGTGTGGGCGCCGGCGGCCTGGGCTCGCCGGCGCTGATGTACCTGGCCGCGGCGGGCGTGGGAACGCTCGGCATCGTGGAGTTCGACGAGGTCGACGAGTCGAACCTGCAGCGGCAGATCATCCACAGTCAGTCCGACATCGGCCGCTCCAAGGCCGAGTCCGCGCGAGACACCGTCAAGGGCATCAACCCGTACGTCAACGTGGTCCTGCACGAAGAGCGGCTCGAAGCCGACAACGTGATGGACCTGTTCAGCCAGTACGACCTGATCATCGACGGCACCGACAACTTCGCGACCCGCTACCTGGTCAATGACGCCTGCGTGCTGCTGAACAAGCCGTACGTGTGGGGTTCGATCTACCGCTTCGACGGCCAGGCCTCCGTCTTCTGGTCCGAGCACGGCCCCTGCTACCGCTGCCTGTACCCGGAGCCCCCGCCGCCGGGCATGGTCCCGTCCTGCGCCGAGGGCGGCGTCCTGGGCGTGCTGTGCGCGTCCATCGGCTCCATCCAGGTCAACGAGGCCATCAAGCTCCTCACGGGCATCGGCGAGCCGCTGGTCGGCCGACTGATGATCTACGACGCCCTGGAGATGCAGTACCGCCAGGTCAAGGTCCGCAAGGACCCGAACTGCGCGGTCTGCGGTGAGAACCCGACCGTCACCGAGCTCATCGACTACGAGGCCTTCTGCGGCGTCGTCTCCGAGGAGGCCCAGGCGGCGGCCGCCGACTCGACGATCACTCCCAAGCAGCTCAAGGAGTGGATCGACGACGGCGAGAACATCGAGATCATCGACGTCCGCGAGCCGAACGAATACGAGATCGTCTCCATCCCGGGTGCCAAGCTGATCCCGAAGAACGAGTTCCTGATGGGCACCGCCCTGGAGACCCTCCCGCAGGACAGGAAGATCGTCCTGCACTGCAAGACGGGTGTCCGCAGTGCGGAAGTCCTCGCGGTCCTGAAGTCGGCGGGCTTCTCCGACGCCGTCCACGTGGGTGGCGGCGTGATCGGCTGGGTCAACCAGATCGAACCGCACAAGCCGGTGTACTGAGCCTCGGCTCACCTCCTGACTGCGAAGGTGGGGGCTTCGGGCGCCACGGGCGCCCGAAGCCCCCACCGCCGTCATGAACAGACCGTTCCGTCCTTTGGTACGGTCCCGTGCAGCAGATACGCGTTGACCGCGGAGTCCACGCAGGTGCTTCCGTTTCCGTACGCCCCGTGGCCCTCGCCCTTCCAGGTGAGCTCCACACCGACACCCTTGCCCAGCGCGTCGGCCATCTTCCGGGCGCCCTCGTAGGGCGTCGCCGGATCCCCGGTGTTGCCCACCAGCAGCACCGGCGCGGCTCCCGGAGCGCTGACCACCGGGTGGTCGTACTGCCCGGCCACCGGCCAGTCGTGGCACCAGCCGGCCGCGTCCCACCCCAGGAAGTCGCCGAAGACGGGTGAGATCTTCTCGAACTCCGGCAGCAGTTTCCGCACCGACTGGGGCGTCGGCCGCTGCCTGTCGTCGAGGCACGATATGACCCGTTGCGCGTGTGTCGTCGTGCCGTAGTGGCCCGACGCGTCGCGCTCGTTGTAGTCGTCGGCCAGCCTCAGCAGCTGAGAACCGTCGCCCGCCTCGGCCGCCTGCAGGGCGCTGGTGAGCACGGGCCAGCTCTGCTTGCTGTAGAGCGGCAGCACGATGCCGGTGAGGGCCAGTGTCTGGGTGAGCTTCCGGCCCGACGAGGTAGGCAGCGGTTCCGCGTCGATCCGTCGCAGCAACGCGGTGATCTTTTTCGAGCCCTGCCTCGGGTCCTGCCCCGTCGACCTCAGATAGTCGTCCAGGGCGCGCTGGAACCCGAGGGCCTGGTTCTTGGCGTGGCCGACGCTGTCCGCCGTGGGGTCGACGACGGCGTCCAGCACCATGCGTCCCACGTTCTTCGGGAACAGGTGGGCGTACACACCGCCCAGTTCGGTGCCGTACGAGATGCCGAAGTAGTGCGTCGTGCGGTCGCCGAGGACTTGGCGCATCAGGTCCATGTCCCGCGCGGTGTCGGTCGTCGAGACGTGCCCGAGCAGCTTTCCGGCGGCCTTCGCGCAGCCTTTGCCGAAGTCGGCGGCGTCATCGAGGTACGCCTTCTCCTCAGCAGTGTCGTCCGGTGTCACATCGATGCTCTCGGCGGCCTGGATCGCCTTGTCGCTGCGACAGCGGATCCCCTCGCTGGCCCCGACGCCGCGGGGGTCCCAGCTCACCAGGTCGTACCGCTCGTGCAGAGTGGAGAGCGTGCTCGCGAACGACGGCATCATCGAGACCCCCGAGCCGCCCGGACCGCCGAAGTTGAAGAGCAGTGAGCCGATCCGGTCGCCTCGGGCGGCCCGGGACCGGATCAGTGCCAGGCCGATCGTCTCACCGTCCGGCTTCGCCCAGTCCAGCGGTGCCTTCAGCGTGGCGCACTGCCAGTCGCCGTCCGGCGCCGAAGGGCCCTTGCAACGACCCCAGTCGAGCTTCTGCGAGGCGAGGGAGGAGGGCAGCCCCGAGGCCCCGACGGAAGAACCGCCACCGCAGCCGGCCACCAGCAGCGCGGCGGCGATCGCGGCCGTCCACCGTGCGAAACGTGACATGTGTACCCCCCTCGTCCGCTCCCCGCTCGGTTCCGCGGAAAGCAATGAGGCCATGGTAGGCGGGTCGACCGGACCCCATGTCGACCTGTGGATAACCCTCTGACCTGCTGATTCGTAACGCGGGTCGGGCGTGGATGGGCCGGGTGCAGGTGGGCCGGTCAGGTGCAGACGGTGCCGGCCGCGGGGACCTTTCCGTTCAGCAGGTAGCTGTTCACGACGCTCTGCACGCACTTGTTCTTGCTGTCGTAGGCGCCGTGCCCTTGGCCCTTGTACGTCAGCTCCACGCCGACGCCCTTGCCCAGTGCGTCCGCCATCCTCCTGGCGCCCTCGTACGGGGTGGCCGGGTCGCCGGTGTTGCCGATCACGAGGATCGGCGGGGCGCCGGGCGCGCTCACGTTCGGATGGTTGGCGGCTCCTGCCACGGGCCAGCCCGTGCAGCTGAGCATGCCCCAGGCCAGGAAGTCACCGAACACCGGGGAGGCGGCCCGGAACCGCGGCAGCTTGGCCTTCACGTCGGCCGGTGTGTACCGCGGCTTCTCGTCAGCGCAGTTGATGGCCACGTTCGCGGGGATGAGGTTGCTGTACTGGCCGTTCTCGTTGCGCCCGTTCATCGCGTCGGACAGCAGCATCAGCAACTCCCCGTCACCGGCGTACGCCTGCTGCAGTCCTTCGGTCAGGTAGCCCCAGAAGTCCTTGGAGTACAACGCCTGCGCGATGCCGTTGGTCGCGGCGGTCTGGGTCAGCCGGCGGGGGAAGACGCCGGGGATCGGCTTGGCGTCCAGTCTTTTCAGCAGGGCGGTGATCCGGTTCTCGACGTCCTGCGGGGTGCGGCCGACGGGGCAACCGGTGCTCCTGGAGGTGCAGTCCCGGGCGTAGTTGTCGAGCGCGAGCTGGAAGCCCTTGGCCTGTCCGAGCGCGCTCTGCTCCGGGTTCTGCGTGGGGTCGACGACCCCGTCCAGCACAGCTCGCCCGACGTTCTTCGGGAACAAGTGCGCGTAGACACCGCCGAGTTCGGTTCCGTACGAGATGCCGAAGTAGTGCAGCTTCTTGTCGCCGAGCACCTGGCGCAGCAGGTCCATGTCGCGTGCCGCGTCGGTGGTGCGCACATGGGGCAGCACCTTGCCGGAGCGCTTCTCGCAGGCGTTGTTGAACTGCTTGGTGCTGTTCAGGAAGGCGGTCAGCTCGGCCGCGTTGTCGGGCGTCTCGTCCTGCTGGAAGAAGGCGTCGAGCTGCTGGTCGTCCTCGCACTTCACACCGGCGCTGCGGCCGACTCCGCGTGGGTCGAAGCTCACGAGGTCATAGCGGGTGCGCAGGGTCTCGTAGTCCTGTGCGAAGGCGGGCAGCGCGCTGACACCGGAGCCGCCCGGGCCGCCGAAGTTGAAGATGAGGGAACCGATCCGCCGGCTCGGGGGGCCGCTTGCCTTGACCCGGATCAGCGCGATGTCGATGGTGCCGCTCGTGGGGTCGTCCCAGTTCAGTGGCGCCTTCAGGGTCGCGCACTGCCACCGTCCACCGTTCGGCAGCGGCGAGGGGGCGGTACCGCCGCCCTCCGACGTGGACGGCGCCGGACAGTTCGTCCAGATCAGCTTCTGACTCGACAGTTCCCCGTCCACGAAGCCGCCGGCGCAGCCCGTCAGTAGGGAGGACACAAGCACTGCGGAGGCGCTCACGGTAGCGGCGCGCTTCGGGAGACGGTTCGGCATGTTCCCATCGTGCGACCGCACGGCCCGGGGCGCTCGGGACGCGGTCCGTGCGGGTGAGTCCGGCTGCCGTCACCGCGGGTCGCCGGTGGCGGAGGAGTGGTGCCGGGCAGCACGGGTGGGCCTTGCGAGCTCCCACGCGCGCGTGCTGTGCGCGACCGTCCTAGAGCGCGTCCTTGCGCGTCAGATGGTTGAAGAACAGCCACCCGGGCAGCACGGGCAGCCACAGCGTCAGCAGCCGGTACAGCAGCACCGCGGGTGCCGCGACCTCCTTGGGGAGGCCGACGGCGATCAGACCGACCGTCAGCGTCGCCTCGACCGCGCCCACTCCGCCCGGGGTCGGGGCGGCCGAGCCGAGGGCGTTGCCGGCGAGGAAGACGACCGCGACGCTGGCCAGGCTCAGAGTGGTCCTCTCCTCGTGCCCGAACGCCCGGATCGAGGCGTCCAGGCACATCACGAAGGACGCGGTCAGCAGCAGCATGCCGCCGATGCCGGTGATCAGCTTCTGCGGCCGCTGCAGTACGTCGAGCATGCGCGGGACGACACCCGCGAACAGCGAGCGCACGCGCGTGACGACGAACTTCCGCAGGAACGGCACGGACGTGACCACCAGGACGAGCACCGCGACCGTCAGCAGCCCCGCGATGACCGTGCGGGACGGGGACAGGGACGGCGTCTTCTCGGTGCCCGTGAGGTAGCCGAAGGACAGCAGCATCAGGATGTGGCAGCCCAGCCCGAACAGCTGCGAGGCGCCGACGCTCGCCACCGCGAGTCCCGGCCGCACCCCCGCGCGCTGGAGGAAGCGGGTGTTGAGCGCCACGCCCCCGACCGCGGCGGGCGCCACGATCTTCACGAACGACCCGGCGACCTGCGCGGCCACGGCCCGCAGGAACGGCACGCGCTCGGGCACGAAGCCCAGCAGCGCCATCGCCGCCGCGACGTAGCTCAGTGCGGAGAAGAACACGGCCGCCGCCACCCAGCCCCACTCGGCGTTGGCGAAGAGTGTGCCGAACTGGATGTGGGTGAGCTGCGTCAGCAGGAAGTACGCGCCGATGGCGCCCGCCATGAAGCTGATCAGTGTGCGCGGCCGGACCCGCTCCAGGCGGGCCGGCTCCACCGGCGCCTGCGGCCGGATGCGCAGCACCTGGTGGCGGATCTGCGTGAGCAGGTCCTCCTCGCGGGCCTCCTCCAGCGCCTCGTCGATCGCTCGCTTCTCGGCCCGCTGCTCGGCGCGGACCGCCTTCTTGTCCGGCTTGTCGAGGGTGATCGTGGAGCCGTCGTGGGCCTCCTCCCCGCGAGCCACTTTGGCCTGCCGGGAAGCCTCCAGGACGGCCTCCCGCTCCCGCTGCGCCCGCTCCCGCGCCAGTTTCCTGAGCGTCGCGCGCGTGGAGCGGGTCAGCGCGATGGGTTGCAGCATGGGCAGACAGTCGGCGACCGCGTCCGGGCCGAGCACGTCGACCGCGGACGCCACCGCCCGTTCCGCGCCGACCCGGAGCCCGAGCGTGGTCAGCAGCTGCGCGATGTCCATGCGCAGCACCAGGTCACCGGCCGCGATCTCGCCGCCGCGCAGGTCCGTCAGGATGACGGTGCCGGAACGATCCACCACGAGAGCGTCGCCGGCGAGCCGACGGTGCGCGATGCGCCGGGACTGCAGCGCCCGCACCTGCTGCCAGGTGTCGTGCAGCAGATCGTCGGTGATCTCGTCATCGTCCAGCTGGTCGAGGGTGCGGCCGCCGGTGTGCTCGTAGACGAGCATCACGGCGTCGGGGCCCAGCTCGGAGGTCGCGATCAGCTTGGGCGCGTTGGCGCCGGCCGCGATGGCCGCGTACGCCAGGAGCGCCTCCTGCTCCAGGGCCTGCCGCAACGACTGCAGGCTGCGCCGCGTGGTGATCCCGCGCAGCGTCAGCCGCCGCCACACACGGTAGAAGAAGCCCTGCGCCTGCTGCTCGCGGTCGACGACGGTGACGTCGAGGGGCGGGCCGTCCTCCAGCGTGACGAAGTAGCGCCGGCCGCGGTCGCCGTTGTCCGCCGTGTCGGGCGTCTCCTCGCGCGCCGCGCTCACCGGGCGGAAGCCGACGGTGCGCAGCCCCGCCATCAGGGTCCGCCCGGTGGGCCGTACGTTCGGCGAGCCGACGGCGTACAGCGTTCCGGCCGCGACGCTCCAGCCGATCAGCACCGTCAGGATGATCGAGAACGGTGTGGTGTAGCCGGTGACGAGCATCGAGAAGGCGTCGAGCAGCAGCACCACCCACAGCACGGCACGCCAACGCGGCCTGCGTGACATGCCCACGGCGGTCATATAGGCGATGACGGGCGCGAGATAGCCGTGCACCGGGTCGGTCAGGGCATGGATGTCGCCGGGGGAGGGCTGGGTGAGGGCCTCCTGGATGGAGGGCGGGGCGGCCCGGGCGACCCACAGGTCCGTGGCCAGTGTCACTCCGTGCGCCAGGACCGCCGCGAGGACGCCGTCGGCGATGCGCAGCCCGTCCCGCTTGATCAGCCGTTCGATCGCGAAGGCGACCGGTACCAGCAGGATCGCGATGCTCGACGCCAGACCCGCGATCTTGATCAGCAGATCGGGTGCCTGCCCCGTGCCCCTGTTGATGTCCTGTTCGAGCCCCGATGTGGTGCCGTGCGCGAACGCGGCGACCGCGAGCAGCACCACGATCCCGAGCACGCCCACCAGAAGACGCATCAGGTCCGAGGGACGGTGCACGCGCGCGGGGAGCAGCGGTTCGTCGCCCTCCACCTCGTCGTTGTGGGCGTCGGTGCGCTCCTCGTCCGGCTCCGGCCGCCGGTGGGCAGCCGCTGTCTGCGGTGTGTCGACGTCGGGCGCCTCGGCGGCTTGGTTCTCGCTGTCGGGGGCCGTCTCGCCGACACTGTCGTGCGCCTTCTTGCCGACGCTGTCGTGCGCCGTCTCGCGCAGGCCGTCGGTGCGCCTGTCCTTGTTCGCTTCTTCGTTCGCCTCTTCGCCGGCGTGATGGCCCGCTGCGGCGGTGTCAGGGCGCGACGAACCCCCAGGGGTGCCCTCCGCGCCGTCGGGGTGCACGCCCTGTTGCTTCATCGTCTCTTCTTGATCTCGTATCACCAGTCACCGCCCGCACGATGGTGGCATGCTCACCCGACACACGGGGGCATCAGGGTGCAAATGCGGGGGCGCACAGTCTGCCCGAAGCACTGCGCCGGGGCGAGGGTCACGGTCGGCCGCTCTCTCATCACATTGTCGGTGGGGTGCGGCAGGATGGGGCGGATGAGCGAGGAGAACCTTGCGGCGGACGACCTGCCGGAGTACGCGGAACGAGTCCTTGACGTGGCGGAACGCATTCCGCCGGGGCGCGTGATGACGTACGGGGACGTCGCCGAGTGGCTGGAGGAGGGAGGTCCGCGCCAGGTGGGTCGTGTGATGGCGCTCTACGGCGGAGCGGTCCCCTGGTGGCGCGTCATCCGCGCGGACGGCGTACTGCTCCCGGGCCACGAGCTGGACGCGCTCGGCCACTACCGGGCGGAGGGCACCCCGCTGCGGGAGGCCGGCCGCGCCTCGGAGAGGCATCTGCCGCGGGTCGACATGCGGCGGGCCCGCTGGGACGGCGTCGAACGCGCGGAGGGTCACGTCTGACAGCTTCCGGCATCGGACGGGCCGAACGGCCACGCGTCGCCCGTAAGGGTGAAGCAGGGCACAGCCGTGGCATGCCGTACGTTCATGAACAGTGCGACCGCAGTGACGGAAGCGACCTGAGGGGGCGGCGGCAGATGGGGAAAGCCCTGCTTCCGCGGACCGGGCGGGCGTAGCGTCGAGGGCGCGCGTCCCCCTCATCCCGTGACCACCGTCCGTCCCGCGCGGCAGCCCTGTGGGCCGCCGCCCGACCACCGCCCCTCGACGACGGCGTTCCGCGCCGGCAGTGACCAGCACGAGTACGACCACCAGGACCGGCGAACCACGTGAGCTCCTCTTCCTCCACCAGACGCCTGCCGCACCCCCGGGTGCGGGAGGGGAGCCGTGGCGCTTACCGACTGGTGCGTACCCCGCCCGTCCGGGTGGATCCCCCTCGACTGGACGCGAGCCAGCGCGCGGTGGTTGACCACGAGTCCGGCCCACTGCTCGTTCTCGCAGGTCCGGGTACCGGGAAGACGACCACGCTCGTCGAGTCCGTCGCCGCCCGGATCGCCCGCGGCGGCGACCCGGAACGCATCCTGGTGCTCACGTTCAGCCGCAAGGCAGCCGTCGACCTGCGCGACCGCATGGCGCTGCGCACCGGCGCCGCGCACGCCCCGCAGGCCACCACGTTCCACTCGTTCTGCTACGCCCTTGTCCGCGCCCACCAGGACAGCGGCCTGTTCGTGGACCCTCTGCGCCTGCTGTCCGGCCCCGAGCAGGACGTGACCGTGCGCGAGCTGCTCGCCGGCCAGCCGGATCTGGAGCGCCTCGGCCTCGCGCACGTGCGCTGGCCCGACGAGCTGCGCGCCTGCCTGACCACGCGCGGCTTCGCCGACGAGGTCCGCGCCGTGCTGGCCCGCAGCCGGGAACTGGGCCTCGGCCCGGACGCCCTGCGCCGCTTCGCCGAGCGCACGGGCCGCCCCGACTGGCAGGCCGCGTCCGCTTTCCTCGCCGAGTACCTGGACGTCCTTGACCTCCAGGGAGTGATCGACTACGCGGAGCTGGTCCACCGCGCGGTCCTGCTGGCCCGCCGCCCGGGCGTCGCCGAGCGCCTGGCCGGCCAGTACGACGCGGTCTACGTCGACGAGTACCAGGACACCGATCCCGCTCAGGTACGGCTCCTTCAGGCCCTCGCCGGCGGCGGCCGGACCCTGGTGGCCTTCGGCGACCCCGACCAGTCGATCTACGCGTTCCGGGGCGCCGACGTGAACGGCATCCTGGACTTCCCCCACGCTTTCCCCCGCACCGGCGGCGCACCGGCGCCGGTGGAGGTCCTCAGGACGTCCCGCCGTTCCGGAGCCGCCCTCCTCGCCGCGACCCGGCTGCTGACCCAGCGCATGCCCCTGACCCGGCTTCCGGCGGAGAAGGTGCGCGCCCACCGCGAGCTCGCCGCCGTACGGGACGGGGGCCGTGTCGAGGTCTACACGTATCCCACTCCGGGCACGGAACTGGACAACATCGCCGACATCCTGCGCCGCGCGCACCTCGAGGACGGCGTTCCGTGGGGTGAGATGGCCATCCTGGTGCGCGCCGGAGCCCGCACCATCCCCACGGTCCGCCGCGCCCTGACGGCCGCCGGTGTCCCCCTGGACATCGACGGCGACGACCTGCCGCTGCGCCATGAGCCGGCGGTGACCCCGCTGCTGACGGCGCTGCGGGCGGTGGCGCAGGCGGAGGTGTCGACGTCCGGATCCGCGGAAGTCGAACAAGAGACCGAGTCGGAATCCTGGCTGGACACCGAGACCGCGCTCACCCTCCTCGCCTCCCCGCTCGCCGGCATGGACACCGCGGATCTGCGACGCCTCGGTCGTGCCCTGCGCGAGGAGGAGCGGGCGGCCGGCAACCCGGTGCCCCCGCCCTCGGACGACCTGCTCGCGCGGGCGCTGGCCGAACCCGAGCGCCTGGTCACGCACGACCCGGCGTACGCGCGCGGGGCCCAGCGCCTCGGCGCGCTGCTCCGGAAGGCCCGCGAGCGGCTCGCGAACGGCGGCACGGCGGAGGAGGCCCTGTGGGTGCTGTGGGACGGCACGCCGTGGCCCAGGCGGCTGGAGAACGCCTCCCGGCGCGGCGGCGCGGCAGGGCGCAACGCCGACCGTGACCTGGATGCCGTGTGCGCCCTGTTCGCGACCTCCGCGCGCGCGGAGGAGCGTATCGGCGGCCGGGGCGCCCTGAACTTCCTGGAGGAGATCGACGCCCAGGACATCGCCGCCGACACGCTCACCCGCCGCGCTGTGCGCCCCGACGCCGTCCGCCTGATGACCGCGCACCGCTCCAAGGGGCTGCAGTGGCGACTGGTCGTCGTCGCCGGTGTCCAGGAGGGCCTGTGGCCCGACCTGCGCCGCCGCGGCTCGCTCCTGGAGGCCGACCGCATCGGCCGCGACGGACTTGCCGAACCCCTCACCCCGGGCGCGCTGCTCGCCGAGGAGCGCCGCCTGTTCTACGTGGCCTGCACGCGCGCGCGTGAACGGCTGGTCGTCACCGCCGTGAAGGCCCCCGCCGACGACGGCGACCAGCCCTCCCGCTTCCTCGCCGAGCTCGGCGTCGAACCCAGGGACGTCACCGGCCGCCCACGTCGCCCCCTGTCCGTCGCCGCCCTGGTCGCCGAACTGCGCGCCACGACCGTCGACCCGCGCGCCTCCGACGCCCTTCGTGCGGCCGCCGCCCACCGGCTGGCCCGGCTCGCCGCCCTCGCCGACGAGGACGGACGGCCCCTGGTGCCCTCCGCTCACCCGTACCGCTGGTGGGGCCTGTGGGACCCGACCGAGAGCAAGGTGCCGCTGCGCGACCGCGACCAGCCCGTCGTGCTCTCCGGAAGCGCCCTCGACCAGCTCGCGAACACATGTGCGCTGCAGTGGTTCCTGGGCCGCGAGGTGAAGGCCGACACGCCCGCGACCGCCGCCCAGGGGTTCGGGAACGTGGTGCACGTCCTCGCCGACGAGGTCGCCTCCGGGCGCACCCCCGCCGACCTGGACGTCCTCATGGAACGCCTGGACTCGGTGTGGAACGCCCTCGCCTTCGACGCGCCGTGGAAGTCCGCTCAGGAGAAGGACAACGCGCGCGCGGCGCTCGAACGCTTCCTGAACTGGCACGTCCACTCCAACGGGGTCCGCGCCGGGCGAACGCCCGTGGCCAGCGAGCACGACTTCGACGTCACCCTCGAAGCAGGCGACTACCAGGTGCGCATCCGCGGCTCCATGGACCGCGTGGAATCCGACGGCGAGGGCCGCGCCTATGTGGTCGACTTCAAGACCGGCAAGCAGGCGCCCAGTGCCGCGGAGGTGGACCGTCATCCACAGCTCGCGGTCTACCAGCTCGCCGTGCGCGAGGGCGCCGTCGACGAGGCGTTCGGCGGTCGGCGCCCCGAGCCGGGCGGCGCGGAACTGGTGCACCTGCGGCAGGGCGCGGCGAGGAAGGACGGTGGTGAAACGCTGCCCAAGGTACAGGCGCAACAGCCCCTGGAAGGTGATTGGGCCGGGGAGCTGCTGGCCACCGCCGCCGGCAAGGTCCTCGACGAGCGTTTCTCGCCGACCACCGGGCAGCACTGCACGCACTGCGCGTTCCGGGCGTCGTGCAGCGCGCGGCCGGAGGGCCGACAGGTCGTGGAGTGACGGCACAGGGGTGACAGCCCGGTGTGTGACCGGTCGCACCACCCGTTCCGACCAGCACACCATCGAGCGCGGCAGGCAGCTGGGCACCACTGTCAGTGCCCACCGATAGCCTCTCCGTCGTGCCCGCTCGTATCACCGACCCCGACCAGCTCAAGGAGCTCCTCGGCATCCCGTTCACTTCGGAGCAGACGGCCTGCATCACCGCGCCGCCCGCCCCGCAGGTGATCGTGGCCGGAGCCGGGTCGGGCAAGACCACGGTGATGGCGGCCCGCGTGGTGTGGCTCGTCGGCACCGGACAAGTCGCCCCGGAGCAGGTCCTCGGCCTGACCTTCACCAACAAGGCGGCCGGTGAACTCGCCGAGCGGGTCCGCAAGGCGCTGATCAAGGCGGGCGTCACCGACCCGGACGTGATCGACCCGGACAACCCGCCGGGCGAGCCGGTGATCTCGACGTACCACGCCTTCGCGGGCCGGCTCCTCACCGACCACGGTCTGCGCATCGGGCTCGAGCCCACCTCACGCCTGCTCGCCGACGCCACCCGCTACCAGCTCGCCGCACGCGTGCTGCGCGAGGCACCCGGCCCCTATCCGGCGCTGACCCGGTCCTTCCCGGACCTCGTCGGCGACCTGCTCACCCTCGACGCCGAACTGGCCGAGCACCTCGTGGCACCGGAGGACCTGCGCGCCCACGACGCCGAGCTGCTGCGCACCCTGCAGGGCGTCAGGCTCACCAACGCCGACCTGCGCAAGGTCCCCGAGACAGCCGCCGCCCGCCGCGAGCTCGCCGAGCTGGTGATCCGCTACCGAGCGGCCAAGCGTGAGCGGGACCTGCTCGACTTCGGCGACCAGATCGCCCTCTCCGCGCAGCTGGCCGGCCTCCCCGAGGTGGGCCGCATCCTGCGGGACGAGTTCCGCGTGGTCCTGCTCGACGAGTACCAGGACACCTCAGTGGCCCAGCGCGTCCTGCTCGCCGGACTCTTCGGCGGCGGCACCGGCCACCCCGTGACCGCCGTCGGCGACCCCTGCCAGGCGATCTACGGCTGGCGCGGAGCCTCCGTCGCCAACCTCGACGACTTCCCCGAGCACTTCCCGCACGCCGAAGGCCGCCCCGCCACCCGCCAGGCCCTCAGCGAGAACCGCCGAAGCGGCGGCCGCCTCCTCGACCTGGCCAACGGCCTCGCGGCGCCCCTGCGCGCGATGCACGCGGGTGTGGAGGCCCTGCGCCCCGCCCCCGGCGCCGAGCGCGACGGCCTGGTGCGCTGCGCCCTGCTGCGCACCCACGCCGAGGAGATCGACTGGATCGCCGACTCCATCGCCCACCTGGTGCGCACCGGCACCGCTCCCGGCGAGATCGCCGTCCTGTGCCGCACCGCGACCGACTTCGCCCAGATCCAGGGAGCCCTCGTCGCGCGCGACATCCCGGTCGAGGTCGTGGGTCTGTCCGGGCTGCTGCACCTGCCCGAGGTCGCCGACCTCGTCGCCGTCTGCGAGGTCCTCCAGGACCCCGGCGCCAACGCCGCCCTGGTGCGCCTCCTCACCGGGCCGCGTTGGCGCATCGGGCCCCGCGACCTCGCGCTCCTGGGCCGGCGCGCCCGGTTCCTCGTGTCGCACGCGCGCGTGGACGACGACGAGGACCCGGACCGCCGGCTCGCCGCCGCCGTCGAGGGCGTCGACCCGTCCGAGGTGATCTCGCTCGCGGACGCCCTCGACACCTTCCTCGAGATGCCCATGGAGGCCGAGCGGGAGGACGACGGGCTGCCGTTCTCACCCGACGCGCGCGTACGGTTCGCACGGCTGGCCGCCGAACTGCGTGACCTGCGCCGCTCCCTCGCCGACCCGCTGATGGACGTCCTGCACCGCGTGCTCGCCGTCACCGGCCTGGAAGTGGAGCTGTCCGCGTCCCCGCACGCGCTGGCCGCCCGCCGCCGCGAAACCCTCTCGAACTTCCTCGACATCGCCGCGTCGTTCGCCGGCAACGAACCGGACGCCAGTCTTCTCGCCTTCCTCGGTTTCCTGCGCACCGCCGCCCAGTACGAGAAGGGCCTGGACAACGCCCTCCCTGGTGGCGAGAACACCGTCAAGGTGCTCACCGCGCACAAGTCCAAGGGTCTGGAGTGGGACGTCGTCGCCGTACCCGGGCTGGTCAAAGGCACCTTCCCGAGCGCCCAGGGCCGCGAGAAGTGGACCGCCCAGGGCAAGGTGCTGCCGCACGCGCTGCGCGGCGACGCCGACACCCTGCCCGACGTCGAGACCTGGGACTCCCGCGGCCTGAAGGCCTTCCACGAGGCCATGAAGGAGCACCAGCACACCGAGGAGCTGCGCCTCGGCTACGTCACCTTCACCCGTCCCCGCTCCCTGCTGCTCGGTTCCGGCCACTGGTGGGGCCCTGCCCAGAAGCGCCCCCGAGGCCCCTCGGACTTTCTCCAGGCCCTCTACGAGCACTGCGAGGCCGGCCACGGCGAGATCGAGGTGTGGGCCGACCCGCCCGCCGACGACGAGGAGAACCCGGCACTCCACGAGGCCGCCGCCGACCACGCCTGGCCGCTCCCGCTGGACGAGGCCGCCCTGGCCCGCCGCCGCGCCGCCGCCGCGACCGTACTCGCCCACCTGCAGCAACTTGCCTCCCAGGACGGCGCTCATCCGGCCGTCGGCCAGGACGCGTACGACGACCCGGAATGGCCGCCACCGCCGGACGACGAAGACCTCTACGACGACCTGGGGGTGGAGGAAGCCGCCCACGGCACGCCCGCGCCCGCCGAGGAGGAAGCCGTCGGGTACGACCACCCCGAAGAGGACGCCTCCGACTGGGACTCCTGGCCGATCCACCGTCCCGCGCCCTCCTCCGCGGCCCCCCACGTGCGCGTACCCGCGGGCGACGCCACCCCCACCGTCCCGCACGCCAGGCGTCACCCGCCCGAGGACTCCCCGGCGCTCACTCCGGAGGAGGCCCGTACCGTCGCGTCCTGGGACCGCGATCTGGACGCCCTCACCGGAGAGCTGCTGCGCGCCCGCGCAGCCGTCACCGACGTGCCGCTGCCGCCGTCCCTGACCGCGTCCCAGGTGCTGCGCCTGGCCGCCGACCCGGACGGGCTCGCCCAGGAACTCGCGCGCCCCATGCCCCGCCCTCCGCAGCCGGCGGCGCGCCGGGGCACCCGATTCCACGCCTGGGTGGAGGCACGCTTCGAGGAGCTGCGGCTGCCCATGCTGGAGCCGGAGGAACTGCCCGGCAGCGACGCCGAGATCGCCGACGAGCGCGACCTGGAGACCCTCAAGGACGCCTTCGAACGCACCCCCTACGCCCACCGCACCCCCTACCGCGTCGAGGCGCCCTTCCAGCTCAGCATCGCCGGCCGCGTGGTGCGCGGCCGCATAGACGCCGTCTACCGTGTGGACGGCGACGACGGCACGCGGTACGAGATCGTCGACTGGAAGACCAGCCGCGCCCGCACCGCCGACCCGCTCCAGCTCGCCCTGTACCGCCTCGCCTGGGCCGAGCAGCAGGGTGTGCCGCTGGACGCCGTCAGCGCCGCGTTCCTGTACGTCCGCAGCGGCGAGGTCGTTCGCCCCGAAGGACTCCCGGACCGAGCCGCCCTCGAGCGGCTGTTCCTGGCCGACTCCTCCGCTGGGGAACCGGCGGACCAGGATGTCGGCGCGGGCCGATAGGCTCGTGGCCATGAGCGAGACCCCGGACAGTGCCGTCCGTACGTACATCGACAGCCACTGTGCCGCCTTCCTCGACGACCTCGCGGAGTGGCTGCGCATCCCGTCGGTGTCCGCCCAGCCCGAGCGCGCGGCGGACGTACGGCGCAGTGCCGACTGGCTCGCCGCCAAGCTCAAGGAGACCGGCTTCCCCACCGCCGAGGTGTGGCAGACGGCCGGAGCTCCCGCGGTCTTCGCCGAGTGGCCCTCCGACGACCCGCAGGCACCCACCGTCCTCGTCTACGGCCACCACGATGTCCAGCCCGCCGCCCGCGAGGACGGCTGGGACAGCGACCCCTTCGAACCGGTGATCCGTGACGGCCGCCTGTACGCGCGCGGGGCTGCCGACGACAAGGGCCAGGTGTTCTTCCACACCCTCGGTGTCCGCGCCCACCTCGCCGCCACCGGGCGCACCACTCCGGCCGTCCACCTGAAGCTGCTGATCGAGGGCGAGGAGGAATCCGGCTCCCCGAACTTCCGCACCCTCGTCGAACAGCACGCCGACCGGCTCGCCGCCGACACGGTGATCGTCTCGGACACCGGCATGTGGTCGGCGGACATTCCGACCGTCTGCACCGGTATGCGCGGCCTCGCCGAATGCGAGATCACCCTGTACGGGCCCGAGCAGGACATCCACTCCGGGTCCTTCGGCGGCGCCGTGCCCAACCCGGCCACCGCGGCCGCCCGCCTGGTCGCCGCCCTGCACGACGAGCACGCGCGCGTGGCGATACCGGGCTTCTACGACGGCGTCATCGACCTCACCGATCGCGAGCGCGAACTCTTCGCCGAACTGCCCTTCGACGAGGAGCAGTGGCTGCGGACCGCCCGGTCGACCGCCACGTACGGGGAGGCGGGACACACCACCCTGGAGCGCATCTGGGCCCGCCCCACCGCCGAGGTCAACGGCATCGGCGGCGGCTACCAGGGCCCCGGCAGCAAGACGATCATCCCGTCCTCCGCCATGGTCAAGCTCTCCTTCCGGTTGGTCGCGGGCCAGGACCCCGACCACATCGAGAAGGTGGTGCGCGCCTGGGCGGCGGATGCGCTGCCCACCGGGATCCGGCACGAGGTGACGTTCGGCGCGGCCACCCGCCCCTGCCTGACACCCCTCGACCACCCAGCCCTGCAGTCCGTCGTACGCGCCATGGGCCGCGCCTTCCAGCAGCCCGTCCGCTTTACCCGCGAGGGCGGATCCGGACCCGCTGCCGACCTCCAGGAGGTCCTCGGCGCACCGGTTCTGTTCCTCGGCGTCTCCATCCCCTCCGACGGCTGGCACGCCCCGAACGAGAAGGTCGAACTCGACCTGCTCCTCAAAGGCGTCGAAACCGCCGCATACCTGTGGGACGACCTGGGGGAGCGCCGGCGCGATGCAGACTGACGAAGGCGCGGCGCGCAGGGTCGCCCGGGCGCACCGCCCGGCACGGCACACTGGAGGAGCCGCCCTGCCCGCCTCACGCCCGCCCGGCCCGGTCCCTGCCCGACCTACGCCTTGCTGAACCGCCCGCCGAAACCACCGTTGCACCGGGGGAGTTGGAAGCACCCGTGACCACCTGGACCGACCACACCGCCGACCGGCCCATCTCGCTCACCGCGCCGAGCGGCATCGACCGGGCCGCCCACCACCGGCTCGACGAGGCATGGCTCGCCGCGGCCTGGAGCCACCCCTCGACGCGTTGCTTCGTGGTCTCCGGCGGCCAGGTCCTCATCGACGAGACGCCCGACGGCCGGACCGAACTGGTCATGACCCCCTCCTTCGAAGCCCCCCTCACGGAGGCCCACCGCTACTTCCTGGGCACCGACGAGGACGGCGT
The DNA here is from genome assembly GCF_042891915.1 of Streptomyces sp. NPDC001848. NCBI lineage: Bacteria > Bacillati > Actinomycetota > Actinomycetes > Kitasatosporales > Streptomycetaceae > Streptomyces > Streptomyces sp. NPDC001848. The sequence goes on along the minus strand of NZ_JBIATP010000007.1, from coordinate 150,531 downwards.
CAGCTACTTCGCCCTCCAGAAGGACGCGCTTCCCGGCCGCATGGACCAGTCGGCGCGCCCGGCCGGTCTGCGCGAGGCAGGACTGCTGCTGTCGCCACGCGACGCGGGGCTGATGGTCCACGCGGTCGCCCTGGAGAACTGGCAGCGTCTGCACCGCTTCTGCTCACGCTGCGGCGAGCGCACGGTCATCGCGGCCGCCGGTCACATTCGCCGCTGCCCCGCCTGCGGCGCCGAGCACTACCCGCGCACCGACCCGGCTGTGATCATGGCCGTCACGGACGACGACGACCGCATCCTGCTCGGCCGCCAGGTGCACTGGCCCGAGGGCCGCTTCTCGACCCTCGCCGGCTTCGTCGAGCCGGGGGAGTCCATCGAGCAGTCGGTGCGCCGCGAGGTCTTCGAAGAGGTCGGCATCACGATCGGCGAGGTCCAGTACATCGCCAGTCAGCCCTGGCCCTTCCCGTCCAGCCTGATGCTCGGCTTCCTCGCCCACGCCACCACCACCGACATCGACGTCGACGGGGACGAGATCCACGAGGCGCGCTGGTTCTCCCGTGAGGAACTGCGCACCGCGTTCGAGACCGGAGAGGTCCTGCCGCCGTACGGCATCTCCATCGCGGCCCGTCTGATCGAGCTGTGGTACGGCAAGCCCTTGCCGACCCGGAGCGTCTGACCCGGTGCGGGCGCGCACGAACGACCCGTACTGGAACCACAATGTCCACTACCACCCCGCGGTCCTCGCCGCCGTACCGGCCGGCTGTGGCACGGCTCTGGACGTCGGCTGCGGCGACGGTCTGCTCGCCCGGAAGCTTTCGACCAGGGCCGGATCCGTCACCGGGGTGGACCGCTCGCCGGAGATGATCCGGCTGGCGCGCCGAGACACGCCCCCGAACGTCACTTTCCTCCGAGTGGACTACCTCGATGACGCCTCCTTGCCGGAAGGCGGGTACGACTTCGTCAGTGCGGTCGCCGTCGTCCACCACACGACCTTCGAGGAGGCGGTGGGGCGTCTGGTGCGGCTCACGGCGCCCGGCGGGCGACTCATGATCGTCGGACTGGCGTACAACCGGACGTCCCTGGACTGGGTGATCAGCGGCTGCGGCGTGCCGGCGAGCCGGCTGCATGCGCTGCTGCGCGGAGGCAAGCGGGGCCCGGCCGGCATGCCGATCGAGGACTCGACCATGCACTGGGGCGAGGTCCGGAAGGCTGCCCGGCAGCTGCTGCCCGGTTGCCGGTTCCGCCGCCGGCTCCTGTGGCGGTACACGCTGATTTGGGACAAGCCGGACAAATCATAAGAAGGCGGTCCCTCAGGTATGCCAGGAACCGCCTTCCGTGCAGGGCTTGCCCTACGGCTGTTGTTACGCGCCGATCTTCTGCTTGACCTGTGCCAGCGACGGGTTCGTCAGCGTGGTGCCGTCCGGGAACAGCACGGTCGGCACCGTCTGGTTTCCGCCGTTCGCCTTCTCCACGAACGCGGCCGACTCCGGGTCCTGCTCGATGTTGATCTCGTCGTACGTGATGCCCTCACGGTCCAGCTGGCTCTTCAGCCGACGGCAGTAGCCGCACCATGAGGTGCTGTACATCGTCACAGTGCCCGACATGTCGGTTGCGCTCCTTTACGGCTAGGGTGCGTGGTCGCTGAGAAGGCAACGTTCGCGAAGGTTCCCCCATTCCCCGGGCCGTGTCGGCGTGACGCCTGTCGTATGAGACCTATTAGTACGACCGCAACCGTCCCCCTGTGGACAACCGCCGCACCCGCCTCCGCCGACCTGGCAGCATGGCGGGGTGACAGCAGCAAGGCATTCCACTCTCTTCTCCCGGGTTCCCGGCGGCTCCCCGGACTCGGCTGCGCCGAGCGGGGCCGACGCCGTGCTCGAGGGGCTCGACCCCGAGCAGCGTGAGGTGGCGACCGCCCTGCACGGCCCGGTGTGCGTGCTGGCCGGAGCCGGCACCGGCAAGACGCGGGCCATCACCCACCGCATCGCCTACGGAGTCCGGGCCGGCATCCTCCAGCCCTCCAGCGTGCTGGCCGTCACGTTCACCAACCGTGCCGCGGGCGAGATGCGCGGGCGCCTCCGCCAGCTCGGCGCCACCGGTGTCCAGGCCCGTACCTTCCACTCCGCGGCCCTGCGCCAGCTCCAGTACTTCTGGCCGAAAGCGATCGGCGGCAGCCTCCCCAGGATCGTCGACCGCAAGGTCCAGATCGTCGCGGACGCGGCCGCCGCCTGCCGCATCCGCCTCGACCGCAACGAGCTGCGGGACGTCACGGCCGAAATCGAATGGTCCAAGGTCACCCAGACCGTCCCCGCCGACTACGCCGCCGCGGCCGCCAAGACCGGACGCGAAGCGCCCCGCGACCGCGCCGAGATCGCCCAGCTCTACGCCGCCTACGAAGACCTCAAGCGGGACCGCGGCGTCATCGACTTCGAGGACGTCCTCCTCCTCACCGTCGGCATCCTCCAGGACCGGCACGACATCGCAGAGGAGGTCCGTGCCCAGTACCAGCACTTCGTCGTCGACGAGTACCAGGACGTCAGCCCGCTGCAGCAGCGCCTGCTGGAGCTGTGGCTCGGTGACCGCGACAACCTGTGCGTGGTCGGCGACGCCAGCCAGACGATCTACTCCTTCACCGGCGCCACGCCCGACCACCTGCTCGACTTCCGTGTCCGCCACCCGGGAGCCACGGTCGTCAAGCTGGTCCGGGACTACCGCTCCACCCCGCAGGTCGTCCACCTCGCCAACGGCCTGCTCGCCCAGGCCCGGGGCCGCGCCGCCGAACACCGCCTCGAACTGGTCTCGCAGCGTGACCCCGGCCCCGAACCCGTCTACACCGAGTACGCCGACGAGCCCGCCGAGGCAGAGGGTGCCGCCCGCCGCATCCGCGGCCTGCTCGCCGACGGTGTGCCCGCGTCCGAGATCGCCATCCTGTTCCGCACCAACTCCCAGTCCGAGATCTACGAACAAGCCCTCGCGGACGCCGGGGTGCCCTATCAGCTGCGTGGTGCCGAACGCTTCTTCGACCGCCCCGAGGTGCGCAAGGCGGGCATCGCCCTGCGCGGCGCCGCCCGCTTCGGCGCGAACGACTCCCTCCTCGACGACACCGTCGACCTGCCCTCCCAGGTGCGTGCCGTCCTTGCGGGCGAAGGGTGGACATCCGTGCCGCCCGCCGGCTCCGGAGCCGTCAGAGAGCGGTGGGAGTCGCTGGCCGCGCTCGTCAATCTCGCCCAGGACTTCGCCGCGGCCAAGCCCGACGCCACCCTCGCCGACCTCGTGGCGGAACTCGACGAGCGGGCGAACGCCCAGCACGCCCCGACCGTGCAGGGCGTCACTCTCGCCTCCCTGCACTCCGCGAAGGGTCTGGAGTGGGACGCCGTCTTCCTCGTCGGGGTCGCCGAGGGCATGATGCCCATCACCTACGCGAGGACCGACGAGCAGATCGAGGAGGAGCGCCGTCTCCTCTACGTCGGCGTCACCCGCGCGAGGGAACGTCTCCACGTCTCCTGGTCCCTGTCCCGCTCACCGGGTGGCCGCCCGAGCCGGCGGCCGAGCCGGTTCCTCGACGGGCTGCGTCCCGGCTCCTCCGCCACCACCGGCCGTACCTCCAACGGAGGCACGGGTGGGATCGAACGGGGCGTCAGCGCTTTCAGTACGCCCGCCACGGCCCTCACCCCACGCCGTACCAGCAGAACTCCGGCCCGATGCCGGGTCTGTGGGCGCACGCTGTCCGACGCGGGCGAGATGAAGCTGATGCGCTGTGACGACTGCCCCTCCGACATGGACGAGGGCCTGTACGAACGGCTGCGCGAGTGGCGGGCCGTGCAGGCACAGCGCAGTGGGCAGCCGGCGTTCTGCGTCTTCACCGACAGGACGCTGGTCGCGATTGCCGAGGCCGTGCCCGCCGATGAGCGTGAACTGGCCCGCATCCCAGGGGTTGGAGCCCGCAAACTGGCCCGCTACGGCGCCGACGTTTTGGCCATCTGCGCAGGTCGCGAAGTTGGGGAGCAGAACAACGGTGACTGAAACCAACTCGTCGAAAAAATAGTTTGCGCATGCCCCAGCAATCCCCATAGGTTCTTAGCCACGGGGACAGCGGCCTTCTCGGAGGCCCTGATTCCGTGTTGTACTTGCATATCCGTCGGACTGGCTCACCCCAGTCCCCCGAGACGCCGAGAGGAGGCGATTGAAGTGATCAGCATCAACACCAGCTCCGCCAGCACCGCGAAACTGACCGATCGCTCGGTCGTCTCCATGTGCCTGCTCGGCGCCTCCGACCTGGGCACCGGTCTGCCCGGCATTCGTGCCGCGCGTCCGGCGTCCTCCCTGTCCCTCGCGGGTCTTCCCATCCGCGAGCGCAATGAGCGACCGACCAAGGCACTGGAAGCGGTAGTGGCACAGGCGCAGGCCTATGCCTTTGCGGCGGCCGGTGCCGGATTCCGGAAGCAGACGACGCAGCACCACCTGATGTGGGCCTTCCGTGGGCCAGAACCCTGGAGTGATCCAGCCTGATCGACGATCAGGCCGGCGCCTTCAGGGCCGCGGAACCCCATCCGGGATCCGCGGCCCTTCTGTTTTCCCCGAACGGGGGCGGCAGAGAAGGGGCCTCGGGACAAGAAAAGAACCCGGTACCAGCCGAAACCCGGTCCGACCGGACCGGAACGACCAGACGAGGAAGACGAACCGTGCAACTCGAAGCGCACGCCCCGTCCGTACCGCCTTCGGAAACGATCCCCCCGCCCGGCCCCACGGAGGACTCCACCTTGACCCCGCTCACCGCGCTGACCGCGCTCGACGACGCCATCGAGAACCTCGGCGTGCCCGTCCCGTGCCGCTCATACGACCCGGAGGTCTTCTTCGCCGAGTCGCCGGCCGACGTCGAGTACGCCAAGTCCCTCTGCCGCACCTGCCCGCTCATCGAGGCGTGCCTCGCCGGCGCCAAGGAGCGGCGTGAGCCCTGGGGCGTCTGGGGTGGCGAGCTCTTCGTCCAGGGTGTCGTCGTCGCCCGGAAGCGGCCGCGTGGCCGCCCGCGCAAGAACCCGGTCACGGCATGAACACCGCAGGAACGATCGACCGCCCCCACACGCACGACCCCCAGAAGCAGGCCCCGATGAAGCCGTCCACGAGTGAGCCCATGGGCTCCGCGATCCGAGACGTCACCACCGCCGGCGCGAATGACTCGCGTCAGAACAGGACCCGAGAGATGCAACTCATCCCAGAAGCCCTGGCTCGTGCGCATATGCACGAGCGCCTGCACGAGGCGGAACGGGACCGCCAGGCTGTGCGCCTGGCGGTGGCCCGCCGGATGCAGCGCCGTGCCGAGCGTGCTTCGCTGCGCGCCCGCCGTGCGCTCGCCATGGCCGTGATGCAGTAGCCGACCGCCGTCGGCACGAGGAGACCCTGCGGGGGCCGGTCCGAACGGGCCGGCCCCCGCGGCGCGTTGCGAGATCGAGGGCGGACCGGCCACCTGCGGGGAGCCCGGTCCGTCCGACTCCGGTCCGGTCAGGCCTCCGCCGCGGTCTCCTCCTCCGGAGCCTCCTCCGGCAGGAAGCCCGGCAGCCACTCCTCCAGCTCGTCACGCAGGCGGACCGTCGCGCCCAGTTGGCACAGCACGCCGATCGTGCTCAGGGTCACCCGGTGGATGAGGAGGTAGGCAGGGGGCAGGTTGAGCTGCTTGCCCAGCTGGTGGGCGGGGGAGCGCGGGTCGGCGATACGGGCCGCCTGGCTGCGCATCCAGCCGCGGGTGAAGGTGAAATCGTCCGCCTGGGCCGGTTCGATGATGGGGAGGAGGTAGTCGAGGACCGCGTCGGGGTCGAGCGCGATGGACTCCTTGACGAAGCCTTCCTCGCGCAGCAGTTCGTAGACCGACTGGGCGTCGCCCTCCAAGGTCATGCGCAGGGAGTGTCCGATCGGGGTGGGAAGGCCGCCCGGCAGGCGGTCGACCGTGCCGAAGTCCAAGACGCCGAGGCGCCAGCCGTCCTTCCCGTCGCCGCGACGGGGGCCGGGAAGGAGACGGAAGTTGCCCGGGTGCGGGTCCGCGTGGAGCAGGCCCGTACGGGCCGGGCCGGAGAAGAGGAAGCGGGCCAGCAGCTGCCCGGCGCGGTCCCGCTGCTCCTGGGTGCCGTCGGCGATCACCTCCGACAGCGGTATGCCGTCGATCCACTCGGTCACCAGGACCTGCTCGCACTGGTGCACCACCGCCGGCACCATGACGTCGGGGTCGCCCGCGAACTCCTCCGCGTGGGCCCGCTGCGCCTGCGCCTCCAGCCCGTAGTCCAGCTCTTCCGAAACCCGGTCGCGCAGCTCCGTGATCAGCGGCTTGATGTCCATGCCCGGGATCAGGGGGCCCAGCAGACGGGCGAAACGGCTGAGTTGGTTCAGATCGGAGAGCAGTGCGTCGCCCGCGCCCGGGTACTGGACCTTGACGGCGACCTCGCGGCCGTCGTGCCACACCCCGCGGTGTACCTGCCCGATCGACGCCGCCGCCGACGGCTTGTCCTCGAACTCCAGGAACAGCTCGTGCCAGTCCTCGCCGAGCCGCTCCTCGAGGACCCCGTGCACCGTGCGGGTCGGCATCGGCGGGGCCGCCTCCTGAAGCTTGGTCAGGGCGGCGCGGTAGGGGCCGGCGACCTCTTCGGGGAGCGCCGACTCGAAGACGGACAGCGCCTGCCCGAATTTCATCGCGCCACCCTTGAGCTCACCGAGCACCTTGAACAGTTGCTCGGCCGTTCGCTGTTGGAGTTCGCGGCCGACCATCTCCGCGGACTCGCCGACGATCCGTTTGCCGAGTCCCCATGTCGCTCGCCCGGCGAAGCCGAGTGGGAGCGCGGCGAGCTTGGCGGTCCGTGTGACCGCCTTCCGGGGAAGATCAGACATGCGCCCTCCAAGTCCCAGACAGCCGTGCCGCGTGTGCCTTGCGGGAGAGGTTCCTCGACGGCCGTTGCTCCGCCATTGTCTCGCGCGGCTCCCCGTCCTCGGAGGTGTGTCCCTCCTTACCTTTCTCCGCCGCGCCGCACCCGCATGCGGGATGCGCCCACAACGGCCGTGCGTGCCAGTCGAGCCGGGGCACGGACGCCTCCCAGCGCGCGCCCGCGCTGGCGGGCTCGAAGCCGTCCAGGAAGGCGAGCGCGTGCCCGGCGGCGACTCCGGCGACAGCGGTCGCCAGCGCCAGGTCGCACGCCTGGACCTGGCGTCGGCGCCCCGAGCGCCACTGCGCGACCAGACGTGGCCAGGTCTCGTCCCGGTCGGCGCGCCCGCGGTCGAGGCAGCCGGCGCAGCTCGTCTCGCCCGGCAGGACGAACGGGCCGACGATTCCGGTTCCTTCCGCGACACCCGCGTACAGATGGGCTGTACCCGAGGCGATCAGTGGCTCCGCGGTGAGCGGGTCGGGAGCGTGCACGTCGACACCGTCGCGCGGGGCGAGGATCACCAGGGAGAAGCCGGGGCCCGGGTCGTCGTGGAGAGAGCGGCGCGCGGTGCGTTCCCGGCGCGGGGGTCGGTCGGGTGCGGCCGCGCGGACCGCGCGGCGGGCCGCCTCTTCTCTTCGCTCGCCGATCGCGTCCGCCGGCAGGCCGCCCGGGGCCACGTCCCACGGCTCGACGCAGCCCGTGTCGCGGACGTCGACCTCGCCGACACCGGCGCCCGCGAGGAGCGAGGCGAGGACGACTCCCACGCGGCCCGCGCCGCGTACCTGGATCCGGAGGGAGCGGCGTGCAGCCAGACGCCGGGCGGCCTCACCGGGTGAACGGGCGACCAGGGACAGCGATGCCAGATCGGCACGTAGGCGGTCGAGGACGGTCGCCTTGGCGCGCAGGGCGTCGGCCTGCGGGCCACCGCCGGTGGGGTCATCGAGCAGGCCCGCGCCCGACAGGTTGCCCACCAGCGCGTCGACGTGTCCGTCCGGCAGGCCCATGCGGCGGGCCTCCTCGCGGAGCAGTGGCAGCCCGCGGGTGCCGTCGAGCAGGGTCAGGAAACTGCCCGTCGCGGTGTCCACCGGGCCCAGCACCATCGCGTGCGCGGGTGCCATCCCGAACTGGACGGTGTTCAGATCGCGCCAGCCGCGCCGCAGCGCGGGCTTCACCATCGGATGCATGACCGGCCCCCGTAGTCCGTAATGCGTCAGTACGTCAGCGTGTGGCGGCGGATGCGTTGGTCCGCCGACGCATGCCAGCATGCCTGGACCCGGCGAGGACGTGTCGAAGGTTTTCCACAGGTGGAGGCGTTCGTCGTACGAATCAGGGATGCGGGGTGGGGATCAGTGCGGAACCGCGCCGGAGGCGGGACTTCCCCGGTGTGCACCGGGTAACGTCAGGGCGTGCCCGCCGACCCACCGCACCGCGCCGGAGAGCCACAGCGCAGCACGACGAGCCAGCCGCCGAGCGGCTCGGGGACGAGCGCGATCGAGGTTCGCAGAAGCGCGCGACGCCGCAGAACGGTGTCCGCCTACCGCGAGGGTGATCGCACTGTCGTGCTCATCCCCGCCCGGATGTCCGAGGCGGAGGAGCAGCGCTGGGTGACCGTCATGCTCGACAAGCTGGCCGCCCAGGAGAGCCGCCGGGTGATCGGCGACGCCGATCTGGCCGAGCGTGCCGAGCGGCTGTCGCTGCAGTACCTGGACGGCCGGGCGCGGCCCGCCTCGGTCCGCTGGGTCACCAACCAGAACACGCGCTGGGGCTCGTGCACCCCCTCCGAGGGCAGCATCCGTCTGTCGCACCGGCTGCAGGGCATGCCCGAGTACGTCATCGACTACGTCCTGCTGCACGAGCTCGCACACCTTCTCGTACCCGGGCACGGGCCGCGATTCTGGCGGTTGCTGGAGGCGTATCCGCGCACCGAGCGTGCGCGCGGATATCTGGAAGGAGTGGTCGCGGCCGACCGGCTGCCGTACCAGCCGGAGCAGGACGAGGAGTAGGCGCGACCGCGCCCACTACCGCCTTCGGCGGCCGTAGGGGCCTCCCCGCCTCCTCACCGCCTGCACTCTGCACAGCGCCGGAATACCACCGGGTCGTCGCGAAGATGCGGTTGTGTACCGGGTCTGTACCGGCTCACTCCGCTCCCTGAGTTTGCCGTTAGCCTGGCGCGACGCACTCACATTCGGGATGGGGGACGGTCGTTACGCATGGCCAGGGAATTCCAACGCGGCCACAAGGCCAGGATCAGTGACCTCACGGCGGGCACGGACCTGTACGTAGGCGTGCAGATCTCGGCACCCGGACTGACCTTCGACATCAGCTGCTTCGGCCTGGACGCCGACGAACGGCTCTCGGACGACCGGTACTTCGTCTTCTTCAACCAGCCGAAGACGCCTGAGGAGGCCGTTCAGCTCCTCGGTCCGCAGGCGGGGGACACGGAGTCCTTCCGGGTCACGCTTGACAGGATCCCGCCGCACATCCACAAGCTGTCCTTCACGGCGACGATCGACGGCGCGGGACAGATGTCGCAGATCGGCCCCGGATACCTGCGTATCGTCGCGGGCGGCGAGGAAGTCGCCCGCTACCCCTTCAGCGGATCCGAGTTCACCACCGAACGCGCGGTCATGCTGGGCGACTTTTACCTCAAGGACGTCTGGCGGTTCGCGGCGGTCGGGCAGGGTTTCGACGGCGGTCTCGAGGCGCTGCTGAAGAACTTCGGCGGGGAGGTACTCGAGGAGGAGCAGACACCGGCGCCGCAGCAGCCGCAGACCGGTGCCGTCCCGGGGTTCGCCCCGCCCGCGTTCGCCGCCCCTGCCGCACCCGCCCCGGCGCCCGCACCGATCCCCGCACCCCCGGCACCCGCCCCCGCGCCGATGCAGCAGCAGCCGCAGCCCGCCCCCCAGGGCTTCGCGCCGCCCCAGAGTGCCGCCCCGCACGCCCCGGCGCCCGCGCCCTCCGTGCACGCCGCGCCCACCATCGTCGCGCCCCTGAACACGCCTCCCGCAGCAACCGTGCCGCCGCCGGGCCCCGCGCCGCACGCCCAGCCGCCCGCTCCGCCCGGCCCCCCGCCCGGATACGGACAGCAGCCGGCCGCGCCGATGCCGCCCGGAAACGGTCAGCAGCCGCCGTACGGCCAGGCTCCCGGCCAGTACCCGGGCCCGCCCGGAGCCCCCTCCCCATACGGCGTTCCCCAGGGCGCTCCGCAGGCCGTCGGCGTGGTGGCCGCGTTGCAGGCCTTCAAGGAGACGCCCACCGGGCAGCGGTGGACGCAGCAGAACAAGAAGCTCGTCCGGGTGGACCTCGGCATCGGCGGTCAGCCCGTACTGGCCCGCCAGGGCAGCATGGTGCTCTACCAGGGCAAGGTCGACTTCGGTTACAAGGGCGCCGGCTTCGCCGGGCGGATCGTGGGCAACGCCACCGGCCAGGAGATGCAGCTGATGCGCTGCACGGGCCAGGGCCAGGTGTTCCTCGCGGAGAGCGCGACCGATCTGCACCCGATCGAGCTCCAGGGCGACGCCATCTGTGTCTCCGCGGAGAACGTCCTCGCCTTCGACGAGTCCCTCCAGTACGAGGTGCGGCGCATCGAGGGGCACGGCATCCCCGGGGGCGCGCTGTTCACCATGCAGTTCCAGGGGACCGGCACCATCGTCGTCAAGACGCACGGCGCACCCGTGGTGCTGCCCGTCACCCCCACCACGTTCGTGGACTCCAACGCCGTCGTCGCCTGGTCCGCCGCCGCCCAGGTGATCGTCTCCAGCCAGGTCCGTATGCGCCGCAACGCCTACCCCGGCCACACCGGAGAGGGCGTGAACCTGCAGTTCCGGGCCGCGCCCGGCAATTTCGTCGTCGTCCAGCCGTACGAGGTCTGAGGGAGCCCGTCATGAACCAGCCGCTCGCGGGCTTCGCCGCCGCACCCGTCACCGCCCGCATGGAGAACCACGGCAGTCACATGCTGAAGGTCGCCATGCAGACCGGAAACGACCTCCTCGCGCGCGTGGGCTCGATGGTCGCCTACGAAGGGTTCATCCAGTACGAGCCCAACCCGCCCGCCGTGCGCCAGATCGCACGGGACTGGATCACCGGTGAGGGCGCGCCCCTGATGAAGTGCTCCGGCGACGGTCTGCTCTATCTCGCCGACTACGGGGCGAACGTCGTCGTCATCAACCTGGCCGGGGACGCGATCTCCGTGAACGCCACCAACCTGCTCGCCTTCGACGCACACCTCCAGTGGGGTGTCGAACGCGTCAAGGGCCTCGCCAAGTTCGCCGGGCAGGGCCTGTGGAACACGAAGGTCTCCGGTCAGGGCTGGGTCGCCCTGACCTCTCGCGGCACTCCCATCGTGGTCGACTGCGGCGGGGGCGAGGATGAGACGTACGTCGACCCGGACGCCCTCGTCGCCTGGTCCCCGAACCTGAAGGTGAAGGGCAAGCGCAGCTTCAAGGCGCAGTCGCTCATCGGGCGCGGCAGCGGCGAGGCGTACCAGATGGCGTTCTCCGGGCAGGGCATCGTCGTCGTCCAGCCCAGCGAGGACAGCACCGACCGCCTCCGGATCCGGGGCTGAGGGGGGAACCGCACACCATGCAGAGCTCGCTTTTCGCCTACAACGAGCAGCAGACCCAGGACCGCTACAGCCTGCAGAACCCGCAGATGCTGCGCGTCCTGCTGGAGGGCCACGACGACATCCTGGCGCGCAAGGGCACCATGGTCGCCTACCAGGGACTCATCGAGTTCGACGCCGAGTACCAGACCGGCGGTCAGCGTCGCGCGCGTGCGCACACCGGTGAGGGACTGGACCTGATGCGCTGTCACGGACAGGGCACCGTCTACCTCGCCAACCTCGCACAGCACGTGCACCTCATGGACGTCGAGCAGGACGGCCTGACCGTCGACAGCAGTTACGTCCTCGCGGTGGACTCCTCGCTGCACCACGAGGTCATCGCCGTCGACAGCCTGTACGGGATCTCCGGCTCCGGCAAGTACCAGCTCAACATCACGGGCCGCGGCAAGGTCGCGCTGATGACGTCGGGTGCCCCGCTGCTGATGCAGGTCACGCCGGACAGGTACGTCAACTGCGACGCCGACGCGATCGTCGCCTGGTCCACCGGTCTGAGGGTGCAGATGCAGGCCCAGACGCACTCCTCGGGGGTGTGGCGGCGCCGCGGCAGCACTGGAGAGGGCTGGGAGCTCAGCTTCATGGGCAGCGGCTTCGCCCTGGTGCAGCCCAGCGAACTGCTGCCACCGCAGAACGCCCAGATCGGGCAGGGCCTCGCCGCGCAGTTCGGCATGGGGCAGCACGGGGCACGGAGCCAGAACCAGGGCAACGTCTGGAGCTGAGCGTGTGTAAGGGGTGCCCGCAATGGCGGACCCCCCTTACCCCCTTACCTCTTTACCCCTTTAGTCCTTCCACCCCTTTATCACCTTCACGTCTTCACACTTTCAAAGCCTGGCGCGCGTCGCCTCCAGCAGCCGTACGACCGACTCGTCCGCCACGTCCGCCACCTCGGCGTACGGGAACCAGCGCAGGTCCAGGGACTCGTCGCTGATCGACTCCACGGCACCGGCCGGGGCGAGCGCCGCGTACTGGACGTCGAGGTGCCAGGCGCACGGCGTGAGATGCCGGTCCAGTCGCACCGGCCCGCCGGGCAGCAGGATCAGCCCCTCGATGCCCGACTCCTCGGTCGCCTCGCGGCGTGCGGCGTCCGCCAGCGTCGCGTCCTCCGGCTCGCAGTGGCCGCCCATCTGCAGCCACATCCGGATTTTCCTGTGGAGCGTCAGGAGCACCCGCCCGTGCTCCGGGTCGATCACCAGTGCGCTCGCGGTGATGTGCCCGTCCGCGCAGGACTTCCACATGCCGTCCGGGTGCGCCTGGAGGTGGTCCAGATAGTCCTGGCGCAGCTCTTCCTGGTCCTCGTACGACTTGAGCACGAGGACCGCGTCGTCGTGGAGGCTCACTCGGTGTCGTCGCCCTCGGCTTCGCCGTCGTCCTTCTTCTTCAGGTCCGGCTTCTGACCGGAGCCGCCCGCCGCCTCCCCGAGCATCTTGTCCAGCTCGGAGAAGTCCAGCTGCTCGCGGTGCACGAAGCCGTCCGGGTCGTCCAGGTCGGAGGCGGTCGGCAGCATGTCCGGGTGGGCCCACAGGCCGTCCCTCCCGTCCACACCGCGCGCATCCGTGAGCGACGCCCACAGGCGGGAGGCGTCCCGCAGCCGGCGCGGGCGCAGCTCCAGACCGATCAGCGTGGCGAACGTCTGCTCGGCCGGGCCGCCCGAGGCACGACGGCGGCGCAGGGTCTCCCGCAGCGCGTCCGCGGAGGCCAGGCGCGGCTTCGCGGCCGCGTGCACCACCGCGTCCACCCAGCCCTCGACGAGCGCCAGCGCCGTCTCCAGACGGGCCAGGGCCGCCTTCTGCTCCGGCGTGTCCTCCGGCTGGAACATGCCCTGCTGGAGCGCCTGCTGCAACTCCTCCGGGTTCTGCGGGTCGAACTGGCCGACCACGTCCTCCAGCTTTGCCGTGTCGACCTTGATGCCGCGGGCGTAGCCCTCGACGGCGCCGAACAGGTGCGAGCGCAGCCACGGCACGTGGGCGAACAGGCGCTGGTGGGCGGCCTCACGCAGCGCGAGATACAGCCGCACCTCCTCCTTGGGCACACCCAGGTCCTTGCCGAACACCTCGATGTTCAGCGGCAGCAGCGCGGCCTTCCCGGACAGGCCGAGCGGCAGACCGATGTCGGTGGAGCCGACGACCTCGCCGGCGAGCACGCCGAGGGCCTGGCCGATCTGCGTACCGAACATGGCGCCGCCCATGGAGCGCATCATGCCGATCAGCGGGCCCGCCATGGCCTGCATCTCCTCCGGCAGAACGTCGCCCATGGCCGAGCCGACGCGCTCGGCGACCGGGTCGACGAGCTCCTTCCACACCGGCAGGGTCGCCTCCACCCACTCCGCGCGGCTCCAGGCCACCGCGGAGCCCGCGCCGGACGGCAGCGACGTCACGTCGTCCAGCCACAGGTCGGCCAGGCGGACGGCCTCCTCGACCGCGGAGCGCTCGCCGGGGCTGACGCTCTGGTCCTTGGTGCCGTCCGGGGTGCCCTGGGAGACCGTCTGGCGGGCGATCTGCTTGGCCATGTCCCAGTTCACCGGGCCGCCCTCGTACGAGAGCATCTGGCCCAGCTGCTGGAAGGCGGCGCCCAGGTCGGTGGGGTTCAGGGAACCGAACATCGCTGCGAGCGGGTTGTCGGCGCCGGCGCCGCCGGCTCCGGGCAACCCGAAGCCGAACGGGTTGGCCGGTCCCTGACCACCGCCGCTCTCCTGGTCCTTCTTCTTGCCCTCGTCGCCGTTCTCCGGCTCCTCCGGCGGAAGGCCGAATCCGAATGGGGTGTCACTCACGGGATTCCTCGGCTGGTAAGGCCACCGGTTCCTTCCGGCGGCTGGCTGCCCGACAACACCACCCAGCGTAGACACCTTGACCCGATCGGGCCTGGGTGCTTCGCCGACTCCCGGCCTGCGGCAGGATGGATGCCACCTGGTACGCACGCGTGCTTTGCGTCCGTACGGAAGACAACCGCTGGAGACGCCCGGTGAGTTCCCCAGATCCGCAGGTTCGCGCAGCGCGAAACCATTCAGCCCACCCGTCGCCCGACCACGGTGCCACCCGCGGGCCCGTGGTCGCGGTCACCGGCGCCGCGTCCGGCGTCGGCGCGCTCCTCACCGAGCGGCTCGCCACGTCCGCCGAGATCAGGGAAGTCGTCGCCATCGACGAGCGGCGCGGAGAGTGCGCGGCGGCGCGGTGGCACGTCCTGGACGTGCGGGACCCGGCGATCGCGGACAAGCTGCGGGGCGCCGACGTGGTGGTGCACCTGGCGCTCGACCTGGACCTGGAGACGGACCCGGCGGCGCGGACGGCGTACAACGTGCGGGGGACGCAGACCGTGCTGACCGCGGCGGCGGCGGCCGGGGTGCACCGGGTGGTGCTGTGCACCTCCGCGATGGTCTACGGGGCGCTGCCGGACAACGAGCTGCCCCTCTCGGAGGACGCCGAGCTGCGGGCGACGGCGGAGGCGACCGGGGTCGGAGACCTGCTGGAGATCGAGCGGCTCGCACGGCGGGCGCCGAGGGCGCATCCGGGGCTGAACGTCACCGTGGTGCGGCCCGCTGTGCTGGTCGGGGGCACGGACACGGCGTTGACCAGGTATTTCGAGTCGCCTCGGCTGCTGGTCGTGGCGGGGTCGCGGCCGGCGTGGCAGTTCTGTCATGTCGAGGATCTGTGCAGCGCCCTGGAGTACGCGGTTCTGGAGAAGGTGGACGGGGAACTGGCCGTCGGGTGCGAGGGGTGGCTGGAGCAGGAGGAGGTCGAGGAGCTGAGCGGGATCCGGCGGATGGAGCTGCCGTCCGCGGTCGCGCTCGGCGCGGCGGCCCGGCTGCACCGGATCGGGCTGACGCCGTCGCCGGCCGGGGACCTCGCGTACACGATGTACCCGTGGGTCGTGAGCGGGAGCCGACTGCACGACGCCGGGTGGCGGCCGAAGTGGACGAACGAGGAGGTGCTGGCCGAGCTGCTGGAGGAGGTGGCCGGGCGGCACACCGTGGTGGGCCGGCGTCTGGGACGCAAGGACGCGACGGCGGCGGGGGCCGCCGGGGCGACGGTCGCTCTGCTGGGTGCGGCGGCGGTGGTGCGGAGGGCGCGGAAGGCTCGGCGACGGGTCTGAGGGGGCTGAGGTCGGTGGGCGGCTGGGGCCAGGGATCGCCCCCGCCGCCCTTACCCGCCCCGTCCCCGGGGGCTCCGCCCCCGGACCCCCGCCCGGGACTGGGTGCACCGGCTCGTGCCCGGGGATTGTGTCCCGTGCACCCCTTGCCCGGGACTGGGTGCACCGGCTCGTGCCCGGGGATTGTGTCCCGTGCACCCCTTGCCCGGGACTGGGTGCACCGGTTCGTGCCCGGGGATTGTGTCCCGTGCACCCCTTGCCCGGGACTGGGTGCACCGGTTCGTGCCCGGGGACTGCGTCCCCTGCACCGAGCTGCCCGGGGACTGCGTCCACCGGTCCCTGCCCGAAGACTGCGTCCCCGGCCTCCCCTCCTGGGACTGCGCCCCAGACCCCCCTCATCTGCCTTTCCGCTTCCTCACCCCACTCATCACTCATCTTCCTCACCCCACTCATCACTCATCCGCTTTCGGGGTCGTCCTCTCAAGCGCCGGACGGGCTGGATGTGGCCGGCCCGTGCTGAGCTGAGTACAGCGGTCTGTTCCTCCTCCTCCGAGGTGTACGGCACGATGGGGGCATGGCACCCAACAGTGATCACCCCGGTGAGCAGGCGGCGGACGAGCCCATCAAGCTGCTGGCCATCCGGGACACCCCGCTCTCCGTCGACGAGGTCTTCCGGGCTGTCGGGGACGACGCCGCCGGAGGGATCGCCCTGTTCGTCGGGACCGTGCGAAACCATGACGGCGGCGCCGACGTCGACGCGCTCGGGTACTCGTGCCATCCGACCGCCGAGGCCGAGATGCGGCGCATCGCCGAGAAGGTCGTCGCCGAGTACCCGGTGCGGGCGCTCGCGGCGGTGCACCGTGTGGGGGACCTGCGCGTCGGTGATCTCGCCGTCGTCGTCGCCGTGGCGTGTCCCCACCGGGGCGAGGCCTTCGAGGCCTGCCGCAAGCTCATCGACGACCTCAAGCACGAGGTGCCCATCTGGAAGCACCAGAGGTTCTCGGACGGCACCGAGGATTGGGTGGGCGCCTGCTGATCGGGGGCGGGGATACCCCTTCTGGGGTTAACCAACCTCTCACCCGGGCTCCGGTTGCGTAACCGTACCCCTCGCGTGAGCGTTGACATTGCGGATGATTAATCTGCTGATCAGTCAGTTGCGGTCGCTCATCGGGGTTGGGAGGTCGGCATGGCGGCGCTCGCCTGGTTGCTGATTCCGCTTATGGCTGCGATCGGTGCAGGAGTCTGGGGCAGTTGGGCCAGTCGCAACCGCAAGGCTGCGGGCGACGGCTCCGAGCTCGCCGGGTACGCGCGTTTCCGCGAGGCCATGGAGAGGTCCCACTCGGGCGGCTGAGCGCGCCGAGGGCCCAGGGGCCGCCCGTGTGCTCGTACGGACGGCCCTGACGGTCCGCTGACAGCACCGTCCCGTACTGTCGTTCCATGCCACGCCGCACCGCGACGATGCTCGCCTCCACCCTGATGCTGATCGCGCTCCTGTGCGCGGGAGTGTTCATCAAAGTGCCGTACTCGGAGATGTCCCCGGGGCCGACCGTGAACACCCTGGACGAGCACGACGGCCAGCCGGTGCTGCAGATCTCCGGGCGCAGGACCTACCCGACGACCGGACACCTGAACATGACCACCGTCCGGGTGACCAGCGCCGACTACAACATGAACCTGGTGGAGGCCCTCTACGGCTGGCTGGCGCACGACACGAAGGTGGTCCCGCACGACACGCTGTACCCGGATGGCAAGACCGAACAGCAGTCCACGCAGGAGAACGCCGAGGAGTTCAGCCAGTCACAGGAGAGCGCCAAGGTCGCCGCCCTGAAGGAGCTGGGCATCCCCGTGAAGTCCTGGGTGATCGTCTCCACCGTGCTCAAGGGCTCGCCCGCCGAGGGCAAGCTGCACGCCGGAGATGTCATCAAGGCCGTGGACGGCAGTGCCGTGAAGGCGCCCGAGGACGTCGCCAAGCTGGTCACCAAGCACAAGCCCGGCGACAATGTCGTGTTCACGATCGTGCCCGCCAAGGAGCAGGCCGCCGCCGAGAAGGCGCACAAGACGGCCGCCGCGACCCAGGATGTGCCGATCACCACGACGAAGTCCCACGACACCGGCAAGCAGCGGGCCATCGTCGGGATCTCCGCCGGGACCGATCACACGTTCCCGTTCACCATCGACATCAAGCTCGCCGACGTCGGCGGACCGAGTGCCGGGCTGATGTTCGCGCTCGGCATCTACGACAAGCTCACCCCGGGCAGCCTCACCGGTGGCAAGTTCGTCGCCGGCACCGGGACCATCGACGACGACGGCCACGTCGGGCCGATCGGCGGCGTCGAGATGAAGACCGTCGGCGCGCGCAGCCAGGGCGCGCAGTACTTCCTCACCCCCAAGGACAACTGCGCGTCGGCCGCCAACGACACGCCCAAGGGGCTCACGCTCGTCAAGGTCAACACCATCCAGGACGCCCTGAACGCCCTCCAGGACATCCGCACCGGCAGGACCGCCGATCTGCCGAAGTGCACCACCAAGGGCTGACGGACAGCGCCTTCACATGGTTGGGGGGCGCGCGGAAACCTCCGGGCGCCCCCCAACCGCGTGGGCGACCCCACCCACGCGTGCGCGGAGCGCTCAGTCCTCGAACGTCGCCACCAGCGCCTCCGCCAGGCCCGGCACCAGGTCCGGACCCGTCAGCACCTCCGTCGGCGAGTCCTTCTCGCGCAGCCGCAGCGCCGACTCCCGCGCGCCGTCCCGCAGCACCGCCACCGTCATCCGCACCTCCTGGCGGTCCGGGTGCTCGGCGACCCATGCGGCCAGCTTCTTCTCGCTCAGTCCCTGGGGGACCTGGGACTCCGCGGACGGCGGCAGCATCAGCCGCTCCACCGTCAGCGCACAGCCTGCCACCGCGTCGGGCCAGGCGATCGTGGCGAGGAACTCGTCCAGCGGCCGGTCGGCAGGGATCTCGTCCTGCTCGATCGGGGTGAGACCTGCGGCCCCGGGCTCGTCCTCCAGGCCGAGCTGGGTCGCGAGCGCGGGCTCCTGGGTCCGCAGGCGCGCGGTGTCGACGAGGGCGAAGAGGCGAGCGGGCTGGTCCCAGCCGAGGCCTGAGGCGTACTCGTCGATCTCGAGTACGGCCCGGGTGAGCGGGTTCGCTGCCATGGGAGTGTTGGACATGGTCACAATCCTGCCTCGTTCCCACCCGGAAGCGGGAACCGAGTAAAGCGCCAGTAAGTTGCATAGGTGAGGCTCCGTGATCGTGGAGCCTCATCCATGGTCCGCGTTCACGGGGGCCTGACGGATCAACTCGGATCAACAGCGAACTTCGAGGTGCGCACCTTGGCTTTCCAGATGCCGGACCGCGGCGGAGGCCCGACGGGGCCGCGGATCAGAGTGGGCCGCCCGTCCGGGCGGGCCCGGACCCTGCTCATGACGCTCGGGGTCCTCGCCGTCCTCGGTATGGCGTTCGTCATGTTCGCCGGCTTCTGGACGGACTGGCTCTGGTACCGGTCGGTGAAGTACTCGTCCGTCTTCACCACCACCCTGTGGACCAAGATCGGCCTCTTCTTCGTCTTCGGTCTGCTGATGGCGGCAGCGGTCGGCGTCAACATCTGGCTCGCGCACCGGCTGCGTCCGCCGCTGAGCGCCATGTCCATGGAACAGCAGAGCCTCGACCGCTACCGGATGGGGATCGCGCCGTACAAGACGTGGCTGCTGCTCGGGATCACCGCCCTGGTGGGCCTGGTCGCGGGCGCGTCGGCGTCCAGCCAGTGGCGGACCTGGCTGATGTGGGTGAACGGCGTGCCGTTCCACCAGAAGGACCCCCAGTTCCACCTGGACGTGTCCTTCTACGCCTTCGACCTGCCGTGGTACCGCTTCCTGCTCGGCTTCGGCTTCGCCGCGACGGTCCTGTCGCTGATCGCCGCGGCGCTCACCCACTATCTGTACGGCGGCCTGCGGATCACTTCCCCGGGAGCGCGCGCCACGGCCGCCGCCACCGGGCACCTGTCCGTGCTGCTCGGTGTCTTCGTCGCCCTGAAGGCGGTCGCCTACTGGCTCGACCGGTACGGACTCGCGGTCAAGTCCAGCGACTTCAAGGCGACCGGCAACTGGACGGGCCTGAGGTACGTCGACGCCAACGCCTACCTGCCGGCCAAGACGATCCTGTTCTGCATCGCGGTCATCTGCGCGCTGCTGTTCTTCGCCACCCTGTGGCGGCGCACCTGGCAGCTGCCCGTGATCGGCTTCGGCCTGATGGTGCTCTCGGCGATCCTCATCGGCGGGCTGTACCCGGCGATCGTCCAGAAGTTCCAGGTCCAGCCGAACGAGCAGGCCAAGGAGGCGCCGTACGTCGACAAGAACCTCAAGGCGACCCGCGAGGCCTACGGCATCGACGACGCCCAGGTCACCGAGTACGCCGGGACGAGCAGCACCAAGGACAAGAGCACGCTGCGCGACGACGCGGACGCCGCGGCGAGCATCCGCCTGCTGGACCCGAACATCGTCTCCCCGACGTTCCAGCAGCTCCAGCAGATGAAGAACTACTACGCCTTCCCGACCAACCTGGACGTCGACCGGTACACCAAGGACGGCAAGGACCAGGACACGGTCATCGGACTGCGTGAGCTGAACCTGAACGGCATTCCGAAGAACAACTGGATCAACGACCACTTCCGCTACACCCACGGCTACGGTGTGGTCGCCGCCAAGGGCACCACCGCCGACGCCAACGGCCAGCCCGTCTTCACCGAGTCCGACCTGCCCTCGACCGGTGACCTGGGGACGTACGAACAGCGCATCTACTACGGCGAGAAGACCACCACGTACTCGATCGTCGGCGGCCCCCAGAAGGAGATCGACTACTCCGACGACAACGGTGAGAAGACCACCAGCTACCGGGGCGGGAGCGGGGTCAGCCTCTCCAACCCGGTCAACCGGGCGGCATACGCTGTGGCGTTCAGTGAACCTCAGATCCTCTACTCCGGCGCCATAGGCGACGGCTCGCGGATCCTGTACAACCGCACGCCCAAGGAGCGCGTCGAGGCGGTCGCGCCGTGGCTGACCATCGACGGTGACGCCTACCCCGCGGTCGTCGACGGCCACATCCAGTGGATCGTCGACGCCTACACGACGTCGAACGGCTATCCGTACTCCTCCCGTACGACGCTGGGCGACACAACGGCCGACTCGCTGACCGCGGGCAACACCCAGCGCGCGGTGATGGCCCAGCAGAACCAGGTCAACTACATCCGCAACTCGGTGAAGGCGACCGTCGACGCGTACACCGGCGAGGTCAAGCTCTACCAGTGGGACACCGAGGACCCGGTCCTGAAGACCTGGATGAAGGCGTTCCCGGGCACCGTGAAGCAGCGCAGCGACATCTCGTCCTCGCTCATGTCCCATCTGCGCTACCCCCAGGACCTGTTCAAGGTGCAGCGCGAGCTGCTGACGCGCTACCACGTCAAGGACGCACAGACGTTCCTGAGCGGCAGCGAGGTGTGGCAGGTGCCCGACGACCCGACGAACAAGACGGGCAACGCCGTGCCGCCGTACTACCTGAGCATGAAGATGCCCGACCAGCAGGCACAGGCGTTCTCCCTCACGACGATGTTCACACCGAACGGCCGTGACAACCTGAGCGCCTTCATGGCGGTCGACTCAGAGGCGGGCACCCCCGACTACGGCAAGATCAGGATCCTGAAGCTGCCGACGAGCAGAACGGTCGACGGGCCCAAGCAGGTCCAGAGCAAGTTCAACTCCCAGCAGGACATCGCCGAGTCGATCAGGCTGTTGAAGGGCGGCGACTCCGACATCGAGTACGGCAACCTGCTGACCGTGCCGCTCGACGGGGGACTGCTGTACGTCGAACCCGTCTACGTACGGGGCGGCGGGCTCAAGTACCCGCTGCTGCGCAAGGTGTTGGTGACCTACGGCGGCAAGACCGAGTTCGAGGACACGCTCGACCAGGCGCTGAACAAGGTCTTCGGCGCGGAGGACTCCACCTCGCCGCCGGGCACAGGGACGGGTAACCCGCCGGCGACCGGCAACCCGACGGTCCAACAGGCGCTCCAGGACGCGCAGAAGGCCTTCGACGCCGGCCAGGAAGCCCTCAAGAAGGGCGACTGGGAAGCGTACGGGCGGGCGCAGAAAGACCTCCAGGACGCGCTGAAGCGGGCGGAGGAGGCCCAGTCGAAGGCTGGGAAGACCAGCGGCGGGGGCAGTGGCGGCGCGAGCGGCAGCAGTCCCTCCGCCACTCCCCGGAACTCGGCCGGCGGTTCGCCGAGCGGCAGCCCGAGCGGTTCGCCCAGCAGTTCGCCGAGCAGTTCGCCCAGCGGCTCCGGCGGGGGCTGAACCGAGGCCTCTCCCGCGCCGTGGTACGGTTGACCAACAACGGCGCGGGGTGGAGCAGCTCGGTAGCTCGCTGGGCTCATAACCCAGAGGTCGCAGGTTCAAATCCTGTCCCCGCTACTGAAGTCGAGGGCCCGGATCCTGATGGTGGATCCGGGCCCTCGACGTGTGTGCGACACGAGGGGCGTACGGCGTGACCAGGCAACTCGCCTGAAATGTGGCTGCTTGCGGGGGCAGTTGGCCACTTCTGTGTTTGACTTGTCTCTCTGTGGGCATGTCGACAAAACGCTGAAGTGACCTCACTGGCTGGGGTATACCAGGTGTACCCAGGTTGCAGGTGGTGCGACGATGGACGTTATGGGGGAGAAGGCAGCTCTGTTCGGGACGGGTCGATTTGTGCGGCCCGCCGACCGGCTCGTGGGTCGGTCGGCCGAGCAGTCCGCCGACATGTCCGCCCACCGGCTCGCCCACCAGTCCGTCGATCACTCGGCCGATTCTCCTGCCCATGCTCCTGCCGACTCATCTGCCGGCTCTTCTACCGATTCCACCGTCGACCCGTCCGTCGACCCGTCCGTCGACCAGGCCGTCGAGCGGGATGAGGCCGGTGAGGCGGCCGAGGAGGCGCGGCAGCGGCTCGCCGCCGAAGCCGGCGACGTGCAGGCGATGAGCGTCCTCGGGGCGATGCTGCTGCGCCGCGGCGATCTCGACGGAGCCGAGCCCCAGCTTCGCGCCGCCACCGCCGCGGGTGACCGCGCCGCCGCCAACAACCTGGGTGTCCTTCTGCACCAGCGCGGATACGCCGAGGAGGCGGCCGGCTGGTGGCGCATCGCCGCCGTCGCCGGGTCCGCCGCGGCCGCGCACGCGCTCGGGCGGCACCACCGTGAGCGCGGCGACGAGCCGGCCGCCGAGTACTGGCTGCGCCAGGCGGCCGAGCAGGGACATGTTCTGGGCGCGTACGCGCTCGCCGACCTGTTGGAGCACCGCGGTGACGACAGTGCCGAGCAGTGGATGCGGGCCGCCGCGGAGCGCGGGCATCGTGAGGCCGCGTACCGGCTGGCGAGGGCGCTCGACCGCAGGGCGCTGCGTGAGCAGGAGGCCGGCGGTGACAACGGTGTCGCGCCGTCCCCGCTCGAGGAGGCCGAGCAGTGGTACCGCCAGGCCGCAGCGCGCGGGCACCGACGGGCGGCACTGCACCTCGGGGCGATCCTGGAGCGGCGGGGCGACCTGAAGGAGGCCGGGCGCTGGTACCTGACGAGCGCCAAGGACGGCGAGGCACGGGCCGCCTGCGCGCTGGGCTTCCTGCTGCGGGACGCGGGGGACACCGAGAGCGCCGCCGTGTGGTGGCTCAGAGCCGCGCAGGAGGGGGACGGCAACGCGGCGAACGCGTTGGGCGCGCTGCACGCGGAGCGTGGCGAGACCCAGACCGCCGAGCGGTGGTACCGGGCGGCGATGGACGCGGGCGACGTCAACGGCGCGTACAACCTGGGCCTGCTCTGCGCCGAGCAGGGACGGACCGCGCAGGCCGAGCAGTGGTACCGGCGCGCGGCGTACGCCGGGCACCGGGAGGCGGCGAACGCGCTTGCGATCTTGCTGCTGCAGGGCGGGGACGCGGCAGGGGCGGAACCGTGGTTCTCCAAGGCGGCGGAGGCGGGGAGCGTGGACGCCGCGTTCAACCTGGGGATCCTCCACGCCGGGCGGGGGGAGGACGGAACGGCCCTCGGATGGTACGAGCGGGCGGCGGCCGCCGGTCACACCGAGGCGGCGCTCCAGGTCGGGATCGCCCGACTGCGTCAGGGAGACGAGCAGACGGCCGAACGGCACCTGCGCTGCGCGGCCGGGGGCGGCAGCGCGGAGGCGGCGTACCGGCTCGCCACGCTCCTGGACGCGCGGCGGCCGCCGGCGCCCGCGCACGAGCTGGGGGAGCCGTCGCACGAGAAGAGCGAGTGCGAGGAGTGGTACGAGCGGGCGGCGTCGCAGGGGCACCGCCGGGCGCAGGTACGGGTCGGGATGCTGGCCGCCGCGCGGGGGGACGTGGTGGAGGCGGCGCGGTGGTACCGGGAGGCGGCGGAGGGCGGGTCGCGGAACGGCGCGTTCAATCTGGGGCTTCTGCTTGCGCGGGAGGGGAGCGAGCCGGAGGCCGCGGTGTGGTGGACCCGGGCGGCTGACGCCGGTCATGGCCGGGCGGCGTTGCGGCTGGCCCTGGTCTACGCGCGTCGGGGGGAGCTGGCGGAGGGGCAGCGGTGGGCCGACCGGGCGGTGTCGCTGGGGCCGACGGAGGTGGCCGAGCGGGCGGCGCGGTTGCGGGACGCTTTGCGGGAGGAGCTGTCGGCGTGAGGCGGCGTCGGGCCTGAGCCGCGAGGGCGCCCGGTGTGGGGTGCGCCTGGTGGGGGGTGCGCAAGCGGCGTGGGAGTGCCGCGTGGGGGCCGCGCGGCAGGCGCTTGGTGAGGCCCGACTGAAGCGATTTGCCTCTGTCCGTGTCGTTGACGTAATGTTGCGTTCACCGACGCGGGGTGGAGCAGCTCGGTAGCTCGCTGGGCTCATAACCCAGAGGTCGCAGGTTCAAATCCTGTCCCCGCTACTGAAAGACCGAGGCCGGGACCCGTATGGGTTCCGGCCTCGGTCATTTGATGCGTTGATGTGTGCCTCGGGCAGGGGGACCGCCTGGGACAGGCGGACGCCGAGCCCCGGCGACGCGACCGCTACGCCGCCGCGCAGTTCGGGCACAGGCCGCGGTACGTCACCTCGACGTCCGAGACCGTGAAACCGAAGCGCTCGGAGTCGGGGAGGTCCGCCAGCGGGTTGCCCATCGGGTGGACGTCGCGGATCGTGCCGCAGTTGGCGCACACCAGGTGGTGGTGCGGCCGGTGCGCGTTCGGGTCGTACCGCTTGGCGCGGTTGTCCGTGGTGACCTCGAGCACCTCGCCGAGGGACACCAGCTCACCCAGCGTGTTGTAGACGGTGGCCCGGGAGATCTCCGGCAGCTTCGCGACGGCACGGGCGTGCACCTCGTCGGCCGTCAGATGGACGTGCTCGCCGTCGAGGACCTCGGCCACGACGCGCCGCTGCGCGGTCATCCGCCATCCACGTCCGCGCAGCCGTTCCAACAGGTCACTCATGCCCACCAGCCTAACAGCAAGGGGACCAGTTTCCGAACAGGTGTGAGTTTGGATGCTTGCTTGACTTGGACTATGTCCAATGTAGGATCGAGATCGGTCCTGGTCGAGATGACGGGGCTGGAAGAAGGCAGTGGCAGTGACCGAGGAGGCTCAGGTGACGCAGGGACCGCTCACGACGGAGGCCGGTGCTCCGGTCGCCGACAACCAGAACAGCGAGACGGCAGGCGTCGGCGGCCCGGTTCTCGTTCAGGACCAGCTCCTGCTGGAGAAGCTCGCCCGCTTCAACCGGGAGCGCATCCCGGAGCGCGTGGTGCACGCCCGTGGCGCGGGTGCCTACGGCACCTTCACGGTCACCGCCGATGTCACCCCGTACACGCGTGCCGCCTTCCTCTCCGAGATCGGCAAGCAGACCGAGGTGTTCCTGCGCTTCTCGACGGTGGCCGGCAACCTCGGCGCCGCGGACGCCGTCCGTGACCCGCGCGGTTTCGCGCTGAAGTTCTACACCGAAGAGGGCAACTACGACCTCGTCGGCAACAACACCCCGGTGTTCTTCATCAAGGACGCCATCAAGTTCCCCGACTTCATCCACACCCAGAAGCGCGACCCGTACACGGGCAGCCAGGAGGCGGACAACGTCTGGGACTTCTGGAGCCTCAGCCCGGAGAGCACCCACCAGGTGACCTGGCTCTTCGGTGACCGCGGCATTCCGGCGTCCTACCGCCACATGGACGGCTTCGGCTCGCACACCTTCCAGTGGAACAACGCGGCCGGCGAGGTCTTCTGGGTCAAGTACCACTTCAAGACCGACCAGGGGATCAGGAACCTCACCGCCGAGGAGGCCGAGATCCTCGCGGGCAGGGACCCCGACTCCCACCAGCGCGACCTGCGCGAGGCCATCGAGCGGGGCGAGTACCCGACCTGGACCGTCTCCGTCCAGATCATGCCCGCAGCCGAGGCGGCGACCTACCGCTTCAACCCCTTCGACCTGACCAAGGTCTGGCCGCACGGCGACTACCCGCTGATCGAGATCGGCAAGCTGGAGCTCAACCGCAACCCGGAGAACATCTTCGCCGAGGTCGAGCAGTCGATCTTCAGCCCCGCCCACTTCGTGCCCGGTATCGGTCCCTCCCCGGACAAGATGCTCCAGGGACGCCTGTTCGCCTACGGCGACGCGCACCGCTACCGCGTCGGCATCAACGCCGACCAGCTGCCGGTCAACCGCCCGCACGCCACCGAGGCGCGCACCCACGGCCGGGACGGCTTCCTGTACGACGGTCGCCACAAGGGCGCCAAGAACTACGAGCCGAACAGCTTCGGCGGCCCGTTCCAGACCGACCGGCCGCTGTGGCGGCCGGCCCCGGTGCAGGGTGACACGGGCAACCACGAGGCTCCCGTGCACGCCGAGGACAACGACTTCGTGCAGGCGGGCAACCTCTACCGCCTGATGTCCGAGGACGAGAAGGGCCGGCTGATCGGCAACCTCGCGGGTTCCCTCTCGCAGGTCTCGCGCGACGACATCGTCGAGCGTGCGATCGACAACTTCCGTCGGGCCGACGGCGACCTCGGCAAGCGCCTGGAGGCAGCCGTCCAGGCCCTGCGCGGCTGACTCCGGGGTTGGACCGCTTGCCGTGGGAGACGGGCCGGATCCCTGTGGGGTCCGGCCCGTTACGTGCGTGGACCAGGGCCTCTCGTTTGGATCATGGCGGGCTCGCGGGGCCCGGCACGCGGCACGCACATCTGCGGCGTTGTCGTCACTCGCCGACTCCCCCACGCTCGAACACGCTCGCGCGGGGGGATCCCCATCGCGTCGACTCCCTCCTCCGCCTTGCAGCTGCACGCTCCCCCACGCTCGAACGAGCTCGCGCGGGGGCACCTCCATGGACCCGCTCCCTGATCCGGCCTGATCCAAACGAAAGACCCTAGCCGGTCGTCACGGCCGGGACGCGCTCCCCGGCCGGGGCCCAGCAGCGGATGATGTCGCGGACCGAGACGACGCCGACCGGTTCGTCGTCGTCGAGGACGATCAGATGGCGGAAGCCGCCGTGGGCCATGGCGCGCGCGGCCTCTTCGAGGGTCCAGGACGGCGCGGCGAACACGACGTCCGTGGTGGTGTGGGCGTGGGCCCGCTCGAGGTCCGGGCTCTGGCCCAGACCGACGGAGTTGAGGATGTCTCGCTCGGTGAGAATGCCGGGGCCGCCGGCGTCCGGGTCGAGGACCACGGCCGCGCCGACCCGGCGGGCGGACATCAGGGCTGCTGCCTGGCGGAGGGTGTGTGCGGGGCCGATGGTGAGGACCATCGTGCTCATGGCGTCGCGGACGAGCATGGGGCGGAGCCACCTCCTACGAATGCGCTGGAGCTACGAGTGCGCTGGACCGAACCCACTCGACGGCGCCGGCTCGGAGCTCCGGATCCGCAGGATGCCGCCCGCCGGAAGCGCCCGTTCCAGACTTCACAAATTCACAAGTGGGTGATCCCCAGGTTCCCAGGCAAAGGGCAAGTCAACAAGAGGGCGCGCGACGTGAGTTCAGGGGCGCTCGCGGTGCACAGCAGCACCCCTGGTGTCTCGTACCGGCCGGTAGTGGCTGGTACCGGTCGCTGCTACCGGTCGCTGGTACCGGTCCTTAGTACCGGTCGTTCAGATAGTCGAGCAGGGTGTCGTGGAGCAGGCCGTTGGACGCGGCCGCGTTGCCGCTGTGCGGGCCCGGGCGGCCGTCGAGGCCCGTGAAGGAGCCGCCTGCCTCGGTCACGATGATCGCGTTCGCCGCCATGTCCCACAGCGAGAGCTCCGGCTCGGCGCAGATGTCCACCGAGCCCTCCGCGACCATCATGTACGGCCAGAAGTCTCCGTAGCCGCGGGTGCGCCACACCGCGCGCGTCAGGTCCAGGAAGCCGTTCAGCCGGCCCTGCTCCTCCCAGCCGGACAGCGAGGAGTACGCGAAGGACGCGTCCGACAGCCTCGAGACCCGCGAGACGTGCAGCCGCGACGCCGAGGACAGACTGCGCCCGGTGAACGCGCCGTGCCCCTTCGCCGCCCACCAACGGCGGCCCAGCGCGGGCGCCGAGACGACGCCGACGACGGGTTGGTAGCCCCCTTCACCCGCCTCCATCAGGGAGATCAGCGTGGCCCACACCGGCACGCCGCGCACGTAGTTCTTGGTGCCGTCGATCGGGTCGATCACCCAGCGGCGCGGGCCCGTGCCCTCGACGCCGTACTCCTCGCCGAGGATCGCGTCGCGCGGCCGGGCACGTTGGAGCTGGCCGCGGATCAGCTCCTCGGCGGCCTTGTCGGCCTCGCTCACCGGTGTCATGTCCGGTTTGGTCTCGACCTTGAGGTCCAGGGCCTTGAACCGGTCCGTGGTCGCGGCATCGGCCGCGTCCGCGAGCACATGGGCGAGCCGCAGGTCATCGAGATAGTCGGGCATGACCGAACCGTATCTGCCCGGTCGCCGGACCGGCCACACGGGACGGGGGGATCTTCCTGGGGCACTTCCGCGGGCGACCCCGCACTGTCGTGTGATGGCGGCGTGTCACGGCCGTACGCGCCCTTCAATGCGGCCGAGAGCCCTTGACACTGTTGGTGCACGCGTCAACCCTGTGCGTCAGAGCCGCTGGTCCCCGAGGGAGGCGATGATGCCTGCAGCGCGGGAATCCCTGCTGGACGCCACCTACACGGCGCTCCTGCGCCGTCCGTGGTCCGCCGTGCGCATGGTGGACGTGGCCGCGGCGGCCGGTGTCTCCCGCCAGACGCTGTACAACGAGTTCGGCAGCAAGGACGGACTCGCCCGCGCCCTGGTGCGCCGGGAGGCGGACGGGTACCTCGCCGGTGTCGAGCGGGCCCTCGCCACGCACGGGGATGCCGGCGAGCGGCTGGCCTCGGCCGCGGAGTGGACCGTCTCGGCGGCGCGCCAGAACGTCCTCGTCCGCGCCATGCTCACCGGATGCTGGGGCGAGTCGCTGCCGGTGCCGTCGCTCGCGTCCGTGTCGTCCGGCTCCGCGGTGCCGGCGCAGCGGCGGGCCGACGGGCCACTGCCCTCGCCGTCGGACTTCGTGGCCCTGGTGCGTGACCGCGCTGTCGCGGCGGTGACCGCGCCCGGCGTGGGCAAGGGCGACACCGCGGAGTGGGCCCGTGCCTGTGAGGTGGTTGTTCGGCTGGCGCTGTCGTGCGTGGCCGCTCCGCCGGGCGAGGGCGGGGTGGCGGAACTGGTACGGGGCGCTGTGCCGCGGCAGGTTCGGTGACGGTGCGCCGCGAGCCCCGCTCCCGCGACGGTACGGCCCCTTACAGGGCGTGCGCTTCCAGCCCCCGCGCCCCTTACGGCACTCGTCCCCTCGGTCTCAGTGAGCCGAGCCCGACAGCTGCAGGCCGATCACGCCCACGATCACGAACGTGATCGAGACGATCTTCAGCGTGGACACGAGGTCACCCAGGAAAACCATCCCGTAGATCGCCGTCCCCGCCGCTCCGATCCCCGTCCACACCGCGTACGCCGGGCCCACGTCCAGCTTCTTCAAGGACAGCGTGAGGAGGCCGAAGCTGCCCAGCGCGAAGCAGCAGAAGGCGATGGTCGGCCAGAGCCTGGTGAAACCGTGGGAGAGCTTCAGGCAGACGGCGAAACCGGTCTCGAGAAGTCCGGCCACGATGACCAGCAGCCACGCCATGTGTCGCCCTCCAACGTCCCCAGGCCGACTGCTTCGTCCGCTCGGATCAAGGCTCGGTGCGAGTAAGCCTTTACCTGCGCGTACGGGGCGCAAACACCGGAGAGGTCAGTCCCCTTCGCGGCGTTCCCGCGTGGCGAGCAGTCTGCGCAGGGAGTACAGCCGGGCCGGATCCGCGTGCCCCTCGGCGACCCAGGCGTCGAGCGCGCAGTCCGGTTCGTCGTGGCTGCACGCCCGCGGGCACCCCTCGGTGCCGGGCTCGAGGTCCGGGAAGGCGTGGATGACGCGGGACGGGTCGATGTGGGCGAGGCCGAAGGACCGTACGCCCGGGGTGTCTATCACCCAGCCGTCCGCCTCCCCCAGCGGCAGCGCCAGCGCCGACGTCGTGGTGTGCCGGCCGCGGCCCGTGACCGCGTTCACCTGGCCCGTCAGACGCTGCCGGTCCTCCGGGACCAGTGCGTTGACCAGGGTCGTCTTGCCGACGCCGGAATGCCCGACGAACGCGGTGACCTTGCCGACGAGGTGCTCGCGCACCCGGTCCGCGGCCCCGCCGGTCTGCAGTTCCTCACGGCTGGTGACGACGTGGGGGATGTCCAGGTCGCCGTACAGCTCCAGGAGTTTGTCGGGCGGGGCGAGGTCCGACTTGGTCATCACCAGCAGCGGCTCCAGGCCGCCGTCGTAGGCAGCGACCAGACAGCGGTCGATCAGGCGCGGGCGGGGCTCGGGGTCCGCGAGGGCGGTGACGATGGCCAACTGGTCGGCGTTGGCGACGACCACGCGCTCGTAGGGATCGTCGTCGTCGGCCGTGCGGCGCAGCACCGAGGTGCGCTCCTCGATGCGGACGATCCGCGCGAGGGTGTCCTTGGCGCCGGACAGGTCGCCGACCAGGGCGACGCGGTCGCCGACCACCGCGGCCTTGCGGCCCAGCTCACGGGCCTTCATCGCCATGACCGTACGGCCGTCGACGAGGCAGGTCAGCCGGCCGCGGTCGACGGTGAGGACCATGCCCTCCGCCGCATCCTCGTGCTTCGGCCGGATGTTCGTACGCGGCCGGTTGCCCCTGCGGTTGGGACGGGTCCGGATGTCGTCCTCGTCGGTGTGCTTGCCGTAGCGGCGCATGGTCGTCAGTCCGCCCGTCAGTTCCCCAGCATCCCGGTCCACAGGTCGGGGAAGTCCGGAAGCGTCTTGGCCGTGGTCGCCACGTTCTCGATCCGCACGCCCTCGACCGCGAGGCCGATGACGGCGCCCGCGGTGGCCATGCGGTGGTCGTCGTAGGTGTGGAAGACCCCGCCGTGCAGGGGGCGCGGGCGGATGTGGAGACCGTCGGCGGTCTCGGTGACGTCGCCGCCCAGCTCGTTGATCTCCTTGGTCAGGGCGGCCAGGCGGTCCGTCTCGTGCAGCCGCAGATGGGCCACGCCGCGCAGGGTGGACGGGGAGTCCGCGAGAGCCGCGACCGCCGCGATGCCCGGGGTCAGCTCGCCGACCTCGCCCAGGTCCACGTCGATGCCGTGGATGGCACCGGAACCCGTGAACACCAGGCCTCGTTCGGTCAGTTCGCAGGAGCCGCCCATCTCGGTGAAGATCTCGCGCAGCCGGTCGCCGGGCTGGGTCGTACGGGCCGGCCAGTCCGGGATGACGACCTTGCCGCCGGTGACCAGGGCGGCGGCGAGGAACGGCTGGGCGTTGGACAGGTCGGGCTCGACCGTCAGGTCGCGGCCGAGGAGGGCGCCCGGCGTGACCCGCCAGACGTTGGGCTCGCCGCCCGACTCCGGGGTGTCCACCTGGGCACCGACCGCACGCAGCATGTCGACGGTCATCCGGATGTGCGGCAGCGAGGGCAGCGTGGCGCCGGTGTGGCGTACCTCGACGCCCTGGTTGAAGCGGGGGGCGGACAGCAGCAGGGCGCTGACGAACTGGGACGACGAGGACGCGTCGACCGACACCGGGCCGCCGTCCAGCGCGCCGCCACCGTGGACGGTCAGCGGCAGCGCGCCGCGGCCGTCGTCGTCGATACGGGCGCCGAGGACGCGCAGGGCGTCGATCACGCCGTTCAGGGGGCGTTCGTACGAGCGCGGGTCGCCGTCGAAGCGGATCGGGCCGTCGGCGAGCGCGGCCACGGGGGGCAGGAAGCGCATCACGGTGCCCGCGTTGCCGACGTCGACCGTGGCCGGGCCGTACAGCGCGGCGGGGATGACGCGCCAGGTCTCGCCGGAGCCGTCCGGTCCGACCCCTTCCTCGATGCCGACCCCCATCGCGCGCAGGCCCGCGGCCATCAGCAAGGTGTCGCGGGAGCGCAGCGGGCGACGCAGCCAGCCCGGCTCGGAGGCGAGGGCGGCGAGCACGAGGGCGCGGTTCGTGACCGACTTGGACCCGGGCACGTGAACCGTCGCGTCGACGGCTCCGCTCGCGTGCGGGGCGGGCCAGAGGGCGGTGTGCGGGGGGTTCGGGGCCATGGCCCCACTCTATAAGGGCGCCGTTGCAGGGCGCCTCGTTCGGGCGCGCCGCCGTTGCCGCTGGTCGCTCCCCGGATTCTCGGCTTCGCTCGAACACGGGGCCCCGTCGCGGCGCAGCCGCACGTCGACACCGTCGCGCCCCGCCGCCCGTCACATCTCCAGCAGCCAGCGCCCGCCGCCCATCAGGGAACACAGTGACACCGCGTGGAACAGGAACAGCCACAGACCGGCGGGGACGTTCGTCAGCCGGGCGAGCTGGTCGGCGTCCGAGTCCCGGGCGCCCCCGCGGGACCGCTTGGCCTGCAGCTCGAAGGCCGGGCGTACACCGCCGAGCAGCAGGAACCACACCGCCGCGTACGCGAACGCCGCCTGCACCTGCGGACCGGTCAGCCAGGACACCGCCAGGAACGTGCCGCCGGTCAGCACCACGGTCAGCGCCCCGTACGCGTTGCGGATCATCACCAACATCGCCACCAGCAGCGCGGTCGCCAGCCACAGCAGCGCGGTGATGTGCCCGGCGGCGAGCAGGGCCGCACCGCCGAGGCCGAGCAGCGGGGGAGCGGTGTAGCCCGCGGCGGCGGTGAGGATCATGCCGAGCCCGTAGGGCTTGCCACGGCTGACCGTGAGGCCGCTGGTGTCGGAGTGGAGCCGGATGCCGGTGAGCGTCCGGCCGGTGACCAGTGCCACCAGGCCGTGGCCGCCCTCGTGCGCGATGGTGATCGCGTTGCGGGATATCCGCCACACGCTGTGCGGGACGACCACGGCGAGCGCCGCGACCATGGTCGCGATCACCACCCACAGAGCGGGGTCCGGCTGGCTGCCGAAGACCTCGTCCCAGATCGAGGCGATCGAGGTCGCTGCGGTGTTGCCCATGTTTCCCGGTGGCTCCTTCTCGTTGCGCTCGTTGCGCGCGGTCCGCAAGGTGGCACGCATGGACGGACGGTATCTGAGACGCCGACGTACCAGCGATCGTTCCTGACGGCAAAGGTGCCGATCAGAGCGTTAGAGCCCCGGACTGATCCGGGGCCCTTGCTCTACCCGTGCCGGCTGTGTGTCGGCCTGGAGGCACCTGTGACCACCCCAGGCGTGCTGGTGAGCCACTGGATGTCGCGTTCGCGACCGCGCTGGGTGGGGACTGCCTGGCCGATGTGAGCACGCCCGAACACCGGAAGCAGTGCCGCCTTGAACGAGTGCCCGCCCGTTGGTCCTTCGTCAGCGGAACAGCCGGAAAGCCGTTCGGAGCTCATCGACCAACGTAGTCGGCTGTTCGAGGGCGGCGAAGTGCCCGCCCCGGTCGAGTTCGTTCCAGTACCGCAGGTCGGGGAATTGGGGCTGCGCCAAACGGCGAGTCGGTCGGTAGATGTCCACCGGGAAGACGGAACATCCGGTCGGCACCGGGACGGGCCCCTGGTAGCGGCCGGCGGTGGCGTAGCTTTCCCAGTAGATGCGGGCCGCTGAGGCCCCGGTGGCCGGTACCCAGTACATCATGATGTTGTCGAGGAGCTCATCGTTCGTGAAGACGGTACCGGGGGCGCCGACACAGTCGCTCCACGCCTGAAACTTCTCAATGATCCAAGCGGCGAGCGTGGCGGGCGAGTCGGTCAGGCCATAGCCGACGGTCTGCGGGCTGCTCGCCTGCACGGTGGCGTACGCCGACCCCTGGGCGCGGTGTCCGGCGAGCGCGTCCAGAGCCGAACGGTCCGTCTCGGTGAGGTCGTCGGTGCTCTCCGGCTCGGGGAACGGCACCATGTTCAGGTGGATGCCGATGACGTTCCGCGGGTGCCGCCTGCCGAGGGTCATCGTTATCCGGGCACCCCAGTCGCCGCCTTGGGCACCGTAGCGCGAGTAGCCGAGCCTGCTCATCAGCTCGTCCCATGCATCGGCGATCCGTTCGGCGCCCCATCCGGTCTTGGACGGCTTGCCGCTGAACCCGAATCCCGGCAGGGACGGGCACACGACGTGGAACGCATCGGCCGCGCTGCCACCGAACGCGACGGGATCAGTGAGCGGATCGATGACCTTGTGGAATTCGGCGACCGAGCTGGGCCAGCCGTGCGTCATCAGTAGCGGGACCGCGTCCGGGTGCGGCGAGCGGGCATGGATGAAATGGATACGCAGCCCGTCGATCTCGGTGGTGAACTGCGGGAACCGGTTGAGCCGTGCCTCCGCTGCGTGCCAGTCGTACTCTTCCAGCCAGTACCGGCACAACTCGCGGAGGTAAGTCAGCGGCGTGCCCTGCGACCAGTCGCCGACGGTCTCAGGCTCGGGCCATCGGGTCCGGCGCAGCCGCTCCTGCACGTCAGCCACAGCGGTTTCCGGGATGCTGATGTGGAACGGGACGATGGCCCCGGACGGTCCGGTCATGGGCACGCTGCTCCTTCAGGTGACCTGGATGATGGTGCGAACGCTCACGTGTTGTCGGTCCGCGCTCAGGTTGTCGCTTGCGTATGGCCGGATGTGACTGGCTGGCAGCACACCCTCACCTGCGGGAACGCGCTGCGCTCACGGACGCGGTTCTGACCGCGATCCGCCGCCGCGACCCGCCGCAGGCCGTCGCCCTGGCCGAGGGGTATGACAGGCCTCCGGCGCCCCTGGGCCCGCCTCATTCCGCCGAACGGGCATTCGCCCGCACCCCGGGATTGTCACGGAACCAGGCGCTGGTGACCGCTGACGCCAGTGCGGCCGCGCACATGGCCAACCAGGCGACGCGGAAGCCGTGCAGTGCCTGGTGCCCGAGGATCGCGGTGAGGACCGCGACACCGAGGGCCGATGAGATCTGCCGGGACATCATGAGCGCCGCGCTGCCGAGCGAGATCCGGTTGGGCGGCAATGTGGCCGCCGAGCCGAACAGCGGCGGCTGCAACAGCGCGGTGCTGATACCGGCGAGTATCGCGCCGGGCAGGAACACGACGAGGTACTCCGGCCGGTCCGTCGCGGTCAGTGCCCACCAGCCGCAGCCTGCCGCGAGGGCCAGCCCGCCCAGCACCGCCGAGATCCGCGCGCCGACGCGGGCCACGATACGGCCGGACAGCAGTGCCGTCGCCATGGTGCTGGCAGGCATCGGGGCGATGCCCAGCGCCGCGGCCACGACCGAGTAGTGCCAGCGACCGGTGAAGAAGAGTGTGGCCGCCAGGATCATCGCGGCGAACGCCAGGTAGTACAGGAACACGCCGCTGACCGCGACAGTGAACAGCCGGTGCCGGAAAAGATCGAAGCTGATCACCGGATCGGGGGTCCGGCGAAGGTGGCGCACGGTCAGCGCCCCCAGCAGGACGGTCGCCGTGGCGCACCCGAGGATGGCCTCGGAACCGTATCCCCAGACGGGGGCCTGCGTGAACACGGTCGTCAGGCCGGCCGCGGTGGCCAGGACCAGTGCCGCCCCCGGCAGGTCCAGGCGCTCGCGGACGCCCCGCGGGGATGCCGGGAGCACACGGCGTCCGGCCAGCACCGCGACCGCCACGACGGGAATGTTGATCAGGAAGATCCACTGCCACCCGGCGGCCAGCAGAAGCCCCCCGATCACCGGGCCGCTTCCGGCGCCGGCCGCGGCGACCGCGGTCCAGATGCCCATCACCGTGGCATGTTCACGCTGGGGGAAGGCGGGAAGCGCGAGGCCGAGAGAGGTCGGTATGAGAATCGCACCCGCCACGGCCTGCACGACCCGAGCCGCCACCAGCGCGGCAAGCACCGGGGAAGCGGCGCAGCTCAGCGAAGCCACCCCGAACAAGGTCATCCCCAGCAGGAACGCGGGCTTGCGGCCGATGTCGTCCGCCAGCCTCCCCGCCGGCACCAGCATGGCCGCGAGCACGATGGTGTAGGCGTTGAGCACCCAGGACACCTCGGACAGGCTGGTGCCATGGAACGTTCGCTCCAGCGCGGGGAAGGCGACGTTGACCGCGAACAGGTCCAGGATGGCGAGGAACTGCGCGGCCGACGCGACCGCCAGGATCCGCCACCGCCGGCTGTCGGCGCGCGTGACGGCAGGAGACTCCGTGTTGTGTGCTATCACGTCTCGTCACCGTACAGAGCCACTTTGGCCATCACGAGTAGCGTGTCTGCCATCATCCGATGACTCGTCACTGGCCGGAATTCCAGGAAGTTTGGCGGACACACAGTTGGTCCGGGCGAGCTTCGGCCGCGGCGCGGGCAGCATCTGGAAGTGCGTCGATGATCTTGGTGATGGCGCGGTCGTCGTGGGCGGCCGTGACGAACCATGCTTCGTAGACGCTTGGCGGCAGGGCGACTCCGTGTTCCAGCATGGCGTGGAAGAACGGTGGGAACCGGAAGGTCTCCTGCGCCTGTACGGCTTCGTAGTCCCGAGCCGGCTCCGGAGAGAACAAGATGGAGAACAGGTTGCCGGCGGACTGAACTGTGTGGGCCACGCCGGCTTCCGTGAGGGCGTCGGACACCGCTGCCCGAATCGTGCCGCTGGCCTGGTCGAGTCGGGTGTAGGTCTCTTGGTCCGCGAGCTGGAGAGTGGCGAGGCCGGCTGCGACGGCCAGCGGGTTCCCGGACAGGGTCCCGGCTTGGTACACGGGGCC
Source organism: Streptomyces sp. NPDC001848 (assembly GCF_042891915.1). Classification (NCBI taxonomy): domain Bacteria; kingdom Bacillati; phylum Actinomycetota; class Actinomycetes; order Kitasatosporales; family Streptomycetaceae; genus Streptomyces; species Streptomyces sp. NPDC001848. The sequence continues at coordinate 113,822 of NZ_JBIATP010000007.1, read as the reverse complement.
GTCCGGGGCGAGGTATCCCATGATGTCGCTTCTGCCGCCGACTGCGGCTACGGGCATGCCGCCGCCGATCACTTTGCCGAAGGTGACCAGGTCAACGTCGTAGGGCTCTGCGGAACGCGTCCTTTCCAGACCCCAGTAACCGTCGGGGGCGACTCTGAACCCGGTGAGGACTTCATCGAGAATCAGCAAGGCGCCGTTCTCGTGGGCGATCGAGGCGAGAGCGGCGTTGTATCCGTGGTCGGGTGCGACGACCCCCATGTTCGCGGCTGCCGCTTCAACGATCACTGCTGCGATCTGTCCCGAGTGGGCCGCGAAAGCGGCCCGTACCGCGGCGAGGTTGTTGTAGGGCAGGACGATGGTCTGCGCGGCGATCGGCTCGGGAACGCCGACCGAGGCGGGCAGGCCGAAGGTGGCCACGCCGGAGCCCGCGGCGGCGAGGAGACCGTCGGAGTGGCCGTGGTAGTGGCCGCCGAACTTCACCAACAGCGGCTTGCCGGTGAAGCCGCGCGCCAGGCGGATCGCGGTCATGGTCGCCTCGGTGCCGGTGGAGACGAGACGCAACTCGTCGATGAGCCCGCCTGCCGCACGTGTGCCGCCGAGCCGTTCGACGACAAGCTCGGCCAGCTCTGTCTCGGCCGGGGTCGTGGCGCCGAACGAGAGGCCCCGGGATGCGGCGTCCTGAACCGCGGTGACGACCTCCGGGTGAGCGTGACCGAGGATCGCCGGTCCCCAGGAGGCGACGAGGTCGACGTACTCGCGCCCTTCGACGTCTGTGACGTAGGGGCCGCAGGCGGAGACGATGAAGCGGGGCGCACCGCCGACCGACCGGAATGCGCGCACCGGCGAGTTGACCCCGCCCGAGATGACCTTCTGCGCCCGGGCGAAATGGGACTCATTGCTTGGTGTCATGCTCATCGTTCGATCAGCCTCGTGGCGAGTTCGACGGCCTGGTAGGTGAGCACCGCGTCCGCGTCCGGCGCGGGGATGCCGGTGACAGTCTCCAGAATCGCCCGGTCCCGGTCGATCCAGCCGTGTGCAGCGGGAGTTTGTGGGTCGCTGCGACGAGTTGGCGTATCGCCGACGTTCCCCGTAAGCGGCGGGGGCGGACGGTCGGAGTGGATGGAGCAGCCATATCGGCAGTCTAGGACTGGGCCCACCGGACTGATTCAGGTATACGGCGCAGGACGCCGCGCGGGTGGTCGTTCCTGCGCCATTCCCGTGGATACCCCAATGAGACTTCCTGGCAGAGGGTAATGCCGCGGCGTCAGCGGGTCTGCGCATTGTGGGTAGGTGAGGGGCGTGACCCAGGTGGAAGGATCCGCAGCTGGAACCTTGGCGAGAAGACGTACCAGATCGCCGAACTCCAGCCGCTGCTGGAGGTCGTTGCAACTCGCTGGTCCGGTAACACGCAGCGTGGCAGAGCGATTTGGCGGAATCTCGCCGTAGGGGCCGTGAGTGACTCGAACTTATCGGCACGCCGTGACACTCCACGATCTCCCCGATATAGTCCGCCGAATGCTGACAGCGAGGCTTCACGGGATCGCGGACCTTCGGGTCGGGGACGAGCCCGCGCCGGAGGTCGGCGCGGGTGACACCCTGGTGAGGGTGACCGCGGTGGGGATCTGCGGGTCGGACCTGCACTGGTACGAAGACGGCTCGATCGGTGACGCGAAGCTGGAGCGGCCGCTGGTGCCCGGGCACGAGGGCGCCGGCGAGATCGTAGCCGGGCCGCGGCGCGGGGAGCGGGTCGCCATCGACCCGGCGATCCCGTGCGAAACGTGCCGGGCGTGCCGGGACGGGCGCCGGAACCTGTGCTACAACATCAGGTTCTCCGGGAACGGGGCGACGGACGGGATGATGCGCGAGGTCATGCCGTGGCCGTCGCATCGGCTGCACCCGCTGCCCGACTCGATATCCGACGTGGGCGGCGCGATGCTGGAGCCCCTGGGCGTCGCGCTGTGGGCACTGGACCTGGGACAGGTGCCGTTCGGCGGCACGGTGGCGGTCGTAGGCTGTGGCCCGGTCGGCCTGCTGCTGATCCAACTGCTGCGGGCGGCAGGGGTGTCCCGCCTGATCGCGGTCGAGCCACTCCCGCACCGCCGCGAAGCCGCCGCCAAGTGGGGCGCCGACGAAACCCTCGACCCGTCTCGCGCCCCTGCATCCACGTCGACTCCCGCTCCAGCGGCGACAGATCCCGACTTTTCCTTGTGCGGAGTTGACGTCGCATTCGAAATGGTCGGGAACGACGACGGGGTGCGCATCGCCATGGAGTCCGTACGACCGGGCGGGCGCGTGGTGCTCGGCGGCATCCCGGGCTCGGACACGACGACGTTCCGCGCCTCACTCGCCCGCGGCAAGGAGTTGACCATCGCGATGGTGCGCCGGTCGAACGATGTCTACCCGCGCGCCATCGACCTGGCCGCGCGCGGCGTGGTGACGCTCGACCCCCTGGTGACGTCCCGGTTCCCGCTGGCCGAGGCGCCTGCCGCGTTCGCCGCCGCCCAGCGCCGCACCGGCCTGAAAGTCGTCATCACGCTGTAACCGTCGTCGGTTGATCGGTTCACGACGGCCGTCACGTGCCTGGCGCCGGTGATTTCGCCGTCATGCCGTCGGGCTTCTGATTTGTCTTCCCGCCGGGGCGCGGCGGCTCAGCTGTTTTCCCGTCATTATTGTGACCGACTTGCCGCTTGAGCGCCATTTGGTCGCCGCCGGTGCGGCGCACGTGCGACCGGCGCAAAGCGGATCTTGGGTGGCGAAACTGGCGCTGATGGAGCGCCCACCCCGGCGCTCCACTTGACTCTTCCTTGAAGATGGTTGGGTTGACCCTCAAGAGCGCGATCACCTAGTCTAAAAATTAACTGCTAGTGGCAACTAGTGTAGTCGGTGGCTTTATTGCAGTTGGCCTCCGGCGGGAGGGGAAGATGTCCGATTTAGCGGCAAACGGTATAGTGACGGAACCGATTGCGATCATCGGGATGGCGTGTCGGTACCCCGGGGGACTGGAATCTCCAGAAAGACTGTGGGAATTCCTCACGGCGGACTCCGAGGCCCTCTCCGATTTTCCCGCCGACCGGGACTGGAACCTCGACCGTCTCCGCTCGGATCCCGCTCGGGCCGGTTCCAGCTCAGTGGACCGGGGCGGGTTCCTCGACGCCGCCGAATTTGACGCCGCGTTTTTCAGCATATCGCCGCGAGAAGCGGTCGCCATGCATCCCGAGCAGCGTATCCTGCTCGAAGTGTCGTGGGAGGCATGCGAACACGCCATGTTGGACCCGCTATCGGTGAGCGGGATGAACATGGGAGTGTTCGCGGCGCGGCTGTCGACCGAATACGGGCCGCCGATGCATCTGGCGCCGGAAGGTTCCTCCGGGCTGATGCTCACCGGGACCACACCCAGCGCGATCAGCGGCCGGATCGCCTACACGCTGGGTGTCGTCGGGCCGGCGATCACGATAGACACGGCCTCCTCCGGTTCTCTGGTCGCGATCCACCTGGCGGTGCAGGCGCTCCGGGCCGGGGAATGCGACCTCGCGCTGGCCGGCGGCGTCTCGGTCATGCCCGCGCCGGGGTTGTTCACCGAGTTCACCAGGCAGCAGGGGCTCGCGCCGGACGGCCGGCCGAAGCCCTTCTCCGCTGACGCGGACGGCACGGCCTGGTCCGAGGGGGCGGGCATGGTCATGCTCGCCCGGCTGTCGGATGCCCGGGCGAACGGCCATCGGGTCCTCGCGGTGATCCGCGGCTCCGCGGTCAACTCCGACGGCGCGACCGAGGGCTTGGTCGTGCCGAGCGCTCCCGCGCAGGAACGGCTGATTGTCCGGGCGCTGGCGAATGCCGGCCTGTCGCCTGCCGATGTGGACGCGGTGGAGGCACACGGATCGGGGACCAGGGCCGGTGACCGGGCAGAGGCACTGGCCCTCATGGCCACCTACGGCGGTAGTCGTCCGGTGGGGCGGCCGTTATGGGTGGGGAGTGTGAAGGCGAATATTGGTCATTCCCAGGCTGCTGCTGGTGTGGCGGGGGTGATCAAGATGGTGATGGCGTTGCAGCATGAGGTGCTGCCTGGGTTGGTGCATTTCTCGTCGCCGTCGCGTCATGTGGATTGGGAAGGCGGCGGGGTGGTGCCGCTGGCGAAGTCGGTGGAGTGGCCGCGGGGGGATCGGCCGCGGCGGTGTGGGGTGTCGTCGTTCGGGATCAGTGGGACGAACGCGCACGTGATCATCGAGGAGTCGCCGGAGGAGTCGCCGGGGGTGGCGCCGGGGGTGGCGTCGGGGGTGGCGTCGGGGGTGGCGTCGGGGGTGGTGCAGTCGGTGACGCCGTTGGTGGTGTCGGCGCGTGGTGAGGGGGCGTTGCGGGAGTTGGCGGGGAGGCTGCTTGGGGTGGTGGAGGTTGAGCGGCCGGAGGATGTGGGGTTTTCGCTGGCGGTGACGCGGTCGCGGTTTGATCACCGTGCGGTGGTGGTGGGTTCTGGTCGTGAGGAGCTGGTGTCCGGGCTGGTGTCGTTGTCGCGTGGGGAGTCGGCTGCGGGGGTGGTGCGGGGGACGGCGTGGGTGGATCCGCGGCCGGTTTTCGTGTTCCCGGGGCAGGGGGGGCAGTGGCCTGGGATGGCGGTGGCTTTGGCGGAGTCTTCGCCGGTGTTTGCGAAGTGTCTGGCGGAGTGTGGTGAGGCGCTGGGGCGTTATGTGTCGTGGTCGTTGGCGGATGTGCTGGCGGGTGCGGTGGGGGCGCCGAGTCTTGACCGGGTCGATGTGGTGCAGCCGGTGTTGTGGGCGGTGATGGTGTCGCTGGCCCGGGTGTGGCGTGAGTACGGGGTGGAGCCGGCGGCGGTGGTGGGGCATTCCCAGGGGGAGATCGCTGCGGCGTGTGTGGCGGGGGCGTTGTCGCTGGATGACGGGGCTCGGGTGGTGGCGCGGCGTAGTCAGGCGTTGGTGCCGCTGCTGGGCAGTGGGGCGATGCTGTCGTTGGGGCTGGGGGCGGCGCGGGCGCGGGAGTGGGTAGCCCGGTGGGGGTCGCGGTTGTCGGTGGCTGCGGTGAACGGGCCGGAGTCGGTGGTGGTGTCCGGTGATCCGGAGGCGGTCGCGCAGTTGCAGGCGGAGTGTGAGGCTGCTGGTGTTCGTGCGCGTGCCGTGAATGTGGATTACGCGTCGCACAGCGATCATGTCGAGCCGGTCAGGGCGGAGTTGCTGGATGCGCTGGCGGGGGTGCGGCCGCGGGCGGGGTCGGTGCCGATGTTCTCGACGGTGACCGGGGATCTGGTCGGTCATGAGCTGCTTGATGCGGAGTACTGGTGGCGCAATCTGCGTCGGCCGGTGGAGTTCGAGGCGGCGTCGCGCAGCCTGCTGGCAGCAGGTCATCATGTGTTCATCGAGGTCAGTCCGCATCCGGTGCTGGCGTTCGGGCTGGAAGGCACGATCGAGGCGGCACGAGCCGATGCCGTGGTGGTCGGCACCTTGCGTCGTGACGACGGCGGCCCGGACCGTATGACCGCCTCCCTGGCCCAGGCCCACGTCCACGGGGTCCCGGTCGACTGGAACACCTACTTCGCCCCGGCCCGGCCCCGCCGCATCCCCCTGCCCACCTACCCCTTCCAACGCCAACGCTACTGGCTCACCGCTCCCGATCTGTCCGCGGCCGGCCGGGATCCAGCCGACGGCGTCGGACCCGCGGCGGCGACCGTCGAACAGGAGCCGCCGGCCGCGGGCGGTGGATCAGTCACCGCCCCGCGCGACGTGTGGGATCTGCTGGCGGGCGAGATCGCCGCCGTGCTCGGCCTGGAAGCGCCGGCTCTGGTAGCGGCGGACCTCTCGTTCAAGACGCTGGGGTTCGAGTCGATGACCAGCGTGGAACTCCGTAACCGGCTGTGCGCCGCGACGGGGCTCCGGCTGCCGACCACCCTCGTCTATGACTACCCGTCACCGCGCGAGCTCGCCGACTACCTGCTCGCCGAGCTCGGCCCGGGCAGCCCCGGCGACGCCGACCACGACGCCGACCACGGCGTCGACCACGGCGTCGCCCCGGTGCCCGCTGCCCGCGGCGAGCGCACGTTTGACGACATGGACGGCGATGAGCTCGTGCGGCTCGCGCTGCGCAAGCAAGCGCCCAAGTGACATCGGCTGATCAGCCATCAGCTGCTTATTCCCGTGATCGCCCATGCTCTGGGGGTACGTTGAACACGTCGGTTGAAGAGTTAGTCGAAGCACTGCGCGAGTCGCTGAAGGAGAACGAGCGACTCAAGGCCAGGATCAACGAGCCGATCGCGATCATCGGGATGTCGTGCAGGTTCCCCGGCGGTGTGATGTCGCCGAAAGACCTGTGGGAGCTGGTGGCAGCCGGTGGCGACGCGATCGGGCCGTTCCCCTCCGACCGTGGTTGGGACACCGACGGTCTCTACCACCCCGATGCGGATCACCCTGGAACGACCTACGTGCGCGAGGGCGGGTTCCTGCGGGACGCCGCCTACTTCGACGCGGGGTTCTTCGGGATCACGCCGCGGGAGGCAGCTGCCATCAACCCGCAGCAGCGGCTGCTGCTCGAATGCGCGTGGGAATCCTTTGAGCAGGCCGGCATCGACCCGGCCACCCTCGTCGGCAGCCGCACCGGCGTCTTCACCGGCGTGATCTACCAGGACTACAGCGTCCCGTTGCAGTCCCCGCCGCATGACGCGGAGGGGTACCTGCTGACCGGCGAACTCACAAGCGTCGCCTCTGGCCGGATCGCCTACACGATGGGACTGCAGGGGCCGGCGATCACGATCGATACGGCGTGCTCCTCGTCCCTCGTCGCCCTGCACACGGCGGCCGAATCGCTGCGCCGCGGCGAGTGCTCGCTCGCGCTGGCGGGCGGCGCGACGGTGATGTCCCACCCGCGTGTGATCACCGAGATGTCACGGCAGGGCGCGCTGTCACCCGACGGCCGGTCGAAGCCGTTCTCCGACAGCGCGGACGGGGCGGGCTGGGGCGAGGGCGCCGGGCTTCTCCTCCTGGAGCGGTTGTCGGATGCCCGGGCGAACGGTCATCGGGTCCTTGCGGTGATCCGCGGGTCCGCGGTCAACTCCGACGGCGCGAGCAACGGCCTTACGGCGCCGAACGGGCCATCGCAGCAACGGGTCATCCGGGACGCCCTGCGAGCCTCCGGCCTGGCGCCCGCCGATGTGGACGCGGTGGAGGCGCATGGGACCGGCACCACGCTCGGAGACCCGATCGAGGCAGGCGCCCTTATCGGGACGTACGGGGCCGACCGTCCGGTGGGGCGGCCGTTATGGGTGGGGAGTGTGAAGGCGAATATTGGTCATTCCCAGGCTGCTGCTGGTGTGGCGGGGGTGATCAAGATGGTGATGGCGTTGCAGCATGAGGTGCTGCCTGGGTTGGTGCATTTCTCGTCGCCGTCGCGTCATGTGGATTGGGAAGGCGGCGGGGTGGTGCCGCTGGCGAAGTCGGTGGAGTGGCCGCGGGGGGATCGGCCGCGGCGGTGTGGGGTGTCGTCGTTCGGGATCAGTGGGACGAACGCGCACGTGATCATCGAGGAGTCGCCGGAGGAGTCGCCGGGGGTGGCGCCGGGGGTGGCGTCGGGGGTGGCGTCGGGGGTGGCGTCGGGGGTGGTGCAGTCGGTGACGCCGTTGGTGGTGTCGGCGCGTGGTGAGGGGGCGTTGCGGGAGTTGGCGGGGAGGCTGCTTGGGGTGGTGGAGGTTGAGCGGCCGGAGGATGTGGGGTTTTCGCTGGCGGTGACGCGGTCGCGGTTTGATCACCGTGCGGTGGTGGTGGGTTCTGGTCGTGAGGAGCTGGTGTCCGGGCTGGTGTCGTTGTCGCGTGGGGAGTCGGCTGCGGGGGTGGTGCGGGGGACGGCGTGGGTGGATCCGCGGCCGGTTTTCGTGTTCCCGGGGCAGGGGGGGCAGTGGCCTGGGATGGCGGTGGCTTTGGCGGAGTCTTCGCCGGTGTTTGCGAAGTGTCTGGCGGAGTGTGGTGAGGCGCTGGGGCGTTATGTGTCGTGGTCGTTGGCGGATGTGCTGGCGGGTGCGGTGGGGGCGCCGAGTCTTGACCGGGTCGATGTGGTGCAGCCGGTGTTGTGGGCGGTGATGGTGTCGCTGGCCCGGGTGTGGCGTGAGTACGGGGTGGAGCCGGCGGCGGTGGTGGGGCATTCCCAGGGGGAGATCGCTGCGGCGTGTGTGGCGGGGGCGTTGTCGCTGGATGACGGGGCTCGGGTGGTGGCGCGGCGTAGTCAGGCGTTGGTGCCGCTGCTGGGCAGTGGGGCGATGCTGTCGTTGGGGCTGGGGGCGGCGCGGGCGCGGGAGTGGGTAGCCCGGTGGGGGTCGCGGTTGTCGGTGGCTGCGGTGAACGGGCCGGAGTCGGTGGTGGTGTCCGGTGATCCGGAGGCGGTCGCGCAGTTGCAGGCGGAGTGTGAGGCTGCTGGTGTTCGTGCGCGTGCCGTGAATGTGGATTACGCGTCGCACAGCGATCATGTCGAGCCGGTCAGGGCGGAGTTGCTGGATGCGCTGGCGGGGGTGCGGCCGCGGGCGGGGTCGGTGCCGATGTTCTCGACGGTGACCGGGGATCTGGTCGGTCATGAGCTGCTTGATGCGGAGTACTGGTGGCGCAATCTGCGTCGGCCGGTGGAGTTCGAGGCGGCGTCGCGCAGCCTGCTGGCAGCAGGTCATCATGTGTTCATCGAGGTCAGTCCGCATCCGGTGCTGGCGTTCGGGCTGGAAGGCACGATCGAGGCGGCACGAGCCGATGCCGTGGTGGTCGGCACCTTGCGTCGTGACGACGGCGGCCCGGACCGTATGACCGCCTCCCTGGCCCAGGCCCACGTCCACGGGGTCCCGGTCGACTGGAACACCTACTTCGCCCCGGCCCGGCCCCGCCGCATCCCCCTGCCCACCTACCCCTTCCAACGCCAACGCTACTGGCTCAGCGAATCGCCGCGCGCCGGGCTGACCGACCTCGCGGCGGCCGGACTCGAGCGTCCCACGCACCCGCTCATCGGTGCCGGTGTGCAGCTCGCGGATACGGACGGGCACCTGTTCACCGCCCGTCTGTCGCGTGACAGTCATCCGTGGCTGGCGGACCACGTCGTCGGAGAGGAGGTGATCCTCCCCGGTACCGCCATCCTGGAACTCGCCTTGCGGGCAGGGGAGCAGGTGGGTGCCGAATGGGTGGACGAGCTCGTCCTCGAGGCCCCGCTGGTGCTGCCCGACGATGACACCGTCCAGGTCCAGCTCACCGTCGACACGGTGGACGACGAGGGAAGGCGCCGCGTCAGCGTGCACTCCCGACGCGGTGGCATCGGCGAGTGGACCCGCCACGCGACCGGCGTGCTGTCCCCGTCATGGGAGCCGCCGGCCGACGGGTTCGCGGAGTGGCCGCCGGCCGGTGCGGAGCCGATGAACGTGGACGCCGTTTACGACCTGGCAGACCGGGCCGGGATGCTGTACGGCCCTGCCTTCCGCGGCCTGAAGCGCCTGTGGCGGCGCGGCGACGAATTCTTCGCGGAATCGCGCCTGCCTGCGGAGACCGCCCCGGACGCCGAGCAGTACGGCCTGCATCCGGCACTGGCCGACGCGGTGTTGCACGGCTGCCTCGCCGCGATGGCCGACAAGAACGCGCTCAAGAACGAAGCGGTCCTGCCGTTCACCTGGACGGGGGTCGGCCTGTACACATTCGGCGTCCCCGCGGTCCGCGCGCGCATCACGACGACAGGCGACGCCGAATTCAGCGTCGATCTCGCCGACGAGGCGGGGAACCCGGTCGGCCGGATCGCGACGTTGGCCTTCCGGCCCGCCGGGTCCCTGCTGCGAGGGACGGCGCAGGCGCTGTCCGCGGTCCGCTGGACCTCCCTGGCCCCTCCGGCCGACGCCAAGTCCGACGGGGGGCTCTGGGTGCTCGCCACTGGCGGCGACGCCCTGGGCCGCCTGCTCGCCGACGCCGGAGTCGAGTTCGGCACCTGCCAGGATGCCGCGTCGGCCGCTCGCCGGCCAGGTGTGGTGCTGCTCGATGTCTCTCCCGCCACCGAACCCGACCCCGCCACCGACCCCGTCGGCGCCCGCGGCCGCGACGCCGCCGTCGGCCTGGCCCGTTCGGCTGTCGACGACGTACGGCAGGTGCTGTCCGGGATGAGGGAGTGGCTGGCCGCCACCGGGGACTCCCCGGCCCGGCTCGCGGTGATCACCCACCGCGCGGTGGGCACGGTGCCCGACGAGGACGTGGCCGATCTCGCAGGCGCCTCGGTATGGGGCCTGGTCAGAACAGCTCAGGCCGAGTATCCCGGCCGGTTCGTCCTGGTGGACCTCGACGACGAGCCGTCGTCGGCCGGCGCGCTGCCGCTGGCCCTGCAGACCGCGGAGGAGCAGATCGCGATCCGCGGCGGTCACCTGAGCACGCCGCGGATCGGTCCGCTGCGCACCGAGTCGGCGGCCCCGCCGCTGGCCGACCCGGATCGGACCGTGCTGATCACGGGGGGAACCGGCGGACTCGGCGGGCTGCTCGCGCGGCATCTGGCGGCAGAGCACGGAATCCGTCACCTGGTACTGGCCGGCCGACGCGGCGAGAGCTCCCCCGGGTGCCGCGAACTCGTCTCGGAGCTGGCCGAACTCGGGGCATCCGCCCAGGTCGCGGCCTGCGACGTCGCCGACTACGACGCGGTGTCCGAGCTGCTGAGCTCCATCCCGGCCGACCGGCCGCTCGGGGCGGTGATCCACGCGGCCGGAGTCCTCGACGACGGGACCATCGAGACGCTCACCGACGCTCAGATCGAGCGCGTCATGCGCGCCAAGGTGGACGGCGCCGTGAACCTGCACCTGCTGACGAGGGACCGCCAGCTGTCCGCTTTCATCATGTACTCATCGGTGGCGGGTGTCCTCGGCACGCCGGGGCAGGCCAACTACGCGGCGGGCAACGCCTTCCTCGACGCACTGGTGCACCACCGACGGGCGCGAGGGCTGCCGGGCATCTCGCTGGCCTGGGGGCCGTGGGAACTCGAGACCGGCATGACCGAGGCCTTGACCGAGGTGGACCACGCCCGGCTCGCCCGGTGGGGACTGCTGCCGCTGGACGCCCACGACGGCTGCGCGCTGTTCGACGCGGCCCGCGCCGCCGACGCCCCGCTCGCCATCCCCTGCCGCATCCGGTTGACCCGGGGACTCGACGCCCGACTCATCCCGGCGATGCTCCGGGACATGGTCCGGGACGCGCCGCGGCTTCGCCAGGCCAAGAGCGCGGTGAAGGTGGATTCCAGTGCGGGAGAACGCGAGCGGCTTCGCGAATACCTCACCAGCCTGCCCGCCGAGCGGCGGCATGCCGAACTGGTCCGGATCGTCGCCCAGCACGCGGCCGAGGTCGCGAACCTCTCCTCCGCCGACGACGTCGCCCCCGACCTGCCGCTGATGTCGCTCGGCTTCGATTCCCTGGCGTCTCTCGAACTCCGCAACCGGCTCGTGCACCTGCTCGGGCTGACCGGGCACCTGTCGGCCAACGCCGTCTTCCAGACGCCGACGCCCGACGGGCTCGCGGCCCGTATCGCCGCGATCTTGACCGGCGAGGAGGAGACGCCTCGGGCGCCGGCCGAGGCGGCGTCCCCGGCGCACGTGCGGTTGGCCGACGACATCGTTCCCGCCGCGGACTCTGCCCCCGCGTCCCTGGCGGACGCCAAGCACCTGTTCGTTACCGGCGGAACGGGATTCCTCGGCGCCTTTCTGCTGCGCGAACTGCTCGACCGGACGTCGGCCATCCTGCACTGCCTGGTCCCGGCGGCCGACGCCGACGAGGGCGCGGCAGGGCTGCGGGAGACGATGCGTCGATACCGGCTCTGGGACGATGACGTGTCCGACCGGCTGGTTCCGGTGCCGGGGGACATCACCAAGTCCCGCCTCGGCCTGACGGAGGACGAGTTCGACGCGCTGGCGAAGACGGCCGACGGCGTCTTCCACTGCGACGCCGTCGTCGACGTGCCCTACCGTGACCAGGACCTCGAGTCCGCGAACGCAACCGGGACCGAGGACGTGCTGCGGCTGGCCGCACGGCACCGGACGGTGCCGGTGCACCACGTCTCGACGCTCGCTGTTTTCGCGCAGCCGGGCCTCGACGGGCAGCCGCTGGCCGAGGACTCGCCCACCGGCCCGTTCTCGGCCCTGTCGCATGGTTATGAGCAGAGCATGTGGGTCGCGGAGGGGCTGGTCGCCATCGCGCGCGAACGCGGCCTGCCCGTCTCGACGTACCGGCTGTCGCGGGTGTTGGGCCACCACGAGACCGGGGTATGCCGGGCAGAGGACCTGCTCTGGCGTGTCGTGAAGGGCTGCGTCCAGGCGGGCGCGGCCCCCGTGACCGAGCTGACCAGCGACATCATCCCCGTCGACTACGCGGCGGCGGCCGTTGCCGCCCTGGCCTGCCACGGGCAGTCGCTGGGCGGGACATTCCATCTGTCCAACCCGGACCGGGTGCCCTTCGCCACGGTCATCGCCGGCCTCACCGCCCGCGGCTACCCCCTGGCGGAGCTTCCGCCGGGGCTGTGGGCCGACATGGTGCGCAGCGATCCGGACAACGCCGCCTACCCGGTGCTGGAGGCCTTCTCCGAGATCGCCCTGAACCCCGATGGCCACGGCAACCTGACATTCGAGTGCGCCGCCACGCGCGACACGCTCGGGTCTGTCGGCGTGTCCTGCCCCCCGGTGACCGCCGGGATGCTCGCCGCGAACATCGACTACCTCATCGAGACGGGTTACCTGCCGACCCCCCAGGAGGCTTCCAGGCGATGAGCGGCCACTATCACCTCGCCCAGGCGAACATCCTCTATGCGGTTGACTCGCTGAAGTCGGAGACCCTCGCCGACTTCCATGAGCTGGCCTTGACCGTCGACGCCCTTGCCCGCAAGGCGCCGGGGTTCGTCTTCCGACTTGAATCCCTGTTCGATCTCCCCGAAGACCCGTACATGTTGAACATCTCGGTGTGGGAGACCCTGGAGGCGCTTCGGGACTTCACCTACGGCGGCGAGCACGCCGACTCCCTGCGGATGCGCCGGAAATGGTTCAAGCCGCCGCGCGGCGCCCCGTCGGTCCTGTGGTGGCTGCCCGCGGGCAGCCTCCCCGACGTCGATGAGAGCATGGCCCGGCTCGGGATGCTCAACGCCAAGGGACCGACGTCGGAAGCCTTCACGTTCCGGCGCCCCTTCCCGCCGCCTCTGTCCTGAAAGGACGAACCGATGCATCCGGAGAACCACTCACCGACAGCGTCGCCGCAAGAGGCGCTGCGGGCATTCCGTGAGTTCGCGCAGGCCACTCTTCTCGGGCACGACGCGGAGTTCGATTCGGGCGCGGAGCCGCCCTTGGAGCTTTACCAGCCGCTGCACAAGATGGGGCTGCTGAACTGGTGGCTTCCCGCGGAGTACGGGGGCGCGGGCCTCGGTCTGGCCGACAGCGTCGACATCGTGTCGGAGCTCGCCTACGCCGACGCGGGATCGGCTTTCACGCTCCTCATCTCCATCCTCAGCAGCACCATGGTTTCCCTGTATGGATCGCCGGAGCTGAAAGAGGAGTTCCTCACGGCGATGACGCGCGACGGCGGCTACTCGGCTGCCCTGGGCAGCGAGCGGGAGGCCGGAAGCGAGCTGATCAACCTCACGACCACGCTGACCAGGCGTGGCGATCACGTGGTGCTCAACGGCGAGAAGATGTTCTCGACCAACTCCGGCTTCGCCGATTACCTCATCGTGTTCGCCAAGTCCGCCGGGGAAAGGGAAGGGTCCGCCTCCTACCATGCGGTCCTGGTTCCCCGCGGCACCCCGGGCGTCCGCGTGGTCAAACGGTGGGACATGATCGGCCTCCGGTCGGCGGGCACCTACCAGGTGTCATTCTCCGACTGCGTCGTGCCGAGCGGTAACGTCCTGAACGGTCCCGGGCTCAAGATAATCGAGGTCGGCCTCAATTCCAGCAGGATCCTGATCGGGGCCATCGCGCTCGGCGTGGCCCGGAGAATCCGCGATATCTGCCTGGACTACGCGATCAGGAAACCGCTGGGCGGCCACACGCTCATCGAGAACGCGGTTTTCGCGAGCAAGATGGGGCAGATGGAGATGCAGATCGACGTCATGCGCAACCAGTGTCTCTCGGCCGCGCGTGATTACGACGACGTCATGGCTATGGCCGACCCGCCGAGCGAATTCCTCAAGCGCGGCGCGCTGCGGTCCGCGTTGACCACCAAGATGTTCTGCGGCCAGACCGGCTGGCAGATCGCCACCATGGGATCGGAGATGTTCGGCGGCCTGGGCTATACGAGTGAGATGCCCATGTCCAAGTATCTCCGGGACATCAGGGCGGTGACCATCGTCGAGGCCGGGGATGACGTGCTGCGTGAACTCATCTTCCGGCGGTTCGTGCTCCCTCCCAACCGTAGGATCTGAGGTAGCTGAGAATGGGTCAGAGGTCGCTCAGGAAGCCATCGCCGTGGCTGCAGCACGTGGTCTCCGGCACCCAGCCGGGCGATGCCTGTCTGGTGTGCGTTCCGCCGGCCGGCGGCGCCGCCGGCGCGTACTGGACCTGGACGCAATGGCTGCCGCCGAACATAGACCTGCTTCTCGTGCAGCCGCCGGGGCGGGAAGACCTCTACGCGGAGCCACCGGAGTGGACGCTCGATCAACTGCACGATCAGTTCACGCAGGCGCTGGCCGACCTGCCGGACGTGCCGTATCACGTGCTGGGCCACAGCATGGGCAGTCTGGTGGGCACTCATATCGCGACCTGGCTGGCTCCTGTCAGGGATCTGCGACGGCTGATCGTCAGTTCGTACCGGCCGGACCCGAGCGAGAGCCGCTTTTCTCGCGTGTTTCCGGGTGGAAAGATCGATGAGATCGATATGGCGGAGTTTGCTGCGCTGAGCGGGATCGGCGTTGAAGAATGGCGGCGCCTCCCCGCGGAATTCCAGGAACCACTGACGCGGCGCTGGTACGCGGACCTGGCGTTGTCCGCAGAGTTGCCGGTCCCTTCGGAACCAGTCCTGGACTGCCCGGTGACCGCGTGGCTCGGCGACCGCGATTTCATGACCGATGGCGAGATGACGGCCTGGTCGAAACTCACCTCGGGTACCTGCGAGGTCCAATCCTGGCCCGGAGGCCATGACTACCTCTTCGCCCGGCCTTCGCCGGTGAGGGAGCGGCTCATCGAGCTCATCGACCCCGGCCTGCGCGGGTGAGCACCGCTCCGTGACGGTCTGCCACTCTTGGTCGTGTCCCCGCAGGCGGGGACACGAGGAGCATCAAGGAGACAGCTGACACGTGTGGGCACCACACTCCGGACGCACTGGCCGGGCGGTCAAGGTGATGGATCGGGCGCTGACCCGGCACCCTGCTGACTTGGTGCGGCATGATCCAGCGTCTTCGCACGTCGGAGGGGTGGTTCCATATGTGCGGACGGTATGCAGCCGGTCGAGGGCCCGAGGATCTCGCAGGAATCTTCGAAATCGACAGGTGGGAGCCCGAGGAGACCTTGGCGCCCGACTACAACGTGGCGCCGACCAAGGAGGTCTACGCGGTCCTGGACCGTCCTGTGAAGGACGCCGACGACCACCGCCCGGTCCGCCAGCTGCGCAGGCTCAAGTGGGGCCTCGTCCCCTCCTGGGCCAAGTCGCCCGAGGGCGGCGCCCGCATGATCAACGCGCGCGCCGAGACCGTGCACGAGAAACCGTCGTACCGTCGGGCCTTCGCCGCCCGGCGCTGCATCCTGCCCGCCGACGGCTACTACGAGTGGGTCACCGGCAAGGACGAGCGCGATCTGGAGGTCGAGGGCAGGCGGAAGCGCCCGCGCAAGCAGCCGTACTTCGTGCTGCCCGCCGACGGCGGCGTCTTCGCGATGGCTGGGCTGTACGAGTTCTGGCGGGACCGGACCCTGCCCGACGACCACCCGCGGGCCTGGTGGGTGACCTGCTCGGTGATCACCACGGAGGCGGAGACGACCCCGCTGGCCGTGGCCCCGGCCGAGGGCCCGCGCACCCTGGCCGACATCCACCCCCGGATGCCGCTGATGCTCACCCCGGACCGCTGGGACGCCTGGCTCGACCCCTCCCGCACGGACCCCGACGACCTGCGTTCCCTGCTGGAGCCGCCGCCCCCGGGCCTGATGCGCGCCTACCCGGTCTCCACGGCGGTCAGCAACGTCCGCAACAACGGCCCGGAGCTGCTGAAGGAGCTGGCGGGGCCCGAAGAAGGCACACTGTTCTGACGTGACGGATGTGACACAGAGCGTCGAGACGGACGCCGGAACGGCCCGCGTCACCTGGCGCCGGGCGGAGCAGGCGCGGCTGGTCCTGGCCGTGAGCCACGGCGCGGGCGGCGGCATCGAGGCGCGCGACCTCCAGGCGCTCGCCCGGGTCCTGCCGGCGCACGGCGTGAGCGTCGCCCTGGTCGAGCAGCCCTGGCGCGTCGCCGGCAAGAAGGTGGCGCCCGCGCCGAAGACGCTGGATGCGGGCTGGCGCGGGGTGTGGCCCGCGCTCGTCGGCCCCGGCCTGCCGGTGATCTCCGGCGGGCGCAGCGCCGGGGCCCGGGTCGCCTGCCGCACCGCCGCCGAGCTGGGCGCGCACGCGGTCCTCGCCCTGAGCTTCCCGCTGCATCCGCCGGGCAGGCCGGAGAAGTCGCGTGCGGACGAACTGCTGGGCGCGGGCGTGCCCACGCTCGTGGTGCAGGGCGGCAACGACCCTTTCGGCAAGCCGGAGGAGTTCCCCCAGGGCCCCTTCGAGATCGTCGAGGTGCCGCACGGCGACCACGGCTTCGCGGTCCCCAAGCGCGCGGACGTCACCCAGGAGCAGGCGCTGGAGACGATCACCGACGCCGTGGAGAAGTGGGTCACGTCACTCGGATGACCTCCGGGAATGTTGCGGGACGGGCCACTGTTGTGTGGATCAGACAGCATCGGCCGTGCTGTACGCACCGACGAGAGGAAGTCCGCCGCATGGGTTCGACCATCTGCCCGAGCCGTCGTAGCAGCGCTGACCTGGACTGGACGGTGCTGCACGCGGCGAAGACCGCTCCGATTCGAGCGGCGGCGGGCAAGGATGTTCGTCTATCCTCCGATTCGAGTGGGGCCGGTCTCGGTCCCACCACGTCGCTGGAGGAGGTGGGTCCGGTCACCGGTACCGACGCAGGGACCGACTACGGCCAGGCGGAGCAGCCCGAGGGCCGGGGCGCGGGCATGGAGTCGTCCACCGAGCGCAGTGCGCGCTTCGAGCGGGACGCGCTCGAATTCCTGGACCAGATGTACTCGGCCGCGCTGCGCATGACGCGCAACCCGGCCGACGCGGAGGACCTGGTGCAGGAGACGTACGCGAAGGCGTACGCGTCCTTCCACCAGTTCCGCGAGGGCACCAACCTCAAGGCCTGGCTGTACCGGATCCTCACCAACACGTTCATCAACTCGTACCGCAAGAAGCAGCGCGAACCCCAGCGCAGCGCGGCCGAGGAGATCGAGGACTGGCAGCTGGCACGCGCCGAGTCGCACATGTCGACGGGCTTGCGCTCCGCGGAGTCGCAGGCGCTCGACCACCTTCCCGACTCGGACGTCAAGGAAGCGCTGCAGGCGATCCCCGAGGAATTCCGCATCGCCGTCTATCTCGCGGATGTCGAGGGCTTTGCCTACAAGGAGATCGCCGACATCATGGGGACACCCATCGGAACGGTGATGTCCCGGCTGCACCGGGGCCGCCGTCAACTGCGCGGCATGCTCGAGGACTACGCCCGCGAGCGCGGGCTGGTCCCGGCCGGCGCCGGAGAGTCGAACGAGAAAGGCTCGGGCTCATGAGCTGCGGAGAGCCGCACGAGACGGACTGCAGTGAGGTCCTGGACCATCTCTACGAGTTCCTCGACAGTGAGATGCCGGACATCGACCGCACCAAGTTCCAGCAGCACTTCAAGGAGTGCTCCCCCTGCCTGGAGAAGTACGGGCTGGAGCAGGCCGTGAAGAAGCTGGTCAAGCGGTGCTGCGGCCATGACGACGTGCCGACGGACCTGCGGGCGAAGGTCATGAGCCGCATCGAGCTGATCCGCTCCGGCCAGACGGTCCCCGAGCACGACGTGACCGCGACTCCGCAGGAGTCCTGAACCCCAGTTCGGAACGCCGTGGTCAATCCTCGACCGTCCGTCACCCGAACGTGCTAATCCGGGGTCGGAAGCCCGCGGATTCGGCCAATGCCACCCCGGTGCGCCACCTGCCCCTCTAGGCTCCCGAGCCTGAATGGGGCATGACCGGGCCCGCCCGGTTCCAGGGCCGGGCGCCGGTTGGGCGGGAGGTGGCGTCGTGGGACCGGTTCGGCCGTCGGGCTGCGTGTATGTCGGCTGTGCCACCCTCGCCGCCCTGTTCTGCGTGGTTCCCGTGCCGGGGCTGCCCGTCCCCTGGTGGGTGGTCGCCCTGCTCGCCGCGCTCTACGCCGGCTGCGAGCAGGTTCCCCGCTGCTCCCTCGTGGGCCGCCGCGCACCCGACGGCATGGGCACCTTCTTCCCCGTGCTGCTCGCCGGGGCCTTCCTGCTGCCGCCCCCGGCCGCCGCTCTCGTGCCACTGCCGGGTGCCCTGCTCGCCCGCGTCGACGGGCGGCCCGCCTGGCTGCGCCGGATCTGGCGGGCCGCACAGCTCGCCCTGGCCGTGTGGGCGGCCTCCCGGGTGCACTGGTCGCTCGGCGGCCACGACGCCGTCGTCGGCCCCCGCTTCCCCTACGCCCTCCTGCCGGCCAGCGCCGCCGTGGTGGCGTTCTGTCTGGCGCTCACCGCCCTGGACGGCGCAATCCTGGTGCTCGCCGAGGGCGTACCGGTGCGCACCGCCTGGCGCGGACTGTTCCTGCGCTCCCTCGCACCCGTCACCGTGCACGGCCTGGCCGGGCTGATGATGGCCGTGCTGTGGCGCAGCCCTTACGGGCCGGTCGCCGCGCTGCTCGTGCTGCTGCCCATGTACGTCTCCTGCTGGGTGTTCGCCCAGTACCACCGCGAGCGGGCGGCTCACCAGGCCACCATCCGGGCCCTCGTCCAGGCCGTGGACATCAAGGACGGCTACACCCGGGGGCACAGCGAACGGGTCGGACAGGCCTCGATGATGATCGCCCGCGAACTCGGCATGGACGACGAACGCGTCGAGGTGCTGCGGTTCGCCGGCATCCTGCACGACGTGGGCAAACTCGGCGTGCCCACCCGGCTGCTGCGCAAGGACGGGCCGCTCACCCCCGAGGAGCGGCGGATCATCGAACTGCACCCCGAGTACGGCCACGAGATGGTCCGCGGCATCGGGTTCCTCGACGAGGCACGGTCCGCGATCCTCCACCACCACGAACGTCTCGACGGCAGCGGCTATCCGTACGGCTTGACGGGCGAGCGGATCCCCGAGTGCGCCCGCGTGGTCGCCGTCGCCGACGCCTTCGACGCCATGACCTCGACCCGCTCCTACCGGCGGGCCCGCCCTGTCGCCGCGGCCCTGGACGAGCTGCAGCGGTGCGCGGGGTCGCAGTTCGACCCGGCGATGGTACGGGCGCTCGTGCGGGCCCTGGGAAGGAACGGCTGGCACCCGGTGGTGACCGCGGACGAGGAACGGCGCGACGAGGCCCGGCAGGCCCGCGCGCGCGGAAACGTACCGCCTCCGGCCCTTCCCGTGGCCGGCCGTCCGGCCGGGCGTGGACACGGCGGGGGCGGTGCATGACCGCCGGCCGCCTCCCCCTCCTCCTCGCCCACGCGGCGGCCGGGCTCCTCGGCGCCGGCTGTCTCGCCCGCACCCTCTGGCACGGCCTGGACGAACCCGGTGTCGCCCTCGCCTTCGGGGTGCTCGTCGGCGTCGGCGAACTCGGCCGGTGGAGCGGCAGCGGCGAGCGGGAGCCCGCGCCCCTCGGGGCGGCCGGGGCGCTCGCCTACGCCTTGCTCGGGGAGACCGCCGGCCGGCCCACCCAGCACGGCGTGCCCCAGGTCGTCGCGGTGGTCCTCGCTGCCTCCCTCGCCGGCTGTGTGCCGCACGTGGCCCGCGGGCGCGGCCCCACCACCGACCACCTCACCCGCCGCCTGCTCACCGTCGGCTTCGCCGCCGTCTGCGCCCAGCCGCTCTACCACCACGGCCGGCCGCTCCACCACCACGGTGGGTCGCCTCACAGCAGCGGACCCGCCTACGCGCTGATCGTCGTCACCCTGCTCGTCCTGACCACTCTCTGCGACGCGGTGCTCGCCGCCGCGCTCGCGCACTGCCGGACCCGCTGGCCGTTCGGACCGCTGCTGCGCGACGAACTGCGCGCCAGGCGCGGCATCGGCTCCGCGGTGTGCGCCACGGGAGCCGTGATGTCCCTGGCCGTCGCGGTCGTAGGCCTGTGGGCGCTGCCCGTCTTCTCGCTGCCGCTGCTGCTCACCCAGCTCTCCTACCGGCGCTACGCGGCCGTGCGCACCACCTACCGGCAGACCATCGCCTCCCTGGCCCGCGCCACCGAGATCGCCGGGTACACGCCGCCCGGGCACGCCCGCCGAGTGGCCGAGCTCAGTCGGGCCGTCGGCCGTGAGATGGGCCTCACCGAGCCCCAGCTGACCGTCCTCGAGTACGCGGCCCTCATGCACGACATCGGGCAGCTCAGCCTGGTCGATCCGGTGCCCGCCGGCGCCACCGCCCGGCTGCCCGCCGAGGAGCAGCGGCGCATCGCCCTGCTCGGCGGCGCCGTGGTACGCCAGACCGGCGTGGACGCCGAGGTCGCCGTCGTCGTGGAACGGCAGGCCGACCCCTACCGGGAACAACCGGTCAGCGCCAGAATCGTCCGGGCGGTCAACGCGTACGAGGAGATGGCGCGGGAAGAGTCGGGACCGGGGGGACCGCTCAACGCTCTGGAGCGCCTGCGCCTCGCCTGCGCCCGCGACTACCAGCCGGAAGTCGTGGAATCACTCGCACGAGTGCTGCAGCGAGACAGTCTGAGGGCCCCCGTGGTGGGGTAACCCATGGGTAATGAGCACCCGTCCGGCCGTACGTGGTTGGATGCGAGGAGAGGGTGTTCGGGGGCACAGCTCGGTCCGTGGCCCCCGCAGACGGCAGGAATCCGGCAGGCGGGAATCGCAAGGGACTGGCAGGCGGAATCGTGAGGATCTTCGGGAAGGGACGGCACCGGCCCTCCGCCTCCTGGCGGCAGGCCACCGACCGCGCGTTCACCCTGATCGGTGACGGCCGGTACGAGGACGCGGGAGCGCTGCTGACCCGTGCCGCAGACCTGGAGCCCTGGCTTTCGGAGTCCTGGTTCAACCTGGCGCTGCTGCACAAGTTCCGCCACGACTGGGAGCAGGCCCGCACCGCGGGGCTGCGCGCGGTGGCGCTGCTCGAGAAGGAGACCGGGGCGCCCGACTGGTGGAACGTGGGCATCGCCGCGACCGCCCTGCAGGACTGGCCGTTGGCTCGCCGCGCCTGGCAGGCGTACGGGCTGAAGGTGCCGGGGGGTGCCGCGGTCTCCTCGGAGCCCTCCGGGATGGAGCTGGGCAGCGCCGCCGTGCGGCTGTCACCGGAGGGCGAGGCCGAGGTGGTCTGGGGCCGACGGCTGGACCCCGCCCGCATCGAGGTGCTCTCCATCCCGCTGCCGTCCTCGGGGCGCCGCTGGGGCGAGGTCGTGCTGCACGACGGAGTACCGCACGGGGAGCGCACGACGGCCGCCGGGCACAGCTACCCGGTCTTCGACGAGATCGAGCTGTGGGCGCCCTCCCCGGTGCCCACCTGGGTGGTCCTGCTGGAGGCCGCCACGGAGGCCGACCGGGACGCGCTGGAGCAGCTGGCCGCCGACGCCGGGTTCGCCGCCGAGGACTGGTCCTCGTCCGTGCGGCTGCTGTGCCGCACGTGCTCCGAGTCCCGGATGCCGGCCGACGAGGGCGACGGCGAGCACCTCGACCCGCACGACCACAGCGAGCCCGGTCACCCGGGGCCGCTGGGGCACCGTACCGACGGGCAGCTGTGGGTGCCCGAGCGGGAGTGCGGGGTGGCCGCCCCGGCCTCACTGGTCCGGGGGCTGCTGGACGGGTGGGTCGCGGACAGTCCCGACTCCCGGGACTGGCGGGACCTCGAAGAGGTGTGCTGACCGGGGTGGACCTGTGTCGACCGGGCCTTCACCGGTCGATCCCAGGGCCGTCACCGGACCGCGCCCCGTAGGCTGTACTCCGCAGATTTCCCATGGTTGCAGGAAGGCGTACGTCGGTCATGGCGCAGCAGGACACCGATCAGCAGCACGCGGGCGTGCTCCCCGTCGACGACGAGGGCTATGTCGTCGACACGGAGGACTGCGAGGAGCGCGAGACGGCCTGGCGGGAGCGCGGCACCTCGCGGCCGATCACGGTCGTCGGGAACCCGGTGCTCCACAAGGAGTGCAAGGACGTCACCGAGTTCGGCGCGGAGCTCGAGCAGCTGGTCGCGGACATGTTCGCCAGCCAGCGCACCGCGGAGGGCGTGGGCCTGGCCGCCAACCAGATCGGTGTCGATCTGAAGGTCTTCGTCTACGACTGCCAGGACGACGAGGGCGTACGCCACGTGGGCGTGGTCTGCAACCCCAAGCTCGTCGACCTGCCCGCCGACAAGCGCCGCCTGGACGACAGCAACGAGGGCTGCCTGTCCGTGCCGGGCGCCTACGCGCCGCTCGCCCGCCCCGACTACGCGGAGGTCACGGGGCAGGACCAGAAGGGCAACCCGATCAAGGTGCGCGGCACCGGCTACTTCGCGCGGTGTTTGCAGCACGAGACGGACCATCTGTACGGCTACCTGTACATCGACCGGCTCTCCAAGCGGGAACGCAAGGACGCCCTGCGGCAGATGGCCGAGAACGAGCCCCGCTACCCCGTGGTGGCCAACGACTGAGTCATCACCGAACCCCCCGTTCGACGGCACCGGGCCGGGCACCGGCCCGGCGTCGTTCGTGGAGGTGTCACATTCACGTGTACGTCGCACATTCGATCCCTTGTACGTATGAACTGATCCTTAATCAGTCACACAAGGGGAGGATCTCGGCACAGTAGGGGAGTGAGTGGAGCAAATCCGTTCCCATGCCGGTCAGTTGTAGTGCTGAATGGAATGCGCGGGACAACGCGACGGCGCTGCGCCCGGCACGACGGAGGGGGCGCGGCGCCAACCGGCTGCTGAGAGGGGTTTGTTCGTGCCAGCTTTCCCACACAGCACTTCACCGACGGCGACCTCGGTCGCGGTTCCACCGGCGCTCCGACTGCCGGTGATCGAGGCCGCGTTTCCCCGTCGACTGCACCCGTATTGGCCCAGCCTGCAGGAGAAGACACGTTCCTGGCTGCTGGAAAAGCGGCTCATGTCGGCGGACAAGGTCGAGGAATATGCCGACGGACTGTGCTACACCGACCTCATGGCGGGCTACTACATCGGTGCCCCCGATGAGGTCCTGCAGGCGATAGCCGACTACAGCGCGTGGTTCTTCGTCTGGGACGACCGCCACGACCGGGACATCGTGCACCGCCGGCCCGCCGCCTGGGGGAGGCTGAGGTCGCGGCTGCACACGGCCCTGGACTCTCCGGCGGATCATCTGCACCACCAGGATCCCCTGGTCGCCGGCTTGGCGGACAGCGTGCTGCGGTTGTACTCGTTCCTCGGCCCCACCTGGAACGCGCGCTTCGCCCGGCACTTCCACGCCGTGATCGAGGCGTACGACCGGGAGTTCCGCAACCGCACCCTGGGGCGCGTCCCGACGGTGGACGCCTACCTCGAGCTCCGCCGGCTCACCTTCGCGCACTGGATCTGGACGGATCTGCTGGAGGTGAGCGCCGAATGCGAACTGCCGGACCACGTCCGGAAACACCCCGCATACCGGCGGGCGGCGTTACTGAGCCAGGAGTTCGCCGCCTGGTACAACGACCTGTGTTCACTCCCCAAGGAAATAGCGGGGAACGAGGTCCACAATCTCGGAATCAGCCTCGTCCAGCATGAGGGACTGACGTTCGAAGAGGCCGTCAGGGAAATAAGGCGGCGGGTCGGGCAATGCGTCACCGATTTCATCGCCGCCGAAAAGGAGGCACTGCGGTTCGCCGACACCCTCGCGGACGGAACGGTGCACGGAAAGGAACTGGGTATCGCGGTCGGAGTGATCGTCGGGAACATGCGGAACTGGTTCAGCGCCGTGTACTGGTTCCATCACGAGTCCGGCCGGTACCGGGTCGACAGCTGGGACGACCGGTCGACACCCCCGTACGTCGACAACGAAGCGACAGGTGAGAAATGACGCTGGAATCGGTCAGGACCGAAGCCCCCATGGAGTCATCCGTTCCGCCGCTCGCCGCGGGTGGCGTACCCGGTCTCGGACACGGCTGGAAACTGGCCCGCGACCCGCTCGGCTTCCTCACCCGGCTGCGGGACGACGGCGACGTCGTACGGCTGAGGATCGGCCCCAAGACGCTGTACGCCCTCACCAGCCCCGAACTCGCCGGCGCCCTCGCGCTCAGCACCGACTTCGAGATCGGCGGCGCGCTGTGGGAGTCCCTCGAGGACCTGCTCGGCAAGCAGGGCGTGGCCACCAGCAACGGGCCGCTGCACCGGCGCCAGCGGCGGGCCATCCAGCCCGCCTTCCGGCTGGAGGCCATCCCCGCCTACGGCCCGATCATGGCGGAGGAGGCGCACGCGCTCGTGGAACGCTGGCGGTCCGACGCCCCCGTGGACGCCACCACGGAGGCCTTCCGGGTGGCCGTCCGCGTCGCCACCCGCTGCCTGATGCGCGGCAGTTACATGGACGCCCGCGCCGAGCGGATCTGCGCCGCGCTCACCACACTGTTCAGCGGTATGTACCAGCGCATGGTCCTGCCCCTGGGGCCGCTTTATCGTCTGCCGCTTCCGGCCAATCGCGAATTCAACCGGGCATTGGCCGATCTGCATCTCCTGGTCGACGAGATCGTCGCCGACCGCCGGGCGTCCGGTCAAAAGCCGGACGATTTGCTGACGGCTTTGCTGGAGGCCAAGGACGAGAATGGCGAGGCCATAGGGGAACAGGAGATCCACGACCAGGTCGTCGCCATCATCACCGCCGGAAGCGAAACCGTCGGCTCCGTGATCATGTCGCTCCTGAAGGTGCTCACCGAGCACCCGGATCAGGGTGACAAGATCTGCGACGAGGTGAAAGCCGTCGTGGGGGACCGGCCGGTCGCATTCGAGGACGTCCGGAAGCTGACGTACACCGCGCACGTCATCGTCGAGACAATGCGTTTGCATCCTGCCGTATGGATATTGACGCGGCGGGCGGTGGCCGACACACAGCTCGGCGGGTACCGCATTCCGGCCGGGGCCGACGTCGTGTACAGCCCCTACGCGATCCAGCGTGATCCGCGGTCGTACGGGCGGCATCTCGAGTTCGACCCCGACCGGTGGCTTCCGGAGCGGGCCAAGGAGGTCCCCAAGTACGCGATGACCCCGTTCGGCGTCGGCAACCGGAAGTGCCCGGGCGACCACTTCTCGATGGCCGAACTCACGCTCCTCACCGCGGCGATGGCCTCCGCCTACCGCTTCGAACAGGCACCCGGGTCCGAGGCCGGGCCCCGCATCGGCATCACGCTCCGCCCGCGCCGGCTGCTGCTGAGGGCCGTGCCCCGCTGAGCACCCCGTACCGGACGCACGTCCAGGTGGCCCGCAGGCCCCCTGAACGTGCGCCGGTAGGCGTTCGGCGCCGCATTCACGGCGCGCACGAGCGCCGGACAGACCGTCAGCCCAAGGAGGCGGAGGCTAGAAGTCCTCGTCCAGTGCGACGGTTCCCTCCACCGCGACCTGGTACGCCGACGGACGCCGCTCGAAGAAGTTGGTCAGCTCCTGAACGCCCTGCAGCTCCATGAAGGAGAAGGGGTTCTCCGAGCCGTACACCGGGGCGAAGCCGAGGCGCGCGAGGCGCTGGTCGGCGACGCACTCCAGGTACTGCCGCATCGAGTCGGTGTTCATCCCCGGCAGGCCGGCACCGCACAGGTCGCGAGCGAACTGCAGCTCGGCCTCGACTGCTTCCCGAAGCATGTCGGTGACCTGCTGCCGGAGCTCGTCGTCGAAGAGGTCCGGCTCCTCCTTGCGGACGGTGTCCACGACGTCGAACGCGAACGACATGTGCATCGTCTCGTCGCGGAACACCCAGTTGGTGCCGGTGGCCAGGCCGTGCAGCAGGCCTCGGCTGCGGAACCAGTAGACGTACGCGAAGGCGCCGTAGAAGAACAGGCCCTCGATGCAGGCGGCGAAGCAGATGAGGTTGAGCAGGAAGCGCCGGCGGTCCGCCTTGGTCTCCAGGCGGTCGATCTGCTCCACGGAGTCGATCCACTTGAAGCAGAACTCGGCCTTCTCACGGATGGACGGGATGTTCTCCACGGCCGCGAAGGCCGCCGCCCGGTCGTCCGGATCCGGGAGGTAGGTGTCCAGCAGCGTCAGATAGAACTGGACGTGGACGGCCTCCTCGAAGAGCTGCCGGCTCAGGTAGAGCCGGGCCTCGGGGGAGTTGATGTGCTTGTAGAGGGTCAGCACCAGGTTGTTGGCGACGATCGAGTCGCCCGTCGCGAAGAACGCGACCAGGCGGCCGATCAGGTGCTGTTCGCCCGGGGTGAGCCTGGCGAGGTCGGCGACGTCCGAGTGGAGGTCGACCTCCTCCACGGTCCAGGTGTTCTTGATGGCGTCCCGGTAACGCTCGTAGAAGTCGGGGTAGCGCATGGGGCGCAGGGTCAGCTCGAAGCCGGGGTCGAGGAGGTTCTGGGGACGGGTGGTGCCGGTGGTACTCGTCATTACTGGCAGGCCTCGCAGGACTCGGGGTTCTCAAGGGAGCAGGCGACGGCTTCGGTGTCGGGGGCCGTCTGCTGGACGGGGACGGTGGCCTGTGCGGCACGGGCGATACGGGTCGCCGGGCGGGAGCGCAGGTAGTAGGTCGTCTTCAGACCCCGCTTCCAGGCGTAGGCATACATCGAGGAGAGCTTGCCGATGGTCGGCGTCTCCATGAACAGGTTCAGCGACTGGGCCTGGTCCAGGAACGGGGTGCGGGCGGCGGCCATGTCGATCAGAGCGCGCTGCGGGATCTCCCACGCCGTGCGGTAGAGCTTCCGTACGTCCTCCGGGATCCAGGCGAAGCCCTGCACGGAGCCGTTCGCGTCGCGCAGCGCCTCCCGGGTGCGGGCGTCCCAGACGCCCAGCTCCTTCAGGTCGTTCACCAGGTAGGAGTTGACCTGGAGGAACTCGCCGGAGAGCGTCTCGCGCTTGAAGAGGTTGGAGACCTGCGGCTCGATGCATTCGTAGGCGCCCGCGATGGACGCGATGGTCGCGGTGGGCGCGATGGCGAGCAGCAGCGAGTTGCGCATGCCGACCGCGGCGATGCGTTCGCGCAGGGCCGCCCAGCGCTCCGGCCAGGTCGGCTCGACGTCGTAGTGGTCGGGGTGCAGCACGCCCCCTGCGGTGCGGGTGTTCTCCCAGGCCGGGAGCGGGCCGTGGCGTTCGGCCAGGTCGGCGGAGGCCTCGTACGCGGCGAGCATGATGCGCTCGGCGATCCGCGTGGACAACGCCTTGGCCTCGGAGGAGTCGAAGGGCAGCCGCAGCTTGAAGAAGACGTCCTGCAGGCCCATCGCGCCGAGGCCGACGGGACGCCACTTGGCGTTGGAGCGGGCCGCCTGCTCGGTCGGGTAGAAGTTGATGTCGACGACGCGGTCGAGGAAGGTGACGGCGGTGCGGACGGCGGCGTCCAGCCGCTCCCAGTCCATGTGGCCGTCGGCCACGAACGCGCCGAGGTTGACGGACCCCAGGTTGCAGACCGCCGTCTCCCCGTCGTCCGTGACCTCCAGGATCTCCGTGCAGAGGTTGGAGGAGTGGATCACGTGGCCCGGCTCGGCCGTCTGGTTGGCGGTGCGGTTGGCGGCGTCCTTGAACGTCATCCAGCCGTTGCCGGTCTGCGCGAGGGTGCGCATCATGCGGCCGTACAGGTCCCGGGCGGGGATCGTCCTCCTGGCGAGCCCCGCCGCCTCCGCCCTGCGGTAGGCGGCGTCGAACTCCTCGCCCCACAGGTCGGCCAGCTCGGGCACGTCCGAGGGGGAGAACAGCGACCACTGCTGGTCGGCGTCGACCCGGCGCATGAACTCGTCCGGGATCCAGTGCGCCAGGTTGAGGTTGTGGGTGCGGCGGGCGTCCTCGCCGGTGTTGTCGCGCAGCTCCAGGAACTCCTCGATGTCCGAGTGCCAGGTCTCCAGGTAGACGGCGGCGGCACCCTTGCGCCGGCCGCCCTGGTTCACGGCGGCGACCGAGGCGTCGAGGGTCTTCAGGAACGGGACGATGCCGTTGGAGTGCCCGTTGGTGCCGCGGATCAGCGAGCCGCGGGAGCGGATGCGGGAGAAGGCGATGCCGATGCCGCCGGCGTGCTTGGAGAGACGAGCGACCTGGTGGTAGCGCTCGTAGAGGGAGTCCAGCTCGTCCTTCGGGGAGTCGAGGAGGTAGCAGGACGACATCTGGGGGTGCCGGGTACCGGAGTTGAACAGGGTGGGGGAGGAGGGCAGGTAGTGGAGCCGGCTCATCAGCCCGTAGAGCGCGGCGACATCGTCCACGGACCGGGGACTGTCGTCCTCGGCGAGCCCGGAGGCGACGCGGAGCATGAAGTGCTGCGGCGTCTCGACGACCTTGCGGGTGGACGGATGCCGCAGGAGATAGCGGCTGTGCAGGGTGCGCAGGCCGAAGTAACCGAAACGGTTGTCGGCCTGTTCGTCCACCAGTGCGTCGAGACGGTCGGCGTGCAGCCGTACGAAGGCGGCGGTGCGGTCGGCGATGAGCCCTTCCCGGTGGCCGACGGCGATGGACTCGGTGAACGACGTGACGCCCTGGGAGGCGGCCTCGGCACGGATGCCGATGGTCAGCAGACGGGCGGCCAGACTCGAGTAGGCGGGGTCCTCGGGGATGAGGCCCGCGGCCGCCTCCGTGGCCAGCTCACGCAGCTCGGCGTCGTCGGCGTGGGCGGACCGGCCGCGCAGCGCGGCGGCGGCGACCCGGCCGGGGTCGGCGTCGGGGAGGTCTGCGGTCAGCTCGGTCAGGGTCCGCAGCAGCGCGGCACCCGGACCGTCGGTTTCCAGGCCTGCGGCTGAAGCCGGATCGGCTGGCGCGATGGTCACGTGGGGCTCTCCCTCGCTCGGCACGGGGCCTGGCGGAGGGCAGGGGCAGCTCACGAGCGCACGCGGCGTCGCGTCCACCGGCCCATTCCACGAGGCCCGGACGTCAGGGCACCCGGACCGGACGGCCGGGCGCACTGTCGGCAGGTCCTCGGACTGACGTTCGTACGACGGTATGCGGGCATACGTGTACGAGTACACCGTTGCGGGACAGTTCCGGATTCGCACCGGATTCCCCTGCGGCGACAGCGAGCATGAGCATACATCTTGTGTCAGGCCGCAACGCCACCCCCAGATGTTGTGCCGCCTTGCTCTCAGAGCGTCAACTCGTAGGTGAGGAGCGTGATGTGGTCGACAGCAGGGAGGGGGTTCCAGTCCCACTCGGGTGTGCGAACAAAGCCCAGGCGTTCGTAGATCCGGTGGGCGGTGCGCATCGCGGACTGGGTCGACAGGACCACCCGTACGCAGCCGTCCGTGGCCCGAGCGCGGTCGACGCAGGCCCGGACGAGGGCCTCTCCGGCGCCCCGGCCGCGCGCGGCGTGCGCCACCGCGAGCATCCGTATCTCGGCCTCCCCCGGTCCGGCGATGTCAGCCATGGGCCCGCCGGCCGGTACGAAGGTGACGCCGCCGAGCACCTGCCCATCCGCCACGGCCACCAGCACCTCTGCCGCGGCCGCCCGCTTGGCCACGTCCTTCAGTTCGTCGAGGTAGGTGTCGCTCTCTCCGAAGTCGAGGAGGCCGTCCCGGAGGTACGCCTGGGCGGTGATCTCGCCGAGCGTCTCGTACTCGTCGGGGTTCGCCTGCCGGATGGTGAGCTCCATGGGGCCGAGTGTGCCGTACAGGTACGACAACGGGCCGCCGGATTTCTCCGACGGCCCGTTGCCGCGCGTACGACGTGGGCTCAGTGCGAGGCGCCCGCCGTGGCCGGCGGCAGCTCCACCTGCACCCCCGGGTCGCCCGCGTCCGCCGTGTAGTCCTCCGGCTTCGTCTCGTCGACGCCCTCCGGAGCCTTCAGCGCCTTCAGGACGACCGTCAGCACCACCGTGACCACCACGTTCAGCACGAACGCCGTCAGGCCGATGTAGCCGATCTGCCCGATGCCGGGGATCTCCTTGGCCGAGCCGCCGAAGTGCCGCTGGGTCGGGGACGCGACGCCGTACGCCGCCAGCGTGCCGTAGGCCATGCCGACCGCCCAGCCCGCGAGCAGCGCCCAGCGGTGGAACCAGCGGGTGAACAGACCGCCGACCAGGGCCGGGAACGTCTGCAGGATCCAGATGCCGCCCAGGAGCTGGAAGTTGATCGCGACCGTCTTGTCCATCGTCAGGACGAAGACCAGCGCACCCACCTTCACCAGCAGCGACACGATCTTGGAGACCCTCGTCTCCTCCTTCGCCGTCGCGTCCGGCTTGATGAAGTCCTTGTAGATGTTGCGGGTGAACAGGTTCGCGGCCGCGATCGACATGATCGCCGCGGGCACCAGCGCACCGATGCCGATCGCCGCGAAGGCCACCCCGGCGAACCAGTCCGGGAACATGTTCTCGAACAGCTGCGGAATCGCCAGCTGCCCGTTCTGGACCTTCACGCCGGCCGCGATCGCCATGAAGCCGAGCAGCGCCAGCAGGCCCAGCATCAGCGAGTACAGCGGCAGGATCGTGGTGTTGCGGCGGATCACCTCACGGCTGCGCGAGGACAGCGTCGCGGTGATCGAGTGCGGGTACATGAACAGCGCGAGCGCCGAGCCCAGCGCCAGCGTGGCGTAGGTCCACTGGGTCGCCTCCGCCGGCGCGAGAGCCCCGCGCGGCTTGCCCGTCGCGGGGTTGACCTGCGCGAACGCATGCCCGGCCTTCGCGAAGATGGCGTCGAAGCCGCCCAGCTTGATCGGGATGTAGATGATCGCCACCGCGATGACGATGTAGATCAGTGCGTCCTTCACGAACGCGATCAGCGCGGGCGCCCTGAGGCCCGACGAGTAGGTGTACGCGGCCAGCACACCGAAGGCGATCAGCAGCGGCAGGTCCTTCACGAACCAGTTGGTGTTCTCGCCGCCGCCCACGCCCATCACGTCCAGCACGGCCTGGATGCCCACCAGTTGGAGCGCGATGTACGGCATCGTCGCCAGGATGCCGGTCAGCGCCACCGCCAGCGACAGGCCCTTCGAACCGAACCGGCCGCGCACGAAGTCCGAGGTGGTGACATATCCATGGCGGTGGGAGACCGACCACAGGCGCGGCAGGAAGGTGAAGATCAGCGGGTACACCAGGATGGTGTAGGGCACCGCGAAGAAGCCCGAGGCACCCGCCGCGTAGATCGCCGCCGGCACCGCCACGAACGTGTACGCGGTGTACAGGTCGCCGCCGAGCAGGAACCAGGTGATCCAGGTCCCGAAGGAGCGGCCGCCGAGGCCCCATTCGTCGAGGCTGTGCTCGTTGTCGGCCCTGCGCCAGCGCGCCGCCAGGAAGCCCATGACGGTCACGGCCAGGAAGAAGAAGATGAAGACGCCGAGCGCGACGCCGTTCACGCCGTCCTTCATTCCGACGCACCCCCCTTCCGGGCATCCCGGGCGCGCTGGTCACGCTGCCACAGCCTGTACGCGAGCATCGTCAGCGCCGTGGAGATGAGCACCCACAGCATCTGGTACCAGTAGAAGAACGGGATGCCGATGAACGCGGGGTCCGTCTTGGCGTACGAGCCGACCCACAGCATCGCCACGAAGGGTGCTACGAGGCAGAGGGCGATGACGACGCGCACCGGCGTCACCACCGCCGCTCTGGCTGCATCTGGTTGATCGGACATGCGGCTCCGTCCCCTCACTGGTCACCTGTGTACCTGTGTAATGCGCAGGCAATGTAGGTGACCCCCTCGGGAAAGCGGAAGCCCTCGTCCGCATATCGGTACCGAGTAGACCCGATGAGCTCTGGGTCGGCTCCGCGCCCTACTCCGCGGGACGCTTCAGCCTGGCCACGAACTTGTACCGGTCCCCCCGGTACACCGACCGTACCCACTCCACCGGCTTGCCCTCGCGGTCCAGCGAGTGCCGGGAGAGCATCAGCATCGGCAGGCCCACGTCCGTGCCGAGCAACCCCGCCTCCCGCGGGGTGGCCAGCGAGGTCTCGATGGTCTCCTCGGCCTCCGCGAGATGGACGTCGTACACCTCCGCGAGCGCCGTGTAGAGGGAGGTGTACTTCACCAGCGACCGGCGCAGCGCCGGGAAGCGCTTGGCGGACAGGTGTGTCGTCTCGATCGCCATCGGCTCGCCGCTCGCCAGTCGCAGCCGCTCGATGCGCAGCACCCGGCCGCCGGGCGAGATGTCGAGCAGCCCGGCGAGCGTGTCGTCGGCCGTGACGTAGCCGATGTCCAGAAGCTGGGAGGTCGGCTCGAGGCCCTGCGCGCGCATGTCCTCCGTGTACGAGGTCAGTTGCAGCGCCTGGGACACCTTCGGCTTGGCGACGAACGTGCCCTTGCCCTGGATGCGTTCCAGCCGCCCTTCGACAACCAGCTCCTGCAGCGCCTGGCGCACCGTCGTGCGGGAGGTGTCGAACTCCGCGGCCAGCGTGCGCTCGGGCGGCACCGGCGTCCCCGGCGGCAGCGTCTCCGTCATGTCGAGCAGATGCTTCTTCAGACGGTAGTACTTGGGCACGCGCGCGGTGCGGACGGTCGCCCCGCCCTCGCTCTCCGCACTGCTGACGTCGGTGCTCATGCTCTGCCTTCCCGGCTCCGGATGCCGAAACGACCGACAGGGCGTCGGTCACGGCTCACATCGTGGCACGGCTTCATGGGGAGCAGAGCCCCACGCTCCGTGATCCCCGTTCCACGGACGGGGATCCCCTCTGTATACCGTCGGCACTCCCGCTGGTCTAGTCCACATGGCGGAAGTGGTCCAGCGGTGGCCGCGTGTATCCGGGTGCCCGTTTTCGCTGGGTTCCTACTTAAAGATCCTTTCATATGTAGGTCGCATAACGAACGCTCTGAGCGGCGCGAACGCCCTTGACGCACCTATTGGTCTGAGCCAAGCTCCCCCCTACTGGTCTACACCATTGGTCCAGTCCCGGCCCCACGGGCGGTGCGCGTCGTCACGCCGCGGGGACAAGGGGGGTTGTGGCATCCCTGAGGAGGATGGCGTGAAGCGCAAACTGACAGTCGCGATCGGTATCGCGGGCATGGTGGTCTCCGTCGCGGCGTGCGGAGGCGGCAAGTCCGGGGGGTCGAACACGGGGGCGGACGCCAAGGAGCTGACCGTCTGGCTGACGGTCGACGCCCAGAACAACTGGCCGACCCTGGTGAAGGCCGCCGACGACGCGGTGCTGAAGAAGCACCCGGGCCTGAAGATCAACCACGAGTACTACGGCTGGCCGGACAAGAACACCAAGCTCGACGCCGTCCTCGCCACCGACAAGGCCCCCGATGTGGTCGAGATGGGCAACACCGAGATGCTCGGCTACATGGTCAAGGGCGCCTTCGCGCCCGTGGACGCGGCCAAGTTCGACAACTCGGCCCAGTGGCTGGACGGCCTCAAGGCCTCCGTGACATACGACGGCAAGACCTACGGCGTCCCCTACTACGCCGGCGGCCGCGTCGCCAACTGGCGCAAGGACATCGCCGCTTCGGTCGGCGTGAAGGCGCCGCCGAAGACGTACCAGGAGCTCACTGCCGACCTGGACAAGATCCAGCAGAAGGAGGGCAGCGGATTCAGCGCCTGGTACCAGCCCACGCGCGACTGGTACGCGGCCATGTCCTTCGTCTACGACGCCGGCGGCTCCATCGCCAAGCAGGAGGGCGGCCAGTGGAAGGCCAGCCTCTCCTCGCCGGAGTCCCTCAAGGGGCTGAACGAGTTCAAGACGGTCATCGACAAGTACATGCACGGCGACAAGACCAAGGACGAGTCCGACCGGTACATCGTCTACGGCCAGGGCAAGTCCGCCATGATCTTCGGCGCCGCCTGGGAGGGCGCGGCCGCGGCCGACCCGAAGGCCGACAAGACCGGGGGCAAGCTGAAGAACGGCCTCGAGAACTTCGTGATGCCCGGCCCGTCCGGCAAGAACATGCCCGTGTTCCTGGGCGGTTCGGACCTGGCGATCCCGGTGAAGTCCAAGGCGCAGGCACTGGCCGCCGAGTGGATCAACGCCTTCACCGGATCGCAGGGCCAGAAGGGCCTCATCGCCAAGGGCAACCTGCCCAACAACAAGACCGACCTCGCGACCCTGAAGAACGACCCGGCGACGGCGGTCCCGGCCACCGCGGCCGAGTCCAACTGGTTCGTCCCGATGGCACCGGGCTGGGGCCAGGTCGAGAAGGCGCAGGTCCTGCAGACGATGCTGCAGGACATCGGCACCGGCAAGAAGTCGGTCGAGGCCGCCGCGAAGGACGCGGACGCCGCGATCGACAAGGTCATCAACACCAAGTGAGCCGACGGCAGGGCCCTGTGAGCCCCGGGGGGTGTTCGGGGTGGGGCCCTGCTTCTCGTACGACCTACAGGGACCGCTGAGGAGCGCGCGATGAGTGCCGCAGACACGACCACCCCCGCCAAGGCGCCACCGCCGCGGCCGGCGCCGCCACCGGGCGTCGTCGCCGCAGGGCCACGCAGAAGGCGGGCGCCGGGCGCGGCCGCCGTCCCCTGGGCGCTGCTCGCCCCCTGTCTGCTGGTCCTCGCCCTGGTGATGGGTTATCCGCTGGTCCGCCTGGTGACCCTGTCCTTCCAGAAGTTCGGTCAGTCCCAGCTGTGGGGGTTCCAGCCGGCCGAGTCGGCCGGGTTCGCCAACTTCACCGAGGTGCTCCAGGACGGTGAGTTCTGGGCGGTCGTGGTCCGCACGATCGGCTTCGCGGCCGGCTCGGTGATCTTCACCATGGTCCTCGGCATGCTGATCGCGTTGCTGCTCCAGCGGGTCTCCGGCTGGATGAAGACGCTGATCAACATCGTGCTGGTGGCCAGTTGGGGCATGCCGGTCATCGTGGCCACCACCGTCTTCAAGTGGCTCTTCGACTCGGACTACGGCATCCTCAACGCCCTGCTGAGCAAGCTGCCCGGCGTGCGTCTGATCGGCCACAACTGGTTCGCGAGCGGACCGCAGGGCCTGGCCGTGATCATGCTCCTCGTGGTCTGGGGTGCCGTCCCGTTCGTCGTCATCACGCTCGGCGCGGGCCTCACCCAGGTGCCGAAGGAACTGGAGGAGGCGGCCCGGCTCGACGGCGCGGGCTCCTGGGGCGTGTTCCGCCATGTGACCCTCCCGGTCCTGAAGCCGATCATCGTGATGCTCACGACCCTCTCCGTCATCTGGGACATGGGCGTCTTCCCGCAGGTCTTCGTGATGCGCGGCGGCCACCCCGAGGCCGAGTTCCAGCTGCTCACGACGTACTCGTACGACCGGGCGTTCGTGGTCAACGACTACGGCCAGGGCTCCGCGATCGCCCTGATCACCGTGCTGTTGCTGCTCGGCGTCGTTGCCGTCTACATGCGCCAGATGCTGAAGATCGGAGAAGTCGAATGAGCGGCATGAGCGGCATGAGCGGCGCGAGTGCGACGACGCTCACCGGGCGCGCCGTGGCCCGCCGCCGGACCAGGTCCCGGCTCGGCTGGAACCTCCTCGGCCTGCTCGTCCTCCTGACCGCTGGTTTCCCCGTCTACTGGATGATCGACACGGCGATCAAACCGGCGAAGGACGCCATCGACCCGGACCCGAGCCTGCTGCCCACGGGCTTCACGCTCGCCAACTTCCGCCGGGCGCTGGCCATCGCCGACTTCTGGGGGCCGGTCGGCCGCAGCCTGGTCGTGTCGCTGTCGGTGGTCGCGATCGGCATCGTCGTCGGCATGCTGGCGGCGCTCGCCATCTCCCGGTTCGCCTTCCGCGGCCGCAAGCTCGTGATCGTGGGCATCCTGGCGGTCCAGATGGTCCCGCTCATCGCCATGATCATCCCGGTCTTCCTGCTGCTCAACGACCTCGGCCAGTACGACAAGCTGTCCGGTCTGATCATCACCTACCTGACCTTCATCCTCCCGTTCACGGTGTGGACGCTGCGCGGCTTCATCGTCAACATCCCGCGCGAACTGGAGGAGGCGGCGATGGTGGACGGCTGCTCGCGCACCGGCGCCTTCCTGCGGGTGGTCTTCCCGCTGCTGGCCCCCGGCCTGGTCGCCACCTCGGTCTACGGCTTCATCCAGGCCTGGAACGAGTACCTGTACGCCCTGATGCTGATGAGCCAGCAGAACCAGACCGCGACCGTCTGGCTCGGCAACTTCACCACCAAGCACGGCACCGAGTACGCCCCGATGATGGCCGGCGCCACGATGATGGCGGTCCCGATCGTCGTGCTCTTCCTCCTCGTCCAGCGCAAGATGGCCGCGGGCCTCACCGCGGGCGCCGTGAAGGGATAACGCCCCGATGACGACATTCGCCAGCGGCACGGACACGGTGACGCGTGACGCGCTGACGGTCCTCCAGCCCGGCTTCAGCGGCACCACCGCCCCCGACTGGCTGCTGCGCCGCCTCGGCGAGGGCCTGGCGTCCGTGGGCCTGTTCGGCCGCAACATCACCTCTCCCGGACAGCTCGCCGCCCTGACGGCCCAGTTGCGCGCCGAACGCGAGGACGTGCTCGTCGCCATCGACGAGGAGGGCGGTGACGTCACCCGCCTGGAGGTGCGGACCGGTTCCTCCTTTCCGGGCAACCACGCGCTGGGCGCGGTGGACGACGTCGACCTGACCCGGGAGGTGGCCCACGCACTCGGCCGCCGGCTCGCCGAGTGCGGGGTCAACCTCAACTGGGCACCCTCGGCCGACGTCAACTCCAACCCCGCCAACCCGGTGATCGGCGTACGGTCCTTCGGCGCCGACCCCCAGCTGGTGGCCCGCCACACCGCCGCCTATGTCACCGGACTGCAGTCCGCCGGCGTCGCCGCCTGCACCAAGCACTTCCCGGGGCACGGCGACACCGCGGTCGACTCCCACCTCGCCCTCCCGCGCATCGACGCGGATCCCGCGGTGCTCCAGGACCGCGAACTGGCCCCGTTCCGTGCGGCGATCGCCGCCGGCACCCGCGCGGTGATGAGCGCGCACATCCTGGTCCCGGCCCTGGACCCGGACCGCCCGGCAACGTTGTCCGGGCGCATCCTGACCGACCTGCTGCGCGGCGAGCTCGCCTTCGACGGCCTGCTCGTCACCGACGGCATGGAGATGCGGGCGATCGCCGGCACGTACGGCATCGAGCGCGGCAGCGTCCTCGCCATCGCGGCCGGCGCGGACGCCATCTGCGTGGGCGGCGGCCTGGCGGACGACGAGACGGTACGACGTCTGCGGGACGCCCTGGTGGCAGCCGTCCGCTCGGGCGAGCTGGCCGAGGAACGGCTCGCCGAGGCGGCGCAGCGCGTACGGGCGCTGGCACGGTGGACGGCGTCCGCGGCAGCGGAGGGCGCCCGCGCACACCGGCCTCCCGTCGCGGACATCGGTCTGCTCGCCGCCCGCCGCGCGCTGACGGTCACCGGCGAAGAGGGCTTCACCCCGCTCACCGAGCCGCCCTACGTCGCCGCCCTCACCCCCGTCGCCAACATCGCGGTGGGCGACGAGACCCCGTGGGGTGTGGCCGCGGAACTGCTTCGGCTGCTTCCCGGCACGGAGACCGGCAGCTTCGCCGGGGATGCGGCGGGCCGTGCGGCACTGGTGGCCGCGGGGGCCCGGCGGATCGTGGCGGTGGTCCGCGACGAGCACCGCCACCCCTGGATGGCCTCCGCCCTGGAGACCCTCCTCGCGGAGCGCCCCGACACGATTGTGGTCGAGATGGGCGTCCCCCAGGCCGCTCCCCGCGGCGCCCTGCACATCGCCACCCACGGGGCGGCACGGGTGTGTGGCCGGGCGGCGGCGGAGGCCATCGCGGGCTGTTGAGCCGTTGCGGGGAGGACGCCGGGTCCGGGTGCCGTCCGGGCCCGGCGTCATCCGTGTGCGGAGCGCTAAATCCCCTGCCAGTCGGGCTTGTTGGCGTAGGTGTGGCGGAAGTAGTCGGCGAGTTTCAGCTTGGACGCGGCCGCCTCGTCCACGACGACGGTCGCATGCGGGTGGAGCTGGAGCGCGGAGGCCGGGCAGATGGCGGCGACCGGGCCCTCGACGCTGGCGGCGACCGCGTCCGCCTTTCCCTCGCCGGTCGCCAGCAGCACCAGGTGCCGCGCCTCGAGGATGGTGCCTATGCCCTGGGTGATCACATGGTGCGGCACCTGGTCGATCTCGCCGTCGAAGAAACGGGCGTTGTCGATGCGGGTCTGCTCGGTGAGCGTCTTGATGCGGGTGCGGGAGGCGAGCGAGGAGCACGGCTCGTTGAACCCGATGTGCCCGTCGGTGCCGATCCCGAGCAGCTGCAGATCCACGCCACCGGCCGCGGCGAGCGCCCTGTCGTACGCCTCGCAGGCAGCCTGCACGTCCTCCGCCGTGCCGTCGGGCCCCAGGAAGGCGTCCATGCCCATCCCGAGCGGCTCCAGCACCTCCCGCCGGAGGACGGAACGGTACGACTCCGGGTGATCCGCGGGCAGTCCGACGTATTCGTCGAGCTGGGCGACGCGCGCCCGCGAGACGTCCACGGCGCCGGAGCGTGCCCTGGCCGCCAGGGCCTCGTACACGGGCAACGGTGTGGAGCCGGTGGCCACACCGAGCAGGGCGTCGGGCTTGCGTCGGAGCAGCTGCGCCATGGCCTCGGCGATGAGCTCGCCACCCGCCTGGGCGTCCGGAACGATGACAACTTCCACGCTGGGCCTGCCGATCTGAGGAGAGGGGGGTGGGAACCGGGGTGAGGGACCAGTGGTTTAGACCAATCTAACAGAGTGGAGGGTGCGTACGGGGGTCCGGACAGGGCTGTCGACGGGCGATGCGGAGGCGGTCTCGGGGGAGTCGGCGGCGTCCCGGACGTGTTGGCCGGCCAGGGCTGCCTGCCTGGCGGATTCCGGGCGACGGGCCGGCAGATCCGCCCCGCTCCGCCCGGTATCTCCCGACGCAACTCCGCCACTCCCCCTCTGCCGAGGCGTCGGCGGATTCGAGGAGGTGGAATAGGAGCCGTCAGCCCAGAGCGAGAGACACTCTCCACCCCGGGAGGAACCCCATGACGCCGACGACACCGGACCCTCAGCGAGACCTCCCGGGACGGATCATGGCCCGGGAGATGGCCGAACAGCCCGCCGTGCTGCGCCGCATCCTCGACGAGGGAGCGCCGCGCATCCGGGAGGTGGCCCGCGAGGTCGCCGCCCGCAAGCCCCGGTTCGTGCTGCTGACGGCCCGCGGCACCTCGGACAACGCCGCCCTCTACGCCAAGTACCTCCTGGAGATCCGCCTCGGCCTGCCCTGCGGTCTCACCTCCATGTCCACGACCACGGCCTACGGCGCCCGCCCCGACCTCACCGACGTCCTCGTCATCACCGTCAGCCAGTCCGGCGGCTCCCCGGATCTGGTGGCCTCGACGCAGGCCGCACGGGAGGCCGGCGCCCTCACGCTCGCCGTGACCAACAACCCCGATTCACCGCTGGCCGCCGTCTCCGAGTACCACATCGACGTCATGGCCGGTGAGGAGAAGGCCCTCCCCGCGACCAAGACCTACACCGCCTCCCTCCTCGCCCTCTATCTCTTCGTCGAAGGACTGCGCGGCGGCGACGGCGCCCCCGCCAAGACGCTGCCCCACCTCGCCGAGCAACTCCTCGCCCGCCAGGACGAGGTCCGCACCCTCGCCGCCCGCTACCGCTTCGCCGAGCGCATGGTCATCACCTCGCGCGGCTACGGCTACCCCACCGCCAAGGAAGCCGCCCTGAAGCTGATGGAGACCAGTTACATCCCCGCGCTCTCCTACTCCGGTGCCGATCTCCTGCACGGCCCGCTCGCCATGGTCGACAACGTCTCGCCGGTCATCGCCGTCGTGACGGACGGCAAGGGCGGCGCCGCGCTCCAGCCCGTACTCGACCGGCTGCGCGGCCGCGGCGCCGACCTCGTCGTCATCGGGCCGCGAAGCCAGGTCGAGCAGGCGTCGGCGGGGTTCGTCCTGCCGACCGAGGGCGTGGCCGAGGAGGTCCAGCCGATCCTGGAGATCATCCCCCTCCAGCTCCTCGCGTACGAGGTCACCATCGCCCGTGGCCAGGACCCGGACGCCCCGCGTGCCCTGGCCAAGGTGACGGAGACACGCTGAGGAGCGGCTGGGTGTCGTGCGGGGCGTCCTCTAGGTCAGCGAGCCTCCCGTCGCGTCCACCCAACTGCCCGTGACCCACCGGCCGGCGTCGGAGGCCAGGAACGCCACCACGTCGGCGACGTCCGCCGGGGCGCCCACCCGGCCCAGTGCCGATATGGAGGCGGCCCGCGCCCAGCCGTCCTCCGTGCCGTACAGCAACTCGGCGGTGTTGTCGGTGTCGATGATGCCCGGCGCCACCGAGTTGACCGTGATGCCGCGGGGGCCCAGCACCTTGGACAGGTCGCGGGTGAAGACGTCCAGCGCGCCCTTCGTCATCGCGTAGGCGATCTGGTGGGGAAACACCGCGGTCCGGGAGAGACCGGAGGAGATGTTGATGACGCGGCCGCCGTCCCTCAGCCGGTCCAGGCCCTGCCGCACGATGAAGAACGGCGCCTTCACGTTCACCGCGAAGACCCTGTCGTACTCCTCCTCGCCGATCTCCTGCAGTGGCCGTGCGCTGCCGATGGCCGCGTTGTTGACCAGGATGTCCACGCCGTCCGCATGGTGGTCGAACGCCTCCCACAAGGCCTGGGTGTCGCCCGGCAGGCCCAGCTCGACGCCGATCGCGAACGCGGAACCGCCCGCCGCCTCGATCGCTGCGACCGTTTCCTTCGCCGCCCCCTCGTTCCGGCCGTAGTGCACGGCCACCCGCGCCCCGTCACGCGCCAGCCGCTCGGCGATTCCCCGGCCGATGCCCCTGCTCGCCCCGGTGACGAGTGCGGTCCTCCCCCTGAGCACGTCCATGCCGACGCCCCCTCCATTTCTCTAGCGGTCGATACAGAAAACACCGTACAACAGGGCCGGGTGATTTCTCTAGCACCCGCTATAGAATCCACTCCATGGTGGAGAGCGAGGACAGGGGCCGACAGACCGAGGCGCGACCCGGGGTCCCGATGGAGGCAGTGGCCGAGGGTGAGCCTGCGACCGACCCGGCCCCCGTCACCCCGTCACGCGCGACCCGTGCCGCAGCCTCCCGCCCCCGAGGGCGCCCCCGTTCCTTCGACCGCGCGACCGCGCTCGAAAAGGCCCTCCTGGCGTTCTGGGAGCACGGTTACGAGGCCACCTCCGTCTCCGACCTCACCCGGGTCATGGGCATCGGTGCGCCGAGCCTGTACGCGGCGTTCGGTGACAAGCGGTCCCTCTTCGAGGAGGTCGTCGGCGTCTACGACGAGCGGTACGGGTCGTTCGGTGACCGGGCCCTCGCCGAGGAGCCGACCGCTCGTGCCGCTGTGGAGCGGATGCTCCGCGAGGCCGCCGAGATCTACACGGCCCCCGGGCATCCGCACGGCTGTCTCGTCATCCACGCCGCCGCCAACTGCACGACGCCCGAGATCGAGGAGTCCCTGCGGGCGCGGCGCAACGCCAACATCGACGCCTTCGAGCGCCGTATCCGGGCCGGAGTCGCCGCCGGTGAGCTGCCCGCCGCCAGCGATGCCCGCACCCTCGCCCGCTATGTCGGCGCGATCGTCCAGGGCATGTCCCAGCAGGCGCGCGACGGGGCGACCCGGGAGGAACTGGAAGCGCTCGTGGAGGTCGCCCTGGCGGTCTGGCCCCGCGCCCGAGCCGACAGGTCCTAGGCTGCGCGTGGGCCGTCCGGATGTTCGGCAAGGCAGATGCGTGAAGCCACGGATGTCTGATAAAGAGACAACAGCAAACATCCTCCAACGTATGGACACATGCGTCGGAACTCAGCCACCATGGTGTCGTCGGCGTGGTCTAGTCCACCTGCCCGACAAGACAGTAAAGTAAGTAAAGACACGAGCCCCGTCTTCCCCCGCACAGGAAGGCGGACCGAGGAACCGGCGCTCTCTGCCCTGACTGCTCCGGCTCCTCGACCTTCGGCCGACCGGGACCGCACACCCCGCGGCCGTTGCTGCTCCGGGCTGCGGTGCCGGGAGGGTTGAGGGTCCCTCCCAGGCGCCGCGGCCCGCGGGTGCTTTCGGGGCCGTACGAGCGCCGCACCGCATCCCCTTCCGGCAGGGTCGTACCGGAGCCCCCTGCACTGGCCGATTTCGGTCGATGTCCGAACGCCCGGGTACCCTCGCACACGTGCCCTCCATGAACGAACTGGTCCGCCAGCACACCGCCCTCAGCGACTCCGACCTGGAGTGGCTGCACCTGCTGGTGTCGGAGTGGCAGCTGCTCTCTGATCTCTCCTTCGCCGACCTGGTTCTGTGGGTGCCCACCCGTGACGGCACCCGGTATGTGTCGGTGGCCCAGATGCGCCCGAACACCGGCCCCACCTCCTACCAGGACGACATGGTCGGCCACCTCGTCCCCCGAGGCCGCCGCCCCATGCTGGACGCGGCGCTGGACGAGGGCCGGATCGTGCGCGAGGGTGACCCGGAGTGGCGCGAGGAGGTCCCGGTCCGGGTCGAGTCCATCCCCGTACGCTGCGGGGGGCGCGTCCTCGGTGTCATCGCGC
Source organism: Streptomyces sp. NPDC001848 (assembly GCF_042891915.1). Lineage (NCBI taxonomy): Bacteria > Bacillati > Actinomycetota > Actinomycetes > Kitasatosporales > Streptomycetaceae > Streptomyces > Streptomyces sp. NPDC001848. Next base: position 71,176 of record NZ_JBIATP010000007.1, on the reverse strand, counting down.
GCAACACCAACCTGCTGACCGTGCGCACCCCGAGCCGCCTGGAGCTCACCTACCTCCAGAGCGCCTCCGACCTCGCCCAGATGATCGCGGCCGGCGCCTTCCCGTTCCCCGACCAGCAGGTCGACATGGACGCTTCACCGCGCGTCGGCGACGGTCTGATCAGGCTGGATGCGGACGGCATCGTCCAGTACGCGTCACCGAACGCCCTGTCGGCGTACCACCGCCTCGGCCTCGCCGCCGACCTCGTCGGTCACCACCTCGGCAAGACCACCGCGGAACTCGCCCCCACAAAGGGCCCGGTGGACGAGGCGCTGGTCAAGCTGGCCAGCGGATGGGCGCCGCGCGAGTTCGAGATCGAGGCGAACGACGGGGTGATCCAGTTCCGCGCGATTCCCCTGAAGCCCAAGGGCACGCGCATAGGCTCGCTCGTCCTGCTGCGGGACGTCACGGAACTGCGGCGCCGGGAGCGGGAGTTGATCACCAAGGACGCGACCATCCGGGAGATCCACCACCGGGTGAAGAACAACCTCCAGACGGTCGCCGCCCTGCTCCGCCTGCAGGCCCGCCGTATCGGTTCCGAGCGTGGACGGGAGGCGCTCGAGGAGGCCGTACGACGGGTCGGGTCGATCGCGATCGTCCATGAGACGCTGTCCCAGAATCTGGACGAGCGCGTGGAGTTCGACGAGATCGCCGACCGGGTGCTCGCCATGGTCGCCGAGATCTCGCCCGGCACGGTCAGCGGCCGACGCAGCGGCCGCTTCGGCATTCTCGACGCGGAGGTCGCCACCCCGCTGTCCATGGTGCTCACCGAGATCCTCCAGAACGCCCTGGAGCACGGCTTCCGCCAGGGCGACACCGGCACGGTCGAGGTCTCGGCCGTCCGTGGCGGTACGGCGAAGGAGGCGCGCCTCCTGGTCACCGTCCAGGACGACGGGGTCGGGCTGCCCGAGGGCTTCGACCCGCAGACCGCCGGCAATCTCGGGCTGCAGATCGTACGGACGCTGGTGGAGGGGGAGTTGGGCGGCACCTTCGACATGGTCCCGGCCCCGGGGCGCGGCACACGGGTGATCCTGGACATCCCGGTCCGTGCACAGAAGTGAGGCCGGGCGGCGACCGGGCAGGTACGGACACCGCGCTCCCGGCACTCCATGGCAACGTCCACACAGCAATGAGCCCCGGGCCACCAAGTGGCCCGGGGCTAAAGCTCGTTGGTGCCAGCTGCTGCTAGCGACTGCGCGCTGCGGCTCGGGGGCGGGAGAAGCGTACTCGCTGTACGCGCCGCCAAGCTCAGGCTCGTCGGGGCGGGTGTGTCAGGCGGAGGCCTGACGGGCCCGGTTGCGGGCGGCGCGGCGCTTCATGGCGCGGCGCTCGTCCTCGCTGAGACCACCCCAGACGCCGGAGTCCTGGCCGGACTCGAGCGCCCACTGCAGGCACTGCTCGATAACCGGGCAGCGACGGCAGACGGCCTTGGCTTCCTCGATCTGCAGCAGCGCAGGACCGGTGTTGCCGATGGGGAAGAAGAGCTCGGGGTCTTCCTCGCGGCAAACGGCGTTGTGACGCCAGTCCATGGCTGCTACCTCTCCGTGGTATTACGTGCAGATTGCTTGTGAATGTGAACGCTTTCACGAATCCCTCAACAAGTGAAGGGCCGATCGTCAGACTCACTGACGTGGTCCTGTGGATTGAGGAGGGGTTCGGGCACTCTCGATGGGAGCCGGTGTTGCGAGCTGTCCCGAGCGCCACGTAGAGACTCGCAAACCTCAGCGGCGGATACAACCCCTTCCGGAAAGTTTTTTTTGATTCCTTGGTGTCGACTAGGTCACAGCCGTACTTCCAAGGGGTGGATCCTGGCCTAAACGTTCGAGTGAAAGGACTTTAGCCCCTTCTGCTCACACAATCACACGCAGTGCACGGCGTACGCCTGTGAACGTCACGCTCGTACGTACTCCGAGGTGGTCGCCGTCCATCTGCAGGGGGAGCGGCGCCTTCGAATGCAAGGTGAAGTCGGTCAGGTCGTGCAGCGAGACCACGTGCTTGCCCCGGGGACCGCGCTCGGGGGACGAAGTGAGCAACTGGGTCGCATACCGGGCAACCGAGGCCGTCGAGAGGCGGCTGAGGGCGAGCACGTCGAGGCCGGTATCGAACGAGGCCTTAGGTGAGGCGTACACCGGACGATTGCCGAGAAACGTCCAGGGCGCGGTGTTGCAGATTATGGACATGACCAGATCGGTTACCGGCTCCTCACCCGCCCGCTCCAGGGTGATCGTGCCGTGCCTGCGATGCGGTTCGTCCAGGAACTGACGGACCACCTGGCGCAGATACAGCGCATGGGTGGACCGCTTGCCCTGCTCACGCTGCTGCTCGACCCGGCCGACCACACCCGCGTCGAAGCCGAAGCCGGCGTTGAAGGTGAACCAGCGGGAGGGCGCCGCCTCGTCCTCGCTGCCCGGGGTGCCCGCGGCGAGACCGAGGCCGACCGTGCGCTCACGGCGTTCGCGCAGGCCGTCGAGGATGGCGCCGGTGGCCTCCACCATGTCGTTGGGCAGGCCGAGGGCGCGGGCGAAGACGTTGGTCGAGCCGCCGGGCACGACGGCGAGCAGGGGGAGACGGTCGGGGTCGGGACCGTGGTGCAGCAGGCCGTTGACGACCTCGTTGACCGTGCCGTCCCCGCCGAGCGCCACGACCAGGTCTATGTCCTCGCTCTCCACGGCCTGCCGGCCGAGGTCCCGGGCGTGCCCCCGGTACTCGGTGGTCACCACCTCGAGCTTCATCTCGCTCGCCAGCGCGTGGATGAGGACGTCACGGGTACGTGCGCTTGTGGTGGTTGCCGCCGGATTGACCACGAGAAGTGCACGCATGGTGTGCAGCGTACCTACTGAGCGGTACTCGACCCCAGCCCGGGTAGGGATCCGGTAAGAGGCCCGGCTGTGGTCTCGGGCACAGCGGCGCCGGAGGCGTCGGGGAGCCGACCGGCCCGCAGGGCTACCCTTCAGGGGTGAGCGCTGAGCAGAACTCCACTCCTGAGACCCGTGAAGCCGGGCCCCGGCCCGCGCGGCTGACCGCCGCGGCGGCGCTGGCCGGCCTGGAGGGGCTGGCCCTGGTCGCGGGCGGCGTCTGGACGCTCGTCCTCGGCCTCACGGGCTCGCCGGACGACCGGCAGCAGGCCGTCACCCTCGGCATCACCCTGATCGTGCTCGCGCTGCTGCCCCTGCTGGCCGCGCGCGGTCTGCTGCTGCGGCGTGGCTGGAGCCGGGGGCCCGCCGTCATCACCCAGATCATGGCGCTGCCGGTGGCGTACAACCTGCTCCGCGCCGACAGCGTCGCGATCCCGGTCGGGATCGTGCTCGCGCTCGTCGCGGTGACGGCGCTGGTGCTCCTGGTGAACCCGGCGACGACGCAGGCCCTCGGGATCCGCGGCCCCGGCCGTGCGGAGGAGCCGAAGCGGTAGTCGGCGTCCGGCTGTCCCGGTTCGGCGTGCGACGCCGGGGCGCGGCAGCTCGCCCGGGGTTCTCCCAGGTCCACCTGCTGGATCCGGTCCGACGACCGTCGCCGTCTGCGGCGGCCGGGCACGGCCTCGGAACGGCGGTGCCCCTCCGGCCGCCGCCGGGCGACGACATCGACGACATCGCGGTCGTCGCCGGGGTGCCGCGGCCGGGCCGCCGGGTGCCGAGTCCCGAGCCGACGTGAACGCGGTGCACCGCCAAGCCGTGCCGTCTGCCTCGGCCGGGCCCGCCTCGGAACGGCGGCGCCCCTCCGGCCGCCGGGTGCCGAGTCCCGAGCCGACGTGAACGCGGTGCACCGCCAAGCCGTGCCGTCTGCCTCGGCCGGGCCCGCCTCGGAACGGCGGCGCCCCTCCGGCCGCCGGGTGCCGAGTCCCGAGCCGACGTGAACGCGGTGCACCGCCAAGCCGTGCCGTCTGCCTCGGCCGGGCCCGCCTCGGAACGGCGGCGCCCCTCCGGCCGCCGGGTGCCGAGCCCCGAGCCGACGTGAACGCGGTGCACCGCCAAGCCGTGCCGTCTGCCTCGGCCGGGCCCGCCTCGGAACGGCGGCGCCCCTCCGGCCGCCGGGTGCCGAGCCCCGAGCCGACGTGAACGCGGTGCACCGCCAAGCCGTGCCGTCTGCCTCGGCCGGGCCCGCCTCGGAACGGCGGCGCCCCTCCGGCCGCCGGGTGCCGAGCCCCGAGCCGACGTGAACGCGGTGCACCGCCACGCCGTCGCGGAGCGCTGACCGCACCCCGGTGCCGCCGTCCTACTCCTCGACCAGCAGCTTGTCCCGCAGTTGAGCCAGCGTCCGCGCCAGCAGACGTGAGACGTGCATCTGCGAGATGCCGACCTCCTGCGCGATCTGCGACTGCGTCATGTTGCCGAAGAAGCGCAGCAGCAGGATCCGCTTCTCCCGCGGCGGAAGATCCTCCAGCAGCGGCTTCAGTGACTCGCGGTACTCGACGCCCTCCAGCGCCTCGTCCTCCGCGCCGAGCGTGTCCGCGACCGCCGGGGACTCGTCGTCCGTGTCGGGGACGTCCAGGGACAGCGTCGAGTACGCGTTGGCGGACTCCAGGCCCTCCAGGACCTCCTCCTCCGAGATGGCCAGTTTCTCGGCCAGCTCATGGACCGTCGGAGAGCGGCCGTGCTGCTGGGACAGCTCGGCCGTGGCCGTCGTCAGGGCCAGGCGCAGCTCTTGCAGGCGCCGCGGCACCCGCACCGCCCAGCCCTTGTCGCGGAAGTGCCGCTTGATCTCGCCGACGACCGTCGGCGTCGCGTAGGTCGAGAACTCGACGCCCCGCTCCGGGTCGAAACGGTCGACCGACTTGATCAGACCGATGGTGGCGACCTGGGTCAGATCGTCCAGCGGCTCACCCCGGTTGCGGAAACGGCGCGCGAGGTGCTCGACGAGCGGCAGGTGCATCCGGACCAGCTGGTTGCGCAGCTCCGCGTACTCCGGGCTGCCTTCCTTCAGCTTGCGCAGTTCGACGAACATCGCCCGCGCGCCGCTGCGGTCCTGTGGGTTGGGCTGTGCGCCGACCGGCACACCGTGCTCAGCGTTTCGCTCGTGCTCGCTCATCGTCCCGCCCGTCGTCCTTCCCCGAGCTCTCGACTCCGCTCGAGCAGGGGAGGCCCCATTCCCTCCGGAGGACGTACCCGTGGCTCCGCCTGGATCCCGCTGTCCGCCGCCCCGGGCGGAGAGCGCCTCGTCCGCCCCGGCCGGTCCCGTCGGCACGGGCGCCATGACCGCCGACGCCTGGCCCTCCGGGTGCGGACGTGCCTGCTCGGGGATGCCGTCCACGCCTTCCGCCGTGCGCCGCGCCCCGCCCGGGCCGCCCGCGCTCCCGGCGGAGAACTTCCGTGTGCCGCGCTCTTCGTCCCGCACCGGCCCGTCCCCGTTCGTCACGCCGGCCCGGGTCCCGCGCCGCGCTGTTTGTAGAGGCTGATGGACACGGTCTTGTCGTCGGAGACCGCGGAGGAGACCTTGCCGGCCAGGGCCGACAGGACGGTCCAGGCGAACGTGTCCCGCGAGGGGGCGTGGCCGTCCGTGGTCGGGGCCGCGACCGTGACCTCCAGCGAGTCGTCGATGAGCCGGAAGACACAGCTGAGCACCGAGCCGGGCACGGCCTGCTGCAGCAGGATCGCGCAGGCCTCGTCGACCGCGATGCGCAGGTCCTCGATCTCGTCGAGGGTGAAGTCCAAACGGGCCGCGAGACCGGCCGTGGCCGTGCGCAGCACCGACAGATAGGCACCCGCAGCCGGCAGCCGGACTTCCACGAAGTCCTGGGTCGCGGGCTCGCCTGCGATCTGGGACACCCTCACCTCCAAGGTGGTACAAGCTGTTTCGGGGGCCGAGGGCCGCCCCCCGGGGTAACGCCCCTCATGGTTCAGCGGTGACGCTATCGCGCTCTCAACGTACCTGTCCCCAGGACCCCGACCCCTTGCTGTCACTCATAGTAAACCCATGTATACGCACAGTGGCTAGGGGTCTGGCGGAACCAATCGGGAAGAGCGCGTGCCGGTTTGACGTACCCAGGCGCCGGACCGGCGAACCGTCCGGATACAGGGTCACACGAGTACCGGCCCCGGGTCACACGAGTACATGATCGACGAAGCACCAGCGCCAGTTCTCACCCGGTTCGAAAGTGCGCATCACCGGATGCCCGCTGGCCTCGTGGTGCGCCGTGGCGTGCCGCAGGGGCGAGGAGTCGCAGCAGCCTACGTGCCCGCACTCCAGACACAGGCGCAGCTGCACCGGGTGCGTACCGGTGGCGAGGCACTCCAGGCAGGTCTCGCTCTGGGGCTTGGGCTCGGGGTCCGGCAGCGAGTCGCCGTGCCTGCACTGTTTCATGATGGCCAGGTTACGACGGGTCCGCGGGAAGCGGCGCGGAAAAAGAGGGCGGGCGGAAGACGATGAACGTGGTGCCACTGCTGTTGCTGGTCGCCGGCAGCGCGGCCGTCGCCGGCGCGGCGCGCCGGACCCCGGTGCCCGCGCCGCTGCTGCTCGTCGCCGTTGGTCTCGCCGTCTCCTACCTGCCGGGGGTGCCCGGGTACACCCTCGACCCCGACATCGTCCTGCCGCTGGTGCTGCCGCCGTTGCTGTACACGGCGGCCACCGACAGCTCCTACCTGGACCTGAGGGCGCAAATGCGCCCGGTGGCCCTGTTGTCCGTCGGATACGTGCTCTTCGCGACGCTCACCGTGGGCTGGGCGGCGTACCTGATCGTGCCCGGTCTGCCGCTGACGGCGGCGCTGGTACTGGGTGCGGTGGTGGCACCGCCGGACGCGGTCGCGGCGACGGCGGTCGCCCGGCGGGTGGGCCTTCCCTCGCGGGTCACCACGATCCTGCAGGGGGAGTCGCTGGTGAACGACGCCACCGCGATCACCGCGTACAAGGTGGCACTGGCGGCGGCGGTCGGCGAAAGCGCGACCTGGACGGGCGGCGTGCGGGAGTTCCTGCTCGCGGCGGTCGGCGGGGTCGTGGTCGGTCTGCTGCTCATGGTGCCGATCCAGTGGCTGCGCACCCACCTGAAGGAGGCGCTGCTGCAGAACACGCTCTCCTTGTTGATCCCGTTCGTCGCCTACGGCGCCGCGGAATGGGTGCACGCCTCCGGTGTGCTCGCCGTGGTCGTCGTCGCCCTCTACCTCGGCTACCACAACTGGCAGGTCGACTTCGCGACCCGGCTCCAGGAAGAGGCGGTGTGGAAGATGGTCGCGTTCGTGCTGGAGTCCGCGGTGTTCGCGCTCATCGGACTGCAGCTGCCGGTCGTCCTCAGGGGGCTCGGTCCGTACGAGGGCACCCGGGCGGCCTGGTACGCGGTGGCCGTGTTCCTGGTGGTCGTCGGGTCCCGGTTCGTCTGGGTGTACCCGGCGACCTTCCTGCCGCGAGCGCTCTTCGGGCGCATCCGGGAGCGCGAGGAGAACCCGACGTGGAAGGCGCCGTTCATCATCGGCTGGGCCGGAATGCGGGGAGTGGTGTCGCTCGCCATCGCCTTCTCGATCCCGCGGACCGTGCACGGTGGCGGCCCCTTCCCCGAGCGCAATCTGGTCCTCTTCCTGACCTTCACGACCGTGATCGGCACCCTCGTGGTGCAGGGACTGAGCCTGCCCCCGATCATCCGGCTGCTTCGCCTGCCGGGACGCGACCCCCAGGCCGAGACGCTCGCGGAGGCGAACGCGCAGGCGCAGGCGTCCCGGGCCGCGGAGCAGCACCTCGACGCACTCCTTCAGGACGAGCGCAACGCGCTGCCGCCGCCGCTGGCCGACCGCCTCCGCACGGTTCTGGAGCGCCGCCGCAACGCTGTCTGGGAACGGCTGGGCTCGGTGAACCCGGTGACCGGCGAAACGGTCGACGACACCTACCGGCGGCTGTCCCGCGAGATGATCGGCGCCGAGCGGGAGGTCTTCGTCAAGCTCCGCAACCACCGCTACATCGACGACGAGATGCTTCGCACCCTGCTGCGCCGCCTGGACCTGGAGGAGGCGGCGGCGTACCGGGAGACGACATAGCCCGCCGGAGACAGGCCTCAGGGGAAGGGGCGGCCCGTGATCACGGCCGCCACCGTCGTCCCCCTCGGGAACGCCCCCTCCCGGGTCAGCGTGACCAGTCCGTACAGCAGCTTGGCGACATAGAGACGCTCCACCGGAAGGCCGTGGCGGAAGGCGAAGTCGTTCGCGAACGCATCGAGTTCGGGGGTGGTGCGGGCGTATCCGCCGAAGTGGAAGCGGTCGTCGAGGGACCAGGCGCCGCGGCAGGCGCCGAAGGCGCGGGTCTGCAGGGCGGTCACCTCGGCGGTCAGGAAGCCGCCCTTCAGAACGGGGATGCCCAGGGCCCGCCGGCCGGGGGCCAGGCCGGCCGCGAGGCCCGCCAGCGTGCCGCCGGTGCCGCAGGCCACGGCGACCACGTCCGCCCGGTCGCCGAGCTCCTCGCCGAGCGCGCGGCAGCCCCGCACGGCGAGGGAGTTGCTGCCGCCCTCCGGTACGACGTACGCCTCCTCGGCGTCCGCCGCGCGCAGGATGCCGGTCAGCGTCTCCGGCTCCGTCTTGTGGCGATACGTCGACCTGTCGACGAAGTGCAGTCGCATGCCGTCGGCCGCACACCGGGCCAGCGAGGGGTTGAGCGGGAGGTCGGCCAGCTCCTCGCCGCGGACCACACCGATCGTCTCCAGCCCCAGCAGCCGGCCCGCCGCGGCCGTGGCCCGCAGATGGTTGGAGTACGCGCCGCCGAAGGTGAGCAGGGGGCGGCCGGCCGCGGCCCGCAGGTTGGGGGCGAGCTTGCGCCACTTGTTGCCGACCAGATCCGGGTGGATCAGGTCGTCGCGCTTGAGTAGCAGCCGCACGCCGTACCGCTCGAACCGCTCGTCCACGACCTCCCGCAGCGGCGACGGCAGGCGCGGGCCCAGCGCGGTCGCCGGATCGGGCGTTTCGCGGTCATCTCGAGCGTCAGGGCTGGTCACCCCGCCATTGTCGGACACCTGCCGGCGGCGAGGACCGCTCGGAAACGCGCTCCAGTGCCCAGGCCCACGTTGATCCATTCCCGCTCTTTCGTGTAATGGTGTGACCACGCGGAGTGATGGAAGGCTTGTTCCCGCAGATCAGATGCATGACCGGGAGGGGCATCACCAATGTCGGTAGGCGAAGAGGTCCGCGCGGAGGAGAACAGGCCGCAGCAGAGCCTCGGCACCGCGGCGGCGCGGAACCTGGCCACCACCACCAAGTCCGCACCCCAGATGCAGGAGATCAGCTCACGGTGGCTGCTGCGCACGCTGCCGTGGGTGGACGTACAGGGCGGTACCTACCGGGTGAACCGCCGCCTGACCTACGCGGTGGGCGACGGCCGTGTGACCTTCGTGAAGACCGGCGACCAGGTCGCGGTCATCCCCGCGGAGCTGGGCGAGCTGCCCGCCCTGCGCGCGTACGACGACCTGGACGTGCTCGGTGAACTCGCCCAGCGCTGCCAGCAGCGCAGGTTCGCACCAGGGGACGTGCTCGCCGAGTTCGGCAGTCAGGCCGACGAGGTGTTCCTCCTCGCGCACGGCAAGGTGGAGAAGATCGGCACAGGCCCCTACGGGGACGACGCGGTGCTCGGCGTCCTCGCCGACGGCGCCTACTTCGGCGACCAGGCGCTCCTCGACCCGGACGCCATCTGGGAGTACACGGCCCGCGCGGTCACCACCTGCACGGTGCTCGCCCTGCCCCGCCGGGACGTCGACCAGATCGCGGAGCGGGCCCAGTCGCTGCGCGACCACCTCCAGCGGCAGCGCTCGATCCCCGCCCAGCGCACCAACAAGTACGGCGAGAAGACGATCGACCTCGCCGCCGGCCACACCGGCGAGCCGAACATCCCGCACACCTTCGTCGACTACGAGGCCTCGCCCCGCGAGTACGAACTGAGCATCGCCCAGACCGTACTCCGCATCCACACCCGCGTGGCCGACCTCTACAACCAGCCGATGAACCAGACCGAGCACCAGCTGCGGCTGACGGTCGAGGCACTGAAGGAACGCCAGGAGCACGAACTCATCAACAACCCCGACTTCGGGCTCCTGCACAACTGCGAGTACGACCAGCGGCTGCAGCCGCACGACGGCGTGCCGAGCCCCGACGACATGGACGAGCTGCTCAGCAGGCGGCGCGGCACCAAGCTGTTCCTCGCCCATCCGCGTGCGATCTCCGCGTTCGGCCGCGAACTCAACAAGCGTGGACTCGTCCCTGAGACGATCGACATCGCGGGCAACCGCATCCCCACCTGGCGCGGGGTGCCGATCTACCCGTGCAACAAGATCCCGGTCACCGAGGCCCGAACGACCTCGATCATCGCCGTGCGTACCGGAGAGGAGGACCAGGGCGTCATCGGACTCCGCCAGTCCGGTATCCCCGACGAGATCGAACCGAGCCTGTCGGTGCGGTTCATGGGCATCAACGAGCAGGCGATCATCAGCTATCTGGTGACGGCGTACTACTCGGCCGCCGTCCTGGTCCCGGACGCGCTGGGGGTCCTGGAGAACGTCGAGATCGGCCGCTGGAGGTGATGCTCTTCCCCGGCTCGTCCGCCTACGGGGCGCGCCCAGCCGAGACTGAGGGGCGGCACCCCGTGTTCCGCCCGTCACCGTGGGTAGATCCCCCGGGTAAGTGCCCGGTGGCAGCGGAAGCACCACCGTCCGCAGAATCTACGAGGCGGTTCCATGGGTGAGTTCATGACGGAGCCGAAGCGGGGCCCCGCCGTCGCGCGGCGCGGCCCGGCCGGCATCCCGAGGCGGCGTGACCCGCTCCCTGGCCGGTCGGCACCGCCCGACGGACGCGAGGCCGCGGCGATCCTGGAGCGTGCTCGCGCCGCGGTCGACCCGGAGCTGCGCCGGGCCGTCGACTCGCTGCCCGGCTCCATGCGCCGGATCGCGCGCTACCACTTCGGCTGGGAGCACGCGGACGGCACCCCGGCGAACGGCAACGCGGGCAAGGCGATACGACCCGCGTTGGTGCTGACCGCCGTCCGGGCCCTCGGTGGGCAGGAGACAGCAGCCGTGGGGGCCGCCGCCGCGGTGGAACTGGTCCACAACTTCACATTGCTGCACGACGACGTGATGGACCGGGACACCACCCGCAGGCATCGCCCCACCGCGTGGACCGTGTTCGGTGACGCCGACGCGATCCTCGCCGGAGACGCCCTGCAGGCGCTGGCCCTGCGCCTGCTCGCCGAGGACCCGCACCCGGCGTCGGGCGCGGCCGCCGCTCGGCTCGCGGCCTGCGTGGTCGAGCTGTGCGCCGGGCAGCATGCGGACACGGCCCTGGAGCAGCGGGGCCCCCACGAGGTCACCCTCGCGGAGGTGCTCGCCATGGCGGAGGCGAAGACGGGCGCCCTGCTCGGCTGCGCCTGCGCGCTCGGCGCGCTGTACGCGGGAGCGGACGCGGCGGACGTGGAGGCGCTGGACGCGTTCGGCCGCGAGGCGGGGCTCGCCTTCCAGCTCATCGACGATGTGATCGGCATCTGGGGTGACCCGAGCCGCACCGGCAAGCCGGCCGGTGCGGACCTCATGGCCCGCAAGAAGTCGCTGCCCGTGGTCGCCGCACTAGCCTCCGGCACCCCGGCGGCGGCCGACCTCGCCGAGCTGTACCAGGGGCCGTACCAGGAAGGAGAGCTGGAGCGCACGGTGCTCGCCGTCGAGCGGGCGGGCGGTCGTGACTGGGCGCAGTCGCAGGCGGCCGATCGGATGGGCCGGGCGATGCAGGAGCTGTCCCGCGCGGTTCCCGACCCGGAGGCGGCGGGCGGTCTGCTGGCGCTGGCCGAGTTCGTCACCCGGCGCAGCACCTGAACGGCACCATCGTTGGACCCCGGAGACCCGGGCCGCGCGGTTCCTGACCCCGCACGGTCCCGGAGGCTCCGGCCGGGGCGGCCCCCCGCACCTTCCCACAGTGTGCGGGGGCCGTCCCTTCCCACCCCGCCCCGTCCCACCCGCGCCGTCCCGGCCGATCGAGTCCCCGCTAGGCTGCAACCGCCGTACGTACAAGGTGAGTTGACGCTAAGGGGTGGGCTGATGGGCGTGGCCATTCGGGCGGCCGACGGACGCGACCGGGAACTGGTCGTCCGGCTGTTGGACGAGGCGTTCCAGGACGACCCGGTCAGCAACTGGGTCTTCCCGGGCGAGGAGTACCGCCGCAGGACGCACCCTCGGCTGATGGCCGCGTTCACCGACGCGGTGCTCGCCGAGGGACGCATCGACGTGACCGAGGACGGTACGGCGTGCGCGCTGTGGCTGTCCGTGCCCGCCGGCGACCACGCGGAAGACAGGAGTACGGCCGGGGCGGCGACCGAGGAGGGGGACGACGCGGTGCGGCTGCGCGAGGCCGTCGACCCCGAGAACGAGCGCGTGGAGCGGATCGCCCGGCTGGCGGCCGAGGCACACCCCGCGGACCGCGCCCACGAGTACCTGTGGATGATCGGCGTGGCCCCCGGACACCAGGGCGAGGGCCTGGGCACCGCGCTCATCCAGCACGTCCTCGACCGCTGCGACAGCGAGGGCCTGCCCGCCTATCTGGAGGCGAGCAGCACCCGCAGCACCCGGCTGTACGAACGCCTCGGCTTCGCCTTCACCGGACGCACCCTGGACCTCCCGGACGGCCCGCAGATGTGGCCGATGTGGCGCGAGCCGCGCTGAAAGCCGTCGAAGCGGTCCACGGCGGCCCCGGTCCCGAACCCGCGTCCGACCTACGCTGGAGGCATGGGCAGCCAGGACCCCGTCTGCCCGTCCTGCGGGCAGCCCGTCGCCACCGTCGTGCGGCGCCACAAGACGCTGGGCGCCATCGTCCCCGTATGGCGCCCCGGCCCCTGCCGGAATCCGCAGTGCCCGGCGTATGCGGCCCGGGAAACGGAGGAGACCCGGCGGAACCGGCCCGGCGAAGGTGCCGGACGAGATCGTTAGTGCGCCGGCCGGCCGCCCGTCCAGGGGTCGCGGCCCGTCAGGCAGTAGGTGCCGCCCGCAGGGTCGCGCATCACGGTCCAGTGGGTGCCGTCGGCGACGTGCGAGGCGCCGAGCCGCTCGTGCCAGGCCCGGGTCGCGGCGATGTCCGCGCATGCCAGGTCCAGGTGGGCCGCGGCCGGGCGGTCGGTGCCGAGGCGTTGCAGCAGGATACGGATCGGCAGGCCGGCGGGCGGCGCGACCACGTGGAACTCCGGCAGGGAACCGGGACGCGACTCCCAGCCGGTGAGCTCGCTCCAGAAGGCGACCTCGGCGTCGAACATGGGCGGGGCCAGGTCGAGGCACACCTGGTCGAGTCGGCAGGCTGCGCCGTCGGGGCCCTCGACCACCGGCGGCCGAACGGACTCACCGTGCCAGGGCACCGCGCAGAACAGCAGGCCGCCGGGGGAGCGCAGGACGGACCAGCCGGGATGGTCGGCGACGACGTCCGCGCCTAGCCGACGTGCCGCCGCCACGAGCGCGGGCACGTCCTGCACCGCGAGATCGAGATGCGCGCCGCCGCCCGCGCGCACGGCCTGCGCCTTCACACAGGCATCACCCGACCCCGGCAGCAGCGTCAGGAACTCGCCGTCCTCACCCCGGGGTTCGGACGGCTTGGTGTCCGTGACGGCGGTCCAGAAGTCGCAGGCCCGGCCGAATTCCTCGGCGGGTCGGTCGACGAAGGCGTATGTCCAGCGGATCGGTTCGCTCATCGGGCCCTCCGGCGCTCCATGAAGCGCAGCAGGTTGCCCGCCGGGTCACGGAAGGCGCAGTCCCGTACACCGTACGGCTGGTCCATGGGCTCCTGGAGCACCTCCGCGCCGGACGCCTGGACGCGCGCGAACAGGGCATCGCAGTCCTCGGTGGAGAAGATGACGCCGCGCAGGATGCCCTTGGCGAGCAGCTCCGCCATCGCCCGGCGGTCGGCGGGGGAGGCGTCGGGGTTCGCCGCCGGGGGTTCCAGCACGATCTCCACGTCCGGCTGAAGCGGTGAGCCGACCGTCACCCAGCGCATCCCCTCGAAGCCGACGTCGTTGTGCACCTCCAGGCCGAGGACGTCGCGGTAGAAGGCGAGCGCCTTGTCGTGGTCGTCGACGGCGATGAAGCACTGGGCGAGTTTCAGGTCCATGGGGCCAGGCTAGAGCTGCTCCCGGGGATCTGTGCGGGTGTCGCCCGGCCGACCCCGGCGCGGGCGTGTCAGCCCCTTCGCCACGCACGGCGGTATCGCCGCCCCCTGCTCGTGCGACCGCGCCCGGTAGGCGCTCGGAGTCTCGCCGACCAGCTCCGTGAACCGTGAGCTGAAGGACCCCAGCGAGGTGCAGCCCACGGCGATGCAGACCTCCGTCACGGTCAGGTCGCCGCGCCGCAGCAGCGCCTTGGCCCGCTCGATACGGCGGGTCATGAGGTAGCTGTACGGCGTCTCCCCGTACGCCTTGCGGAAGCTGCGCTGGAAGTGCCCCGGCGACATCAGCGCGGTGCGGGCCAGCGCCGGTATGTCCAGCGGCTCGGCATACTCACGGTCCATCCGGTCGCGCGCCCGCCGCAGCCGGACCAGGTCCTCCAGATCCACGCCGTCAGCATCGCACGGGCCACTGACAACGGAAGCCTCCGAGGGTGGATCCGGGTGGCCCGGCCGGCCGGGGCGGGCCCGACGCCGGGGCGGGCCCGATCGTGCCGCCTCGCCGGCCGGGGCGGGCCCGACGCCGGGGCGGGCCCGATCGTGCCGCCTCGCCGGCCGGGGAAATTCACGGGTCCTCGGGCCCGGGCCGGTGCCACGATGTCCGCATGGACCCGCACCCGCCGCCCGCCCTCGCCACGGCCCTCGATCAGGCGCGCCGGCTCGTCCACAGCCGTTACCCGGGTGCCGTCTCCGCCGTGCTCGGTGGTTCCACGGCGCGGGGACGGGCGACCGCGACGAGTGATCTGGACATCGTCCTGCTCCTCCCGGACGGGGAGGTCACCCGCCGGGAGACGCTCCGTCACGAAGGGCGGGTGACGGAGGTGTTCGCGCACACCCGTGCCGACCTGGACGAGATCTTCGCCGCGGACCGGGCGAGCCGCCGCGGGACCATGCTGTTCCTCTACGCCGAGTCGGTTTCCGTCCACGACCCCCACGGGCACGCGGCGACCCTCCGCGCCGAGGCGCGCGCCCAGGTGGCGGCGGGGCCCGACCCCCTGACGCGCAAGGAGCGCGACGACACCCGCTACGGGCTCACCGATCTGCTGGACGACCTGGCCGACGTCCGCGACCGCCACGAGCAACTGGTCATCGCGGACCAGGTGCTGACGACCGCGTCCGCCCTGCTGACGGACCACCACCGCGCCTGGAGGGGCAACGGCAAGTGGCTCCCGCGCCGCCTGATGGCCGCCGACCCCGTCCTCGGTGGCGCTCTCCTGCGGGCGCACCTCACGCTCGCCGAACACGCCGACTGCGCCCCGCTGACCGCGATCGGATACGAGATCCTCGACCTCGTGGGCGGCCCTTTGAGGGAGGGCCACTCGGGCCTGTGGGCCGAGCGCGGTGAGAACGGGGGATGAGCGCCGTTCGTGCTGGACCGACGACACGCGACGGGGCCCGGCCGCTTGTTCCGGCCGGGCCCCGTCGGTCGAGGCCGGACCCGCGAGGGTGCACCGCTCGCCGGTCGGTCGTGGCAAAAGGCCGGGTCAGGCCTTCTTGGTCTCCCAGAAGATCTTGTCGATCTGGGCGATGTAGTCCAGCGCCTTCTGGCCCGTCGCCGGGTCCGTCGAGCCCTTGGCGGCCGAGAGGGCCTTCAGGGTGTCGTTGACCAGCTGGTGCAGCTCCGGGTACTTCTCGAAGTGCGGGGCCTTGAAGTAGTCGCTCCACAGCACCGACACGTGGTGCTTGGCGAGCTCGGCGCGCTGCTCCTTGATGGTGGTGGCGCGCGCCTGGAAGTGCGGGTCGTCGTTGGCGGCCATCTTCTCCTGGATGGCCTTCACCGACTCCGCCTCGATGCGGGCCTGGGCCGGGTCGTAGACACCACAGGGGAGGTCGCAGTGGGCGCTGACCTTGACCTTCGGGGCAAACAGGCGGGAGAGCATGAAGCTGTCCTTCCTCGTGATCGTCATCTCAGGTGGGACATTACTCCGTGGGGGACCGGTTTTGGCGAGTGCCCCCATGGGCTTACGCCAAAAGTCCAGGGTGAGACTGGGACTGGTGGAGGAACGGACCGGGGAGGTGCCGGATGATGCCGGAGCTGTCACAGGAGACCGAGCGCACGAGGGCCCTGCTGCCGCTGGGGGTGGCGGAGGTGACGGGGCCGTCCATGGTGCCCACGCTCCAGCACGGGGACCGGCTGCTCCTGCAGTACGGGGCCCGGGTGCGGCCCGGTGACGTCATCGTCCTGCGCCACCCCTTCCAGCAGGACCTGTTGGTCGTCAAGCGTGCCGTGGAGCTGCGCGAGGGCGGCTGGTGGGTGCTCGGCGACAATCCGTACGCGGGTGGGGACAGCACCGACTATGGCACCGTCCCCGAGGAACTCGTCCTCGGGAAGGTGTGGTTCCGTTACCGTCCGCCCCGGGACGATCAGCGCTCGGCGTTCGCGCGGCTGCGTTGGGCGCTCTCCGCCGCCCGGCCCGTGCTGTCCGACCGGTCCGCCCCCAGGCGCTTGCGGGCCCGGTAGGCGGCCACGTTCGCGCGGGTCGCGCAGCGGTCCGAGCAGTAGCGCCGGGAGCGGTTCGTGGAGGTGTCGAGGTAGGCGTTGCGGCAGGGGGCGGCCTCGCACACGCCCAGGCGGTCCACGCCGTACTCGGTGAGGTGGAAGGCGAGCCCCATCGCGGCGATGGCCGCGTAGCCCGCGGTCGCGTTCGACGGGTGGTCGGCGAGGTGCATGTGCCACAGGGGGCGGCCGTCGTCGTCCCGGTGGTCGTGCCCGGAGATCTGCGGGCTCACCGGGAATTCGAGGAGCAGGGAGTTCAGCAGGTCCACGGCGAGCGTCTCGTCGCCCCGGTCCGCCGCTTCGAAGACCGCGCGCAGCCGGGCCCGGACCGAGCGGAAGCGGGTCACATCGGCGTCGGTGGCACGGCGGGCCGCCGACTGGTTGCCCCCGAAGAGGTCGCGAACGGCCGCCACCGAGGTGAGCGAGTCCTTGCCCCGGGCCGGTTCCTCGCTGTTCACGAGACGTACGGCATAGTCCGAGTAATAGGCCAGTTCCACTTGTAGTCCTTACGGAGGCGCTCTATCGTCGTGGGTGCGTTGCGTAACAGATGAACCTGCGTCCAGGGTATTACGCGGTTCTGCGAAGAAGGGGGCTTCCGATGGACACGACGACCGGATCCACGACGGGCACCGACTGGCGGGCATGGCAGCAGAGCTGGGACCGCCAGCAGGAGTGGTACATGCCCGACCGCGAGGAACGCTTCCGGATCATGCTCGACATGGTCGAGGCGTTCGTGGGCACCGAACCCCGTGTGCTCGACCTCGCGTGCGGCACCGGCAGCATCACCGCCCGGCTCCTCGCCCGCTTCCCGAAGGCCACCAGCACCGGCGTCGACCTCGACCCGGCCCTGCTCACCATCGCCCGCGGCACGTTCCAGGGCGACGACCGCGTCACGTTCGTCGAGGCCGACCTCAAGGACCCCGACTGGCCGGCGCGTCTGCCGTACGACGCGTACGACGCCGTCCTCACCGCCACGGCCCTCCACTGGCTGCGCAACGAGCCCCTGGAGGCCCTCTACGGCCGGATCGCGGAACTCGTCCGCTACGACGGCGTCTTCATGAACGCCGATCACATGATCGACGACACCACACCCCGGATCAACGCCGCCGAAAGCGCCCAGCGGCACGCCCGTATGGATCAGGCCATGCGCGAGGGAGCCCTCGACTGGGCCGAGTGGTGGGCGCTGGCCGCCAAGGACCCCGTCCTCGCCGCGCCCACCGCCCGCCGCTTCGAGATCTACGGCGCCCACGCAGACGGCGACATGCCCTCCGCCGCCTGGCACGCGCGCGTACTGCGCGAGAAGGGCTTCGCCGAGGCTCGCCCGGTGTGGTGCTCACCGTCGGACACGCTGCTGCTGGCCCTCAAGTAGGGCCCGGGAGAGAAGAGTCGAGGGCGGTACGGGGAGCCCGTACCGCCCTGTGTGCGTTGACCCGTCAGAGGACCTTCGACAGGAAGGACTTCGTCCGCTCGTGCTGGGGGTTCGTCAGGACCTCACGCGGGTGGCCGGACTCGACCACCACACCGTCGTCCATGAAGACCAGGCTGTCGCCGACCTCACGGGCGAACCCCATCTCGTGCGTCACCACGACCATCGTCATACCGGACTCGGCCAGATCCCGCATGACGTCCAGGACGTCGCCGACCAGCTCCGGGTCCAGTGCCGAGGTCGGCTCGTCGAACAGCATCAGCTTCGGATCCATCGCGAGCGCGCGGGCGATCGCCACGCGCTGCTGCTGGCCGCCGGAGAGCTGGGAGGGGTAGTGCCCGGCCCGGTCGGCCAGCCCCACCCGGTCCAGCAGCTGCATGGCGCGCTCCTTGGCCTCCGCCTTGTTCACGCCCTTGACCTGGACCGGCGCCTCGATGACGTTCTCCAGGGCGGTCATGTGGGGGAACAGGTTGAAGCGCTGGAAGACCATGCCGATGTCCCGGCGCTTCATCGCCACCTCGCGGTCGCGCAGCTCGTACAGCTTGTCGCCCTGCTGCCGGTAGCCGACCAGCTCGCCGTCCACGTACAGCCGCCCGGCGTTGATCTTCTCCAGGTGGTTGATGCACCGCAGGAAGGTCGACTTGCCGGAACCGGAGGGACCGATGAGGCAGAACACCTCGCCGGCCTTCACCTCGAGGTCGATGCCCCTGAGGACCTCCACCTGGCCGAACGACTTGTGGACGCCCTCGGCCTTGACCATCGGCACGGACGGGTTCCCGTCGGCGGGGACCGCGTCGGTCCCGGTGAGCTTCTCGGTCATGCCATGCCTCCCTTCGGGCGGCCGATGGACAGCATGTTGGCCTTCACCTTCTGCCACGGCGTCGGCGGCAGCTGGCGGCTGGAGCCGCGCGCGTAGTACCGCTCGATGTAGTACTGCCCGACGCTCAGGACCGAGGTCATGATCAGGTACCAGGCGGCGGCGAGGAAGTACATCTCCACCGGGGCGCCGGACGTCTGGCCGATGTCCTGGGCGTAGCGGAACAGTTCGGGGAACTGGACGGCCGCCACCAGCGAGGTCGTCTTCAGCATGTTGATCACTTCGTTGCCCGTCGGCGGCACGATCACACGCATCGCCTGCGGGATGATGATCCGGCGCAGCGTCTTGCCGTGGCTCATGCCCAGCGCGTGCGCCGCCTCGGTCTGCCCCTCGTCGACGGCGAGCAGGCCGGCCCGGCAGATCTCCGCCATGTACGCCGCCTCGTTCAGACCGAGGCCGAGCAGCGCCGTCAGCAGCGGCGTCATGAAGTTCGACCAGTAGTCCTTGTAGAAGGGCATGAGGTTGATGTACTCGAAGACCAGGCCCAGGTTGAACCAGAGGAACAGCTGGACCAGGACCGGGGTGCCGCGGAAGAACCAGATGTAGAACCAGGCGACGGACGAGGTCACCGGGTTCTTCGACAGGCGCATCACCGCGAGGATGATTCCGCCCACGATGCCGATGAGCATGGACAGGACGGTCAGCAAGAGGGTCTTGCCGACGCCCGTCATGATGCGGTGGTCGAAGAAGTAGTCCGGTACCGCGTGCCAGTTGATCCTGCCCTGGCCGAACGCGTAGATGATCGCGACGAGGAGCGCGATCGCGATGAGGGCGGAGAGGTACCGCCCGTAGTGCCGGACCGGGATGGCCTTGATGGCCTCCGCTCCGGCCGGGGGCGTGTCCTGGGGGTCCGCCGTCTTGTCGATGTCAACAGTCACGGGTGATGCCTTTCAGTGGCCGCTGCGGTGCGGTCACTTTCCGCCGTTGATGACGGACTCCTTCACGGCACCGTCCTGGGCGCCCCACTTCTCCAGGATCTTCTCGTACTCGCCGCTCTTGATGACCGCGTTCATCGCGGCCTGCAGTGCGTCGCGCAGCTGCGTGTTCTCCTTGGAGACCGCGATGCCGTACGGGGCCGCCTCGACCTGGTCGCCGACGAGCTGGAAGTCCTTGCCGCCACCCGAGGTCTTCACCGCGTACGCCGCCACCGGGAAGTCGGAGGACGCCGCGTCCGCGCCGCCCGAGCGCAGCCGGGTCTGGGACTGCTGGTCGTCGTCGAAGGCCTCGATGGTGATCTTCTTGCCGCTCGGACACTTCTTGGTCTCGCTCTTGGCGAGGTCTTCCGAGACGGTGCCGCGCTCGACCGCGAGCTTCTTGCCACACAGGTCCGACCACGTCGAGATGCCCCCGGTGTCACCCTTGCGGGTGTAGATGGAGACACCCGCGGTCAGGTAGTCGACGAAGTCGACGCCCTCGCCGACCTTCTTGCCGGTGTCGGGGTCGACACCCTGCTGGCGGCTCTTGTTGTCGGTCATCGCGGACATGGCGATGTCGTAGCGCTTCGAGCGGATGCCCGTGAGCAGGGCGTCGAACGTGCCGTTCTGGAACTCGAACTTCACACCGAGCTGCTTGCCCATCGCGTCCGCGAGATCGGGGTCCAGGCCGACCGTCTTTCCGGAGCCGTCCTTGAACTCCACCGGCGCGTACGCGATGTCCGAGCCGACCTTGATGACACCGGCCTGGCGGATCTGCGCGGGGAGCTTGCCGGCCAGCGGAGCCGAGGCCGAGGCGCTGCTCGAGCCGCTGCCGTTCTGGCTCTTCGTCTGGTCGCCGCAACCGGCCAGCACCAGGGTGCCCGCGACCGCGATGGCGCCGACCGCGGCTGTCCGGGAGCGCGTGGCGGTCGTACGACGGGTGGAGCGTGCGGTCATGGTGGGTTCCTCCGGCGGAGTGGGTTGGTGCCGACGGGGCCGACGAGTACACACACCTTCGGGTGTCGCGACCTCGTGTGATTGAGGCATCTTGCCAGTCGGACAGCGGCAATCAGGTGACCCGCTATGTCAAAATCGGATAACGGGTGACCCCCGAACCGCCTCGGACGGCCGATTCCGGCCGCACCTTGTGCTGGAATCATTCCTTCCGGCCGGAAGATCTTCGGTGCATCTCACCATGCGGTCGGTCTCACGCCCGCGCGCGTGATCGTGTGAGGACCTGCCGTGGACTTGTCCACATTTTTGGCCATGAGTCATCTCACCGGCGTGTGACCTTCGCTTTATGGACTCGTCCCGGACACCATCCGTCCGGTAAGAAGGTGCGTTACACCCCTCATCCGGGGCTCAGGGCGCGTGTGCGGCGCGCCCGTCGCGTATGTGCCCTTACGCACCAGTCACGTGGGTCGTACGCGGTGCCCGCCCACCCCTCAACCAGGAGTGGTCACCCTCAAACCATGCAGATCTAAGGGGTACGAGACAGTGGCAGCGGAGATCGTCAACTCGCGCAGCGCCAGCAATGCGGATCAGGACGGCGGGGCCGAGCCCCACGATGCCTTCGATCCGGTGTTCGCGCTGCACCGCGGCGGCAAGATGGCCGTGCAGGCCACCGTGCCGGTCCGCGACAAGGACGACCTGTCCCTGGCGTACACGCCCGGCGTCGCCCGGGTGTGCACGGCCATCGCGGAGCAGCCGGAGCTGGTCCACGACTACACATGGAAGTCGTCGGTCGTCGCCGTGGTGACCGACGGCACGGCGGTGCTGGGGCTCGGTGACATCGGCCCCGAGGCCTCCCTCCCGGTGATGGAGGGCAAGGCGATCCTGTTCAAGCAGTTCGGCGGTGTGGACGCGGTGCCGATCGCGCTGGACTGCACGGACGTGGACGAGATCGTCGACACCGTGGCCCGGCTCGCGCCCTCCTTCGGGGGCGTCAACCTGGAGGACATCTCGGCGCCGCGGTGCTTCGAGATCGAGCGCCGGCTCCAGGAGCGGCTGGACATCCCGGTCTTCCACGACGACCAGCACGGTACGGCCGTGGTGACCCTGGCCGCCCTGCGCAACGCGGCGCGGCTGACCGGGAAGGGGCTCGGCGATCTGCGGGCCGTCATCTCGGGTGCCGGCGCGGCAGGCTTCGCCATCGCGAAGATGCTGGTCGAGGCCGGGATCGGCGATGTCGCGGTCGCCGACCGCAAGGGGGTCGTCTCGCGGGAGCGGGACGATCTGACGCCGGTGAAGCGGGAGCTCGCCGAGTTCACCAACAAGGCGGGGCTTTCGGGGTCTCTGGAGCACGCCCTGGAGGGCGCGGACGTCTTCATCGGGGTCTCCGGCGGCACCGTGTCGGAGGACGCCGTGGCGTCGATGGCGGAGGGGGCCTTCGTCTTCGCGATGGCCAACCCGAACCCGGAGGTGCACCCGGACGTCGCACACAAGTACGCGTCCGTGGTGGCGACGGGCCGCTCCGACTTCCCGAACCAGATCAACAACGTGCTGGCGTTCCCCGGCATCTTCGCCGGAGCGCTCCAGGTGCGGGCGTCCCGTATCACGGAGGGGATGAAGATCGCGGCGGCGGAGGCGCTGGCGGGGGTCGTCGGGGACGATCTCGCTGCGGACTATGTCATTCCGTCGCCGTTCGATGAGCGGGTGGCGCCGGCGGTGACGGCGGCGGTGGCGGCGGCAGCTCGGGCCGAAGGGGTTGCGCGGCGCTAGTGCCGGGCCGGGCGGGCGGGAACGTGCACCGTCCGCCCGGTCTTGTTGTGTGCCCCAGCGGAACGACTGCCCGCAGCTGCGGGCAAGGTTGCCGCAGCTGCGTACGCCCGCGCCCGACGGGACACGCGTCACAGTCGACCCTGGTTCCGTGACACCCCGGCGGAGCCTAACCTCAAGGTCATGTTCGCTGCCTACGCCGCCCGCATCGACCGTGACAACCCCCTCTCCGGCCTCGAGTTGGGAGAGCGTCCCGCCCCCGAGTCGCGACCTGGCTGGACGACCGTGAACGTCAAGGCCGCCTCCCTCAACCACCATGACCTCTGGTCCCTCAGGGGCGTCGGGCTCTCCGAGGACAAGCTCCCCATGATCCTCGGCTGCGACGCGGCCGGTGTCGACGAGGACGGCAACGAGGTGGTCCTCCACTCCGTCATCGGCCAGACCGGCCACGGCGTCGGCCCCGACGAGCCCCGCTCCATCCTCACCGAGCGCTACCAGGGCACCTTCGCCGAACAGGTCTCCGTCCCGACCTGGAACCTCCTGCCCAAGCCGAAGGAGCTCTCCTTCGAGGAGGCCGCCTGCCTCCCCACCGCGTGGCTGACGGCCTACCGGATGCTGTTCACCAACGCCGGTGTGCGCCCGGGTGACTCCGTTCTCGTCCAGGGCGCGGGCGGAGGCGTCGCGACCGCCGCGATCGTGCTCGGCAAGGCGGCCGGCCTCAGGGTCTTCGCCACCAGCCGGGACGAGGCCAAGCGCAAGCGGGCCGTGGAACTGGGCGCCGTGGAGGCGCTGGAGTCCGGGGCCCGGCTGCCGCAGCGCGTGGACGCCGTCATCGAGACCGTCGGTGCCGCCACCTGGTCCCACTCCGTCAAGTCCCTGCGTCCCGGCGGCACCCTCGTCATCTCGGGTGCCACCAGCGGTGACCGCCCTTCCCACGCCGAACTCACCCGCATCTTCTTCCTCGAACTGAAGGTCGTCGGCTCCACCATGGGTTCCAAGGACGAACTGGAGGACCTGCTCTCCTTCTGCGCCGCCACCGGCGTACGCCCCGTCATCGACGAGGTGCTTCCCCTCGACCGGGCCCGTGAGGGCTTCCAACGCCTCGAATCCGGAGACCAGTTCGGGAAGATCGTGCTGACCTCCGACTGACGGCGCCTTGCTCCACCGCCCCATGGCGGGTCCGGAATTCGCTCCGGGCCCGCCACGGGTATCTTTGCGGCCGAGCTGTCAACTAGAGTTGACAAGCCTCGGCGTGTCAACCTATGTTGACAGCATGACCGAAGCAACGGATCTCGCCGAACGCGCAGGCGACCGTGATCCACGAGTCGGGCTGCGAGCCGTCGCCGCGCTGCGCAGGCTGCTGGAGCAGTTGGAGGCGGTGCAGGTGCGCAGCGCGCGCAACCAGGGCTGGTCGTGGCAGGAGATCGCCGCGGAACTCGGAGTCAGCAGGCAGGCCGTGCACAAGAAGTACGGGAGGCAGTGATGTTCGAGTGGTTCACCCAGGACGCCCGCGCGGTGGTCACCGGCGCCGTCGCGCACTGCGAGCGCTTCGGTGAGCATCGGGTCGACGATGCCCACCTGTTGCTCGCCCTTCTCCAGAGGGAGAGCGGCCGCGCCGCGTTCGCCCTGGCGGCGCTCGGGCTCGCCGGCCGGCGTGACGCGGTCGAACAGGACCTCGCCGAGGCCCGCCGCCGCGGCGGGCTCACCCGCGCCGACGCGGACGCTCTCGCCGGGCTCGGCATCGACCTCACCGAGATCGTCTCCCGGGTCGAGGAGACCCACGGACAGGGCGCGCTGGCCGCGAGCCGTGCAGGGACAGTGCGGCGGTCCGGGCGCCGCCCGTTCACCCGGGGCGCCAAGGACGTACTCACCCGGTCCCTGCGGGCCGCCGTCGCGCATGGCGACCGGCACATCGGCGACGAGCACCTGCTTCTCGCCCTGACCGCCCGCCCCGGCGTCCCGTCCGAGGTGCTCGCCGACCATGGAGCGACCTACGCGGCCGTGGAACACCTGCTGTGGGGCGGCAGTGGCCGGGCGAAGGCCGGGTGAGCCTGCCGCCGCCGACGCTCGGCCGGTCGTGGGGAGTCCTACCCCTTCCGTGACCGCAGCGTCGCCCCGATGTGCGCCGCCGCTGTCGACAGGTGCCGGCGGGCGTCGCGCAACTGCTCCTCCGTCACCCCGTGGTCCCGGGCCGCGTCGCGGATGTCGTCACGGAAGCGGTCCAGAAGCCGGTCAAGGGCGCGGGCCGGGTCGCCCGGGAAGTCCTCGTGCGCCCAGGCCGGCTCGTACGCACCCGGGAAGTCCTCGGGGGTCGTCGAGTACTCGGGCTGCTCCGCCGTCCTGGACGTACTCGCGGCCCCTGGGTGCCCGAAACCGAAGTCCTTGCCGAAGTCCTTGCCGAACTCGCCGAACTCCTTGGCCAGTTCGGCCAGACCCTCCCGTACGCCCGTCGGCCAGTCACCCCGCGCGAAGTGGTCCTGGACCTGCTCCTGCACCCGTCGCGCCATGCGCTGCAGCTCCTCCTGCGCCTGGGCGCGCGCCCGCTCCTGAGCCTCCTTGGCCTGGCGGCGCGCCCGCTGGGCCTCCTCACGGGCCCGCCGGCTCTCGTCCTTGGCGCGCCGGGCCTGCTCCTTCCACTCCTGCTTGACGCGGCGCATCTCCTCCCGGGCGGCGCGCCACGCCTCCTTCTCGGCCTGGTCGCCGTACGCCCCGTAAGCACCCTCGTGTTCCTTGGTGCCCCGGTGCGCCTCGGAGACCGCGGCCCGCATCTCCCGGCGCAGGTCGCCCGCCGCCCCCCGCACATCGGCCTGGATCTCGGCGGCCAGCTCGGCGACCGACTCGCGGATCTCCAGCTCCAGGTCGGCCAGTTCACCGCTGCGGTCGGCCAGTTCGGCACGGCCCGCGTCCGTGATCGCGTACACCTTGCGGCCGCCCTCGGTGGTGTGCGTGACCAGGCCCTCGGCCTCCAGCTTGGCCAGCCGGGGGTAGACGGTGCCGGCGGACGGTGCGTACAGCCCCTGGAAGCGCTCCTCCAGCAGCCGGATCACCTCGTATCCGTGGCGCGGTGCCTCGTCGAGGAGCTTCAGCAGGTACAGCCGCAGGCGTCCATGGGCGAAGACGGGAGGCATGTCAGAGCCCCTTCCTGGGGGACGCGTCGGCGGGTGGCGCGTCCCATGGCTCGTCCTCGGCGGGTGGGCGACGCAGCAGGGCGATGGAGCCGGAGACGGTGGTCGCCTTCAGTCGACCGCTGCCCCCGCCCAGGCGGCCCGTGATCTTCTTGGCGCCCCACTGCCCGGTGACGCGCAGGTCGTCGAAGGCGTTGGACACGGTGCCGCTCGCCGTGTTCGCCTCCACCTCGGCGTCCGCCGGGTGGGGGAGGCGGATGGCGATCTCGCCCGAGACGTTCGTCAGGTGGGCCTGGGTGGGGCCGCTCGTGGGGTCGAGGTCAAGGATGATCGAGCCGCTCACGGAGTCGGCCTTCACGGACGGGCAGGCGCCCTCGATGACGGTCAGGTCGCCCGAGACGGAGTTGAGCCGCAGCTCGCCGGTGACGCCCTGGGCCTCCACGCTGCCCGACACGGTGGTGGCGCGGACCGGGCCGGAGAGGGCGACCAGGGTCGTCGCTCCCGTGACGCTCTTGACGTCGGCGCCGCCGCCGATCCCGGAGACCAGGGCGTCGGCCCCGATCACACCCACCTCCACGCGGGTGGCGGCCGGGACGGCGAGGGAGACCACCGCGCTGCGACGCCAGCCCTTCGGGTCGAGCCACTTGAGGAAGCCCTTCCACGGCAGGTCGTCGTAGGCCACGGTGAGGGTGCCGTCCTTCTGCGTCACCGTCAGGGCGGGGCCCTCGACCTGCGAGACCTCCAGCCGTGCGGAACCCTCGTCGGTGCCCACCACGTTCACCGTCCCGTTGACGGTGCGCACATGGAGTGCCGTCACGGGGGCGTCGAAGGTGAGCTTCCTCGGCTCTGCGACGGACCATTCGGGCATGGTGCTGACCTCCTCGGCCGGTGCGGGCGGGGCCGCACGACGGGGGCGGTCGCCCCGACACTCCCGGCACGCCCCACGCTCGACTGACACGGCATATCGCGTCTTACCGTCATCACGATATATCGCGGTCGCGGGAAGTCAAGACACCCGTTCCGGTGATCAGGCACGCAGAACGGTGGGACGCCCCCCGTCCACCGGGCGCCCCACCTGCCGCTGATGCCTACTCGTCGTCCTCGTCGTCCAGCCGTGCCAGCCACGTCGCCAGCCGCTCCACCGGTACCTCGAAGTCCGGGTTCAGGTCGACGAACGTGCGGAGCTGCTCGGCGAGCCACGCGAAGGTGATCTCCTCCTCGCCGCGCCTCTTCTCCAGTTCCTCGATGCCACGGTCGGTGAAGTACACGGGTGCTCTCCTGAAGGCGCTGGGCCGGACGTACACCTCCAGGTTAAGCCGCATGGGAGGGCGCCCGATCACTTCATGCACTGCTCCGTTTCCGCACCTCGCGCCCGCCGGGAGGGGCACAATGGGGGCTCGGCGGCGGGGTGTACCGACGGGGATGCGGGGACGGGATGGAACGGAAGATCCAGGAGATCGAGCTTCCCGGCGGCGAGAAGGTGCTCGCCCGGGTCAGCGTCCTGGAGTCGCAGGAGATGCCCGGCTCGGACGAGTTCGCGTACGAGGACGTCGGCGCCCTCGACCACATGGCCGCGCGGATCGACCAGCTGAACGAACTCGTCCGCGGCGTCGGCGGTGCGGTCCTGGAGGCGGCACGCTCGGTCCGCCCCAGCGAGGTCAGCGCCACGTTCGGCGTGGAACTCGCGCTGAAGCCCGGGAAGGCCGTCGCGCTCCTCGCGGACGGTGAGGCGAAGGCGTCGCTGTCGATCACCCTCACCTGGCACGGGGACACCGCCGGCCGGCCCGCCGGCACCGCCCTGCCCGCCGCCCGGAACGCCGACGACCCGGGAGAGGCTCCCGACGGGGACCCCGCCACCGTATGACCGCGCGGAAACTCGATCTGCTCACTGCCCGGGCCACCGTGCGGATCGCCCCCGCCGCGGCGCCGGAGACCCTGTGGGGCAGCGGGTTCTTCGTGGCGCCCGGCTGGGTGCTGACCTGCGCCCACGTCCTGCCGCTGGGCCGGGGGCCGGAACACGTGGGAGACCTGTGGGTGCACGGCCACGGACCGGGCGCCCCGGCCCGGCTCGCCTACTGCCTGGGCGGCGGAACCGACCCGGAGCAGGACCTGGCCCTCATACGGTTGCGCGAGGAGATCGACCACGTCTGCGTACGGCTCACCGACCACTACGACCCCCCGCTGGCCGTCACCGCGTTCGGCTGGCGCGCACCGGGCCACGGCACCCCCCAGCGTTGGCAGGGACACAGCGAGTGCAACGGCAGGGACGGCGCCTACGGACTGACCATCGCACCCGCGACGGAGATTCCTCACGGTGCGTCCGGTGGCCCGCTCCTCGACCGTGAGCGTGGCGTCGTCGCGGGGATCGTCAAGGCCCGCCGAAAGGACAAGGACGGAGGGCTCGCCGTCGCCGCGGGCGCCCTGCGCGGACTGCGCGACGCACGGCCCGTCGGCGGGGCGGGCGAACTGGGCGACGACCCGTACGCGGCCCTGATCCGCGCCCACGACCGCTGGCACCACGACACGACGGGCCCGCGCGGTTGGGTCCGCGCCCAGGAGGAGATGCACGCGCAGGCCGACCGGCAGCCGTGGCGACCCGCGGACGGCGCCGCGGCTGCCGCGCTGCTCGCCGACCTGCCGCCGCCCGCATCACCGGCCGCCCTCCAGCGGCTCATCACCCATGTGCTGGGGGAGGAGCCGCTGTGGGAGGACGAACTGGCCCCGCGTGACTGGCGCGACGGCCACGGCTGGCTCCACGACCGTGCCGAGGGCACCGACATCCTCTCGCTCCACTATCTGCGTGCCGTGGCCCATGTCTGCCGGCGGCCCGCCGAGCGGGCGGCCACGGCGCTGGAGGCCTGGGTGGAGAAACGGGCCGGACGGCTGCCGCCGCACATAGGACGGCTGGTCACGGGGATGGACATGTCCGCCTACTCCCCGGACGCGTTCTTCGGCGGCGAGCCGTCCCCCGCCTCGCACCCGTCCTCCGCCGGACATCTGTCCTCCGCCGGGCACGTATCCCCTGCCGGGCACGGGTCCCCTGCCGGGCACGTGTCCTCCGCCGGGCACGGGTCCCCTGCCGGGCACGTGTCCGCGGCCGGGCACGTGTCCGCGGCCGGGCACGGGTCCCCTGCCGGGCACGGGTCCCCTGCCGGGCACGTGTCCCCTGCCGGGCACGTGTCCCCTGCCGGGCACGTGTCCGCGGCCGGACATCCGGGCCCCGGCACGGCAGCGGCCCACGCGTCCGTTCGGCCCGCCGCCGACGAGGAAGGCCCCGTGGTGGCCGTCGAGCTGGAGCCGGACGCCTACGCCCCACGCGACGCGTTCCACTGGCGCATCTGGTCCTGGTACGGCGACGCCGGCACCGTACGGGCACTGGACGAGAGCCCTCCGGACGGGCCCACACCGCTCGCCGGGCTGCCGTACGCGCTGGACGGGCCGCTGCGTCGGGCGTTCGGGCAGTTCGACGCGGGCGAGCGTCGAGCCCGCCTCGAACTGGCGCTGCCTGTCGAGTACTTCGACCTGGACGTCCACCTGTGGCGGCCCCCGGTCGCCAGCGGCCTGCTGCCACACCCCGCGGAACGTCCCTTCGGGGTGCACCGGCAGGTCGTGCTGCGCTGCCTCAAACGACGGGGCGAGCCCGTCGACGTGTGGCGCGAGCGCTGGCGGGGCGTCACGGAGGGCGGCCTGAAGGCCCTGCCGGTGCCCTCGCCCGCGTACGCCAGGGACGTCCTCCACACGGGGCCGCAGGGCGCGGTGCCCGTGCTGTGCCGCCCGCCGGACGAGAGCCGGGACACGCTCACCGAGGCGATCGGCGCCGGATACGGTGTCGTCCTGTGGAGTCTGCGCGCCGAGCACACGCACGGCTGCGGTCCGCGCTGCGAGGAACTGCACGAGGGGGCCGCATGGTTGCTCGGCAGGACCGAGCGCGCCGCCGCGCTGCCCGAGCAGCTTCGCGTACTGCGCGAACGCGTCAGCCAGGCCGATCGGACGGCGGCATGGGCGGAACACCTCGCGCTCCTCTACGACGATCCCGGTCGCCCCATCCCCGACCTCGACGATCTGCCGGTCGAGTCGCCCTCGTGAACGCCGACGCAAGGAGTAAGTCGTGACCACCCCCGACTGGTTCGTCTTCCGGGGCACCGGCGAGCCGCACGACGGCATCGGCCGGCTGCCCGCTCCGCCCCCCTGGCGCGACTTCGACGGTGAGCCCCTCAACGACCCGGCTCCGGCGCTCGGTTCGGAGTCCACCCGTCGCCTCGGCACCCGGAGCCTTTCCGGCCCCCTCTGGCGCCCCGAGGAGCTGGAGCTGATCAACGCCGCGCTCTACCTGCGGCGCCCCCTGCTGGTGACCGGAGACCCGGGAGCGGGCAAGTCAACCCTCGCTCACGCCATCGCTCACGAACTCGGCCTCGGCCGCGTGTTGCACTGGCCCGTCGTGAGCCGTACGACCCTGCGCGACGGCCTCTACACCTACGACGCCATCGCCCGCCTCCAGGACGCGCAGATGGCCCGGGTACAAGGGCGGGACCAGGGCGAGGACATCGGCGAGTACCTGCGGCTCGGACCGCTCGGGACGGCCCTGCTGCCGTACGCGCGCCCGCGCGTGCTGCTCGTCGACGAACTCGACAAGAGCGACATCGACCTCCCCAACGACCTGCTGAACGCGCTGGAGGAAGGCGAGTTCCACATCGCCGAGCTGCAACGGATCGCCCGTCGGCAGCCCGAGGTGCACGTGCTGACCGACGACGGCGGGCGCGCCCCCGTCACCGGGGGCCGGATCCGCTGCCGCGCCTTCCCGGTGGTCGTCATGACCAGCAACGGCGAACGCGACTTCCCCGCACCGCTGCTGCGCCGCTGCCTCCACCTGGACCTTCCCTCTCCCCGCAACGACGAGTGGGGCACGGCCCGGCTCGACGCCATGGTCCAGGCCCACTTCGGCGACACCGACGGCACCGACCGCGACGCCCTGATCCGGGACTTCCTCCGGTCCAGCCCGGGCGCCCTGCGCGCCGCCGACCAGCTGCTGAACGCGATCTACCTCACTCAGGAGGCGGCGCGCGACAGCGAGCCGGACCGCAGGCGGCTGGCGGAGCTGCTGATGCGCCCGCTCGACCAGGGCGACCGCGGGCCACGCTGATGACGAGCCCGCCCGCACAGGACCCGTCCGCCGCCCCGGAGGCCCCGCTGACCGCGCTCGTGGAACGGCTGCGTGCCATGCTCGGGGCCGACCCCACGGCGCGGGAGCTCGCGGAGGCACTGTGGCTGGCCGGGCACCTGGACCCGGCCGCGTTGCGCCCGGACGGGACGGTCGAGCCCGTCCCGGTGCCGCAGGAGCCCGACGAGCCCCTCGACCCGGGACCGGCGTCCACGCCCCCGATCCCCGACAACGGTGACCGCCGGCCCCCCGGCCCCACCCGCCTGTACGCCGACCGGCCCGGCCCGGGCCGCCCCGCACCGCAGGCCGAGGACGGCATCCTCCGCGTCCGGGTGCCGGCCGCCACCGTCCTGCCGCAGCCGCTGCCCCTGCAGCGCGCCCTGCGACCCCTCCAGAACCACCGCCCGCCGGTGCGCACCCGTACTCACCGGCTGGACGAGCAGGCCACCGCCGAACGGGCCGCGGAGACCGGCCTGTTGCTGCCCGTCCTGCGGCCCGTCACGCGCCGGGAGGCACGGCTGCGGCTGCTGATGGACGTCTCCACCTCGACGGCGGTGTGGGACGGCATGCTCGACGAACTCCGGCAGATCTGCGCCGGCCTCGGCGCCTTCCGCGAGGTGTCCGTGCATTACGTCCACGAGGACGCCGACGGCCGGCCCGTCATCGGCAGGACGCGCGCCGCGGACGGGACGCGGCGACCGGTGGAGCAGTTGCGCGACCCCACGGGGCGGCAAGTGACCCTGGTGCTCAGCGACTGCGCGGGCCCGCTGTGGCGTTCCGGTCGCATGCAGCGCCTGCTCCACCACTGGGCGCGGGCCGCGCCCGTCGCGGTGCTTCAGCCCCTGCCCCAGCGTATGTGGCGCCGCACCCACCTGCCCGCCCTGCCCGGTCGGCTACGGCGGCGAGAAGGGCTGGGAGCCCGGCTGGACTTCCGGCCCACCGAGGGCCCGTGGCCACTCGACGCGCTCCCCGTGCCCGTGCTGTCCCCGACCAGGGCCGCGCTCGGCACCTGGGCCCGGCTGCTGTCCGGCGGTACCGGGCTGTCCCTGCTGGCGGCGGCAGCATGGGTACGGGCCGACCATCCGGCGGCTCCACCGCGCGCGCAGCGCTCCACGACGGAGCCGCCCGACCTCGTCCGCACGTTCCGCCGCACCGCCTCCGCCCAGGCCGTGCGGCTGGCCGTGACCTTCTCGGCCATCCCGCTCACCCTGCCCGTGATGCAGCTCGTGCAACGGGCGATGCAGCCGCGGACCGGGCCCACGGTGCTGGCGGAGGTCCTGCTCAGCGGGCTGCTGAAACGTGGGGAGGCCGAGGGCTGGTACGACTTCGCACCCGGCGTCCGCGAGGAACTCCTGCGGCTGCTGCCCCGCGGCGAAGCGCTGCTCGTCCTGAAGCACTGCGGGGAGTACGTGGAACGCCACTTCGGCCGCCGGGCCCGGAACTTTCCGGCGCTGGCACTGGCCCGGCTGACCGAGGGGCCGGTGCCGCGGTCGGGGGCGGCGGAGGAGGTTCCGGGGGCGTTCGCCGAGGTGTCGGAGCTGGTGGTGGGGCGGTATGCGGCGGCTGTCCCGGCCCGGGAGGGGGTCACCGTGGTGCACGCCTCGGTGGACGTGGGGTGGGCCCTGTGGGCGGCGGACGTGCTGCGCGCGTGCGGGCACGAGGTGTCGGTGTGGGCCTGGGACTCCGACTCGCCGGACCCGGAAACGGCTCTCAACTCAGGGATGCGCGAGCGGCTCGGCCGTGGCGACAGGGTCGTCTTCCTCCTCGGCGACTGGTACGGACTGCACCGGGTGTCTCCGACAGACGAGGGTCTCCTGCAACTGGCACTCTCCATCGAGCACCACGTCGAGCAGCTTGCGGCCGTGTGCGTGTCCCCCGGGGAACTGCCGCGCTGGGCGGAACCCTTGTCCCCGGTCACACATCTGTGGAGCGTGAGCGAGCCTGAGGCCCGCCGACGCCTGATGGACCGGCTGTCGCTCGACGCGGACCAGTACGCTCCGCGGACGCCGAACGCCCCCTTCCCCGGCCGCGTGCGGCGCGTGTGGGGCGGGGTCCCCGACCGCGACCCCGCCTTCACCGGCGCCGAGGACGTCTTGTCCGAGCTGGACCAGCAGTTGGCGCACAGCCGGGCGCCCTCGCCGGTGTGCGCCCTGGTCGGACCTTCAGGCGTGGGAAAGACCCGGGTGGCCGTCGAGTACGCCCATCGGCACGCCGCGGACCACGACGTCGTCTGGTGGGTGAGCGCCGAAGCACCCTCGGCTCGACGTGAGCGCCTGGCCCAGCTCGCAGTCGAACTCGGACTGGACGTCGGTACGGGTACGGACGAGCGGATCGCCGCCCTGCGGGACGCGGCGCGCCACCGGTACGCCGACCGCCGCTGGCTGCTCGTCTTCGACGGCTGGAACGATCTCCACGGTGCCGACGACCTCTTGATCAGTGGCTGCCAAGTGCTCGTCACGACACGCGACACCGCGTGGGCCGAGGCGGTGCCCGCGGTGCGGATGGAGGGCGCGGGCGGGGACACGCGGGCCCGGCCCGACGCGGAGGCCGACATCCTCGCCAGGCGCGCACTGGTCCGCGTCGACGCCCCGCACGGCGAGCGGGGCGTCACCTCGGGCAGCGGGTTCTTCCTGGCACCGGGCTGGGTCGTCACCGCGGCCCTCGTCGTCACGGACGTTCACGGCCGCGGTCCCGAGGCGCGTGTTCAGGCCGGTGTCACCACGACCGACGGCCGTCGGCACCAGGTGGCAGAGGTCCACGTGGTCGGTGACGTGGCACTCCTGCGGGTGCCCGAGGCCGTCGACCCGGACTGCCTGTGGCTCAGCGACGAGCCGGACGTCTCCCCGGGCGAGGTGGCCCTGTACGGAGTGGTCGGCTCCGTGGACCGGCCGCGCGTGACCACCCGACGAGCCGCGGCCACGGCAGGGGACAACCGGCACAGGCTGCTGGTGCGTGACGTTTCCATGCCTCCCGGCAGCGCGGGCGGTCCCGTGCTCGACGAGGACGCCGGCGCCGTCATCGGCGTCATCGAAGGCCAGACGGTGGCAATCGGCAGCCGCAGTGTCGGAGCGGTGCGCATCGGGGTGCTGCGCACCCTGTGGGAGGGCCCTGGCCCCCGGGCCGAGCTGTGGCACGAGATCGTCCGCGCCCACGACCGGCACCACGCCGAACGATTCCGCAGCCGCGGCACGGACCTGACGTGGACCGGGGTGCAGTCCCGGCTGGCCGTCCGCTCCGCGGCGCTCCGCGAACTGGAGCCGGCGGAACGGACCGTGCTGTACGAACTGTTGGCCGAGATACCGCCGCCCAAGAGCCCTCGGGTGGTGGCGGAGCTGCTCGGGAAGCAGCAGCTGTATGACGGATATCCACTGTGCAGTTGGCGCGACGGCGTGGGAGGTCTGGACCGGGGGAACTCCGCGGACCTCGCGCTGGTGTACGCGGCTCGGGTGTGGGCGCGGCTCGCGCAACCACCGGCGGGGCGGCGCCTGCGCGCGCTCGCCGACCTGCGCAGCTGGGTGACCGAGACCGCCCGGCTCAGGGACCCGGATCTGCGCCGGGCCGTCGACGACGTGTTCCTGCGTGTGGACGCGGCCTTCGCAACTCCTGAGGCGGCATCGGTCCTGGTCGACATCGAGAGCATCTCGGCGCAGGCGTACGGCTGGCGTGTGCTGCTGGTCATGGACGGAGAGGCGGGTGTCATGGCCGAGGACACGTCTCCCACGCCCCTGCGGGAGCTGGAAGCGCGTGTGCGCGCCGCCCTGGCGGACGTGTTGGTGGAGGCCGACGCCTACGACGTTCCGGCTCCCGTCCATTTCGCCTTGCCGACCGAGCTGTTGTGGGTGCTCCCGGTTGAGCGCTGGCTGGTGCGGGAGAGTTCCACCGTCCTGGCCGCCCAGCGCCCCGTCTTCGTCCGCAGCCGGGACGGCGGGGGCCGTACCCGGCTGCGGGACCGGAGCAACCGTTGGGCGGCCCTGGTCCGCGGCCCGTTGGTGGGCGTCACGGCGGGACTGGACTCGGCACCCTCCACCGCCGTGCCGGTCGCCTGTGTGCACAGCCCCCGGCCACTGGAGGAGGGGTTGGCCCTCGGTTACCCGCTGATGCTCTGGAGCCGGGCCACGCGTCACGACGACTGTGACCGCTTTCGTGAGCGGGTAAACGAGCTCCTCGGGGGAGCCGTGGACGTCCGTGGACTCCTCGCCCGCGTAGGGAGTCTGAGGGCGGGCAACGCAGCCCGTGACCCGGACGCCGCCTGGGCCGGACACCTCGCCGTCTACTACGACCCACCGGACGGTCCGTGACAAAGCCGAAGGGCCCGGTCCGAGTCACACGAACTCGGGCCGGGCCCCTCGTACGTACCACCGTGAGGCCTTACGCCTCGAACACCTCACGCACCAGCTGCTCCTGCTCCGCCTGGTGCCGCTTCGCGGAGCCCACCGCCGGGGACGAGCTGTGCGGGCGGGAGATGCGGCGCAGGCGCTCGCCGGCCGGGATGTCCGCGCCGACCGCCAGGTCCAGGTGGTCGATCAGGTTCAGGGCGATGAACGGCCAGGCGCCCTGGTTCGCCGGCTCCTCCTGGGCCCACAGGTACTTCTCGGCGTTCGGGTACTTCTTGATCTCCTCCTGGAGCTCCGCACCCGGCAGCGGGTACAGCCGCTCGAGGCGGATGATCGCGGTGTCCGTGACGCCCCGCTTCTGCCGCTCGGCGTCGAGGTCGTAGTAGACCTTGCCGGAGCAGAAGACCACCTTGCGGACGGCGGCCGGGTCCACCGAGCTGTCGCCGATGACCGGGCGGAACCGGCCCGTGGTGAACTCCTCCGCCTTCGAGGCGGCGGCCTTCAGGCGCAGCATCGACTTCGGGGTGAAGACCACCAGCGGCTTGTGGTGCGGGTTGTGCACCTGCCACCGCAGGAGGTGGAAGTAGTTCGACGGGAGCGTCGGCATCGCGACCGTCATGTTGTTCTGCGCGCAGAGCTGCAGGAACCGCTCCGGGCGGGCCGAGGAGTGGTCCGGGCCCTGGCCCTCGTAGCCGTGGGGGAGCAGCA
This sequence comes from Streptomyces sp. NPDC001848, assembly GCF_042891915.1. Taxonomy (NCBI): domain Bacteria; kingdom Bacillati; phylum Actinomycetota; class Actinomycetes; order Kitasatosporales; family Streptomycetaceae; genus Streptomyces; species Streptomyces sp. NPDC001848. The sequence goes on along the minus strand of NZ_JBIATP010000007.1, from coordinate 35,305 downwards.
GGGTGACGCCGGACGTCTGGCCCCACTTCTGCTCGGCCGACGAGATGAACTCGTCCACCACCGTCTGGGCGCCGTTGACGAAGTCGCCGAACTGGGCCTCCCACATCACGAGCGCGTTCGGGCGGGCCAGCGAGTAGCCGTACTCGAAGCCCATCGCCGCGTACTCGGACAGCAGCGAGTCGTAGACGTTGTAGCGCGCCTGGTCCTCGGAGAGGTACTGCAGCGGCGTGTAGTCCTCGCCGGTCCGGCGGTCGATGATCACCGCGTGGCGCTGGCCGAACGTGCCGCGGCGGGAGTCCTGGCCGGACAGACGGACCGGGACGCCCTCCAGGAGCAGCGAGCCGATCGCGATGGTCTCGCCCATGCCCCAGTCGATCGTGCCGTCCTCGACCATCGCCGCGCGGCGCTGCAGCTGCGGCAGCAGGCGCGGGTGGACGGTGATGTGGTCGGGGATGTTGACCTGGGACTCGGCGATCCGCTTGACGACCTCGGCCGAGACGGCCGTGTCGACCGCGACCGGGAAGCCGTCCTCCGGGGCCTGCGCGGCGGCCGAGACGGGCTGCGAGGTGGCCTCGCGGACCTCGGTGAAGACCTTCTCCAGCTGGCCCTGGTAGTCCTGCAGGGCCTGCTCGGCCTCCTCCAGGGTGATGTCGCCGCGACCGATCAGGGACTCGGTGTACAGCTTGCGCACCGAGCGCTTCTTGTCGATCAGGTCGTACATCAGCGGCTGGGTGAAGGCCGGGTTGTCCGACTCGTTGTGACCGCGGCGGCGATAGCAGATGAGGTCGATCACCACGTCCTTGTTGAACGCCTGGCGGAACTCGAAGGCGAGCCGCGCCACGCGCACGACCGCCTCCGGGTCGTCGCCGTTCACGTGGAAGATGGGGGCCTCGATCATGCGGGCCACGTCCGTCGCGTACATGGAGGAGCGCGAGGACTCGGGGGCCGCGGTGAAGCCGACCTGGTTGTTGATGACGATGTGGACCGTGCCGCCGGTGCGGTAGCCGCGCAGCTGCGACATGTTCAGGGTCTCGGCCACCACGCCCTGGCCCGCGAAGGCCGCGTCGCCGTGGATCGCCACCGGCAGGACCGTGAAGTCCGTACCGCCCTTGTTGATGATGTCCTGCTTGGCCCTCGCCACACCCTCGAGGACGGGGTCGACCGCCTCCAGGTGGGACGGGTTCGCGACCAGGCTGACCTTGATCTGCTCGCCGTCCAGGCCGGTGAAGGTGCCCTCGGCGCCCAGGTGGTACTTCACGTCGCCGGAGCCGTGCATCGACTTCGGGTCGAGGTTGCCCTCGAACTCGCGGAAGATCTGCGCGTACGACTTGCCGACGATGTTCGCCAGCACGTTCAGGCGGCCGCGGTGAGCCATGCCGATGACGACCTCGTCCAGGCGGGACTCGGCCGCCGAGTCGATCACCGCGTCGAGCAGCGGGATCACGGACTCGCCGCCCTCGAGGGAGAAGCGCTTCTGGCCGACGTACTTCGTCTGCAGGAAGGTCTCGAAGGCCTCCGCCGCGTTCAGGCGGCGCAGGATGCGCAGCTGCTCCTCGCGCTCCGGCTTGGAGTGCGCCCGCTCCACGCGGTCCTGGATCCACTTGCGCTGCTTGGGGTCCTGGATGTGCATGTACTCGATGCCGGTGGTGCGGCAGTACGAGTCGCGCAGCACGCCGAGGATGTCGCGCAGCTTCATCATCGACTTGCCGGCGAAGCCGCCGACGGCGAACTCGCGCTCCAGGTCCCACAGGGTGAGGCCGTGCTCGACGATGTCCAGGTCGGGGTGCTTGCGCTGGCGGTACTCCAGCGGGTCGGTGTCGGCCATGACGTGGCCGCGGACCCGGTAGGAGTGGATCAGCTCGAAGACGCGGGCGGCCTTGGTGACGTCGTCGTCGTGGCTGGCGTCGATGTCCTTGAGCCAGCGGACCGGCTCGTAGGGGATGCGCAGGGCCTCGAAGATCTCGTCGTAGAAGCGGTTCTCGCCCAGCAGCAGGTTCGCGACCTGGCGGAGGAACTCGCCGGAGGCGGCGCCCTGGATCACCCGGTGGTCGTAGGTCGACGTCAGCGTCATGACCTTGGAGATGCCGAGCTTGTTCAGGGTGTCCTGGGAGGTGCCCTGGAACTCCGCCGGGTAGTCCATGGAGCCGACGCCCATGATCACCGACTGGCCGGGCATCAGGCGCGGCACCGAGTGGACGGTGCCGAGGCCGCCGGGGTTGGTGAGGGAGACGGTGACGCCGGTGAAGTCGTCCATCGTCAGCTTGCCGTCGCGGGCGCGGCGGACGATGTCCTCGTAGGCCTGCCAGAACTCGAAGAAGTTCAGCGTCTCGGCCTTCTTGATCGCCGCGACGACGAGCTGGCGGTCGCCGTTGGGCTTGACCAGGTCGATGGCGAGGCCGAGGTTGACGTGGTCCGGCTTGACCAGGGTGGGCTTGCCGTCCTTCTCCGCGAACGACCAGTTCATCGACGGCATCGCCTTGATGGCCTGGACCATCGCGTAGCCGATGAGGTGCGTGAAGGAGATCTTCCCGCCGCGGGCGCGCTTGAGGTGGTTGTTGATGACGATGCGGTTGTCGAAGAGCAGCTTCACCGGGACCGCGCGCACGGACGTGGCCGTGGGGATCTCCAGGGAGGCGTTCATGTTCTTCGCGACGGCGGCGGCGGGGCCGCGCAGCGTCACCAGTTCGGGGCCGGCGGGGGCCTCGGACACGGGCTCGTCCTTCTTGGGCTGGGCGGGGGCCGCGGCGGGCTTCGCGGCGGCGGGTGCGGCGGGCTTGGCCGGAGCGGGAGCCGCCGCCGGGGCGGGAGCGGCCGCCGGGGCGGGCTTCGCCGGGGCCGCAGCGGCGGCCGGCTGGGGAGCGGCGACGGCCGGGGCCTGGGGTGCGGCGGGAGCCGCGGGCGCGGCCTGCGCCGCCGGGGACGCCGTGGTGGTCTCCGCGGCCCCCGCGGCCGCGGTACCCGACGGAGCCGAGGAGGCAGCTGCGGCGGCCCCCGGCTTGTAGTCGGCGAAGAAGTCCCACCAGGCGCGGTCTACCGAATTCGGGTCCTGGAGGTACTGCTGATAGATCTCGTCGACGAGCCACTCGTTGGGACCGAACGCAGCTGCGGGGTTCTTCCCGGCTTGGTCGTCGGTCGAGACGCTCGGGTTACTGGGGGACTGTGGCGACACGGCGGCAACCGCCCTCTTCCGCTTCACAAGGTGATTGGACAGCGGGAATAAAGGCTACGCCTCCAAGACCGCGAAGGTCAGGTCGGGCCGGTTCATCGTCGCGTAAGTCACACCGGAAAGCGTGTTTCAGGGGTTGAAATGGCGGGAAACAAGTGTGGTTCCTGTTGCGGACAGGTACGACGACCCGGGCCCGGCGCGGGGAGTGCGTGGGCCTCTGCCTGATCACACGTGTCCGGCTGCGCGGACACGCGTGGATCTTGTTGCTCCGCTTCGAACTTTACGTCAACTCGGCAGAGATGGCTCTCCCGGAAGGATGACCTGGATCCGGCAGCCGCGTGGGGATTCGGCCACTCCGATCCGGCCACCGTGCAGATCCACCGCCCAGCGGGCGATCGCCAGGCCGAGGCCCGTCCCGCCGTCGCTGCCGGGCCCGTGCGGGCGGTTCACGGAGCCGCGGTTGAAGCGTTCGAACACCCGGTGCCACTCCGACTGGGGGATGCCGGGGCCCTCGTCCAGCACCTCCAGCTCCAGGGAGTCCGGAGCGGGGCCGCGCCGGGCCTTCACCGTGACACGGCCGTGCGGCGGGCTGTGCTTGACGGCGTTGTCGATCAGGTTGGCGACCACCTGGTGGATGCGCTCGGGGTCCGCGTGCGCGGTCAGCTCCGGCGGGGAGACGTCGAGGTGCAGATGGACGTCCGTACGGGTGTGGCTGCCGGAGCCCGAGGCGATGCCCGCGCGCGCGGAGGACACCATCTGGGCCTCCTTGAGGACGCCCGAGAGGTACGGCCACACCTCGAAGCGACGTTTCTTCAGCGGAACGACGCCGTTGTCCAGGCGGGAGAGGTCCAGCAGGGTCTCCACCAGGCGGCCGAGGCGCTCGGTCTGTTTCAGGGCCGTGCGCATGGTCTCGGGATCCGCCTCGGTGACCCCGTCGACGATGTTCTCCAGCACCGCGCGCAGCCCCGCGATGGGGGTGCGCAGCTCGTGGGAGACGTTCGCCACCAGCTCCTTGCGCTGGCTGTCCTGGGCCTCCAGCTCGTCGGCCATCAGGTTGATCGTCTGGGCCAGGTCGCCCAGCTCGTCCCGGCGGTTGTCGCGCACACGGCGGCTGTAGTCGCCGTGCGAGATGGACCGGGCCACCGTGTTCATCTCGTCCAGCGGCGCGGTGAGCGAGTGCGCCACGAACTGCGTGATCAACAGGGTGGCGATCATCGAGAACACCGTGATGAAGCGCAGCTCGGTGGCGGTGCGCACCGCGATCATCAGCAGACCCGTGGTGATGAACACCGAGATGACGACCAGCGCGCCCAGTTTGGTCTTGATCGAGAACGGGCGTACGCCGCCCCAGGGCTCCCCAGGGCTCCTCCGCGTGGCCGACCGCCCGTCGCTCATGGCGTCGGGGTCTCCAGGGCGTAGCCCACGCCGTGCACGGTCCGGATGCGCTCCGCGCCGATCTTCCGCCGCAGCGCCTTGATGTGGCTGTCCACGGTGCGGGTGCCGGAGGCGTCCGCCCAGTCCCACACCTCGGCGAGCAACTGCTCACGGGAGAGCACGGCGCGCGGAGTGTTGGCCAGGCACACCAGCAGATCGAACTCGGTGGGCGTCAGATGGACGTCCTCGCTGCGCACCCGCACCCGGCGCTGTGCGTGGTCGATCTCGAGTTCGCCGAGGCGCAGTATGCCGGTGCGCGGGGTAGCGGCGGCCAGTGCGGCCCGCTCCACCCGGCGCAGCAGCACGTGCACGCGCGCCGCCAGCTCACGCATCGAGAACGGCTTGGTCATGTAGTCGTCGGCGCCGACGCCGAGCCCGACCAGCATGTCCGTCTCGTCGTCGCGTGCGGTCAGCATCAGCACCGGCACCGGGCGCTGGGCCTGCACGCGCCGGCAGACCTCCAGGCCGTCGAAGCCCGGCAGCATGATGTCGAGGATCAGCAGGTCGGGCTGCCAGGCCTCCGCCGTGTCGACCGCCGCCGGCCCGTCACCTGCCGTTTGCACGAGGAATCCCTCCGCGCGCAGACGGGTGGCGATGGCCTCGACGATCGTCTGGTCGTCCTCGACCACCAGGACGCGCCGCTGAGCGCCCGGGGTCGCCGTCGTGCCGTTGTGGGAGGTGTGTGTCTGCTCCATCGCCCGCCCCTGGGGTTGCTTTCCGGAATCCGTGGGGTGATCCCATGACTGCGCTTGACGCTTGAATGATCGGCGTCAGTGAAGCAGGGTACGGGGAGTTACCGCCGGTCGGCTATCCAGGTCCGATCGCGAGGTGCACGACGTCGGGAACGCCCCGGGCAACGGGCACCTCTTCGGTACGCACCTGCCGGAACCCGGCATTCCTGAGGGTTCCTTCGAAATCCGGTGACGGTGCGGCCGACCACACCGCGAGCACCCCGCCGGGTCTCAACACCCTTGCGCAGCTTGCGAGTCCGGCCGTCGAGTAGAGGCTGCCGTTGTCGTCCGTGACCGTCCACGCGGGCCCGTTGTCGATGTCCAGGCACAGGGCGTCGTACGTGTCCGATGTCTCATTGACGTGGGTGACGAGGTCGGCCTCCACGACGCGGGTGCGCGGATCGGCGAGCGCGTCGGCGGACAGTGCGCACAGGGGGCCGTCGAGGTGCCAGTCGATGACGGCGCGTTCGCGTTCGACGACGGTGATGCGACCCCAGCGGGGATCGGCCGCCGCGTGCGCGAGCGAGAAGCCCACACCGAGTCCGCCGATCAGCAGGCTCGGGTCCGGGCGGCCGTCCAGGGCATCTGACGCGGCGTCCACCAGCAACCGCTCCGAGCGCCCGTCGGAGGTGTCCATCAGGAAACAGCCGTTGGCGATGATCTGCAGCAACTCACCGTGCCGCCGCAGCACCACCTCGCCGTGCGGGCCCTCACGACGGTCCAGGACCACCGGGGTGTCGTCGGTGTCGTACGGATGAGGCATAGGCCACATTCTGGTGACCGGCGGGGGCGGGGGCGACTCATTTCCCCGGCGGCCGTCCCCAACGGGCGACCGCGGGCGACCTGCGGGCGACCTGCGGGCCGTCCCCGGCGGGCGTCGCCGGCGGCCGGGCGGGCCGCCGCGCCCGCCGCAGCCGTGCGCGGCCGGCCCGGACGCGGAAACCGCCTGAGAAGTTGCTTTGAATCCCGTCTCGGGTGGCGTCGGTCATAGACAGCGACCGGCGCGGCGCGAAGGGTGGAGTGTGACGGAAGGAGCGCCGCACCTTGGAACGTACGGTCCCGGCGGCCGATGCCACGCTCATGCCCCCCGGGAGGGGCGCGTCGCTTCTGGACGGCATGCCGCGCCAGCGCACGGCGCCGCCGCCCGTCACGCACACGGTTCCGCTCCCGGTGCGGTGGACCGCCCCGCGCCTGGTCCTGCTGCTGCCGAGCCCGAAGCGGGCGCCGTTCACCTTCGGGTACGCCGCCGTGCTGCTGGTGACCTCCCTGTTCGCCCAGTACGCCGATCCGACGCTGGTGAACGCGCTGTGCCAGGAATCCAGCACGGACGTCGCGCATCTGATGCGCAGTCCGGTGGTGGTGCTGCTGACCAGCGCGCTGTGGATCGCGGGCGGGATGCTGTCGTACTACACCCTCGTCTTCCTGGTCGTGCTGACGGCGCTGGAGCGGCGGATAGGCGGCGCGCGCACGGCGGTCGTCTTTCTGCTCGGCCATGTGCTCGCGACGCTGGGCACCGAGGTCCCGGTCGGCCTCGCCGTGCTGGCGGGCCATCTGCCGGACAGTTCGCTGCACCGCCTCGACTACGGCATCAGCTTCGGTGTGGCGGGGAGCCTGGGCGCGCTGACGGGGTTGCTGCGGCCCTGGTTGCGCTGGACGGTGCTGATCGCGTTCGCCGCGGTGCTCCTCCAGGACCTGGTCGAGTTCACGGACCCGCTGAGCAACTGGGGTCATCTGCTGGCCCTGACGATCGGCGTCGGGACCTGGCCGCTGGTACGGCGCTGGGCCCGGACCGGAGCCGCGGCCGTGCCTCTGAGCTGACCCTGCGCCGTTGCGCGCCTGGTCACAGCGGTCGCCCCAACTGATCGCCCAGAGCGAACAAGCCTTGGGGAACAATCGAATCCTCTCGTGCATTGAGTCAGCACAACTCAACTTGACTGCCGAAGGGGAGATCATGGCTTCGACGTCCACACCGCTCACCCTGCCTGTGCTGCCGCTCGACGGCGAGGTTGTGCTGCCCGGCATGGTGGTCCCGCTGGACCTGAGCGACTCCGAGGTGCGCGCGGCGGTGGAGGCCGCCCAGGCGGCCGCCCGTTCCGAGCCCGGAAAGCCCAGGGTCCTGCTCGTTCCACGCATCGACGGCACCTACGCCGCCACCGGTGTCCTCGGCACCGTCGAGCAGGTCGGCCGGCTCGCGGACGGCGACCCGGGCGCCCTCATCCGCGGCCGGGGGCGGGTGAAGATCGGTGCGGGCACCACCGGGCCCGGCGCGGCGCTGTGGGTCGAGGGAACACGCATCGACGAGACGGTTCCGGACCCGTTGCCCGGCCACGTCGCCGAGCTCGTCAAGGAGTACAAGGCCCTCGCCGCCAGCTGGCTGAAGAAGCGCGGCGCCTGGCAGGTCGTCGACCGTGTGCAGGCCATCGACGACGTCTCCGCGCTCGCCGACAACTCCGGCTACTCGCCCTTCCTCACCACCGAACAGAAGGTCGAACTCCTGGAGACCACCGATCCGGTGGCCCGGCTGAAGCTCGCCACCCAGCAGCTCCGCGACCACCTCGCCGAGCAGGAGGTCGCCGAGTCCATCGCCAAGGACGTCCAGGAAGGCGTCGACAAGCAGCAGCGCGAGTTCCTGCTGCGCCGCCAGCTGGAAGCCGTCCGCAAGGAGCTGCGCGAGCTCAACGGCGACACCCAGGAGGGCGAGGAGTCCGACGACTACCGCGCCCGCGTGGAGGCCGCCGACCTCCCCGAGAAGGTGCGCGAGGCCGCCCTCAAGGAGGTCGACAAGCTCGAGCGCACCAGCGACCAGTCGCCCGAGGGCTCCTGGATCCGCACCTGGCTGGACACCGTGCTCGAAATGCCGTGGAACGAGCGCACCGAGGACGCGTACGACATCCGCGGCGCCAAGGCCGTCCTCGACGCCGAGCACGCGGGCCTGGAGGACGTGAAGGAGCGGATCACCGAGTACCTGGCGGTGCGCAAGCGGCGCGCCGACCGGGGCCTGGGCGTCGTGGGCGGCCGCCGCGGCGGCGCCGTGCTGGCGCTCGTCGGCCCGCCCGGCGTCGGCAAGACCAGCCTCGGCGAGTCCGTCGCGCACGCCATGGGCCGCAAGTTCGTCCGCGTCGCCCTCGGCGGCGTCCGCGACGAGGCCGAGATCCGCGGCCACCGCCGTACGTACGTCGGCGCCCTGCCCGGCCGGATCGTCCGCGCCATCAAGGAAGCCGGGTCCATGAACCCGGTGGTCCTGCTCGACGAGATCGACAAGGTGGGCTCCGACTTCCGCGGCGACCCGGCCGCGGCCCTGCTGGAGGTCCTGGACCCGGCGCAGAACCACACCTTCCGCGACCACTACCTGGAGGTCGAACTCGACCTGTCCGACGTGGTGTTCCTGGCCACGGCGAACGTCCTGGAGGCCATCCCGGAGGCGCTGGCCGACCGCATGGACATCGTCCGCCTGGACGGCTACACCGAGGACGAGAAGGTCGTCATCGCCCGTGACCACCTGCTCCCGCGCCAGCTGGAGCGGGCCGGCATCGCCCGGGACGAGGTCACGATCGAGGAGGCCGCGCTGCGCAAGCTCGCCGGCGAGTACACCCGCGAGGCGGGCGTGCGGACCCTGGAGCGGTCCATCGCGCGGCTGCTGCGCAAGGTCGCGGCCCAGCACGAACTGGGCGAGCGGGAGCTGCCGTTCACCGTCCGGGCCGAGGACCTGCGCGGGCTGCTCGGACGCCCGCACCACGTGCCCGAGTCCGCCCAGGACCCGGCCGAGCGGCGCACCGCGGTCCCCGGCGTGGCGACCGGCCTCGCGGTCACCGGCGCGGGCGGCGACGTGCTGTACGTCGAGGCCTCGCTGGCCGACCCGGAGACGGGCGCGGCGGGTCTGACCCTGACCGGTCAGCTCGGTGACGTGATGAAGGAGTCCGCGCAGATCGCACTCAGCTTCCTGCGCTCCCACGGCGCCGAGCTGGAGCTGCCCGTCGGCGACCTGAAGGACCGGGGCGTGCACATCCACTTCCCGGCGGGCGCGGTCCCCAAGGACGGCCCGAGCGCGGGCATCACGATGACGACCGCGCTGGCCTCGCTGCTGTCGGGGCGGCTGGTCCGCACGGACGTCGCGATGACCGGTGAGGTCTCACTGACCGGCCGGGTGCTGCCGATCGGCGGGGTGAAGCAGAAGCTGCTCGCCGCGCACCGGGCGGGGGTCACCACAGTGATCATCCCCAAGCGCAACGAGCCCGACCTGGACGACGTCCCGGCGGAGGTGCTGGACAAGCTCGACGTCCACGCCGTCACGGACGTCCGCCAGGTCCTGGAGCTGGCGCTCGCGCCGGCCACGAGCGACGCGCGGCCGGAGGTTCCGGCGGCGGCGTGACGGACGCTGCCGGATGAGGGAAGGCCCGGGTTTCGTGAGGGAGGCCCGGGCCTTCGCCATGGACCGGTGCTGCCGTTGGTCCATGCCTGCGAAATACTGACGCAAGCTGCGACAACGGCGACTTCGGCGGAGACTTCGAGGAACGGGATCCGGATCAGGTGACTGACGTGCACGAGGACGGAAACAGCGAGCGGCGTCCGGTGGAACCCGACGGGCCGGCGGAGGGTGCGGACCACTCCGGCGGCACGAACCAGGAGTTCCTGGCGCTGGAGCGCGAGCTGACCGTGTTCCTGCGGCGCGCCCGCGCCAACGCGGGCCAGATGGCCCGGGAGGTCCACCCGGACCTGGAGTCCGCCGCGTACGGGCTGCTCGCACGGCTGGACGAGTGCGGCCGCCAGCGTGCCACGGAACTCGCCGCCTACATCGGTGTCGGCAAGGCCACGATGTCCCGTCAGCTGCGCGCCCTGGAGGAGCTCGGCCTGGTCGCCCGGGAGCCCGATCCGGCCGACGGCCGGGCCTGGCTCGTGCACCTCACGGAGGAGGGACACCGGCGCGTCGGCCGCGTCCGCGAGGCCCGCCGCGCCCGCTATGTGCGCGAGCTCGCCCACTGGGACCCGCGCGAGGTCGCGGAACTGGCGCGGCTGCTCAACCAGCTCAACCGGGGCATGGAGCGCTGAGCCGCTCCGGGCTCCGACCTGAGGCGAAGCGCGGCAGGAGTTCCTCGTCCGGCCAGGAGTTCCAGGGCGGTCATCCGCACGTCCTGGTCAAGGTCGTCGGCGGCACGGTCGGCGAGGATGTCGTGGGTCCGCGGATCGTCGGGCCGGCGCTCGGTCAGCAGGCGCAGGGCCTCGAACCGCAACTGCGGTGCCCAGGCGTGTGGGGCCAGGACGGACGGTAGTTCGGGCTCGTGGTACAGCGTGCGGGCGACGGCCGACGCCGATGAAATTGTTCCCTGGAACCGTCCCCTGACGTGGAACCGGCGCAGGAAACGGTTACGGCCGCTCCAGTGCGGTGGGAAGGTCGCGAGGGCCGGCAGGGCGGCGCACGCTCGCCGCCCGGTCGGCCGTGTCGAGATCCACCAGGACGGCCACCAGGACAAGCGCGGCGGCGGCCGCCGCGCAGGCGATCGCCGCCCCCGGACCGCCGTTCGCGCAGCCCCGGACATCCCCGCCGTGCTCCCGCCCCCTCGGTCGGCCGACCCTTCCGCTGATGACCGTCATACCCGAATTCGCTGGCGAACGTGACCGGTTGGGTCATCGCACGGCCGTCACAGCTCCACGTACACCACCGTCGCGTCGTCGTGCGTCTTGCTGCGGCCGAGGTACGCCCGTTCCTCGCGGTCGGCGCTCTCCAACGCCCGTACGCGCTCCACGAGCGCCGTCGCGCCCTCCTTTCGGACGACCGTGAACAGATCCGACCAGTCGCCCTGGCGGAACTTCTCCGTCCAGCGCGTCGCCCCGTCCGTCAGGGCCGTGAGGGTGCGCACCCGCTCGCGCGGCAGTTCGCCGGTGACGGCGCGGGCCGCGACCGAGGGGTCCGCGGCCGCCGTGAAGAAGCCGCCCTCCCTGTTGCGGACCGTCGCGTCCACCAGGGCGTCCGTCGCCAGGGCCGCGCGCGGGAGGCGGGCGAGACGGTCGTCCAGGAGGGCGGTCACCGTGCCGCCCGGGGCCTCGACGAGGAGCGCCGAGTCCGAGAGGACCAGGTACTCCACCGCGGCCTCGCTCCAGCGGGCGAGGACCACGGTCGCCTGGGGTGTGCGCGGGTGAGAAAGGTCACAGGTGGAGACATGGGCGTCGGCGGTACGGAGAACTGCCTCCGCGAGGACCTCCGGCAGTGTCAGATCCCGGTAGGAAACGGATAGTTCGGTCAGTAAGCCGCCCAGGCGTGCACAGAACCAGGGGACGGAATGAAGACAGCCGTCGTCGCCGTCGGGCGGGGTCACCCCGTCCAGGACGACCAGCGCCCCGCCCTGCCCCGAAGCCGGAACCGCGAGCGCGGCGAAGTCCTCGTTGGGGCGAGTCGCGTCGCCGGGTTCGGACGTCAGCTCAATACGCATCCAGCCAGTCTGCACGAGGCCTTCACAAGGTCCACGAAAGGCTGGCAACGGTCGCCGAATCGCTGCGAGGGCGCAGGTCAGCCGCCTGGTTTGGTACGGAATAATCGCTTCCGGTGAAGCGTGGCGGCGAATACTGCCAAAGTGTGCCGCCGACGTCCAACCGGCCCACCGCACAAGGCCTCCGCACGCGCCAGAGGAACTTGCCCGCCAACTCCCCGCCGATGTTCACTCCTTCGGGTGGCGGGTCAGGCGAAGCGAGACCTCTGCCCACCGGCACTGGGAGGGTCGGAAGCCGTCGTACCGGGTCGGCATTCCCGTTGACGGGACGTCACCCCGGGCCCATGGGTACACGAGTGAGGAAGTGCGAGCACCGGTGCAGAAGACGCGGCCTCGGAGCACAGGCAAGCAGACGGTCCCCGAACAGCGGGCCTCGTCGGACTCCGCGAGCCAGGGTCGCGCCGCCCATGTGCGCAACCGGCTGATCATCGCGGTCGCCGTGGTGGCCGCCGCCATCGCCGGAGCCGGGGCGCCGAGCGTCGTCGCCGCCTCCGGGCAGCTGCACGACTCCCAGAGTCTGGTGACCCTCGCCGAGCAGACCCAGGACGCGCTCGTCCTCGCCCACTCGCTGGCCGACGAACGCGACGAGGTCACCTCGTACGTGGCCGCCGGACGCCCCGGGTCCAAGGCGCCCGCCGAGCAGCAGAGCGCGCGCGTCGACCGGGAGATCGAGGACCTGCGCGCCAACCCGGACCTCTCGGCCGCAGTGCGCAAGGACCTCGACGACGTGGCCGCCGTGCGGCGATCGGCGCTCACCGGCAAGAGCAGCGCTCTCCAGGCGCACCAGTCGTACTCCGCCGTCATCGCCGAGCTGCACGACCTCGCCGAGCAGCTGGCCGACAAGATGCCGCCGCGCGCGGGCTCCGGCGCCCACTCCCTCGCCGAACTCGACACCGCCGTGCAGCAGGCCGCCGCCGCCCGCGGACTGCTCCTCGCGGCCCTGAACATCCCGCGCACCACCCGCACCGTCATCAGCCCGGTCACCGGCCTGCCGACCACCACCAGCACCTCCTCGGACGCCGACACCAAGCAGCGCGACGCGCTCACCGCCGCCGCCCAGCAGGCCGCCGTCCGCTCCGACGCGGCGATCGCCGGCTTCGGCGACACCGCGCCCGCCGCGGCCAAGTCCTCCTACGACTCCACGGTCACCGGCCCCGAGGTCTCCTCCGCCGAGAAGTACCTCGCCGACCTCACCGACCAGCCCACCCTCTCCGACAGCGATCTCGGCCTGAGCACCAAGAAGGTCGACGCCGCGCTCTCCGCCCGCGTCGACCTGATGCGCGGCGTCGAGTCCTCGCTCTACCAGGCCCGCAGCAAGGACCTCGCCCAGCTGCGCGACGACGACGTCACCGCGCTGGAGATCCGTGTCGCGGTCCTCGGCGTCCTGCTGCTCGTCGCCGTCGGCATCGCCATGGCCATGGCCCGCAGCCTCACCCGCCCGCTCGCCGTGCTCCGCCTCGGCACCGCGCGCGTGGCCGCCGACCCGGCCGCCGAGGAACCGGTGAAGTTCACCGGTCGCAACGACGAGTTCGCCCAGGTCGTCCGCTCCGTCAACGCCCTGCACGCGCATGCCGTCGCGCTCCAGGAGCGCCTGTCCACCCTGGAGGCCGACCGCAAGCACCTCGTCGGCCAGCGGCAGATCATGGCCGACGAACGCGAGAAGCTGCGCGCCGACCTCGCCCGGGCCGCCGGCCACCTGGAGCAGGTCCGGCACAGCATCCACTCCACCTTCGTCAACCTCGCCCTGCGCACCCTCGGCCTGGTCGAGCGCCAGCTGACCGTCATCGAGGGCCTGGAGGAGCGGGAGCAGGACCCGGAGCGGCTGTCCACGCTGTTCAAGCTCGACCACTTCGCCACGGTCATGCGCCGCCACAGCGAGAACCTCCTCGTCCTGGCCGGCGCCGAGCACGTCCAGCAGCACGCCGGACCGGTGCCGCTGGTCGACGTGGTGCGCGCCGCGGTCAGCGAGATCGAGCGCTACGAGCGCGTCCGGATCGCCGCCCTGCCACCGCACGCGCACGTGGTCGGGTTCGCCGCCGACGACCTGTCGCACCTGCTGGCCGAACTCATGGAGAACGCCACCGCGTTCTCCCCGCCGGACGTCCCCGTCGAGGTCTCGGGCTGGCTCCTGGAGAGCGGCGAGGTGATGCTCTCCGTCCAGGACGAGGGCATCGGCATGACCGCCGAGCGGATGAGGACGCTCAACGCCCGGCTCGCCGACTTCGACCCGGAGGGCCCCTACGACCAGGAGGGCGGCGAGGGCATCGGGCTCGGCCTGTACGTGGTGGCCCGCCTCGCCCACCGGCACGGGGTGCGGGTGCAGCTGCGGGAGCAGAAGCAGGGCGGCGTCGCGGCCGTCGTGGTCCTGCCGAAGCCGCTGCTCGCCGGGGCGCCGGCCGCGGCCGCACCCGCCGGGGCGCCGGTGGCCGGGGGCGCGCCCTCCTTCTCGCTGCCCGGCGCGGACGCGGAGGCCAACTCCAACGTCCTCAACGGCCGTCAGCGGCTCACGGTGCAGGAGCCCAGGGGCGACGAGGACCCCCTGATCGCGGCGGCGGAGGAGGCCGTACGGGAGCGGGAGGAGAGCGAGCAGCGGCAGGAGCCCGTCCGCGGCGAGGGATCCGTACGGGAGGACTGGGGCACACCGGTCGCCGAACCCGTACGGGACGACTGGTCCGCGGCGGAGGCCGAACCCGTACGGGACGACTGGGCCGCACCGGACGTCGAACCCGTACGCGAGCCCGCCGCCCCGGCGCCCGCGGACGAGCCCGAGTTCGGCCCCGAGACCACGATGGAACTTTTCCTTCCGTCGCCCCGGACGGAGCCGTCGCCCCCGGCGCAGGAACCGGCCCCGGCCGCCGACGTCCCCGCCCAGGCCGCCGCCGACCCCTACGCCATCGGGCCCGAGACCCACGAACGCGCCGTGGACGAGGGCGAGCCGCGGCCCGCCGCGCAGGCGCCCCGCACCACCGCCCCGGAGCCGCCCGCGCCCGAGGCGCCCGAGGAGCCCGAAGCGCCTCAGGAGCCCGAGCCCCCCCGGCTCACCGCCAAGGGGCTCCCCAAGCGCACCCCCAAGATCTCCGCGCCCGCTCCGGCTCCGCGGCCCCGCGCCGGCGGCGTGGACGCCGAGGCGCTGCGCCGCAGGCTCGGCGGGTTCCACCGGGGAGCCAGGGAGGGCTACCGCCATGTCGAGGCGGAGATCGCCGAACGGACGGGACAGAACAGGACACCCGGGGACCGGTCCACGGCACCACCTCAGCACGCGACACCCGGCACCGCACAGGACGTTGAAGCAACGGGGGGCACAGTCGAGGAGGCAAGCAGTTGACCGCGTCCAGTACCTTCGGACTGAGCAGTGAGGCCCGCAACCTGCACTGGCTGCTGACGAACCTGGTGGAGGAGGTGCCCGGCATCCTGTCGGTCGCGGTGGTCTCCTCCGACGGCCTGCTCCTGCTCTCGTCCGACCCCGGCCGGATCGCGGAAGCCCGCGCCGGCCACGACGGAAGGCCCGGCGGTCCCAAGGGGTCCGCCGCCGACCTCGCCACCATCGTCTCCGGCATCGGCAGCCTCACCATCGGCGCCGCCAAGCTGATGGACGCGGGCAAGGTCAAGCACACGATGGTCGCGATGGACGAGGGCAGCCTGTTCGTCATGTCCATCAGCGACGGCTCGCTGCTCGGCGTGCACGGCTCCGCGGACTGCGACATGAGCGTGGTGGCATACCACATGGCGCTCTTCGTCGGCCGCGCCGGACACGTCCTGACACCCGAGCTCCGCAGTGAGCTGCGCAGGTCCCTGGAGGCCGAGTCGGCAGGGAGCGTCCGATGAGCGGCACACAGAAACTGCCCGTCCGCGGCGGCGACCGCAAACCCGCCCGCGTCCGTCCTTACTCGCTCACCGGTGGGCGCACCCGGTTCGGCCACGTCCTGCTCGTCGAGACCTTCGTCGCCGCCCTGGAGGCCCCCGAGGAGCGACGCGAACTCACGAATGGTTCACTGTCCACCCGCGTGATGCCGGAGATGCGGGCCATCGTCGAACTGTGCCGCCGTATGCGCACGGTGGCGGAGATCGCGGCACTGCTGAAGATGCCGCTCGGGGTGGTCCGCGTGCTCCTGAGCGACCTCGCGGACCAGGGAAAGATCCGTGTGTACGGAACCGGTCACGGCACGGGACAGCCGGACCGCGCTCTGCTGGAAAGGGTGCTGAGTGGACTCCGTCGTCTCTGACGCCGCCCCGGGCGTCGATCGACTCGTCGAACCCGACGAGGAACTGAAGGCCTGGCAGACGGACCGTACGCGCGCCCCGATCGCCACGAAGATCGTGGTGGCGGGCGGCTTCGGCGTCGGCAAGACCACCCTGGTGAGCGCCGTCTCGGAGATCACGCCCCTGCAGACGGAGGCGCTGATGACCGAGGCCAGTGAGGAGACCGACGACCTCACCGGCACCCCGGACAAGCTCACCACCACCGTGGCCATGGACTTCGGCCGCATCACGCTCGACGACGACCTGGTGCTCTACCTCTTCGGCACGCCGGGCCAGCAGCGGTTCTGGTTCATGTGGGACGACCTGGTGCGCGGCGCGATCGGGGCGGTCGTCATGGCCGACACCCGGCGGCTCGCGGACTGCTTCCCCGCGCTCGACTACTTCGAGAGCAGCGGGCTGCCCTATATGGTCGCGGTCAACCACTTCGACGGCAGCGAGCGGTTCGAACCCGAGGATGTACGCGAGGCCCTCACCATTCCGGCACACATACCTGTCATGATCATGGACGCGCGCCGCCGGATCTCGGTGATCGAGACCCTCCTGGCCCTGGTGGGCCACGCGCTGGACGTCACCCCCGAGTAGTCCTGAGTAGGAGCACCACCCGCATGCGGAAGATACTCGTCGTCGGAGCCGGCCAGTCCGGACTCCAGCTCGCCCTCGGCCTCCAGTCGCACGGGTACGAGGTCACCCTGATGTCCAACCGGACCGCGGACGAGATCCGCACCGGCCGGGTCATGTCGACGCAGTGCATGTTCGACACGGCGCTGCAGCACGAGCGGGACCTGAAGCTGAACTTCTGGGAGTCCCAGGCCCCGAAGATCGAGGGCCTCGGCGTGTCCGTCGCCGCTCCCGGCTCGTTCGACCCGGGCCCGTCGCAGCGCGCGATCGACTGGGTGGCGAAGCTCGACGGATACGCGCAGTCGGTCGACCAGCGGCTGAAGATGGCCGGCTGGATGGAGACGTTCGCACAGCGCGGCGGCCAGCTCGTCATCCACGGCGCGGCGGTCTCCGACCTCGATTACTTCTCCCGTACGTACGACCTGGTGCTGGTGTCGGCCGGCAAGGGCGAGCTGGTGTCGATGTTCGCCCGCGACCCGGAGCGGTCCCCGTACAGCGAGCCGCAGCGCGCGCTCGCCGTGTCGTACGTCCACGGCCTCGGCCCCCGCCCCGAGCACCCGGACTTCTACGCGGTCCGCTGCAACCTGGTCCCGGGCGTCGGCGAGCTGTTCGTCATGCCGACGCTCACGACCTCGGGCCGCGCGGACATCCTGTTCTGGGAAGGCATACCCGGCGGCCCGCTCGACGTCTTCAACGGCGTCAAGGACCCCGGTGAGCACCTCTCCCTGACCCTGGAACTCATGGAGAAGTTCACTCCCTGGGAGTACGCGCGGGCCACCAAGGTGGAGCTGACCGACGCGGGCGGCACGCTGGCCGGGCGCTACGCGCCCACGGTCCGCAAGCCGATCGGGCGGCTGCCCGGAGGCGGTCTGGTGCTCGGTGTCGCCGACGTGGTCGTGGCGAACGACCCGATCACCGGGCAGGGCTCCAACTCGGCGTCCAAGTGCGCCGCCGCGTATCTCGCCTCCATCCTCGAACACGAGGACAAGGAGTTCGACGAGGCGTGGATGCAGCAGACGTTCGACCGCTACTGGGAGACGGCGCGCCACGTCACCAAGTGGACCAACGCGATGCTGGGCGTGCCGCCGGAGCATGTGCTGAACCTGATCGGTGCGGCCGGGGCGATGCCGCCGGTGGCGCACCGGATCGCCAACGGGTTCAACGACCCCTCGGACTTCGAGAACTTCTTCTACGAGCCGGAGAAGGCCGAGGCCTACCTGGCGTCGGTGGCCGGCGCCTGACCTGACGCCCCCGGGCGCACGGCTCCTCCTGTCGGGGACGCGGCGGCCGGTGACTGCCGGGCCGCCGCGGCCGTGTCCTGCTCGTACCGGGCCAGGGCGGCCAGCTGTTCGGGGGTGAGGGAGGCGAGCAGCTTCTCGATGTCACCGAGTCGCTGTTCGACGTCGTCCCGCGCCCGCTTCTGCCGGTCCGTGAGGGTGAGCTGGTCGTCCAGCGCCTTGCGGGCCGCGCGGGCCAGGGCGTCGGCGCTCCGCTCGGCGCCGGTGAGCTGGTTCACGGCCGCGGCCCGTTCCCGCGTCAACTGGCCGATCAGATGGCCCATGTCGAGCGCGTGCTGGGGGTCGCGGGCGAACAGCAGGCGCACGTACGGGGAGAGGGACGTGCTGCCCTGGTACTGCTGCCGGGCCAGCCGACCGGCCTCGACGCGGCTGCTCTGCAGCTCGAGCCGGGTCCTGGCGAGCTGCTCGTCGAGCCGGTCCACCTCCGCCTGACGCTGCTTCAGCTGCTCGGTGGTGGCGTGGTAAACCTCGGTGGCCTGCGCCGCGGCACGGTAGAGCTGCTGAAAGACCGTCAACAGCTGGGAGACGGGGCGGGTCTCAGGGGGGACGGTGCTGGGGGCCGGGTTCGGCTGGGTCGTGGCGCTGGGGTCCGGGTCTGGTTGGGCAGTGGTGCTCGGCTCGGGGGCCGGTTGAGTTGTGGTGCTCGGCTCGGGGGCCGGTTGGGCCGTGGTGCTGGGGGGCGGGTCCGGGACGGCGGTCGCGGGTGCGCCGGCGAGCAGGGCCCACGTGGTCACCGCCGCCGTGCACGCCGTACCGGCCAGGCGCAGCCAGCTTTCTGACACGTCGTCACCTCCGAGCCGGGTGGTCCCTCCACCTCGCACCGGCAGGATGAGACGGGCGCGGCCTCTGCGCGCGGCGAGTGGCCGGTTCGGCGCAGCGGGGTCACTCGTGGGCGGTGTCCGTGCCCTCGCCCGGCGTGGCGCCTGGCGTCCGGCGCGGCTTCGACCACGGCAGGCGCAGACGGCCGCCGGTGTCCCCCTCCGGGTCGTACTCGTACTTCCAGCCCGGGTGGAGACCGAACCTGCCGCTCGGGCCCGCCGGGACGCGACGGTAGACGAGGACGGTGGGCGGACCGCCGGCCGCGTCCGGGACGGGCACGCGGTACGTCTTCGGAGGGTGGCCGGTGAGGCCGAGCAGGACGGGCAGGACGCGACCGTCCAGGGGGCCGCCGACGAACGGGGTGTCTTGGCTCTTCACGGCACCAGTGTCACAGCAGGTGACCGGCGTCGCCGAGGACGGGCAGGACGCGGCGCGCCAGGGCGCCCACCGGCCCCTCGGCGCTCTCCAGGGCCAGCGCGGAGCGGACCACGGAGGCGGTCTGCGCATCGCGTCCCGCGGTGGCCACCAGGCAGGCCACGAACTGCTCCACCAGCCAGTCCCGCAACTCCTCGACGGGGGGCTGCTTGTCCTGGTCGAGCCAGATGAGGGACGCCGCCTCGACGGAGGTGATCCACATCCGTACGGTCATCCGCAGCCCGGGGCCGGGTGCCTCGACGCCGAGATGGGTGAGGATGTGCTCGGCCGCGGCCCGGCGTACGCCGTCGACGATGGCGGTGGTCCGGGACGTCTCGGCCACGCTGCCGCCCTGGAGCAGGGCACTGAAACCGGCGTCGTGCCGGGCGACGAAGGCGAGGTAGCGGTCGAGGGCGCGGCCGAGGCGGTGGCTGAGCGGGCCTTCGGGGGGTTCGGCGAAGCACTGCCGGAGGTCGTCGGCGGCGGAGCGCAGGGCGGCCTCGTACAGCTGCTGCTTGCCGCCGGGGAAGTAGCGGTAGACGAGGGGGCGGGAGACGCCGGCCGCCTCCGCCACGTCGTCGAGGGAGACCTCCTCGGGGGCGCGGTGCGCGAAGAGGGTGAGCGCGGCGTCGAGGAGCTGGCGACGCCGTTCTTCGACGCTCAGTCGGCGGTATGCGCGCGTGGGGGCCTCGGAGGTCATGTTCGCAGCGTAACCGTGTTACCAGGAGGGCGAGGCACCCGAAGCCGCAGTGGCCGTGCCGGGGGCTGCGCCTCCGGACGCCCATCGGCCTGAACGGCCTCGTCCTCAAGCGCCGGACGGGCTGGAAATGCCGGCCCGAAGCCGAGACGTACTCATGCCAGCAACCCCGACGACCTCCACAACCGTCGCCCGACCCCCCTCAGCACCCCGATGTCGTCCAGGAAGTCCGTCAGCCTCTTCGCTCCCGTCTGCATGATCTCCCGGCGGTGCCCGCTCGCCCTCACCTGGGCCACCGCCTCCCGCTTGTCCAGGCCCACGTTCGTGTACACCTCCGGGTTCACGAAGGCCACCGAGAACACCCGCGCGAACTCACCGGAGGTGATCCGCGTGAACTCCTGCGACCACCGCGGAGCGGTCACCATCTGACGGCGCAGTTCCTCGCGGGCGTAGCGGACGTGGCGGGCCTCCTCGACCACGTGGATGCGTGTGACCCCACGGATCAGCGGCTGCACCCGCTCGTCGGGGAACGTCAGCCGCTGCATCCAGTCCAGGACCTCCTCGCCGAGCAGCGTGGCGGTGAAGGAGCCCGGTGTGGTGGAGATCGTCTTGAAGACGCGGCCCAGGTTCTGGTGCGCACGGCTCACCGGGTACCAGGGCGTGTCGCCGTGTGCGATCAGCCGGGCGAACATCTTCGAGTGCCGGCACTCGTCCTC
The DNA here is from genome assembly GCF_042891915.1 of Streptomyces sp. NPDC001848. NCBI lineage: Bacteria > Bacillati > Actinomycetota > Actinomycetes > Kitasatosporales > Streptomycetaceae > Streptomyces > Streptomyces sp. NPDC001848. The sequence continues at coordinate 14,670 of NZ_JBIATP010000007.1, read as the reverse complement.
GATCTCGGTCAGCGCGTACCGCACGTGCGCGCTGGTCGCGGCCTTGTCGTAGATGTGCCGGACCAGCAGCTGCATCAGGATGATCTCGAACCAGATGCCGAGGGAGGCGAGTGCCGCGGCCTCGTGCTGGGAGAGCAGGATCCGCTGTTCCTCGCTCATCCGCCGCCACAGTGGTGTGTCGTACAGCGACACCAGCTCCGGGGGCCAGAACCACTTTCCTTCCTCGTAGGGCGCGTCCCAGTCCAGTTCCTGGTCCGGGTCGAAGGAGTGTTTGGCGGAGGAGGAGAGGAGCCGCTCCGCCACCTGCTCCCGGTCCTTGAGCAGTCCCAGCGCGTCGCGCAGCACGTCTGCTTCCGTCACGGTCGTCATCGCTGTGCCCACCCACCTCGTCGTACGGGCCGCCTGTTACCCGTGGTCGCAGTCTTATGCGACTGCTTGTCAGCAAGGACGTCAATCCCTTGCGTTCCACTTGTTGACGCGACGTCTACCTCGTGTGAGCGTGTGCTTATGTCGACGTTCGAGCTCTACGCCAAGGACCCGGGGGACCCCCTCTGGCAGGTGCCCGCGAGTGGCGCCGCCCGTTTCAGCTGGGAGTACGACGACGGGCGCGGCCGGCTGCTGGCCCTGTACCAGAAGGGCAAGGACAAGCAGTGGGACGGGCAGAAGCGGATCGACTGGGACCTGGAGGTGGACCCGTACGACCCGCTCGGCACGCCGGACGAGGCGATGACCCTGTACGGGACGCCGTACTGGGCGAAGATGACCGACCGCGACAAGGGTGAGCTGCGCCGGCACTACGCCTCCTGGCAGTTCAGCCAGTTCCTGCACGGCGAGCAGGGCGCGATGATCTGTGCGGCGCGGATCGTGGAGTCCGTCCCCGACCTGGACGCGAAGTTCTACTCGGCGACCCAGACCATGGACGAGGCCCGGCACGCCGAGATCTACGGGCGCTTCCTGCACGAGAAGATCGGAATGCTCTACCCGATCAACGACAACCTCCAGGCGCTGCTCGGGGACACCCTGCGGGACAGCCGGTGGGACATGCCGTACCTCGGCATGCAGGTCCTCATCGAGGGCCTGGCGCTCGCCGCCTTCGGCATGATCCGCGACACCACCGACAAGCCACTGCCCAAGCAGATCCTCGCGTACGTCATGCAGGACGAGGCCCGGCACGTGGCCTTCGGCCGGATGGCGCTGCGCGACTACTACAAGCAGCTCACGGACGCCGAACTGCGTGAGCGCGAGGAGTTCGTCATCGAGGGCTGCTACCTGATGCGGGACCGCCTGCGCGGGGTGGAGGTGTTGGAGAACTTCGGCATCCCCAAGGCCGAGGCGGAGGAGTTCAGCGAGAGGTCCGAATTCCTCCAGCTGTTCCGGCAGCTGCTGTTCAGCCGCATCGTGCCGTGCGTCAAGGACATCGGCCTGTGGGGCAAGCGCCTCCAGCAGGCCTATGTGGACATGGGCGTCTTCGAGATGGGCGACTCGAACCTGGACCTGCTGATGGCGCAGGACGAGGAGATCGCGGAGAAGCTGGACGCGGAGCGCTTCGCGGCGGAGGAGAGGGAAAGGGTGGCCGAGGTGCGGGAGGCGATCGACGAGGGTCAACGCCTCGGTGGTTGATCACTCGATCGACGCTGGTTTTCCGTGCGGACGCCGATGCCGGTCCACGGCAGACCCGGTACCGGCCGGAAGACGTCGTCATCGCTGTCGAGGTCGTCTCGGAGGCTCGACCCCGTCGACCTCGTCAATGAGACGGCCTCTGCCGGGAGTTCAGCACAGCCTCCATCACCGCCCTGGCGACCGGCGCCGCGTCCCCGCCCCCACTGATCTCCCCCTGCCGGCCCGCGGCGTCCTCCACGACCACCGCGACCGCCACCGCAGGCTCCAGCGCGTCCTCCGCCTGCGCCCAGGAGATGAACCAGGCGTACGGCTTCCCGGAGTTGTCGACGCCGTGCTGGGCCGTGCCGGTCTTGCCGCCCACTCGGGCGCCGGGGATCGCCGCGTTACGACCCGTGCCCTCCCGCACCACGTCCGCCATCATCTCCCGCAACTGTTCCGCGGTGGTGGCGCTCATCGCCCGGTGCAGGGTGCGGGGCGTGGCCGTGGAGACCGTCTCGCCGTCCTTCGTCGTCGTGCGTTCCACCAGGTACGGCGCCCTCACATCGCCCCCGTTGGCCACCGCCGCCGCGACCATCGCCATCTGCAGCGGTGTCGCCCGGGTCTCGTACTGCCCGATCGAGGACAGCGCCAGCTGGGAGGGGTCCAGCTTGCCCGCGAACGTGCTCGGCGCCACCGCGAACGGCACCCTCAGCTTGCGCTCGTCGAAGCCGAAGTTCGCCGCCGTGGCCGTCATGTTCCGCAGCCCCACCTCCGCACCCAGCTTGGCGAACACCGTGTTGCACGACCACGTGAAGGCGTACCGCAGCGACGCGTCCGCGCAGCCGTCGGTCTCGTTGGTCAGCTGTGCCGTGGAGCCGGGCAGCCGGTAGGGGTCGGGGGAGTCCGTCGGCGCGTCGAGGTCCGTCACCACTCCCGCCTCGAGGGCCGCAGTGGCCGTGACCACCTTGAACGTCGAACCGGGCGGATACGTCTGCCGGATCGCCCGGTTGAGCATCGGCCGCGCCGCGTCCCCGTTCAGCCGCTTCCAGGCCCGGCTCACGGACGACGACGTCCCGGACAGCTCCCCGGGGTCGTACGACGGCGTCGACACCAGCGCCAGGATCCGTCCCGTCGCCGGTTCGACCGCGGCGACCGCGCCCGTGCGCCCGGCCAGCCCCTGGTACGCGGCCCGCTGCGCCGCCCCGTTGAGGGTGGTGACGACATGTCCCCCGGGGATGCGCTTCCTGAGGACGCCGTTCCACAGGGGGAGCGGATCGAGCAGCGGGTCGGTGCCGGACAGCAGCGCGTCCTCGGTGTGCTCCAGCAGCGTCGTCCCGTACACCTGGGAGGCGAACCCGGTGACCGGCGCGTACAGCGGCCCGTCGGTGTAGGCGCGGGTGTAGCGGAACATGCCGCCCGTGTCCCGGGACCCGGTCACCGGGCGGCCGTCGACCAGGATGTCGCCACGGGGGCCGCCGTACCGGGCGATCGCCTGCCGCCGGTTGGCGGGATTGCCGCCGTAGTGCTCGGACTCGAGGACCTGCACCCGGGTCGCGTTGGCGAGCAGGGCGATCAGCAGCAGCGCGCACAGGGCCGCCGCCCGGCGGATGTACCCGCTCATGACGCGGCCGTCCTGTCGTACTGACTGCGGGCCGAGTCGCTGATCCGGATCAGCAGCGCCACGATGATCCAGTTGGTGACCAGCGACGAACCGCCCTGCGCCAGGAACGGCATCGCCATGCCCGTCAGCGGGATCAGGCCCGTCACCCCGCCCGCGATCACGAACACCTGGAGCGCGACGATCGACGCGAGCCCCACGGCGAGCAGCCGCCCGAACGGGTCGCGCAGCGCCAGCCCCGCCCGGTAGCCGCGCTCCACCAGCAGGGCGTAGAGCAGGAACAGTGCGGACAGGCCGGCGAAGCCCAGCTCCTCGCCCGCCGTCGCCAGGATGAAGTCCGACTTCACCGCGAAGCCGATCAGCACCGAGTGGCCGAGGCCGAGCCCGGTGCCGAGCGCGCCGCCGGCGGCGAACGCGAACAGCGACTGGGCGAGCTGACCCGCACCCTGGCCCGCCTCGATCGAGGCGAAGGGGTGCAGCCAGTCCTGGACCCGGGCGTGCACATGCGGCTCCAGCCGGCCCACGGCGTACGCGCCCACCAGTGCCAGCAGCAGGCCGACCGCGATCCAGCCGGTGCGGCCCGTGGCGACGTACAGCAGCACCACGAACAGCCCGAAGAACAGCAGCGAGGTGCCGAGGTCGCGTTCCAGGACGAGGACGCCGACGCTCAGCAGCCAGATCGCCACCACCGGGCCGAGGACCCGCCCGGTGGGCAGCTGCAGCCGCCACACCCTGCGGCCCGTGAACGCCAGCGCCTGCCGGTTGGCGGACAGGTACCCGGCGAAGAAGACCGCGAGCAGCAGCTTCGCGAACTCACCCGGCTGGATGGAGCACCCGGCGACCCTGAGCCAGATCCGGGCGCCGTTCACCGCCGGGAAGAAGATCGGCAGGGTGAGCAGGGCCAGCGCGCCGCCCCCGCACAGATAGGTGTAGCGCTGGAGCACCCGGTGGTGGGGCAGCAGCAGTACGACGGCGGTGAACAGCGCGACGCCGAGCGTCGACCAGGACAGCTGGGTGGGGGTCGCCCGGTGGCCCGGGGTCTCCAGGTCCAGGCGGTGGATCAGCACCAGGCCCACGCCGTTGAGCAGCACCGCGATGGGCAGCAGCAGGGGATCGGCGTACGGGGCGCGCAGCCGTACCGCGCAGTGCGCGAGCAGCGCGAGCCCGCCGAGCCCGGCGCCGTAGCGGAGCGCGCCGGGCGGGAGGGTGCCGTGCCGGGCGAGGCCGACGGCGCAGTAGCCGTACACCGACAGCAGCACGGCGAGGACGATCAGGCCGAACTCGGTGCCCCGGCGCCGGGGCAGGCGCAGCGCGGGGACCGGGGAGTCCGCCGGCGTCACGGTCCGCGCTCCTGGCGTTCCGGGCTGGATCATGTGCGGAACGTAGCAAGCGGTGAGCGATATGTCCCGTTATGCCAGGGCAATCAGCCCGTTCCGGTACTCCTTGGGGCCGTCGGGAGGCACAGCGTGGCCATGGCCCCGCCGTCCGGCGCGTTGGCGAACTCCAGCCGGGCGCCCAGCACCTCCGCCTGGCCGAGCGCGATCGTCAGCCCGAGGCCGTGCCCCTTGGCGCCGCCCTCGGTGCGAAACCGCTGCGGCCCGTGCGCCAGCAGGTAGTCCGGATAGCCGTCCCCGTGGTCCCGTACCGTGACCCGCGGGCCGTCGACCGTCAGCACCACCGGACCGCGCCCGTGCCGGTGCGCGTTCGCCACCAGATTGCCGAGCACCCGCTCCAGCCGCCGCCGGTCGGTCGCCACGCACGCGTCCCGCACCACCCGCACCTCGACCGGGGTGCCGGAGGCCCGCACCACCCGCCGCACCAGCGGCGCGAGCCGTTCGTCGGCCAGCTCCAGCCGTTCGCCGCCCGCGTCCAGGCGGGAGATCTCCAGCAGGTCCTCGGTGAGCGTGCGCAGCGCCGCCACCCGGTCCCGCACCAGCTCGGTCGGCCGCCCGGGCGGCAGCAGCTCGGCCGCCGCGTGCAGTCCGGTCAGCGGGGTGCGCAGCTCGTGCGCCACGTCCGCGGTGAACCGCTGCTCGGTCAGCAGCTTGCCCTGCAGCGAGGCCGCCATGGTGTCCAGGGCGCCCGCGACCGCGGCCACCTCGTCCTGGGGGCGCGCCGGATTCCTCGCCCGCCGGTCGTTCACGCGCGCGTCCAGGTCGCCCGCGCTGATCCGCCGGGCCACCTGCGCGGTCGCCTGCAGCCGCCGGGTCACCCGGGTCACCGCGAACGTCCCCACGCACAGCGTCGCGCCGCTCGCCAGCGCCGACGACCACACGATCGCCTCGTCCAGCGCGTCGATGATGCGGGCGCCCTGCGCGTAGTCGACCTGCACGGCGAGCGCCCGGCCGCCGTCGGCCGGGCCCGCGGCCCACATCGTGGGCTCCGGATCGTCGGTCCCGACCATGGTGCCGCGGTACCCGTCCGCCGCCAGTTCCCGCAGCGGCGCCGGCAGCCCCGGCGGGTCGACGCCCGCATCGTGCGGCAGCCGGTCGCCCGCCTCGTAGGCCTGCGCCGCTTCCGACAGCCGGGCCAGCGCCCGGCCGCGGGCCTCGCCGACGGTCCGGTCGGTGACCTGGACATGGACGAGCACGCCGAGCAGCGCGGCCAGACCGCAGCACATGACGGTGATGAAGGCGGCCGCCTTCCAGGTCAGCGTGCCGGTCCAGCGCGGCAGCCGGCCGAGCGTGCGGCCGAGGGGCCTCATCGGGCGCTCTCCGGCGGGACGGGCGTGGCCGGGGCGGAGGGGGACGGGGTCGGCGCGACCGGCCGGCGCGGGGGTGCGGTGCCCACCCGCACGATCTCGTCCCGGGTCGCCAGCATGGCGTGCTGGTGCGGATCCCAGGTCCACTCCGTGCGGAACTCGTAGCCCGGCAGCGTCGACGGCGAGCGGATGATCACGGTCCGGCCCGCCAGCTCCACGCTGATCACGCTGTCCGAGGTGCCCATGACCTGCACCAGCCGATGGTGCTCGACGGTGTACACGCGCACCGCCAGCTGGTTGTCCGGGAAGCGGATGCCGAGCACCATGTCGTCCTCGCCGTCACCGGTGAGGTCGCGGTAGTACGCCCGCAGGACCGGGCACTGCCGCCCCTGCGGGCCCGCCTTGCCGCAGTCCTCCAGCCGCTTGCGCGTCTCGGCGTACACCGCGTGCGGGCCGGAGTACGCGTCCGGGTGCGCGGCGACCTCGGCGCGCACGACGTCCAGGGGATCCACCCGGTGGATGTCATCACCCGGAACGGTGATGCCCTTGACGGTCTCGGTCTCCGCCTCGCCGTAGTCGAGGGCCGGCGTGGAGGCGGGCGGCAACTGGGGCCACAGCCGCACCGGGCCGACGGCGGTGGCGGCCGGACCCGCGCCGCGCAGGGCACCGGAGTCGCCGCAGCCCGCCAGCAGCAGGGCGGCCACCGCGACACCGAGGGTCGCGCGCACGCGAGGGCTTCGGAACGCCGCGCGCACGCGACGGCTGCTGGGGCACACGGGGACATCCGTCCTTTTTGCTCACCTGATGACCGGTTGTTCACTCTACGGTCGGCCAGTGAGGTTACTCCGCGAGTTCCTCCAGCAGACGGGCGGTGTCCAGGCCCGCCCGCAGGTACTCCACGAACAGCTCGTTGTGCAGCGCCCAGGGCCCGCGCCGGGACCGGATCATCCGGATCGCCTCCTCGGCGGTGTGCCCGGCCCGGACCAGCGCATGCGCGACGACCAGACCCGAACGGTTGTACCCGTGATAACACCGGACAAGCACCCGCCGCCCGTCCTCCAGCGCGTCGTCGGCGGCCTGTGCCAGCCGCATCACGCCCGCGAGTTGCGTCCCGTCCAGCGGTCCGTCGGGGATCGGCCAGACATGGTGCTCGACCCCCTCGTCGGGCCCGTGCCCGGGCAGCCGCAACAGAGTCAGCACAAGATCGAACTCATCACGTACGACGGCGAACTCCCGCTCCCCGGAGCGCCCCCTGAACTCGTGGCCGCCCATCCACAGGCCGGGCACGATCTCGCTCCACGGGGCGTCGGGAGCCGGAACATCGGGTTGCTTTCTGCGGGTCCGCAAGGGCGCCTCCCACCGAGTCCCCAACTGCTCACAAAGGTAGCCGGGTTCTTGCCCCCGGAGCACCCCGCCTGTTCCCATGGTCGAGGGGTGATGGTGCATGGACGGACTGCGCGTCGTACCGACCTGGCGACACGGACAGGAACGCCTGTACGTGTGCGGCACCGACGGGCGGAACATCGCCTGGTACGACCGGGAGACCGGCCGGGTCAACCTGCTGAGCGAGGACCTGCGCGAGGATGTGCTCGACGCGCTCGGCCCGTTCCTCACGGGCCCGGTGACCGTGGGACCGCCCCCCGTGCCCACGCCCGCGGAACTGGCCCGGCTCACCCTCCACCCGGACGACGACCTGGCCCCGAACCGGCCCGGCGAGGCCCTGCTGATCGCCCTGGACCGCGACCCGGGCCCCGCACACCGGCTGCGCCCGGACCCGCGGCGCCGGGCCCTCGCCGCCGAGCAGTCGGTCGGCGAGGCGCTGGACGGCCTGGAGGGCGCGGGCTGGCGCACCCTGCACTCGGTGCCGCTGCCCGGCGGCGACCGCATCCACCACCTGGCGATCGGCCCCGGCGGTCTGTTCGCCGTGCGCTCCCTGTACGCCCGTAAACAGTGGGTCCTCGTCGCCGACCCGATGGTGACGGTGGGCCGCCAGGAGGCACGGCCGCTGCTGCACCAGGTGCGCGCCGACGCGGACCGGGCGTCGTACGCGCTGACGGCCGAGGTGCACCCGGTCCTGATCGTCACCGAGTCCGCCCGCCTGGAGATCACGGCCCCACTGCGGGAGATACGCGTCCTGAAGGACACGGACCTGCCCGGCCTGGCACGGCTGGGCGGGGTGCTGAAGCCGGCGGATGTGGAGGCGCTGCACGCGATGGCAAGGGACCGGCATACGTGGTCCCGGGTGTGACGTGGTGCGGCGGCACACACGGTCCCGGTGTGATGTGGCGCGGCACACACGGTCCCGGTGTGACCGTGCCGCGGCGGGGGGCTCAGGGAAGCCGAACAGCTTGCTCCGGATCGCAGACCGGGCCCATGAGGTCCCCGTACGCCTGCAGCCGGGGAGCGATGTCCGCGGCACGGAAGACGAGACTGCCGGGCGAGCCGCAGTCCGTCACCTCCTCCCATGTCACCGGCGCCGACACGGTGGGCTCCGCCCGGGCGCGCAGGGTGTAGGGCGTGGCGGTGGTCTTGCGGGCCGCGTTCTGGCTCCAGTCCACGAAGACCTTCCCGGGCCGCAGACTGCGGGTCATGCGGTGGATGACGAGGCGGGGCATCGCCTTCTCCGCCTCCACGGCGAGCTGCCGGGCGTAGTCCGTCGTCCGCTGCGACGGCGTCGGTTCCACGGCCGCGAGCAGATGCAACCCCTTGGAGCCTGACGTCTTCGCGTACGCCTCGACCCCGTCCGCCGCGAGCCGCTCCCGCAGCCACAGGGCGACCTCGCAGCACTCGACGATCGTGGCCGGTGCCCCCGGGTCGAGGTCGAAGACCAACCGGTCCGCGATGTCGGGCGTGTCGATGCGCCACTGGGGGGTGTGGAACTCGGTGACGAGGTTCGCCGCCCACATCAGGCTGGACAGGTCCTGGATCAGCACCATGCGGGCCGCTCCCTCCGAGCGCGGCACCTCCGCCGTGGTGACCCAGTCGGGCGTACCCGGAGGCACGTTCTTGGCGAAGAACAGCTGTCCGTCCGGCCCGTCCGGATAGCGCAGGAAGGACAGCGGGCGGTCGCGGAGGTGGGGCAGCAGGGCGCTCGCGGTGGTCGCGTAGTAGTGCAGCAGCTCGCCCTTGGTGAAGCCGGTCGCGGGATGGATCACCTTCTCCAGGTTGCTGAGCGCCAGCCGTCGCCCCTCCACCTCTGTGATCGGCGTCATACGATGAGAGTCCCACGAGAAACCCGTGAAATCGCCCGACCTATGAGAAAAAGGGGCGGAACGTGCGATCCATCTGGAACGGTGCCATCTCGTTCGGCCTGGTGAGCATCCCCATCAAGCTGATGAACGCCACCGAGAACCACTCGATCTCCTTCCGTCAGATCCACCTGGAGGACGGCGGCCGGATCCGGTACCGCAAGTTCTGCGAGCTGGAGGACCGCGAGGTGGCGCAGGCGGAGATCGGCAAGGGGTATGAGGACGCGGACGGCTCGGTCATACCGATCACGGACGAGGACCTGGCGCAGCTGCCCATCCCGACGACCAGGACGATCGAGATCGTGGCGTTCGTCCCGGAGGGCCTGATCGACCCGCTCCAGATGGACACGGCGTACTACCTGTGCGCCAACGGCACTCCGGCCGCCAAGCCCTACACGCTGCTGCGCGAGGCGCTGGAGCGCACAGGGAAGGTGGCGATCGCGAAGTTCGCCCTGCGGGGCCGGGAACGGCTCGGGATGCTGCGCCCGGTAGGTGACGTCCTCGCCATGCACGCACTGCTGTGGCCGGACGAGATCCGGACGCCGGAGGGCGTGGCGCCGGAGGGGAACATCACCGTCCGGGACAAGGAGCTGGACCTGGCGGACGCCCTGATGGACACGCTGGGGGAGGTGGACCTGGACGAGCTGCACGACGAGTACCGCGAGGCGGTCGAGGAACTGATCGCGGCCAAGGCGGAGGGCAGGGAACCGCCGGTGGCGCCGGTGCCCGAGGCCGGCAAGGTGCTCGACCTGATGGCGGCGCTGGAGAAGAGCGTGCGGGCGGCCAAGGAGGCGCGGGGGGCCGGTGAGAAGGCGACGGGTGAGGGGGCGTCGGGGGAGAAGGCCGAGGTCAGACGGTTGCCGGAGCGGAAGGCGGCGCGTACGCAGCCGAAGGAGACCGGCGGGAGGAAGGGGGCACCGGCGGCGAGGAAGACGGCGGCGAAGTCGGGGACCGCGGCGAAGAAGGCGACCGCGAAGTCGGGGACCACGGCGAAGAAGGCGGCGGCCGGGTCGGGGACCGCGACCAAGGGGACGGCAGCCGGGAAGGCGCCCGCCAAGAAGGCGACGGGGAAGAAGGCGACGGCCAAGGGGGCCTAGTTCCAGTAGGACTCTGCACGAGTTGCGCCACCGGGTGGGCGAGGTCGCGGTGGCCGCCCTGTCCGCCGACGATGCGGGTCCTGATCGCCGACGAAACCGACGACATCAAGAAGGGCATGAAGAGCGTCGGTGTGGCCCGGCAGCACATCGGTACTGCCGGGCGGATCGAGAACGCCCCGCAAGTCACCGCCTCGACATGCGGCAATCACTCAGCCACTGCGGAGCGCCAGTCCCAAAGAGGTTCACGACGAATAGTGCGCCAGAACCTCTTCACGGTATCGAAGTCCGTGAGCACTTTACCGTCCGCTCCGACGACGTCCACGCCCCGAGCTCGGACGAGCCCGGGGTGACGGGCGTTGATCTCGTCGACCAGCTCAGGAACCAGGGGATCGTCGCCCTTCCCGACGACGTGTCCGGGACTGCCTTCTTCCCGGGCTTCGCGGAGGGCCTGGTCGAGGTCGTCGCTGAAGCGGTGGACGCCGTCGTTGGCCAGGCCGAGGCCACCTCCGGTCGTGGCTGTACCGTCGCTGACCGCCAGAACTGCTTCTGCGCAGCCGGCACCCGGTGTCTCGGGGCACAGGAAGAGTCCGCCGCCTCCGCCGCCAGTGCCAAGCCATCGACACCCTTGGCAACGCCCTCCGCGACCCACGAGAGCCCTGACGGCCCGCCAAGCGCAGAACGTGTCCGCCGGCGTTGCGGTCAAAGTGTCCGAGGGCCACGCCGGAACGACTCGCTCCGGCGTGGCCCTCGGGTTTCTGCAGGTGCTTTTCCTATCAGGCCGGCGACTCCGAATGAACCGCGATATGACGCCTGCAAAGATCCGCACTCGTAAGGTGCGGAACATCTAGCGCCGCCGAATACAGCCGCATTTCGCGAGCTGCAGAATCGAGCAGCAACCAGAACCTGATATCCAGCTCCAGGTCATCCCCGATCGCAACTAGCTCATCGAATGCGAGCTCCAACTCGTTGCGAGCGATAAAGTCTCGAAATTCAACCAGGGCCTCGCTCGATTCGCCCGGCGCAAGAAGAGCGGCTGCGGCTTCGAGAGCGTTTCTTGCCCGATGCCACGATGCCTCCCGATTGACGGCATCAAATGTTTCGCTCATCTTGCCCAAGCTCCTTCCGCTGTAAGGCCCGAGCCGGAGCCAGGGGCCGTACGGTCAATGATTACCGCGCTTACTTTGCCATGCCTTAGGGCCAGGGATGCGCCGTGATGATCGTGTCAGTTGCAGGCTCATAGATTACACGCAGCTGCACGCCGTCCACCGTGCCGACAATCGCGACCCTGGAGGGTAGGCCCTTCTTCGTAAAAGTAGAACCCTCAGCGCCCCTCTGCCACGTCCACGTCGACTTCGGATTGGTGGCCACCTCGGAGATGTTGTTCAGGATCTGTTCGTCACTCCACCCCTGAGGGAACGGAGTCTTCCCAGGCGCCCCAGGGTATCGATGGCCGCCTCCGGTGGCGTCGCCATCAAGAATATGCGTGGCTCTCGTTGGGCCAACGAGATCGCAGTTGCTGTTGTGCACCAATACCGGCGTATTTCCTGCCAGTACATAATACGTGTGGAGGTCTTCGACGGTGAGGTTGTAGGTGCGTACTCGTTGGTCGAAGGCACGGTTGGCCTGGACACGGACGGTGCTGCCGTCGCTGCTCAGCAGGGTGGATCCGGCTCGGAGGTCATGGGCTTCGACCCAGCGCTTTTCCGTCGGGTTCCAGAAGGGGTGCTCGTAGGTGGCGGTGAGCTTGCGGAGTCCGTCGGGTGTGTTGAGGGTGAGTTCGTCGAAGTGTTTGTCGCCGTCAGTGATGATCAGTCGTGCGACCTTGCGCGGCGCGGTCTTCCCGGTGGGCGGGTCGGTAGCGACTACGGTGTCGCCTGCCTTGACGCTTTCGATGTTCTTCGCAGGGCCGCCGGCCATGAGTACTTTGGTGCCGGCCACGAAGCACTGGGTGCATGTCTCTTTCGCAGGGCGTTCTTCCCTGGCTTCGCGGAGGGCTTGGTCGAGGTCGTCGCTGAAGCGGTGGACGCCGTCGTTGGCCAGGCCGAGGCCACCTCCGGTCGTGGCTATACCACCGCTGACCGCCAGAACTGCTTCGACGCAGCCGGCACCCAGTGTCTCGGGGCACAGGAAGAGTCCGCCGCCTCCGCCTACGATGCCCTCCGTGATACCCACGTCCGCCAGGAAGGCGCCGCCAACGCTCTCGATGAGGTCAGCCGCGAGCTGCGGGCTGTTGTCCCAGAGCGCCTTCGCATAGGGGCTGACTGTGTTGACGGTGTCCTTGAGCCACCCCGGTATCCAGCTGCCGTCATCATCCTGCTGGCTGGTCTTCTTCCGCTGTTCCTCGACCAACTGCCGGAACCGCGCCGCTTCCTGCTGCTGTTTGACGACTGCGGTGTGGTAGGCCTCCGTCGCCGCCTGCGCGGCGGCCGTGGCGTCCTTGCCTGCTGCCGTGGCGGAGGCGCGGGCCTGCTGGGCATCTGTCCAGGCCGAGTCGGCGGAGCTGCGTGCGGAGTCGGCCGAGTACCGGGCGTAGGTGGCGGAGTTGAGGGCATCGGCCGCGGCGTTTTCGGCGTCCTGCTGTGCGCCGCGGGCGGTTTTGGCCGATGCGGCGGCGTCCTTGGCGGACTGTTCGGCCTGGTTGGCGTAGCCGTTGGCCTGGGTGGCGTACTTCTTGGCGTCGTTGGCCGCGGCTTCGGCCTGCCTGCGGTAGCCCTCGGCTTCGGAGTCGGCTCTGGCGGCCCTGGCTGCTGCCCTGCCCGCTTCGGCGGCGTTCTTCTGGGCGGTGGCGGCGATGCCGGCGGCCTGCGCGATCAGCTGCTGGATCTGCTGCTCGTGGGTGGCGCCCAGTTGGTCCTGGCGCTGGGCCTTGTACTGGCCGACGGTGATGAAGGCGTGGAGCAGGTCGGAGGGGCCTTCGAGGGCGATGCGGGCGGCGGCCCTGACCTGGGGGCCGTTGTTCTTGTTGTTGGTGTCGGCGAGCTGGGCGGCGCGGACGCGTTCGTCCTGGGTGCGCGCCAGGGAATCGTCGGTGGTGATGAACTGCCGCAGAGCGTCCGTTGTGTCATTGTTCAGTGCGGTACGGCCCGCCTGCTGCTCGATCGGTCCGGCGTTGGCGATGGTCCGGGCGACGACGAGGCGCATGTCCTGCTTCATCGCCTCGTACTGGCCGCTGGCCAGGAAGGTGCTCACCGCCGAGTCGTCGCCCTCCAGCGCCTTGGCGGCGGCGGCGCGCACGTCGGCCGAGCCGGCGACTAGCGCAAGGTGCCCGACGTCCTGGCGGTCGTCCTGGGCGCTGGCTTCCTGGCGGCCGGTGCGGATGTAGGCGGTTGCGTCCGCGTCGGAGCCGGCCAGGGCCACGAGAGCGGCGGACTGGCTCCAGGACCGGCCGGTCTTGGCGGTGGCCAGGGCCACCTTGCGGGCTTCGGGAGCGATCTTCGCCGGGTCGGCGCCGGGCTGGGCGGCCTGGTCGGCCAGCTTGCCTGCCTCGGCCTGCAGGTCGTTGGCCTGCTGTACGGCTGCCTGCTGGGCGGCGGTGCGCTGGTCCTCTTGTGCTTTGAGGTCCCGGGCGCGGGCGATGGCCTCGTTGGTGCGGGCGGTCAGCTGCTCGGTGTCGATACGCACGGCCAGGTCGTGGACCTTCTGGGCCTTGGCGACCGCCGCGCTGGCCACGTCGGCGTCCTTCTTGGCCTCCTTGGCGTGCGCGGCGGACTGCTTCGCAGCGGTCGCCGCCTCACCCGCGTGCTTGGCCGCGTCGTCGGCGGCCTTGGCCGCGTTCTCGGCGTGTGTAGCCGCGTCGTTCGCGGCGTCACGGGCCTCTCCGGCGGCGGAGGCGGCTTCCTGTGCCAGTGCCTGGGCGGCGTCGGCGGCGCGGGCCGCCTCGCGGGCGTGCCGGTGGGCGGCGGCTGCGGCGTTCTGCGCTTCGGCGGAGTGGGCTCCGGCCTGGTCGGCGTAGGAGTTGGCCTGGTCGGCTGCGTCCGCGGCGTCGTTGGCGTTGCTGCCGGCGCCGCCGGCCGCCTTGGCCGCATCCGCAGCCGACGCGGCGGCGGTCCGCGCCGAGTCGGCGGCCTGGGCGGCGGCGTGCGCGCCCGCGGCGGCGTCTCGTGCGTTCTGGGCTGCCTTGCGTGCGGCGCCTGCCTGGCCGGCGTCGAGGGCCGCGTTCGCGGCGGCGTCACGGGCCTGGGAGGCCGCTTCTGCGGCGCCGTCCGCGGCTGCGGCGGCGGCCGAGGCGGCGTTCGCGGCCACTCGGGCGGCATCGGTGGCAGCCGCAGCGGCGTCGATCGCGGTCTGTGCGGCGGTGGCGGCCTGCTGGGCGGCGCTCGCCGCGCGGGCGGCGGATGCCGCCGCGTGCTGGGTGTCCTTCTGGGCCGCCTGGGTCTCCGCGGCGGCCTTCTGCGCGGCTTCCTTGGC
>NZ_JBIATP010000006.1:361557-453866 GCF_042891915.1 Streptomyces sp. NPDC001848 | reverse complement strand
TACCGGGGCTCCGCTTCTCACGTCCGGCGTCTTTCCAGATCAGACCCCACTTGCGGCCACGACCCCACCCGTAACTTCATGGCCTTGGGCTTTAGCCGACCGGCCAAACGCCCACCCGTACCTTTGGCCCGTCCTCTCACCGCCGCTCGCTGTTCCCTCCGCATCATCAGGGGCCTGAACAGCCCCAGTGGTGGAGGGAGCAAGCGCGGTGGAGACGGTACGGACACGGCCGGTTACCGGCCGACACGGTGGTTTCGGAAGGCGGTTGACCCGTCGGCAGCCTGTGGGCGCGCTCGTCGCCGAGGCCGGCGGCAGCCCGCTGCGGCGGACCATGGGCGTTGGGCAGCTCACGCTGCTCAGCGTGGGCGCCACCCTCGGTACGGGCATCTTCGTCGTACTCGGTCAGGCCGTGCCCCAGGCCGGCCCGGCGATCGTCATCTCCTTTGTGCTCGCCGGGGTGACCGCTCTCTTCTCCGCGCTGTCGTACGCCGAACTGGCCGGCATGATCCCCGGCTCCGGCTCCTCGTACAGCTACGCGTACGCGACGATGGGCGAGCTGGTCGCCTGGGTGTGCGGCTGGTGTCTGATCCTGGAGTACGGGGTGTCGGTCGCGGCGGTCGCCGTCGGCTGGGGGCAGTACGTCAACGAGCTGCTCCAGCTCACCATCGGCGTCACTCTGCCCGATTCGCTCAGCGCCCCGCCCGGCGCCGGCGGCACCCTCAACATCCCGGCCGCACTCATCGTGATCCTCGCCATGGTGGTGCTGTTGCGCGGCGCCAAGGAGAGCGCGGTCGCCAACACCGTCATGGTCGCCGTGAAGATCGCCGCGCTGGTGATGTTCTGCGCGGTCGCCTTCACCGCCTTCCGTGCCGGCAACTTCCAGCCGCTCTTCCCGCTCGGCACCGCCGGCATGAGTGCGGGCGCGGCCTCGCTGTTCTTCTCCTACATCGGGTTCGACGCGGCCTCGACCGCCGGTGAGGAGGCGCGCGACCCGCAACGCGACCTGCCCCGCGCGATCATCCTCTCGCTCGTGCTGGTCACCGCCCTGTACGTGCTCGTCGCCGTGGCCGCGCTCGGCGCCATGCCGTGGCGGCAGTTCGCGGGGACGGAGGCCACGCTCAGCGAGGTGCTCGTGCGGTCGGTCGGCGGCGGCAACCTGTGGCCGGTCCTCCTGTCCGTCGGCGCGGTCGTCGCCACCACCAGCGTGGTGCTCACCGTTCAGTACGGCCAGATCCGCATCCTGTTCGCCATGTCCCGGGACGGCCTCGTACCGCCGCTGTTCTCCAAGGTGCACTCCGCCTCGGGCGTGCCCCGGGCCAACACCGTGATCGTCTCGGTGTTCATCGCCGTGCTCGCCGCCCTGGTCCCGCTGGGCAGCCTGGCCGACGCCACCAGCATCGGCACGCTCTTCGCCTTCATGCTGGTCAACCTGGCCGTCGTCCTGCTGCGCCACCGCAATCCCGACGCGGCCCGCTCCTTCCGGGTGCCCTTCTCCCCGGTGACGCCGGTCCTCGGCATGGGCTTCTGCGTCTACATGCTGTTCAGCCTCGGCACGGACACCTGGATCGCGTTCGCCACCTGGATGGCGGCCGGGCTGGTGATCTACCGGCTGTACGGCATCAAGCACTCGAAGCTCAACCAGGCGCCCGAGACCCAGGGAGCGGCATGACCTCCCCCGACCTCACCGCCGACGTCGTCACCCTCACCCGTGCCCTGGTCGACATCCCTTCCGAGAGCGGCGACGAGGCGCGGATCGCGGACACCGTCGAGGCGGCTCTCGGGACCCTTGCGCACCTCACCGTCGAGCGCCTCGGCAACTCCGTCGTCGCCCGCACCGGCCTCGGCCACCCCGAACGGGTCGTGGTCGCCGGCCACCTGGACACCGTTCCCGCCGCCGGGAACCTGCCGTCGACGACGGACGGCGACCGCCTGTACGGTCTCGGCGCCTGCGACATGAAGGGCGGCATCGCCGTCGCCCTGCGGCTCGCCGCCACCGTCACCGCACCGGCGGTCGACGTCACGTACGTCTTCTACGAGTGCGAGGAGGTGGAGGGCGACCGCAACGGCCTGCACCGCATCGCCACCGAGCGGCCCGACCTGCTGAAGGCGAGCATCGCGATCCTGATGGAGCCGTCGGACGCCGGGGTCGAGGCAGGCTGCCAGGGGGTGCTGACCGCCGACATCACGGTACGCGGCGAGCGGGCGCACACGGCTCGGTCGTGGAAGGGGGTCAACGCCGCGCACCGGGCGGCCCCCGTGCTGCAGCGGCTGGCCGACCACACCGCCGACCGCGTCGTCATCGACGGGCTGGAGTACCGGGAGGGCCTGAACGCGGTCGCGGTACGGGCCGGGGTCGCCGGCAACGTCGTACCGGACGAGTGTGTCATCACCGTCGACTTCCGCTTCGCGCCGAGCCGTTCGGCCGAAGAGGCGCAGGCGTTCATCCGGAACCTGTTCCCGGAGTACG
Source organism: Streptomyces sp. NPDC001848 (assembly GCF_042891915.1). Classification (NCBI taxonomy): domain Bacteria; kingdom Bacillati; phylum Actinomycetota; class Actinomycetes; order Kitasatosporales; family Streptomycetaceae; genus Streptomyces; species Streptomyces sp. NPDC001848. The sequence goes on along the minus strand of NZ_JBIATP010000006.1, from coordinate 451,399 downwards.
ACGTCGACATCACCGAGGTCGTCCCGGGCGCCCTGCCCGGTCTCGGCCAGGAGGCGGTCACCTCGCTCGTCCGCGCGCTCGGCGTCACACCCCGCCCCAAACTCGGCTGGACGGATGTCGCCCGCTTCGCCGGGCTCGGCACGCCGGCGCTCAACTACGGGCCCGGGGATCCGACGCTGGCGCACTCGGCGGGGGAGTACGTGCCCCTGGCGCAGCTGCGGGAGTGCGAGAGCCGGCTGCGGGACTGGCTCACCGCGCCGAGGCACGCGCCGAGGTCCGCCCCGACTCCGTGAGCGTCCTCAACAGCAGCCACAGCACCAGCCGTTCGTCGGGATCGTCCAGGGCGATCCCGATGTGCTGCTGGGCCTGCCTGAGGCGGTAGCGGCAGGTGTTCGGGTGCACCGCGAGCAGCTTCGCCGCGCCCGCCATGTCGCAGCCGGCCTCGAACCAGGCGAGCAGGGTGCGGGCGTACTCGGTGCCGTGCTCCGCGTCGTGTGCGAGGACCTCCTGCCACGCGCCCGCGCTCAACTCGTGCCGCTCGCGGAGCACTTCGGACAAGCGTAGCAGGGTGAGGCGGGGCCGCACCTCGGCCGCCGACGCCACCGGGAGGTCCGGCCCGATCACCCGCAGGACGAGGTCCGCGTCGTCCCGGGAGGCCGGCACCTCGTCGAGCGAGGCGACGACCTCGCCGAGACCGGCCCGCACCGGCACCCGCAGCGCCTGACCGGCCCGCCGCACGATGTCCTCCGCCAGGCGCAGATGGCGCTGCTCATGAGTGCGCTTCCGGAGCGCCGCAGCCTGCGGCTCACGGCCTCCGCCGCGCTCGGCGCCGGCCGGAAGCAGCGCGTACACGACCCCGTCGACGAGCACGCACGCGTGGCGCCCGTAGCGCGCCTCGCACTGGAGGCGTACGAGGTCCAGCAGCCGCAGTGCGGTCTGCTCGCCGTCCGGCGCGGAGACCGGGGAGTCCACCACGAACGCCGCCACCCGTACGGCCTCCAGGCCCAGCCGGTGCGCCGCGGCGGCCGGGTCGGCGGTGCCCTCCAGCAGGCGGCGCAGCAGATCGCCGTCCTGGTGCCGGGCCAGCTCCTGCGCGGCGCGCGCCCGCAGCAGGAGCAGCGCCGCCGTGGACGCGCCCCGCACCAGCGCCGCCTCGGCGTCGGGCGCGAGCCGGCCGTCGTCCACCACCCAGAGCGAACCGAGGGTCTCCCCACCCGCGCGGACGGCGACGGCGAGCCGGGGCAGCGCGCCCGCCAGCGCCGGGAGCCGCACCGGGCCGGGGGCCGCGAAGACAGTCCGGTACTGCTCGGTGTTCGCAGGGCTCCCCGGCACCTGGAGCCCGAGGATGCCCTGGCGGCGGTCCTCGTCCGTGGCCTGTCCCGGAACCGTCGAGTAGGCGAGGATCCGCTGCCGTGGGTCCTCGATCGCGGTGGCCCCGCCGACGGCCGCCGCCACCGCGTCGGCCAGCGCGAACAGTTCCCCGCGCGCGTCGCCCCCGCCTCCGGCCGCCGGACGTGCCGCGATCGCCGACGCCAGCAGCAGGTGCACCTGGTGCCAGGCGGCGTCCTCGTCCACGGACAGCAGCGCGAGGCCCGCGGACTCCGCCTCGCCGACGGGTCCGTCCGCGCCCCGTACGACCAGCCCCGTCATCCCGGCGTCCGCGGCCGCTCGTGCCAGCGGCCCGGCGGCCGGGGCCCGCACGCCCACCGCGAGCAGCAGCGCGCCCGGCGCGCGGGGAAGCGGAGCGTGGGCGTCGTACAGCAGCGCCTCGGTGACCGGCGCGGTCAGTCCGGCGGGCGCGGTGTGCAGCCGGACGGAGGGCTCGCCGACGACGTCCAGCAGGTCGCCGAGGGTACAGGCGTCCATGGGGTCCTTCGCTTCTGTGTTCGGGCATCCGGTTGGGCATCCGGCTTGGGCATCCGGTTGGGCATCCGGCTTGCGGATCCGGTTCCGGCTTGGGATCCGGCTTTGGGGACTCGGTTTCGGCCGGTCCCGTTTGGAGGATCTCCTCAGGAACCTAGGCATGCTTTGGCCTCCCGCACAACGTGGGGAGGGCCACGCCCTCGGGAAACTCGACCCATGACAGCAGAGACGGACCAGCCGGCCGCCCGCGAGCAGGCCGCGCGGCTCGCCGAAGCCGCCGGCCGTGCCGCCGGCGTGCACGTGCGCACCGTGCACGACGTGGTCGGCCTAGCCGCCGTGACCGACTTCTTCAGCGACGTGTGGCAGACCCCCAAGAGCGCCCCGCCGTACCCGGCCGAGGTGCTGCACAGCCTGGTCCACGCGGGCGGCGCCGTGCACGGCGCGTACACGGTCGACGGCGACCGGCTCGCGGGGGCCTGCGTGGCCGTCTTCGGGCCACCGGCGACCGCGGAGGCGTACTCCCTGGTGGCGGCGGCCGACCGGGGCGTCGGGTACGCCGTCAAGCAGGTGCAGCGGGCCTGGCTGCTGGAGCGCGGCGCCCGCACCCTGCGCTGGACCTTCGACCCGCTGGTCGGCCGCAACGCCCGCTTCAACCTGGTCAAGCTGGGCGCGACGGGCACCGAGTACCTGGTCGACTTCTACGGCCGGATGGCCGACGGCGTGAACGAGGGCGACGAGAGCGACCGGCTCACGGTCACCTGGGATCTCACAGCGCCCCGGCAGTGGCGCGAGACCGGCGACCGCGGTGCCGCACCCGTCACCCACCAGGCCCCCGACGGGACCCCGCTCGCCCGCCGCTCCCGCGACGACCGGCAGCTGTGGTGCCGCGTACCGGACGACATCGTCACCCTGCGCGCCGCCGACCCCGCCCTCGCCCTGCGCTGGCGGCACGCCGTCAGAGACGTCCTCACCTCGGCCTTCGCCGAGGGGTTCACGGCCACGGGCATGTCCCGGGACGGCTGGTACACGCTCAGCCGAACGCTCACCCGCGAGGAGGAATCCCCGGCATGAAGCTCGAACGCGTCGAGATCGTCCATGTGGCGATCCCGCTCGTGACCCCCTTCCGCACCTCCTTCGGGACCATGACCACGAAGGACACCTTCCTGCTGCACGTGGTCACGGACGCCGCCGAGGGCTGGTCGGAGTTCGCGGCCGACCCCGAGCCGCGGTACTGCTCCGAGTTCGTCGCCGGGGCCGAGATCGTGCTGCGGGACTTCCTGCTGCCGTGCGCCGCCGCCCTGCCGCGGCTGACGACGGCCGCGCTCGCCCCGGCCATGGCCCGCTTCAAGGGGCACGAGCTGGCCAAGGCGGCACTGGAGACCGCGGTCCTGGACGCCGAGCTGCGGGCGCACGGCATGGCGCTCGCGACCTACCTGGGGGCGGTACGGGACCGGGTGCCGGCCGGGGTGTCGGTCGGCATCAAGGACTCCGTGCCCGAGCTGCTGGACGATGTCGAGCGCTACCTGGCCGAGGGCTACGTCCGCATCAAGCTGAAGATCGAGCCGGGGTGGGACCTGGAGCCCGTACGGGCGGTGCGCGAGCGGTTCGGGGACGCGCTGCCGCTCCAGGTCGACGCGAACACGGCATACACGCTCGCCGACGCGGAGCACCTGCGGCGGCTGGACGAGTTCGGGCTGCTGCTGATCGAGGAGCCGCTGGACGAGAACAACCTGCACGCCCACGCCCGGCTCCAGCGGCGCCTGGCGACCCCCGTCTGCCTGGACGAGTCCCTGCACAACGCCCGGGACGCCGCCTCCGCGATCGCCATGGACGCCTGCCGCGTGGTGAACGTCAAGCCCGCACGGGTCGGCGGCTACCTGGAGGCCCGGCGCGTGCACGACGTGGCGCACGCGCACGGGGTGCCGGTGTGGTGCGGCGGCATGTTGGAGACGGGCATCGGCCGCGCACCGAACCTCGCCCTGGCGGCGCTGCCCGGCTTCACGCTCCCGGGCGACACCTCGGCGTCGGCCCGCTACTTCGCGGAGGACATCACCGAGCCGTTCGTCCTCGAGGACGGCCACCTGCCGGTCCCGTCGGCCCCCGGGATCGGCGTGGAACCGCTGCCGGACGCGCTACGGCGCTTCACCACGGGGAGGGCTGACCTCTACACCGCCTGAGCGGGGCCTTGCGGGGGTCCCGGCCGGGGCCCGATCCGGCAGCGGTCCGGCCGGAACCCGGCCGGGCCCTGGCCGCCGACCGCCACCTGGCCAGAAGTGGCCGTCGCGTTAGATTGATCCCGTGCTCTCTCGTCTCTCCCGCCCCAAGGCCGTCACCGTCTGCGCCCTGCCCGTCGTGGCCCTGCTCGCCACGGCGGTCTTCGCGCCGCTGCCGTTCGCCGTGGCGCAGCCCGGTATGACGGCGAACGTCCTCGGCGAGAACAAGGGCACCGCCGTGATCACGATCAGCGGGGCGCCCACCCGGAGGACGACGGGCCAGCTGCGGATGACGACGATCGAGGCGACGGGCCCCGACGCCCAGGTCTCACTCGGTGACGTGGTGGACGGCTGGTTCCGCACCGACCGCGCGGTGCTGCCGCGTGACGCGGTCTACCCGAGCGGCAGCACCGTCAAGCAGATCGAGCAGCACAACACCGAGCAGATGAAGCAGTCCCAGGACGCGGCCACCCGGGCGGCCCTGTCGTATCTGCACCTCAGCGACAAGAACGTCAAGGTCACGCTGAAGCTCGCGGACGTCGGCGGCCCCAGCGCGGGGCTGCTGTTCACCCTCGGGATCATCGACAAGCTGGGCGGCGACGGCGCGGGCGGCGACCTCACGGGCGGCCGTACGATCGCCGGTACGGGCACGATCGACTCCTCCGGCCAGGTCGGCCCGGTGGGCGGTGTGGCTCTCAAGACCCAGGCCGCCAAGCGCGACGGTGCGACGGTCTTCCTGGTCCCGAGGGCGGAGTGCGCCGACGCGAAGGCGGAACTGCCCAAGGGGCTGCGCCTGGTCCCGGTGACCACCCTGAGGAGCGCCATCGACGCCCTCATGTCCCTGGAGAAGGGCAGGAGTTCGGTCCCGAGTTGCTAGCCGACGGAACCTCGGCCCGAGGGCTCTGCTGGAGCGATCTCTTCCGCTATCTTGTTACCGCGCCGTAGTTAAGGGCTCAACAAGGCCTGCCGGCGCGGTTTTTCCTGTCTTCGGCTCCCGTTTCGAGCGGAGTTCCACGTGACCCAGTGCTGTGTCATGCCTATGACCGGAATGCTCGGAAGTGCCCTCGTCCGCGTGAGCGGCGGAGAACGCTCCGGCCCTCCGTCCGTGCATCCGCTCACCGAAAGCCCCCTCACTTCGTGACCGTCTCCCTGTACGAGATCCAGCCGGCCGGCCGGCACGCCGCAGTGCCCACGGGCAGTTTGTTCCGGCGGGTCTACGCACCGCGCGCCTGCGACGCGCTCGCCTACTCCATGGCCACCTACGCCATGCCGCTCGTCGTGCTGGCAACCACCGGCTCCGCGTCCCTGACCGGCCTGGCCTTCGCGCTGGAGTGGATCCCCCGGGTCGCCGCCTTCGGCTTCGCCGGTGATCTGGTGGACCGCTGCGGCGCGGCGATCGTGTGCTTCCTCGCCTCGCTCACCCGCGCCCTGCTGGTGGCGGGCGCCGCTGTCGTGCTGGTGATGCTGCCGCGGGGAACGGCCGAGACCGCCACCGTCATGGCACTGGCCGCCGTGACCGGTGCCCTCACCCAGTTCAGCTTCATCGCCAACGAGGCGGTGGGCGCCATCGCCGGCCGCCGTATCGAGGGACGGTCCCACAAGGTGCAGCCGGTGCTGATCGGCATCGACCAGACGGCCACCCTCGTCGGTCCGGCCCTCGGCGGCGTCCTGCTCCTGACCGGGCCGACCCGCATGCTCGCGTGTCTGAGCGTGCTGTCCTTCCTGTCCGCCGGCCTCGCCCTGCAGACCCCGCCCACACCCCTGCGTGCGGCGCGCCAGGGCGGACCGGGACGCCGCGGAGGCATGCGGGAAGGATGGCGGACGCTGCGTTCCCTGCCCTCCCTGCGACGGCTCGTGGCCGGCCTCGCCTGCTCGAACCTGGCGCTCGGCCTGCTGCAGTCGGCCGGCCCCGTCCTCGTGGAGGGCCACTTCGGCCGGTCCCCGGCCGCCGTCGGCACGCTCTGGTCGGTCGCCGCCGCCGCCACGCTGGTCGCGGTCACCTGCTGCCGGTTCGCCCTCGACCGGCTGGGCCTGTGGGGGGTCGGCGTGATCAGTGCAACCGTGGCGTCCGCCGCCTGCCTCGCCGTGCCGCAGGCCCCCTCCTACCTCGGCTACACGGCCCTCGTGGCCCTCTTCATGGCCGCCGACGGAGGACTCACCGTGGTCCTGCGCACCCTGCGCTCGCTGATCATCCCGCCCGCGGCCTTCGGCACGACACTCTCCCTGACCATCCTGCTCCTGCTGCTGCCCTTCCCCGTGGCGGGCATCCTGCTGGCCGTCACCCCGCCGCCGTACCTGACCGACGTCATCGGGGGGTGCGCCGTACTGCAGGCCGTGACCCTGCTCGTCACCTTCGTACGGCTGCGCAACGACCCGGTGCTCCGCGCCACGGCGGATCCGGCCGGGAGCGGCGCCTGAACGCGCCGCTCATCAGCCCTCCCGGTCCTGCGCCGCCTGCTCCACCAACGGGATGATCCGCAGCGGTACCGCGTTCTCCATCACGATCGCGGTGGAGGCGCGGACGATGCCCTCGAAGCCGACCACCCGGTCGATCACCCGTTGCAGGTCCGCGTTCGAGCGGGCCACCAGGCGGCACAGCATGTCACCGCTGCCCGTCGTCGTGTGCAGTTCCAGGACCTCCGGGACCGTCGCCAGATGGGCCCGCACGTCCGCGCCCTGGCCCTGGCGGATCTGCAAGGTCGCGAACGCCGTGACCGGGTAACCGAGCGCCGCGGGGTCCACCTCCGGGCCGAAGCCGCGGATCACTCCGTTGGCCTGCAGCCGGTCCAGGCGCGCCTGGACCGTGCCGCGCGCCACACCGAGCCGCCGGGACATCTCCAGCACCCCGATGCGCGGCTCCCGGGCCAGCAGCACGATGAGCCGGGCGTCCAGATGATCGATCGCCATGCCATGCTCCCCGATGGTCATCCTGTACAGAACGCCCGGCGATGCGGGCTATTCACTGAGCAGATTGCCCAGCCGGAAAGCAAACTATTGCGCACCTTGCGAAGCCGGGCGACGCTGCCGCTATGACGCAGACCACACACCACGCCCCTGACACCGCGCGCGAGGCCGACCCCTTCCCGGTGAAGGGAATGGACGCGGTCGTCTTCGCCGTCGGCAACGCCAAGCAGGCCGCGCACTACTACTCCACCGCCTTCGGCATGCGGCTCGTGGCGTACTCCGGACCGGAGAACGGCAGCCGCGAGACCGCCAGTTACGTCCTGGAGAACGGCTCCGCCCGTTTCGTCCTCACCTCCGTCATCAAGCCCACCACCACCTGGGGCCACTTCCTCGCCCAGCACGTGGCCGAGCACGGCGACGGCGTGATCGACCTCGCCATCGAGGTCCCCGACGCCCGCGCCGCCTACGCGTACGCCCTCGAACACGGCGCCCGCTCCCTGGCCGAGCCGTACGAACTGAAGGACGAGCACGGCACCGTCGTCCTCGCCGCGATCGCCACCTACGGCGAGACCCGCCACACCCTGGTCGAGCGCTCCGGCTACGACGGCCCCTACCTGCCCGGCTACGTCGCCGCCGACCCGATCGTCGAGCCGCCCGCCCACCGCACCTTCCAGGCCATCGACCACTGCGTCGGCAACGTGGAACTCGGCCGCATGAACGAATGGGTCGAGTTCTACAACAAGGTCATGGGCTTCACGAACATGAAGGAGTTCGTGGGCGACGACATCGCCACCGAGTACAGCGCCCTGATGTCCAAGGTCGTCGCCGACGGCACGCTCAAGGTCAAGTTCCCGATCAACGAGCCCGCCATCGCCAAGAAGAAGTCCCAGATCGACGAGTACCTGGAGTTCTACGGCGGCCCCGGCGTCCAGCACATCGCGCTCAACACCAACGACATCGTGCGGACGGTGCGCACCATGCGGGCGGCCGGCGTCGAGTTCCTCGACACCCCGGACTCGTACTACGACACCCTCGGCGAGTGGGTCGGCGACACCCGCGTGCCCATCGAGACCCTGCGCGAGCTGAAGATCCTCGCCGACCGCGACGAGGACGGCTATCTGCTGCAGATCTTCACCAAGCCGGTCCAGGACCGCCCGACGGTCTTCTTCGAGATCATCGAGCGCCACGGCTCGATGGGCTTCGGCAAGGGCAACTTCAAGGCCCTGTTCGAGGCGATCGAGCGGGAGCAGGCCAAGCGCGGCAACCTGTAGGCCCTCCTGCGCGCCGCCCCTGGAGGAGCGCCGGCCGCCGACGCTCCTCCAGGGACGCTGTGGACTTCCCACCGCCGCCCCCCGGTGTCACGCTGTGATCATGAGCCGTATCGAAGCCCCGCGCGACGAAGTCACCGGCAACCTCCTCGACCGCCTCAGGGCCGGCCTGCCGGCCGAGGCCGTCCTGGCCGACCCCGACGTCACGGCCTCGTACGCCAACGACATGGCGAGCTTCTGCGCGGCCGGCACCCCGGCCGTGGTCGTGCTGCCGCGTACCGTCGAAGAGGTCCAGCACGTCATGCGGACCGCCACCGAACTGCGCGTCCCGGTCGTCCCCCAGGGCGCCCGCACCGGCCTGTCGGGCGCGGCCAACGCCTCCGACGGCTGCATCGTGCTGTCGCTCACCAAGATGGACCGCATCCTGGAGATCGACCCGGTCGACCGCATCGCCGTCGTCGAACCCGGCGTCGTCAACGCCACGCTGTCCCGCGCGGTGAACGAACACGGCCTGTACTACCCGCCGGACCCCTCCAGCTGGGAGATGTGCACCATCGGCGGCAACATCGGCACCGCCTCCGGCGGCCTGTGCTGCGTGAAGTACGGGGTGACGGCCGAGTACGTCCTCGGCCTCGACGTCGTCCTCGCCGACGGACGCCTGATGTCCACCGGCCGCCGTACCGCCAAGGGCGTCGCCGGCTACGACCTCACCCGGCTCTTCGTCGGCTCCGAGGGCTCCCTCGGCATCGTCGTACGGGCGATCCTCGCGCTGAAGCCGCAGCCGCCCCGGCAACTCGTCCTGGCAGCCGAGTTCGCCTCCGCGGCAGCCGCCTGCGACGCCGTGTGCCGGATCATGGCCGGGGGCCATGTGCCGTCCCTGCTGGAACTGATGGACCGTACGACGGTGAAGGCCGTCAACGCCCTCGCCCACATGGGCCTTCCCGAGAGCACCGAAGCCCTGCTCCTCGCCGCCTTCGACACCCCGGACCCCGCCGCCGACCTCGCCGCCGTCGGCGCGCTGTGCGAGGCCGCGGGCGCCACCCAGGTGGTACCGGCCGACGACGCGGCCGAGTCCGAACTGCTCTTGCAGGCACGGCGGTTGTCGCTGCCGGCGCTGGAGGCGGTCACCGGCACGACGATGATCGACGACGTGTGCGTACCGCGCTCCAAGCTCGGCGAGATGATCGAGGGCACCGAGCGCATCGCCGAGAAGTACCAGCTCACCATCGGGGTGTGCGCGCACGCCGGCGACGGCAACACCCATCCCGTCGTCTGCTTCGACGCGCGGGACCCCGACGAGTCGCGGCGCGCCCGCGAGTCCTTCGACGAGATCATGGCCCTCGGCCTGCGACTCGGCGGCACGATCACCGGCGAGCACGGCGTCGGCGTCCTGAAGAAGGAGTGGCTGGCGCGCGAGATCGGCCCGGTCGGCGTGGAGATGCAGCGGGCCGTCAAACAGGTCTTCGACCCGCTGGGCATCCTCAACCCCGGCAAGCTGTTCTGACCCGTTCGGCCCACTTCTTTCGGGGTGTGTTCCGGGCGTGTGAAGGGCGTGCACGGTATCGCCCGGAAAGGGGTGGGTACCGGCGGACCGGCAATGCCGCCTGCACACTTCTGATAGATGTGGAGCCTCACACGACCCCCCGAGCAGATACGGGACGACGGACATGAGCGCCCCAACCCCGGCACCCGGCGACGACAGGCCCCGCGAAGGCTACTACCCGGACCCCTCCATTCCTGGATATGTCCGGTACTGGAACGGGGTCTCCTGGGTCCCGGGCACCAGTCGGCCGGCTCCCACCGACGGCGAGCCGCTCTCCCCGCCGGCGGGCGCGCGCCCCGCGCAGCCCTCGGTGGAGGAGACCGGGCCGCACTTCTTCGACGAGGACCCGGTCGACGAACCCGGTCGCGGCGCCCAGGCCGACAGCCACCCGGAGCCCGCCCCGGCCTGGGGTGCCGACCGCTCCCAGCAGTCCGGCTTCGGCGGCGAGCAGGACCGCCGGGTGTCCTGGGGCGCCGCGCAGGCCGCGGACCCTCGGCTGCCGGCCGCCGACTCGGGGCCCGAGGCCTCCCCGGGCTCGCCCGGCACGACGGCGCTGCGCCGTTCGTCGCGCCCGGAGGGCACCGCCGGTACCGACGAACCCGCCCCCGCCGAGGGCACCATGAAGTTCCGCGGGGTCTCCCAGCGCACGGGGGAGCAGGGCGGAGGCACGGCGGCGGCCGGTTCCGGCACCGGCTCCGGCGCGGTGCAGCCCGGCGCCGCGCGCCCGACGAACGCCCAGGCGGCGGCCCGCCAGGCGCTGGGCCTGGACCCGGACGCCGCGAGCCCCGCACCGCCCCCGCAGCAGCCGTCCGTCCCGGCGCCCGCGGCTCCTGCGGCTCCCGCGGCGGGTCCGACCCCGCAGCAGTCCGCCGCGCCGGTCGCCACGCCCATGACCAGCGGCCCCGGCGGCGGCCAGCCCTCCTGGGCGCAGCAGGTGCACCAGTTGGCGAGCCCGGGCCCCGAGGGCGACCGGCCCGTCGCACCCTGGAAGCCGCCGGTGGAGGACCCGTTCCAGGCGGCCGCCCGGGCGCAGGCGGCGGCCCGGCCTGCGGGACTCGGCAAGCGGCTGGCCGCGCGGCTGCTCGACACCCTGGTCCTGGCGGCGGTCACGGGCGTGGCCGCGGTACCGCTGGGCACCAAGGCGATCGACCACATCAACGCCAAGATCGACGCGGCGAAGCTGTCCGGGCAGACCGTCACGGTCTGGCTGCTCGACGGCACGACATCGGTCTACCTCGCGATCGTGCTCGCCGTGCTGCTGGGTTCCGGGGTCCTCTACGAGGTGCTGCCGAACGTCAAGTGGGGACGCACGCTGGGCAAGAAGCTGTGCGGTCTCGAGGTACGGGACATCGAGGCCCACGAGCCCCCGACCTTCGGCCAGGCCCTGCGCCGCTGGCTGGTCTACAGCGTCCCGGGCGTGCTCGTCGTGGGTGTGGTCGGCGTCCTGTGGTGCGTGTTCGACCGCCCGTGGCGCCAGTGCTGGCACGACAAGGCGGCCCGCACGTTCGTGGCCGGCTGACCCGGACGGACCTGTAGGGATGCGGAGTCGGAGGGTTCGCGGTCGACTCGGGCCATGAGCACCGAACCGCCACCCCCCGGCCGAGGAGACGCCCCGGTGTCCGCGCACGGCGGTGAGCCGCGCCACGGCCAGCCCCCGCCCGGCGGTGAACCACCCGGCGGTAGCCCCCCGTACGGCACACCCCCGGCCCACGGCGGGGGCCCCTACGACAGCGGCGGTCCGTACGGCGAAGGCGGCGGCCCGTACGGCGGTGACGGCCCCCCTGGCGGCGGCCCGTACGGGCCAGGCGGTCCCTACGACGGCAGCACCGACCCCCTCGCCGGTATGCCCCCGCTCGCCGACAGCGGCAAGCGCGTCCTCGCGCGGATCATCGACATGATCCTCGTCGGCATCGTCGTCTGGCTGCTGTCCTGGGCGTTCCACACCCTCCAGTACGACGTCGAGGCCACCAAGGTCGACACCGGCAAGTCCCTCGGCCAGTCCGTGATCGCCGCGGTGCTCTACACGGCCTACGACGCGATCCTCATCAGCAGAACCGGGCAGACATACGGCAAGAGGCTGCTGAACATGCGTGTGGCCAACCTCGACGACGGCTCGAACCCCTCCCTCCAGGCGTCCCTGATCCGCGCCGCGGTGCTGTGGCTGCCGTTCGCGTTCTGCTGTGCCTGTGTGTGGACCGCGATCTGCGGTGGGTGGAGCTTCTTCGACCGGCCCTACAAGCAGGGGCTGCACGACAAGGCGGCCAGGACGGTGGAGGTCAGCACGGTGGGCTGAGCGGGAGGGCGGTGGCGTACGCACGAACCGGCGGGTCCGCGCAGCGCGGGCCCGCCGGTTGCGAGTGCTCCCTGTGACGTTGCCTGTTCAGTCGTGCGTACGCGCGGTCGGCTCAGGGATTCGCCGTCTCGCGGACCGGCTCGGCGGCCGCGGTGGACGCGAGCGACGCCGCAGGGCGCCCCGCCGGGGCGTGCTGCCGCGTGGCGGGCCGCCCGGCGGCGGCCGGTGCGGACTTCGGCAGCGGTACCGTCACCGCGACGAGCAGCCCGAGTGCGAGCGCCGCCAGGGCGATCACGGCGATCCCCAGGCCCGAACTCGTCTGTGACAGCAGCAGCATGGCGAGGGTGGAGAAGATCACGGTGCAGGAACCGTAGGCGAGCTGTGCGGCGTTCGGACGAGGCATGGCCATTCCTCGGGGTGGGGGACTCCCCCCGTGCCTCTCGTAATGGGGGAGGATGCGGACAACTGCGGACAGAGGTAGGGCGTGTGGACGTACAGCCACGGAATTGCGGCAATGGCAACGGTGTCGACAGGGCAAACCGCTGTCATTCCGGCGCTCCACCCGTCGACCCTATTCGCCTCCATGCCCGAGCGGAACGGCTGGTAAGCGTGACCTAACCCACGGTGCCGAAGCACAAGGGGCGCACGGAGTCATGCGTTCCAGCAACTGGACACGTGCGCGCGCCGGTTGACGGGGGAGTATGCCGCTCGTATCTGTTCGTGCCCGTTGGTATAGAAAACCTCCCATTCTGTTAATGTACTTGGCCTGTTCAAGTCAATATCTGCCTTTTCTGTTAAACCTCCGGTCAAATGTCGTCACTTGACACACGCGTACACCGGCGCGCGGATCTCGCCATGCTCACCAGCCATCCTTTCCGCGCGCTCGGGCGCGTCGGGGAGGACATCAAGTGACCAGCAGACCCTGGACGTTCCGGGCGGCCGCGACGGTCGTGGCGCTCGCGGCGACCACCGCCACCCTCGCGACGTCCGCCGCGGCCCAGCCCGAGCGCGACACCTTGGCGGCCACCGTGGAGCGACACGGCCCGCAGCCGGTCGGGAGCCGGGAGCACGACTTCGACGGACCGCTGAGCAGGACCCAGGAGGCTCAGCGCGAGGAGGCGCTCAACCGGGTCATGTCCGGCAGGGCCTCGGTCACCGACCGCGGCGCCTCGAAGGTGGTGCGGCTCAGCAGCGGCAAGTACGTCGAACTCGCCCGCGAGCGCACCGACGCGGTGACACGCCCGGCGACTTCTCCGCCTGGGACAAGCTGCAGCTGGGCTGGCTGAACCACAAGAACGTGGCGGCCGGCACCAGGTCTCTGAAGAAGATCGGGTACTCGGAGTACAACACCGAGAACCCGCAGGCCGTTGTCGTCACGCTGCCCAAGAAGACCGTCACCACGGACCTCGGCGCCCCGGCGAGCGGCTCCCACCAGTGGTGGAGCGGTCGCGGCAACAGCCTGAACAACACGCTCACCCGCGACGTCGACCTCACCGGCAGGACGTCGGCCACGCTGTCCCGCAAGGGCGCCTACGACATCGAGAAGAACTACGACTTCCTGTACGCGGAGGTCTCCACCGACGGCGGCGCCACCTTCAAGCCCCTCGACGGCACGGTCAACGGCACCGCCCTCCCGCGCGACGCGAGCGATCAGCCCGTGCTGACCGGCACCGTCGACGACTACGCCGACCTGGTCTACCCGCTGGACGCTTACGCCGGTCAGAAGATCAAGCTGCGCTTCCGGTACTCCACCGACAGCGGGGTCGCCCAGAAGGGCTTCCGGGCGGACGACATCACCCTCACGGCCGACGGCGCCACCGTCTTCGCCGACGGCGCCGAGGACGGCACGGGGGACTGGGTGGCGGACGGCTTCTCGATCAAGGGTTCGTCCTTCAGCGCCGACTACCCGCAGTACTGCATCGCGGAGAACCGGCAGTACGTGTCGTACGACAGGACCCTGAAGACCGGCCTCTACAACTTCGGCTTCACGAGCACCAAGCCGAACTGGGTCGAGCACTTCCCGTACCGGAACGGTCTGCTGATCTGGCGGTGGGACACCTCCCAGGCCGACAACAACGTCAGCGAGCACCCGGGCGAGGGGCTGATCCTCCCGGTCGACGGGCACGCGACGCCGCTGAAGTGGGCGGACGGTACGTACATGCGCAGCCGTATCCAGGCGTTCGACTCCACGTTCACGCTGGAGCCGACGGACGCGATCACCCTGCACACCAACGGCGTCGTCACGAAGATCAAGAGCCTGCCGGGCGTCCCGGTCCTCGACGACCACAAGGGCACGTACTACTCCACCGCGACGCCGTACACGGGTGTGAAGGTGCCGGACACCGGGACGAGGATCAAGCTGCTGCGGCAGACGAGGGACGGCAGCGTATTGACGGTCGCGGTGCTGCCGTCGAAGCAGGACGCCTCCGGACGATCACGCCCATAGTGGGGATACTCACAAACTGAACATTGTTTCCGCAGGTCAGCGCTTGATCGGCCGCAACCCTCTGGCGGGTCGCGGCCGATCGTGTTTAGGTGCCTGCTGTGGCTCTCTTATTGACACCAGGTCTCACGGGGGTATGACGCGTATGGCCGCAGGAGGTTTCTGCAAGCTGCCGAACGGCAGCGTGGTGGTGGCCCTGAACCTGCCCAGCCCGGGTTCGGGCGCCGGTTCGGTGCGCGTCCTGGTCCATGCCCAGAACCGCGCCCGCGCCCTGACGCGGCTGCGCAACCTGGGCCTGCGCGCGGTCTACCTGCGCGGCAACGCGGCCCCGCCGTCCCCGGACGAGGTCACGGCGGTGCTGCACCACCCCGACGGCCTGATATGGCGCACGGCCCCGGACACCGCGGCCCAGGACCTGACGGTCGAGCTGTGGCACCCGATCAGGTCCCTGCTCGGACGGACGGCCCAGCCGTGACCCGCCGAGACCCACGGGGTGCCCCGGGGGCTAGGGGGGCCTAGGGGCCCCTAGGACACCACCGGCTTGCCGGACAGCTCCACGCCCGCCTCCCGGAGCTCCTCCAGCGCGCGCTCCGTGGTCTCCTCGGCGACCCCGGCGGTCAGGTCCAGCAGGACCTGCGTCCGGAAGCCCTGGCGCACCGCGTCCAGCGCGGTGGCGCGTACGCAGTGGTCCGTGGCGATCCCGACCACGTCCACCTCGTCGATCTCCCGCTCCCGCAGCCAGTCCCCGAGCGCGACCCCGTTCTCGTCGACGCCCTCGAAGCCGCTGTAGGCCGCCGAGTACGCCCCCTTGTCGAAGACGGCGTCGACCGCGCCGGAGGCGACCGCCGGGGCGAAGTTCGGGTGGAAGCCCACCCCTTCCGTGCCCGCCACGCAGTGCGCGGGCCAGGAGTGGACGTAGTCGGGGTTGTCGGCGAAGTGGCCGCCGGGCGCGATGTGGTGGTCCCGGGTGGCCACCACGTGGCGGTACCCGGCGGGGGCCTGCCCGATCAGCTCGGTGATCGCGGCGGCAACATCGGCACCCCCGGCCACCGCGAGGCTGCCACCCTCACAGAAGTCGTTCTGCACGTCTACGACGATCAAGGCGCGGCGCATGGTCGGTTTCCTTCGGCTTGGCAGCGGTTCGGGTGTGGAGGGTGCGGGCCCGGCCGTCCGTTGACTACATGACCTACCGAGCCTAGAGACTTCGGGGACCGGGCGGGAGAGGGCATCGGGCGGTCGGCCGGGTGCGCGGGGTGCGTCGCCGTCGCATTCCCGCCCGCAGACCGTTCCGCGCGCCCTCGGGCGGGCCGCCGAGGCCACACCCCGTCCCTGCCTCCATGGTCCTCCCCGCGCGCCGACAGCGACGCGTCACACGTACTCGGTCGGGATCACCGGCTCCCCGCGCGACAGCTGCGTCGCCGACAGCGGCAGGTTGGCGCGGGCGGCCGCGTGCCGGTCGCGGACGACGTCCAGCGGCTCCCGGGCGACCACGGCGCCCCCCTTGACCAGTTGCACCAGCAGCTGCCGGTCCGCCAGCTCGTCCGGCACCGGCCCGGTGCCGACCACCTCGGCCTCGGCCACCCCGTGCTCGTCCAGCCGCCGCGCCGCCCACTTGCGCCCGCCGACGGACGTCTTGCCGCCGGTCGACTTCTTGGCCACCGGCACCAGCGGCGCCTTCGGGTCCGCCGACTCGGCGCGCGCGACCAGCTTGTAGACCATCGAGCAGGTGGGATGCCCGGAGCCCGTCACCAGCCGGGTGCCCACCCCGTACGCGTCCACGGGTGCCGCCGCCAGCGAGGCGATGGCGTACTCGTCCAGGTCCGAGGTCACGATGATCTTCGTGTGGGTGGCGCCCAGCGCGTCCAGCTGCTGCCGCACCCGGTGGGCGACCAGCAGCAGGTCACCGGAGTCGATGCGCACCGCGCCCAGCTCGGGTCCAGCGACCTCGACGGCCACCCGGACGGCCTCCGTGACGTCGTAGGTGTCCACCAGCAGGGTGGTGCCCCGGCCCAGCGACTCCACCTGGGCCCGGAAGGCGTCCCGCTCGCTGTCGTGCAGCAAGGTGAAGGCGTGCGCGGACGTCCCGACCGTCGGGATGCCGTACCGGAAGCCCGCCGCCAGGTCCGAGGTGGTGGTGAAGCCGCCGACGTAGGCGGCGCGGGAGGCGGCCACGGCGGCCAGTTCGTGGGTGCGCCGGGCGCCCATCTCGATCAGCGGCCGGTCCCCGGCGGCGGAGGCCATGCGGGAGGCGGCGGCGGCGACGGCCGAGTCGTGGTTGAGGATCGACAGGATCACGGTCTCCAGCAGCACGCACTCGGCGAAGGAGCCCTCGACCCGCATGATCGGCGAGCCGGGGAAGTACACCTCGCCCTCCGGGTAGCCCCAGATGTCACCGCTGAAGCGATAGCCGGCGAGCCAGTCGAGCGTCTCCTCGTCGACGACCCGGCGCTCGCGCAGGAAGCCGAGGACGCCCGCGTCGAAGCGGAAGTTCTCGACCGCGTCCAGGACGCGCCCGGTACCGGCCACCACGCCGTAGCGCCGGCCGTCGGGCAGCCGCCGGGTGAAGACCTCGAAGACGGAGCGCCGCTCGGCGGTGCCCGCCCTGAGGGCTGCCTGCAGCATCGTCAGCTCGTAGTGGTCGGTGAAGAGCGCCGTCGAGGGTACGTCCACCGGCAACCCAAGGTCCGCTACACCCACAAACCTCTCCTCACACAAGACTCTTCGGTTGCAGGCACCACTGTTCCCAGTGCCTGCGACGGCCGATCGTACTCCTCATCTCGTCAGTCTGACGATTTGCAGGCCGGGCGGGGGTGTCCGTTTGTGCGACCACCCCCCTCGGGTGGCAGCATGGGGCTTGTGACGTCACCCGCTCCCGTAGAGATCGAACGAACACAGTCGGCGGAGGAAGAGTTCGCCGTACCCGAGCCCGACGTCCCCTGGGTCACGATCGTCCACAACGACCCGGTCAACCTCATGAGCTATGTGACGTACGTCTTCCAGACGTACTTCGGCTATTCCAAGGACAAGGCCACCAAGCTCATGCTCGACGTCCACCACAAGGGCCGGGCGGTCGTCTCCAGCGGCACGCGCGAGGAGATGGAACGCGACGTGCAGGCGATGCACGGCTACGGCTTGTGGGCCACCCTCCAGCAGGACCGGAAGTAGCGACCTCCCTTCATGTCAGGACACTTCGAACCGCTCCCCGGCGGCGGCGCGGCCGTCGCCCTCGACGACGTCGAGATCTCCATCATCCGGTCGCTGTCCGTGCAGCTGCTGGAACTCATCGGGCCCGGCCCGGCCGAGGACGCCCCCGAGGACCCGCTCGCCGAGCTGTTCGCGCAGGGGCCGAGCGAGCCGCCCGCCGACCCGGTGCTGCGCCGGCTGTTCCCGGACGCGTACGGAGACCCGGGCGTCCGACCCGTCTCGCCCGGCGAGGCGGAGGAACTGCGCGCGTACTCCGCCGAGTTCCGCCGCTTCACCGAGAACGACCTGCGCGCCCGCAAACGCGAGAACGCCCTCGCGGTGATCCACACCCTGGATGCGCTGACCTCCCGGAGCCGGGAGGGCGGGGTGCTCAAGCTGTCGCGCGAGGAGTGCGGACAGTGGCTCGGCGCCCTGAACGACCTGCGCCTCGCGATCGGCTCCCGGCTCGAGGTCGTCGACGAGGACGACACCGACGAGCTGTACCGGCTGCCGGACGAGGATCCGCGCAAGCCGATGGTGATGGCGTACCTGTGGCTCGGCGGCCTCCAGGAGACGCTGGTCACCACCCTTATGCCCTGATCGGTACGGGTTTCGCGTTCGCTCAGCGGACGCTCAAATCCGGATAACGATCGCATCACCATTGCGGCCATGTATGGGTCGTTCGAGTGCGCTTTGTCCGCTTCTCCGTGTGCAGTCGGTCACATTGCGTGACCCGATCAATGGTGCGGTCGTGATAAATCTTCACGACCGCCCGGCGAACACCACCCATGTTCCGCCGGGTGCGCCACCGAGCCGACGACCGTCGGCCAGGCATGAGCGGCGCCCGGGACAGCCCGAGCCCGCTCGCTCCATCAATCCGGGGGGATCGAAAACCGGTCCGTGGCCGACGAGAGGCCCGGGTCGGCATGGAGAAAGGCGCACCACACATGACCTCAGCGCAGGTCGGCAAGGAGAACACCCCTGAGGAGGGGTACGAGCGCGGGCTCGGTAGCCGTCAGGTCCAGATGATCGCGATCGGCGGCGCCGTCGGCGTCGGCCTGTTCCTGGGCGCGGGGGCGAACATCGCCAAGGCCGGGCCCAGCCTGATCCTCATGTACGCCCTCGCCGGCGTGATCATCTTCTTCATCATGCGGGCGCTCGGCGAGCTGCTTCTGTACCGTCCGGTCTCGGGTTCCTTCGCGGAGTACTCCCGCGAGTTCCTCGGCCCGTTCTTCGGCTACTTCACCGGCTGGACGTACTGGCTGATGTGGGTGGTCACCGGCATGGCCGAGCTGACGGCCGCCGCGATCTACGTCCACTACTGGTTCCCGTCGATCCCGCAGTGGGTGACGGCGCTGGTCTTCCTCGTGGTCCTGTTCGTGGCCAACCTGATCTCGGTGAAGCTGTTCGGCGAGATCGAGTTCTGGTTCTCGATGGTCAAGGTCACCGCGCTCATCGGCATGATCGTCATCGGTCTCGGCGTGCTGACCTTCGGCTTCAGCGCGGCCGGTGACACGGCCTCCGTCGCCAACCTGTGGCAGTTCGACGGCTTCTTCCCCAAGGGCATCGGCTCGTCCCTGATGACCCTGCAGGGCGTCATGTTCGCCTACCTCGCCGTCGAACTGGTCGGTGTCACCGCGGGCGAGTCCGAGAACCCGGAGAAGACCCTCCCCAAGGCGATCAACACCCTGCCCTGGCGCATCGCCCTGTTCTACGTCGGCGCCCTCACCGTCATCCTGTGCGTGGTGAAGTGGACCGAGTTCGCGCCGGGCGTCAGCCCCTTCGTGAAGGCGTTCGCGGTCATCGGCATCCCGGCCGGCGCCGGCATCGTCAACTTCGTGGTGCTCACCGCGGCCCTGTCGTCCTGCAACTCGGGCATGTACTCCACCGGCCGCATGTTGCGCACCCTGGCGGACAACGGCGAGGCCCCGAGGGTCTTCAGCAAGCTCTCGGCGTCGAAGACCCCGGCCCTCGGTATCACGGTCTCGGTCGCCTTCATGGGCATCGGCGTGGTCCTCAACTACGTCGTCCCGGAGAAGGCCTTCGGCTACGTCACCTCGGTGGCCACCGCGGCCGGCATCTGGACCTGGCTGATGATCCTGGTCAGCCACGTGCTGTACCGCCGCGCGGTGGACGCGGGCCGGCTGCCCGCCTCCTCCTTCCCGGCGCCGGGCGGCGCGGTGTGCAGCTGGATCGCCATCGCGTTCCTGCTCTTCGTCACCTGCCTGATCGCCTACGACGCCGACTCCCGCGTCTGCCTGTACGTGATGGCGGTGTGGGCGGCGGCCCTGGCCGTCGGCTGGGCGGTGCTGAAGGCCCGCAACCCGCAGGTCACCGAGCGCCGCGAGCAGGAGCTGGAGAAGGTTCGCTGAGTCCCCGGGCTCACGCCTGGCCCATATGGCTCACGCAGCTCACCATGTGGGCCGCCCCGTACCACCCCTCGGTACGGAGCGGCCCCTCTGCTTATGCTGACGGTCATGCTGACCATCACCCAGGCCCTCGTCGACCAGATCGTCGCGCACGCGCGCCAGGACCACCCCGACGAAGCGTGCGGCGTCGTCGCCGGCCCGGCCGGCTCGGACCGCCCGGAGCGCTTCATCCCGATGCTGAACGCGGCCCGCTCGCCCACGTTCTACGAGTTCGACTCCGGCGACCTGCTCAAGCTCTACCGGGAGCTGGACGACCGCGACGAGGACCCGGTGGTCATCTACCACTCCCACACCGCGACCGAGGCCTACCCGTCCCGCACGGACATCTCCTACGCCAACGAGCCCGGCGCCCACTACGTCCTGGTCTCCACCGCCGACACCGACGGCGTCGGCCCCTTCCAGTTCCGCTCGTTCCGGATCGTGGAGGGCGAGGTCACGGAGGAAGAGGTCAAGATCGTGGAGTCGTACTGATCTCGCATCCCGGATGAAATCTGTCCGAACAGCGAGATCACACTCCAGGGCCCCGGCCGGGAATCGTTACGATGAGCGCATGGTTCTGAACGACGTGGGCGAGAAGACGCCGGGCGCACTGCTCGTGGCGCGGCTGCACGTCGACCTGTGCAGGCTCGCCAGCGCCATCTGTTGACGCTGTCCCTGCCGCCGTACGGCCGTGAGCCGCGGCGCCCGACCCGCGTACCACCGCGCCCTCGCGCCGCCGGGCGCCCTCCCCCAAGCTCTCGGCTTCGCTCGAGCAGGGGGGATCCCCATCCCGCCATCCTTCCGACAGGAGCCCGCAACCATGGCCATCGAGGTCCGCATCCCGACCATCCTCCGCCAGTACACCGACGGCCAGAAGGCGGTGGAAGGCACCGGGGAGACCCTCGCCGACCTGTTCGCCGACCTCGAGACCCGCCACCCGGGCATCCAGGCCCGCATCGTGGACGGCGGCGAGCTGCGCCGCTTCGTGAACGTCTACCTGAACGACGAGGACGTCCGCTTCCTCGACGGCATCCACACCAAGGTCGCCGACGGCGACAACGTGACGATCCTGCCGGCTGTCGCCGGCGGTATGGCCTGAGCCTGACGGTCGCTGATCACCGATGCGCTACGACTCCCCGCTGGCCGCGGTGGGCAACACCCCCCTGGTGCGCCTGCCGCGGCTGTCGCCGTCCCCGGACGTCCGGATCTGGGCCAAGCTGGAGGACCGCAACCCGACCGGTTCGGTCAAGGACCGCCCCGCGCTGCACATGATCGAGCAGGCGGAGAAGGACGGCCGGCTCACCCCCGGCTGCACGATCCTCGAGCCGACCTCGGGCAACACCGGCATCTCCCTCGCCATGGCCGCCAAGCTCAAGGGCTACCGCATGGTGTGCGTGATGCCCGAGAACACCTCGCAGGAGCGCCGCGAGCTGCTCGCCATGTGGGGTGCCGAGATCATCTCCAGCCCGGCGGCGGGCGGTTCCAACACCGCCGTGCGCGTCGCCAAGGAACTGGCGGCCGAGCACCCGGACTGGGTGATGCTCTACCAGTACGGAAACCCGGACAACGCGGGCGCACACTACGCGACGACCGGCCCCGAGATCCTCGCCGACCTGCCGTCCATCACGCACTTCGTGGCCGGACTCGGCACCACCGGCACCCTGATGGGCGTGGGCCGCTACCTGCGCGAGCACAAGCCGGACGTGCAGATCGTCGCCGCCGAACCGCGCTACGACGACCTGGTCTACGGCCTGAGGAACCTCGACGAGGGCTTCGTGCCGGAGCTGTACGACGCCTCCGTCCTCACCAGCCGCTTCTCCGTCGGCTCGGCGGACGCGGTGATCCGGACCCGTGAACTCCTCCAGCAGGAGGGCATCTTCGCGGGCATCTCCACCGGCGCCGCGCTGCACGCCGCGATCGGCGTGGGGAAGAAGGCCGTCAAGGCGGGCGAGAGTGCCGACATCGTCTTCGTCGTGGCCGACGGCGGCTGGAAGTACCTGTCGACCGGCGTCTACACGGCCGCCACCACCGAAGAGGCCATCGAGACGCTCCAGGGCCAGCTCTGGGCCTGAGCCTCCGGCGGGCCCTGCCATCAACGTGCCAACCCCCTCCTATGAGGGGGCTAAGCATTGCCTACGGCGCGGCAAAGATCTTCCTCCGGGGGAGCCGTTCGCTGCCGGACGGAGCTACGTTCTGCCCGTCCTGTCATGTCACGCTCATCGGCATCGCAGGGTGTGGTAAGTGTCATGCCCATGATGCGCGTCCCACCGCCGCTACGCGCGTCACGGCCTGCCACTCGGCTCGTGAATCCCCACTTCCGGCTGTGGTTCCGCGTCCGGCCCCACCCAGGCCCGCGCGGTGCCGGCCTCGACCGATGGAGGCAACACCCCCATGCGTGAGTCACGCCCGAACAAGCGGCGCCGGAGTCTTCGAAGACTCCTGACCGCCGCCGTCCCGGCCCTCACCCTCACCGTCGCCGGGTTCCTGGCGGCCCCGTCCGCGGGCGCGCACACCGCGCCCGCCGCCACCGCGCACACCACCCGCACGGCCCAGAACGCCAAGGCGCTCACCGACCCCCAGCGGCAGACCGTCCACCCGACCGGCAAGGCCGGCCAGAAGGTCCCGACCCAGCACCTGTGCGCCACCGCGAAGCCCGGGCAGGCGTCCTGCTTCGCCCAGCGCCGCACCGACATCAGGCAGCGCCTGGCCTCGGCCCTCGCGGCCGCCGCGCCGTCCGGCCTGAGCCCGGCCAACCTGCACAGCGCCTACAACCTGCCCTCGACCGGCGGCTCCGGCCTGACCGTCGCGGTGGTCGACGCCTTCAACGACCCCAACGCCGAGTCGGACCTGGCCACCTACCGCTCGACGTACGGCCTGTCGGCGTGCACCAAGGCCAACGGCTGCTTCAAGCAGGTCAGCCAGACCGGTTCGACCACCTCGCTGCCCACGAACGACTCCGGGTGGGCCGGTGAGGAGGCGCTCGACCTCGACATGGTCAGCGCCGTCTGCCCCAACTGCAACATCATCCTCGTCGAGGCCAACTCGGCCAACGACACCGACCTCGGCATCGCCGAGAACGAGGCCGTCGCGCTCGGCGCCAAGTTCGTCTCCAACAGCTGGGGCGGCTCCGAGTCCTCCGCCCAGACCAGCGAGGACACCTCGTACTTCAAGCACCCGGGCGTCGCGATCACCGTCTCCGCGGGCGACTCCGGCTACGGCGCCGAGTACCCGGCGACCTCCCAGTACGTCACCGCAGTCGGCGGCACCGCGCTGAGCACGTCGTCGAACTCCCGCGGCTGGACCGAGTCCGTCTGGAACACCAGCTCCACCGAGGGCACCGGCTCCGGCTGCTCCGCCTACGACCCCAAGCCGAGCTGGCAGACCGACACCGGCTGCTCCAAGCGCATGGAGGCCGACGTCTCCGCGGTCGCCGACCCGGCCACCGGCGTCGCGGTCTACGACACCTACGGCGGCTCGGGCTGGGCGGTCTACGGCGGCACCAGCGCCTCCGCCCCGATCATCGCCGGCGTCTACGCCCTCGCGGGCACCCCGGGCTCGAGCGACTACCCGGCGAAGTACCCCTACTCGCACACGAGCAACCTGTACGACGTGACCAGCGGCAGCAACGGCTCCTGCTCGACCTCGTACTTCTGCACCGCGGGCACCGGCTACGACGGCCCGACCGGCTGGGGCACCCCCAACGGCACGACCGCCTTCTCCTCCGGTAGCAGCACCGGAAACACGGTGACCGTCACCAACCCGGGCAACCAGTCCACCGCGACCGGCAGCTCGGTCAGCCTGCAGATCAAGGCGACGGACAGCGCGGGCGCCGGCCTCACCTACAGCGCCACCGGACTGCCCACCGGCCTGTCGATCAACAGCTCGACCGGCCTGATCTCCGGCACCGCCTCCACCGCGGGCACCTACAGCGTGACCGTCACCGCCAAGGACGCGACCGGTGCCTCCGGCTCCACCTCCTTCACCTGGACGGTCGGCTCCTCCGGCGGCACCTGCACCTCGGCGCAGCTGCTCGGCAACCCGGGCTTCGAGTCGGGCAACACCACCTGGAGCGCCTCCAGCGGCGTGATCACCAACGACAGCGGTGAGGCGGCGCACAGCGGCTCCTACTACGCCTGGCTCGACGGATACGGCTCCTCGCACACCGACACGCTGTCGCAGTCGGTGACCATCCCGTCCGGCTGCAAGGCCACGCTCACCTTCTACCTGCACATCGACACCGCGGAGACCGGCAGCACCGCGTACGACAAGCTGACGGTGACCGCCGGGTCGACCACGCTGGCGACGTACTCGAACGTCAACGCGGCCTCCGGCTACACCCAGAAGTCCTTCGACCTGTCCTCGTTCGCGGGGTCCACGGTCACCCTGAAGTTCAGCGGCGTGGAGGACTCCTCGCTGCAGACCAGCTTCGTCATCGACGACACCGCCCTGACGACGAGCTGACGCACCTGTGCGCGAAGGGGCCCCGGCCGGGCGTGTGGGCCGGGGCCCGTTTGCGGGCGCGTGGGGATCCTGATGCGCTGGAGAAACGTCACATCGGCACACACGGGCACGAGTAACGAGAGGCGGCCCCCATGCGCCGTACCACCGCTCAGCGGACCACCGTCATCGCCGTCGCAGCAGCGGCGCTCCTCCTCGCGGGCTGCGGCACGCACAGCGGGGGAGGGGCCGCCGGAAGCGGCGCGGTGTCGCCGTCCCCGTCGGTGTCCGGGTCGGCCTCGGCACCGGCGTCCCCGTCGGCGCCGGAGTCCGGGTCGGCCTCCCCCTCGGCCCCCTCCTCCGGGGCGCCGTCCGCCACGGCCACCCGCGCGGGCTGCACCCCTCGGCTCCAGCTCACCGCCGCCGACACCGGCCGCACCGTGTGCCTGACCACCGGCGGACAGATCCGCCTCACCCTGGACGGCACCAAGGACCGCCCCTGGACCCCCGTCACCGCCACCGGCACGGCGCTGAAGGCCACCAACGCCGGTCTCGTCGTCCAGCCGGGCGACGCCGTGGCCGCCTTCGACGCCGTCGCACCCGGCACCGCACAGCTCAAGGCCACCCGCCCGCTGTGCGCCAAGCGCCCCGGCCAGGTGTCGTGCCTCGGCATCCAGCAGTGGACCGTCACGGTCACGGTGACCAAGCCATGACACCCATTGCGAACCCGCTGTTCACCCCGCCAGGTACCGCACCTGGTCCCACAGAGCGGGGTCCACCACCCCCACCCGGCGCCGGAAGTCCCACAGCGGCACGTCCCGCAGCTCGTCCGTCTCCAGGAAGCTGGGCCGTCCCTCGGTGTCACCGACCGACCCCGGCGGTAGCGGGATCACTCCCGTCCGCTCGTCGTGGTACCGGCTGGTGATCCGCGCGACCGTCGCACTGTCCCCGCGCACCGTCAGCACCAGGCACGGCCGTTCCTTGCCGCCGGGCCGGTCCCCGTAGGGCACGCTCGCCCACCAGATCTCGGCCGGCCGCGGATGCACCCGGGCACGCCCCGGCGGACGCGCGGCCGCAGCACGGTGACGCCGCCCGCGCCCCCATCCGTCCACCAGCGTCGCGACCAGCGCGAGCAGCACCACCGCCGCCAGCGCGAGCCACCACGACGTGTCCATACGCACGACGTTACCGGCGTGTTCGCCCCACTGCCCGCCTTCCGCAACTCAAGTGCGCCGTATCGTGCGCCGCGCGCGCCCTTGTTCCAGCCGAACCGGTGACACCACAGGTGAGTTCCCCCACAACGGCCCCTGGCGGAGGAGCGACCGGCCCTTTTGCGCCTTACGCTCGACGGACCGCACGACCCCCGTCACCGCACCGTTTCCGTCCCTGCCTTCCGCACGTCCTGCCACGGAGGTTCCAGCTCTATGAAGCTCACCGTCGTCGGCTGCTCGGGGTCGTTTCCGTCCGCGGAATCGGCCTGCTCGAGCTACCTCGTCGAGGCCGACGGCTTCCGGCTGCTGCTCGACATGGGCAACGGCGCCCTGGGCGAGTTGCAGCGCCACTGCGGTCTCTACGACCTTGACGCGATTTTCCTCAGCCACCTGCACGCCGACCACTGCATCGACATGCTCGCCTATTTCGTCGCGCGCTACTACCGCCACGACGGTGGCCGCTGCGCCCCCATCCCGGTCTACGGCCCGGAGGGCACCGAACAGCGCCTGACGACCGCCTACGGCGACACGCCGTCGGCCTCCTCGATGAGCGAGGTCTTCGACTTCCACACCGTCAAGCCGGGCACGTTCGAGATCGGCCCCTTCACCGTGCACACGGAACGCGTACGCCACCCGGTGGAGGCGTACGGCATCCGGATCGAGCACGGCGGCAGGTCGCTCACGTACTCGGGCGACACCGGGGTGAGCGAGGCACTGGACGAACTCGCGCGCGACGCCGACCTGTTCCTGTGCGAGGCCGCGTTCACCCACGGCAAGGAGGACATTCCGAACCTCCACCTCAACGGCCGTGAGGCGGGCGAGACCGCCACCCGTGCACGGGCCCGCCGCCTCCTCCTCACCCACATCCCGCCGTGGACGGACCCCCAGGTCAATCTGACCGACGCCCGCGCGGTCTACCCGGGCCCCGTCGAACTGGCGGCCCCCCGGGCGACGTACGAGATCTAGCGAGATGTAGCGCGTCCGCCCCAACACCTCGAACGACGCAGGCGAGGCCACGAACGACGCGACGGTGACCGCCGCTTCCCGGGAGGCGGCGGTCTTTTGGTGTCCCTCGCGGCTCCTCGCGGCTCGTCCCGGCTCCTCCGAGCTCCTTTCGGCTTTTTTCTCGGCTCCTCTCGGCTCGCCCCCGGCTCCTCTCGGCTCGCCCCCCGGCTCCTCGCGGCTCGTTCCGCCCCCCCGACGTCCTCTCGCGCCTTCTCAGCTTCCTCTCAGCAACGGCCGCACAGGCTGGAGTGGTCACCGGGGACGAGCGACAACTCCACGAGCCGGAAAAGGGGGAGCCCCGATGGCCTCGGACACATACGCCCGACCCAGCGTCAGGACCGGAGGCCACACCGGACCGGGGACCACGGATTCCCTCGGCCGGCTGCACCACTTCTTCGAATCCGCCTGTGACCGCGGCCCGTCGGCCGTGGCGCTGGAGTGCGACGGGCAGCGCCTGACGTACGCCGACCTCGACGCACGCGCCAACCAGGTCGCCCACCACCTGCGCCGTCTGGGCATCGGCCCGGGCGCACGCGTGGCGCTCATGGTGCCGCGCTCGGTCGCGATGTACGCATGCCTGCTGGGCGTCTGCAAGGCCGGGGCGGCGTTCGTGCCGGTCGACCCCGAGTCACCGCCGGACCGGGTCGCCTTCATCCTGGGCGACGCCGGCACCGCCGCCCTGCTCACCACCTCCGCACGCGCGCCCCGGACACCGCTCCCGTGCCCGGTGATCGAGGCCGACACCCGCGCCGGTGACCTCGCCCGCCTGCCCACCACGCGCCCGACCGCCGCCCAACCGGACGAGGACGACCCCCTCGCCTACGTCATGTACACCTCGGGGTCCAGCGGCAGACCCAAGGGCGTGGAGATCGCCCAGTCCAGCATCTGCAACTTCCTCCGCGTCGTGACCCCCGTCTACGGCATACGCCCGGACGATCGGGTGTACCAGGGCATGACCCTGTCGTTCGACTTCTCCATCGAGGAGATCTGGCCGACGTGGACGGTGGGCGCCACGCTTGTCGCCGGACCGACCGGCCCGGGGCGCCTCGGCGACGAACTCGCCGACTTCCTCCAGGAGCACGCCGTCACGGTTCTGTACTGCGTGCCCACACTGCTGGCCACCCTCCCGCCGGACCTGCCGCGGATCCGGGGCGTCCTCGTGGGCGGCGAGGCCTGCCCGGCGCCGCTCGTCGAGCGGTGGAGCAGGCCGGGCCGCCGCATCCTCAACACCTACGGACCCACCGAGGCCACCGTCACCGCGACCTGCAAGGAACTGCGCCCGGGCCGGCCCGTCACCATCGGGCGCCCCCTGCCGACGTACTCGGTGGTGCTGCTGGACGAGCGACGCCGCCCCGTGCCGCCCGGCGCGACCGGCGAGATCTGCCTGGGCGGCCCGGGCCTCGCCCGCGGCTACGTGGGCCGCCCGGACCTGACCGCCGACCGTTTCATCCGGCACCCGCCGGGACCCCGGGGCGGCCGGCTCTACCGCACCGGCGACCTCGGCCGCATGACCCCCGAGGGGGACATCGAGTACCTGGGCCGGGCCGACGCCGAGGTCAAGGTCCGCGGCCACCGGGTCGCCCTCGACGAGATCGACAGCGTCCTGCTGGAGGACCCCGCCGTGGCCGCGGCGGTCACCGCGCTCGTCCCGGCGCCCGGCGCCCCGGCGGAACAGGGCCCGGACGGCAAGGCCCTCGCCGCCTACGTCGTCCGCGCCGGCAGCACCCCCGAACCGGACGCCGCCCCCGACGACGACGCCCTCGCCGCCCGCCTCCACGAGCGCCTGCGCCGTATGCTGCCCGCCTACATGATCCCGTCGTTCCTGGACGTCCTCGACCGGCTGCCCGCCATGCCGAGCGGCAAGGTCGACCGCAGGCGGCTGCCCGCCCCGACCGGCAGACGGCTCGCGGGCACCGGCCCGGTGGTGCCCGCCCGCGGCGTCTGGGAGACCCGCGTCCGGGACGCCTGGTCCCGGGCTCTCGGCATCCCCCCGGACCAGCTGTCCGCCGAGGCCGACTTCTTCACCGACCTCGGTGGCCACTCCCTGCTCGCCGCCCGGGCCGCCTCCCTGCTGCGCGGCCGGGACGGCGAACCCGGCCCCACCCTGCGCGACCTGTACGAACACCCCACCGTCCGCGCGCTCGCCGCCCGGCTGCGCACGACCGCGGCCGGCCCGGCCATCGCCGAGCCGCCCCGGCCGGCACCGCTCCGCCACGGCCGCGCCCGGATCGCACGCGCCGGGCTCGCCCAGGCCACGGCGATCCACATCGTGCTGTTGCTGCTCACACTGCCTCTGGCCGTCTCGTACGCCACCCGCCACGGCCAGATCTCCGGCTGGGCGGTGGCCGAGCCCGCGCTCGCCGTCCTGGCCGGCTACACCGCCCTGCGCTGGGTCCTCCCCGTCGTCCTGTGCCGCCTCCTTGCCGCGGGCATCGCCCCCGGCCGCCACCCCCTGTGGGGCGCGACCTACCTGCGCCTGTGGGCGCTGGACCTGCTGATCGGCATCAGCCCGCTCCGGGTGCTCAGCGGCTCCCCCCTCATGGCCCCCTACCTGCGGCTCCTCGGAGCCCGTGTCGGGGCCCGCACCACCATCGCCACCAGCCTGATCGCCCTGCCCACCCTGCTGCGCGTCGGCAGCGACACCGCCATCGGCTACGGCGTCTGCCTGCGCCCCTGGCAGGTCGCCGACGGATGGGTGACCGTCGCCCCGATCACCGTCGGCGAGCGGGCCTACGTCGGCGCGGGCGCGGTCCTCGAACCCGGCGCCCGCATGGGCCACCGCTCGGCACTCGGCGAGCAGTCCCTCCTCGGCCCGGGCGAGCCGGTCCCCGCCGGGGCGCGCCGAGCCGGGTCACCGGCGCGCCCGGTCGACGCCCTCGGTCCCGCCGTGGAGGCCATGCTGGCCAGGCCCGGCGTCCTCGACCGCTGGCGGCCACGGCACCTCGCCACCGCACTGCTCGGTCTGCTCTTCCTGGAGGCGGCACCGCCCGCGATGATCCTGCCGTCCGTCGCCCTGGTGTGGTGGGCCTGGCTGCGCTGGGGCACGGGGGCCGCACTGGCCGCCGCCGCGCTGTCCGGACCGCTGGTGGTGGCCACGGTGTGCACGGTGGTCGCCGTCGGCAAGCGTCTCGTCCTGCCCCGGGTGCCCGCCGGCGTCCACCCGGCCCGCTCCCTCCTCGGCGTGCGCAAGTGGGTCGCGGACAAGCTGCTGGAGTACAGCCTCACCCTCACCAACGCGCTCTACGCCACCCTCTACACCGTGCCGTGGCTGCGGCTGCTCGGCGCGCGCGTCGGCCGGGGGGCCGAGGTCTCCACCGCCGCCCACATCGACCCCGACCTGCTCACGCTCAAGGACGCCAGTTTCGTCGCGGACATGGCGAGCATCGGGTCCGCCGCCTTCGCCGCGGACCGGGTGGCGTTCGGCCCCACCGAGGTGGGCCGCCGCGCGTTCGTCGGCAACGCGGCGCTCATCCCGGCCGGAACGCAGCTGGGAGCGGGCTCCCTGGTGGGCGTGGGCACGGTCCCGCCGCCGGATCGCGTCCCCGAGGGCACCACCTGGCTGGGCTCGCCCGCCCTGCGGCTTCCGGTGCGGCAGAGCAGCGGGTCCTTCCCCGAGGAGCTGACCTACCGGCCGACCCGCAGGACCGTGCTGGGGCGCCTGGGCATCGAGTTCTTCCGCGCCGGCCTGCCCGCCTCCCTGCTGGCGACCGGCGGCTGCCTGTTCCTGTCGGCGTTGTCCGCCCTCACCCGCCATGCGGGCGTGCCGGTGGCGGTGCTCGTGTCACCGCTGCTCGCGATGGCTGCGATGGGCGCCGTCATCGCGTCCTGCGTGCTGGTGAAGCTCGTCGTCGTCGGACGGTACCGGCCGCGCGTCGCACCCCTGTGGAGCCTGTTCGTCCGGCGCACCGAGTTCGTCACCGGCCTGTTCGAGGCCGCCGCGGTCCCGGCCGGCGTGGGTACGCTGGTGGGGACGCCCTTCCTGCCGCCGGTGCTCCGCCTCTTCGGCGCCCGCATCGGACGGCGCACCTGGATCGGCACCACCTTCCTCACCGAGTTCGACCTGGTGGAGGTGGGCGACGACGCCGCGATCGGCACCCACGTCTCGCTGCAGACCCACCTGTTCGAGGACCGGGTCATGAAGATGTCCAAGGTGACCGTCCGGTCCGGAGCGAGCATCGGCGCCCGCGCGATCGTGCTGTACGACGCGGTGGTGGGCGAGGGCGTTCGGCTCGGGGCACTCTCCCTGGTCATGAAGGGGGAGCACCTGACGCCGGGGACCAGCTGGCGAGGGCTCCCCGCCGAGGGGGCCACGCGTACGGGGCGGTGAGGAAGGCATGGCACACGCCGAGGCGTCCGGCGCCGGACGGCGCCCGCTCGCGCTCGTCTACCGGGGGCCGGCCACGCTGCCCGGGTGCCCGGAGGCGGTCGCGGACCTGCTCACCGCCGGGCCCTGGGACCTGGACGTCCGCTTCACCGGGCCGCGCGAGGCGCTGCCGCTGTCGGCCGAGTCGCTCGCCCGGGCCCTCGTGTACGCCCAGCCGGGCGGCGGCAGGCTCTCCCGCGCCTACCGCAAGCTGCGCCGGCAACGCGACCCGATCCGCGACTTCGTGCGGGACGGCGGACGGTACCTGGGCTTCTGCCTGGGCGGCTATCTGGCCGGGGCGACCCCGGGGTTCGGACTGCTGCCCGGGGACACCGACCAGTACATCTCCTCGGCGGGGCGCACGGTCCACGACGACAGCGACACACTGGTCGGGGTGGTGTGGCGGGGCCGACCCCGGACGGTGTTCTTCCAGGACGGCCCGTACTTCGTCCTCGACGAGAGCGCGCAGGCGGCGGACACCAGAATCCTGGCCACCTACACCAACGGCCTGCCCGCCGCACTGGTGGCCCGGTTCGGCGCCGGCCGCGTGGCGGTCACGGGCCCGCACCCGGAGGCCACCGCCGACTGGTACACGGACAACGGCCTTCCGGTCCACGACGCCCGTGACCTGGCCGTGGACCTGGTGCGGACGGCGCTGGACGGCTGACGTACGCGGGAGGGCCCCGGAACCACCTGGTTCCGGGGCCCTCCTGGGACTGCCGACGCTACGCCTTCGTCAGGTCCTCGACCTCCTCCTCGGGCTCGCGACCCGGGGTGGTGAGGTTGAACTTGAGGATGGCGAACCGGAAGACGAAGTAGTAGATCGCGCCGAACACCAGGCCGATCGGGATGATCAGCCAGGGCTTGGTGGCGAGGTTCCAGTTCAGCAGGTAGTCGATCGCACCGGCCGAGAAGGTGAAGCCGGCGTGGACGCCGAGCGCCCAGGTGATCGCCATGGACAGCGCGGTGAGGACCGCGTGGATCGCGTACAGCACCGGGGCGATGAACATGAACGAGAACTCGATCGGCTCGGTGACACCGGTGACGAAGGAGGTGAGCGCGACCGAGAGCATCAGACCCATCACGGCCTTGCGGCGCTCGGGGCGGGCGGTGTGCGCGATGGCGAGCGCGGCAGCCGGAAGACCGAACATCATGATCGGGAAGAAGCCCGACATGAACTGCCCGGCGGTCGGGTCACCGGCGAAGAAGCGGTTCAGGTCGCCGTGCACGATGACGCCCGCGGAGTTCTTGTAGTCGCCGATCTGGAACCAGGAGACCGCGTTCACGAACTGGTGCATGCCGACCGGGATCAGCGCGCGGTTGATCAGACCGAACAGACCCGCGCCCACGGCACCGAGACCGGTGATCCACTTGCCCACGTCGGAGATGCCGTCACCGATCGGCTTCCAGACCAGCCCGAAGAAGACGCCGAAGAGCGTGCCGACGAACGCCATGATGATCGGGACGAGCCGGCGGCCGTTGAAGAAGCCGAGCCAGTCCACCAGCTTGGTGCGGTGGAACCGCTGCCACAGCACGGCGGACAGCAGACCCAGGAGGATGCCGCCGAGGACGCCAGGGTTGTTGTACGTCGCCTCGACTATCTTGCCGTTCTCGATGTGCTGCTCGGTCAGCGGGAACGCCTTCAGCACGTTGCTGTAGACGAGGTAGCCGACCAGGGCCGCGAGCGCGGTGGAGCCGTCCGACTTCTTGGCGAAACCGATCGCGACGCCGACGCAGAACAGCAGGGGCAGGTTGTCGAACACGGCGCCGCCCGCGGTCGCGAAGACGGACGCGACCTTGTGCCAGCCGAGCCCGTCGTCACCGAACACGTCGGGCTGCCCCAGCCGGAGCAGGATGCCCGCCGCCGGCAGCACGGCGATGGGGAGCTGCAGGCTGCGGCCGACCTTCTGCAGGCCCTGAAACAGACCGGAGCCCCGCTTCTTCGCGGGGGCCGCCGTCGTCGCGGTGGCGGTGCTCATACTTCCTCCATGTGCCGGGGAGCTGCCGGGGGGACGGGAAAAAG
Organism: Streptomyces sp. NPDC001848; assembly: GCF_042891915.1. Lineage (NCBI taxonomy): Bacteria > Bacillati > Actinomycetota > Actinomycetes > Kitasatosporales > Streptomycetaceae > Streptomyces > Streptomyces sp. NPDC001848. Next base: position 418,242 of record NZ_JBIATP010000006.1, on the reverse strand, counting down.
GGGGGAGGTGAACGGGGTGGACAGCCCCCGTGTGGTCTACACCACCTGTGGTGTAGACCTGTTGTAGCACGGTGAAGGCGGGATAAGGAACCCATGAATTCTGTGGCCTCGGACAGATCCGGAGCAAATGCCGCACTCGTGATAAAGGCCACGTAGCCGGTCGCGGTGCCCCGCCCGGCACTTTGCGGCCTTTCCCCTGGTGGTGTAGACCAGTTTCGACACAGCGGTTCGGCTCAGGGAGTAAGGACATGGCCAGCAAGGCTGAGAAGATCGTTGCCGGGCTCGGCGGCATCGACAACATCGACGAGATCGAGGGCTGCATCACCCGGCTCCGCACCGAGGTCCACGACGCCTCGCTGGTCGACGAGGCCGCCCTGAAGGCCGCCGGCGCCCACGGCGTGGTCAAGATGGGCACCGCCATCCAGGTCGTCATCGGCACCGACGCCGACCCGATCGCCGCGGAGATCGAAGACATGATGTGAGCGCCGGCCGACGCGGCTCACACACCAGTACGCATACGCGGATGGCCAGGGGCTTCTCCCACCGTGGGAGAAGCCCCTGACGCAGTTACGGATAGGCTCGGCGCCATGTCTCGAATCGACGGCCGCACCCCCGAACAGCTCCGCCCGGTCACCATCGAGCGCGGCTGGAGCAAGCACGCCGAGGGCTCCGTCCTCGTCTCCTTCGGCGACACGAAGGTCCTCTGCACCGCCTCCGTCACCGAGGGCGTGCCGCGCTGGCGCAAGGGCAGCGGCGAGGGCTGGGTCACCGCGGAGTACGCCATGCTGCCCCGCTCCACCAACACCCGCGGCGACCGCGAGTCGGTCAAGGGCAGGATCGGCGGCCGTACCCACGAGATCAGCCGCCTGATCGGCCGCTCCCTGCGCGCCGTCGTCGACACCAAGTCGCTCGGCGAGAACACCGTCGTCCTCGACTGTGACGTCCTCCAGGCCGACGGCGGCACCCGCACCGCCGCGATCACCGGCGCGTACGTCGCGCTCGCCGACGCCGTCGCCTGGGCGCAGCGCAGGAAGCTCGTCAAGGCCACCCGGCAGCCGCTGACCGGCACCGTCTCCGCCGTCTCCGTGGGCATCGTGTCCGGCGTACCGCTCCTCGACCTCTGCTACGAGGAGGACGTCCGCGCCGAGACCGACATGAATGTCGTCTGCACCGGCGACGGCCGCTTCGTCGAGGTCCAGGGCACGGCGGAGGCGGCCCCCTTCGACCGCGCGGAACTGAACGCCCTCCTCGACCTCGCCGTGGCGGGCTGCGAACAGCTCACGGCGATCCAGCGGGCGGCGCTGGAGGCAACCGCGTAGCGCGGAACGGCGTTTTCAGGAGTGACCCGGGTGGGGCGCACGGACGACACCGCGCGCCCCACCCTCACCACCCACGCGGAGGGAACCGCTCCATGGCCGCGCGCCACCGCCGACGCACCGCCACCGCCGCGCTCGCGGCCGTCGCCGTCCTCGCCGCCGTCGGCGCGAGCGCGGGCTGCGACGCCGTGAACAAGGCCATCGACTGCGTCCAGACCGCCGACTCGATAGCCGACAGCGTCACCGACCTCCAGCAGGCCGTCGAGAACGCGGCGAACGACCCGACCCGCACGGACGACGCCCTGAACTCCATCGAGAAGAACCTCGACCAGATCGGCGACAGGACGGACAACGTCGACCTCAACAAGGCGGTCGACGACCTGCGCAAGGCGGTCACCAACCTCCGGGGCGCGATCAAGAACGGCGACAAGACCCCCGACGTCGCCCCGGTGACGAACGCGGCGGGCGAACTGACGAAGGTCTGCACGTCGTCCTAGGGCGCCAGGCGGGCGCCGCGGCCACGCACCGCCCACGGATACTGGTCCCATGACCCGCCTGATCCTCGCCACACGCAACGCCGGAAAGATCACCGAACTCCGGGCGATCCTCGCCGAAGCGGGCCTCCCGCACGACCTGGTCGGCGCCGACGCCTACCCCGACATCCCCGACGTCAAGGAAACGGGCGTGACCTTCGCCGAGAACGCCCTGCTCAAGGCCCACGCGCTGGCTCGTGCCACGGGCCTGCCGGCGGTGGCGGACGACTCCGGCCTGTGCGTCGACGTCCTGAACGGCGCACCGGGCATCTTCTCCGCCCGCTGGGTGGGCCGCCACGGCGACGACAAGGCCAACCTCGACCTGCTCCTGGCCCAGCTCGCGGACATCAACGACCCCCACCGCGGCGCCCACTTCGCCTGCGCGGCGGCCCTGGCCCTCCCCGACGGCACGGAACGGGTGGTCGAGGGCCAACTCCGCGGCACCCTGCGCCACGAGCCCACCGGCACGAACGGCTTCGGCTACGACCCGATCCTCCAGCCGGAGGGCGAGACCCGAACCTGCGCGGAACTCACCCCCGAGGAGAAGAACGCGATCAGCCACCGCGGCAAGGCGTTCCGGGCGCTGGTACCGGTGGTTCGGGAACTGCTGGGCTGAGGCCGACTGCACGGAAGGCCCGGTCCCTGGAAAGTGCCGCTCGGACCGGGCCTTCCGTCATGCCATGTCTGTGTGCGGTCGGTGGGACTCGAACCCACACGGGATTTCTCCCACGGGCACCTAAAACCCGCGCGTCTGCCATTTCGCCACGACCGCGACAAAACGGACACTTCGCCTTCCTGTGTCGTTTCGCGTTGCTCAGTGTACGGGTGGGGCCGGATGCTCTGTGCGGCGCCCGACTTTCCGGCGGCACCATGTGGCCGTCAGAGCATGGCAGTTCGGGCACAGACACCTCAGGTTCTCGACACGATTGTCCAGCCAGTCGCCGTTGACGTGGTCGATTTGGAGTGTGATCGGTTGCCCTAGCCACTGGCCTGCATTTCCGCAGGTGGCGCACTGATGGGGAACCCCTAGATCCTGTAAGGCCGCATGCAATCGTGCCCGGTTGGGACGCGCGGATCCGGGTGGGAGGGCCACCAATACCTTTTCCCTCGTAGCCTTGCGCGGGCTTGTCTGCACTGCGCCCCAGGGGCGCCGAGTGAAGTGGCTTGTGTCCAGGCCGAGCTCGGCGACCCTACGGCGGATACGCCTGTGGTTCGTGTCGTTCACCTCTAGTTTCAGGGCGCGTATGAGGTCGGCGTAGCTCGTGGCTTCAGGGACCGCCGCCCGCAGTTCCTGCTCAGGGATCGCGAAGCGAGCGTTGCGGAAATGGGACGTGTCGATGGCCCGCTCTCGGAACATTCGCCCCAGCACGTTGCGTGACCGGCTGTCGTCGGGGACTCCCAGAACCGCGGCAGCGCTGCGCAGGTTGTGGGCGGAGGCGGCCGCGGCCCGCAGTTCCTCGTCGGTGAACGGCAGGTCCAGGTGCGCGCGGTCGATGCCTGGGAAGTGGCTGATGTCGATCCCCGCAGCGGCGATACGGCGTCGGATGTGCGCGAGGGTTCCGGTCGCCGGTGTGGCCCCAAGTTTCAGTGCGACCTCACGCAACGTGGTGGATGACGCCGCCGCTGCGGCGATCGCGGCGTCCGGATACCTGCGCCAGGGGCTGCGCTGCCGGAAGTGGCCGGTGTCGATCCCATGGGCGGCGACTTGCTGCTGCAGTACGCGCCGCTGCCCACCGCTCGGCTTGAGCCCCAGACGGCGCATGAGGTCATTCCAGGTAGGGGACTCGGCGACTGCATTCGCAAGCGTGTTCCGTTGGTACTTGCCCGTCGCGGCCATGCCCCCTCCGTTCTCGACCGCGCGTTCGCGGTCTCGTACGGAGTAACGAATCGTTGATCGGACAGTCACGCGCAGGAACGGCAAAAGGGGCTGGTGACGATCGTCACCAGCCCTCTTCCGGGGTGAACCGCGTTGATCTACAGGTACAGCCCCGTGGAGTCCTGCGTCCCCTCGAAGCGGTCCGCCGCCACCGCGTGCAGGTCGCGTTCGCGCATCAGGACGTACGCGATCCCGCGTACCTCCACCTCGGCCCGGTCCTCCGGGTCGAACAGGACCCGGTCGCCCGGTTCCACGGTCCGTACGTTCTGCCCGACCGCGACGACCTCCGCCCAGGCGAGGCGCCGGCCCACGGCCGCGGTCGCGGGGATGAGGATGCCGCCGCCGGAGCGGCGCTCGCCCTCGCCGGTCTCCTGCCGCACCAGCACGCGGTCGTGCAGCATCCGGATGGGCAACTTGTCGTGGTGGGTCTTCTCGCTCACGCCCTGAACCTACCTGCCTTCGACGGCCTCGCGCGCGCCCGGGTCAGACCCGGCGCCGCCGGGAGCCCAGCGCGAACAGTCCCACGACGCCGACCACGACCAGCGCCACCGGCACGATGCGCTCCAGCCGCGGCGCGCCCTCCTCCGTGACCAGCTGGCCCTTGACCTCGCTGACGACCCGGTTGACGCCCACATAGGCCCGCCCGAGCGTGTGGTCGATGTTGGAGACGACCTTGGCCCTGGCGTCCCCGACGATCGTCTTCGGGTGCACCCGGACGCCGATCTCGTCGAGCGTCTCGGCCAGCGTCTCGCGGCGGCGCCTGATGTCCGCCTCGATCTCGGCCGGAGTCCTGGTGTCCGGTGTGCTCGACGTGTCCGTCACCGCGCTTCCTCCGTGGTCGTGTGCGACGTGTTCCGCGCATTTTCCTGATTCTGTGCTGGACAGTCTGTCAGCTTCGTGCCGAACGCACTCCTCGGCACCCCCGTGGGAGGGTCCGGAAGCAGATTAGGCTCGTCGGGCAGACCCGTGTGTGATCCATGTGATCCGCGTAACCCGCCCCTTGCCCCGTGAGGTACCGATGAGCGAGCGACTCCAGCCCGGCGACACCGCCCCCGCCTTCACCCTGCCGGACGCCGACGGCAACGAGGTCTCCCTGGCCGACCACAAGGGCCGCAAGGTCATCGTGTACTTCTACCCGGCGGCACTCACCCCTGGCTGCACCAAGCAGGCGTGCGACTTCACGGACAACCTCCAGCTGCTGGCGGGCGCCGGCTACGACGTCATCGGCATCTCCCCGGACAAGCCGGAGAAGCTCGTGAAGTTCCGCGAGAAGGAGTCCTTGAAGGTCACCCTCCTCGCCGACCCCGACAAGAAGGTGCTGGAGGCGTACGGCGCCTTCGGTGAGAAGAAGCTGTACGGCAAGACGGTCGTCGGCGTCATCCGCTCCACGGTGATCGTGGACGAGGACGGCAAGGTCGAGCGCGCGCTGTACAACGTGAAGGCGACGGGACACGTGGCGAAGATCATCAAGGATCTGGGTATCTGACGGTCTCCACAGGAACGGCCCGCACCGGTGCGATCCGGTGCGGGCCGTTCGATGCGCCGAGGGTCGGGCGCTAAGGCCTCCGGCCCTGCGGGCCCAGCGCCCCACTGGTCGTCCCGCCGTTCCCGGCGGTGCCTCCGGTTGTCGTCCCGCCGTCGCCGGTGGTGCCACCCGTGCCGGTCGGGCCGCCGGTCGTCGTGCCGCCGTTCCCGGTGGTGCCTCCGGTTGTCGTCCCGCCGTCGCCGGTGGTGCCGCCCGTGCCGGTGGTGCCTCCGGTTGTCGTCCCGCCGTCGCCGGTGGTGCCGCCCGTGCCGGTCGGGCCGCCGGTCGTCGTGCCGCCGTTGCCGGGGGTGCCGCCCGTCTGGCCCTGGGTCTGGCCCTGGTTCTGGCCCGGGGTGCTGGACTGGCCGCCGGTCGCGCCGCCGTTGGACTGGTCGCCCGTGGTGCCGGGCTGCTGGTCCGTCGGGCCGGCGCTCGGGGGCTCCAGCGTCTGGTCCGCGCCCGCCTGGAGCTGCAGGTCGAAGTCCTTCACCGGCTGCCCCTGCAGCGCGTCCTTCGTGAACTGCGCCCAGATCTGCGCGGGCGCGCCGCCGCCGTTGATGCGGGGCAGGCCCATCGCGCCGTAGAGCGACTGGTGCCTGCCGGTGTCCGGGTCCTGGCCCATGACCGCGACCACGGTGGCCAGCTGCGGGGTGTAGCCCGCGAACCAGGCCGCCTGGTCCTCCTCGGCGGTGCCGGTCTTGCCGGCGGCGGGTCGGCCGGCGCCCTGAGCGGCGGTCGCGGTGCCGTTGTCGACGACGCTCTGCAGGACGGACGTGGTGGTGTCCGCCGCCTCGCGGCTGACCGCCTGCTTCGTGGACTGCTGCGGCAGCGGGATGCTCTGCGTGCCGTCGGTGATCTTCTCGACCAGCGTGTACGCGCCGTGCTCGCCATGGTTGGCGAGCGTGGCGTACGCCTGCGTCATGTCGAGGACGCTCGCGGTGGCGGTGCCGAGCGCGATCGACGGGTACGGCTGCAGGTCGGGCGTGTTCGCGGGCACACCCAGGTCGATCGCGGTCTGCTTCACCTTGGACGGGCCGACGTCCACCGCCATCTGCGCGTACACGGCGTTCACGGACTTGTCCGTGGCCTTGCGGACGGTGATCGGGCCGTAGGAGACGTTGTCCTCGTTCTCCGGCGCGTAGGCACCGCCGGACCAGCCCTGTACGGGCCGCTTGTCGGTGCCGTCGTACACCGTGTTCGGGGTGATGGTGACGCCGTCCTGGGTGCGGGAGCCGTTCCCCACCGCCGAGGTGAACACGAACGGCTTGAACGTGGAGCCGACCTGGTAGTCGCGGCGGGTGGCGTTGTTGACGTACTGCTTGGTGTAGTCGATGCCGCCGTACATCGCGAGGACCTTGCCGGTGGCCGGGTCGATGGCGGCGCCGCCCGCGCGGACGTACCGGTCGACCTTGTTGTTCTTCTTGTCGAGCTTGCTCATCACCTGGTCGTCGACGGCCTTGACGAAGGCGTCCTGCTTGGACTTCTCCAGCGTGGTGGTGATGCGGTAGCCGCCGCGGGCCAGGGTGTCCTCGTCGATGATCTTGTTGCTGGTGAGGTAGTCCTTGACCGCCTGGATCAGGTAGCCGCGCTGCCCGGACATGCCGGAGGCGTAGACCTGCTGGCGGGGCGTGGGGAAGGTGACCTTCTTCCGCTCGGCGGCGCTCAGCCAGCCCTTCTTGACCATGCCGTCGAGGACGTAGTTCCAGCGGGCCACGGCCGCGCCCTTGTTCTCGGGATGCGCGATCACGTCGTACTCGCTGGGCGCGTTCAGCAGGGCCGCGATGTAGGCGGCCTGGCCGACGGTGAGGTCCTTGGCGTCCACGCCGTAGTAGGCCTGGGCGGCGGCCTGGATGCCGTAGGCGTTGCGGCCGAAGTAGCTGGTGTTGAGGTAGCCCTCGAGGATGTCGTCCTTGCTCTTCTCGCGGTCCAGCTTGATCGCGATGAAGAACTCCTTCACCTTGCGGGTGACGGTCTGCTCCTGCTCCAGGTAGTAGTTCTTCACGTACTGCTGGGTGATCGTCGAGCCGGACTGCTTGCCCTTGCCGGTGGCGGTGTTCCAGGCCGCGCGGACCATCGCCTTGGGGTCGACGGCGGACTCGGTGTAGAAGTCGCGGTCCTCGGCGGCGAGGGCGGCGTGCTGGGCGGCCTTGGAGATCTGCGCGAGCCTGACGTTCTCCCGGTTGACGGTGCCGTCGCGGCCCAGCTGGCTGCCGTCCGCGTACAGGTAGACGTTGCTCTGCTTGGTGGCCGCCGCGTTCGCCGCCGGGATCTTGACCATGTAGTAGCCGAGGGCGAACAGTCCGACCAGGAGCAGCAGGCCGGCCACGAAGGTGCCGAGCACCGTCTTCCAGGTGGGGATCAGCCGGCGCCATCCCGTGCGCCTCGGCCGCTTCGGGCCGTCGCCGGGGACCGCCGCGACGGGTGCCGTCTGCGGTTCTCTGGACGCCACGACCTGGCTGCTCTTCTGCGGCTGTGGCTCGTCGCTCATCGTGGTGCCGGACTCCCGTTTCGCGTCGTACGTTCCCGTACGTCCTCGTACGCCATCTGCATCCCCTGATGAAGACTGTCGCACCTTGCGTTCCAGTTCCCGGCACGAGGGACGTTCGTACGGGAAAAACGTGTGGTACGCCACTTCGTCCGCGCGCTAGGCTCCGGCGCTTCGCCCGGCACGCGTCGAAGGGAGGACTCCCGTGGGGGCAGGGCGGTTGTACGCCGCTGTCGCCGCCGGTGGTTTCCGGCGGTACGCCACCTACCGGACCGCGACCGCGGCGGGGGTGTTCACCAACACAGTCTTCGGATTGATCTTGGCATACACCTACCTGGCCCTGTGGCACGAACGGCCGCATCTGGGGGGTTACGACGAGGGCCAGGCGCTGACGTACGTGTGGACGGGCCAGGCGTTGCTGATGACCGTCTCGGTGATGGGTGGCGGCTTCGAGGACGAGTTGATCGAACGCATCCGCACCGGAGACATCGCGATCGACCTGTACCGCCCCGCCGACCTGCAGCTGTGGTGGCTGGCCGCGGACCTGGGGCGGGCGCTGTTCCATCTGCTGGGGCGGGGTGTGGTGCCGCTGGCGGTGGGCGCCCTGCTGTTCCCGTTGGCGCTGCCCACCAGCCCGCTGACCTGGCTGGCCTTCCTGGTCGCGGTCGGGTTCGGGGTGGTGGTGAGCTTCGCGATCCGGTTCGTCGTGGCGCTGACCGCGTTCTGGCTGCTGGACGGGGCGGGGGTGGCCAGCGTCTCCTGGCTGACGGCGGTCTTCTGCTCGGGCATGTTGCTGCCGCTGAACGTCTTCCCCGGGGCCCTCGGCGACGTCGTCCGCGTGCTGCCCTGGTCGGCGCTGCTCCAGGCGCCCCTGGACGTGCTGCTCGGCACGGCCGATCCGCTGCCCACGTACGCCTTCCAGGGGGCCTGGGCGGTGGTGCTGCTCGCCGTGGGGCGGCTGGTGCAGTCGGCGGCGACGCGGCGGGTGGTGGTCCAGGGTGGCTGACACCGTGCTCGGAGGCGCGGAGCCGCGCGGCCCGGTGCGCACGCGGGCCCACGGCCCGGTGCGCGAGGGGGTGCGTGCCTACTTCCTGATCACCGCCATGTGGATCCGCTCCACCGTGGCCTACCGCGCCTCCTTCCTGATGACGACGTTCGGCAACTTCGCCGGCACCGCGCTGGACTTCGTCGCGATCATGCTGATGTTCTCGCGGGTCGACCGACTCGGCGGCTACGGCCTGCCCGAGGTGGCCTTCCTGTACGGCCTGTCCACGACCGCCTTCGGCCTCGCCGACCTCGCGATCGGATCCATGGACCGACTGGGGCGGCGGGTGCGTGACGGCACCCTGGACACCCTGCTGGTGCGGCCGGCACCGGTGCTCGCGCAGGTCGCCGCGGACCGCTTCGCCCTGCGCCGCCTCGGCCGGGTCACCCAGGGCGCGCTGGTCCTCGGGTACGCCCTCGCGGTGCTGGACGTCTCATGGACCCCGCTGAGGGTGCTGATGGTGCCGCTGACGCTGCTGAGCGGTGGCGTGATCTTCTGCGCGGTGTTCGTGGCGGGCGGGGCCTTCCAGTTCGTCGCGCAGGACGCCTCCGAGGCACAGAACGCGTTCACCTACGGCGGCACCACACTGCTGCAGTACCCGCCCACCGTGTTCGCGAAGGAACTGGTGCGCGGGGTGACGTTCGTGCTGCCGCTCGCCTTCGTCAACTGGCTGCCCGCGCTGTACGTGCTGGGCCGGCCCTATCCGCTCGACCTGCCGTCCTGGGCCGCCTTCACGCCACCGCTGGTCGCGGTGGGCTGCTGTGCGCTCGCGGGACTGGCGTGGCGGGCGGGACTGCGTTCGTACCGGAGTACGGGGAGCTGAGAGGGGATCATGAGCAGCGGCTTCATCGAACTCGACCGCGTCGAGAAGGTCTTCGACGTGCGCAAGAGGACCGGGTTCCTCAAGAGCGAGCGGCGGCAGGTGCGGGCCGTGGACTCGATCTCCTTCACGGTGGCACGCGGCGAGATGGTCGGTTACATCGGGCCGAACGGCGCCGGGAAGTCCACCACGATCAAGATGCTGACCGGGATCCTGACCCCGAGCGGCGGCCGGCTGCGGGTCGCCGGCATCGACCCCTCCCGGGAGCGGAGCCGGCTCGCGCAGCGCATCGGCGTGGTCTTCGGGCAGCGTACGACCCTGTGGTGGGACCTGCCGCTGGTCGACTCCTACCGGCTGATGCACCGCATGTACCGCATTCCGGACGCCCGTTACCGCGAGAACCTCGACCGCCTGGTCGAACTGCTGGAGCTCGGTGCCCTGTTGGACGTGCCGGTTCGGCAGCTGTCGCTGGGGCAGCGGATGCGCGGCGACATCGCGGCGGCGCTGCTGCACGACCCCGAGGTGCTGTACCTGGACGAGCCGACGATCGGGCTGGACGTCGTCTCCAAGGCGAAGGTGCGGGAGTTCCTGCGGGAGGTGAACGCCGAGCGGGGTACGACGGTGCTGCTGACCACGCACGACCTGCAGGACATCGAGCAGTTGTGCTCCCGGGTGATGGTCATCGACCACGGGCGCCTGATGTACGACGGCCCGCTCACCGGACTGCACGAGGTCGGCGACAGCGAACGCACCTTGGTGGTCGACCTGGAGCGGGAGCTGCCGCCTGTCCAGGCGCCGCCCGCGCGCGTGGTGCGGGTGGAGGGGCCGCGGCAGTGGCTCGCGTTCCCGGCGTCGCAGTCGGCGGCGCCGCTGGTGGCGCGGATCGCGGCGGAGTATCCGCTGGTGGACCTGTCGGTGCGGGAGCCGGACATCGAGGCGGTGATCGCGAAGATGTACGCGGAGAAGTCCGGCGAGAGCGTGGGCGTGGTCCGGGACGCCGCGAACTCATAGGCCTCGTCGTCACATTCCCGTCGTCCGCCCGGAGGTCGGGCCGCGCGGCGTCGATGGGGGTGCCCCCGCGCGAGCTCGTTCGACGTGCGGGAGTCGATGACCGACGACAACGCGGCAGATGTGCGTGCCGGGCGTCGCGCGGCAGGCGGGAAGGTGACGACAGGGCCTAGTCTGACGCCCATGACCGACGCTGTGTCTCACGGGGGAAGCGACGAGCAGCGGCCAGCGCCGCACACCCCCCTCCCGGATCCGGATCTGCGCGCCGCCGACGCCGATCGTGAACGAGTCGCCGAGGTCCTCAGGGACGCCCTCGCGGAGGGCCGTCTCGACATGGAGGAGTTCGAGGAGCGGCTGGAGGCGACGTACAAGGCGCGGACGTACCGTGAACTGGCCCCGATCACCCGGGACCTGCCGGCCGCGGGTGCCACGCCCCCGGCTGTGTCCCTGACCAAGGAACCGGCGCCGAGCGGTGGTTGGGCCGGGCGGATCACCGGTGGCGAGGGGTCGTCCACGTGGGCGGTCGCCGTGATGTCCGGGTTCCAGCGCAAGGGGCGCTGGCGGGTGCCCAAGCGTTTCAACTGCTTCGCCTTCTGGGGCGGCGGTGAGATCGACCTCAGGGAGGCGGACTTCGCGGACCGCGAGGTAGAGATCAACTGCGTCGCGATCATGGGCGGGATGAACGTGATCGTGCCGCCCGGCGTCGAGGTGGTCGTGCGCGGCATCGGCATCATGGGCGGCTTCGACCACCGCGAGGAGGGCGTGCCGGGGGAGCCCGGCGCGCCGCGTGTGGTCGTCACCGGGTTCGCGTTCTGGGGCGGGGTCGGTGTCGAGCGCAAGCTGACCAGGGCCGAGCGGCAGCGGCTGAAGGAGCAGCGGCGCCAGGAGAAGCTGGAGCGCAAGGCCGGTCGCCGGGAACTGGAGAACTCCCCCCGCGAGGGCGTGGAGGGCCTGCTCGACGTCCACAGGGCGATCGAGGAGCACCGCGACTGGATGCGCGAACGCCGCGAGGAGCGGCGGGAGGAGCACCGCGAGCGCCGTGAGGCACGGCGCGAGGAACGCGACCGGCGCCGTCACGGCGGCTGGTGAGCGGGGGCGGCCCCTACAGCTCGGCGGGCGCGGCGCCCTTGAGCGAGGCCAGGTCGAAGACCTCCGCCATCCTCCGGAAGCCCATGTCGCTGGGGTGGAGGTGGTCGCCCGAGTCGTAGCCGGGGCGCAGTCGGCGCGGGTCGTAGGGGTCGCGCAGCGCCCTGTCGAAGTCGACGACCGCGTCGAACACGGTGCCCGAGCGGATCCGTGCGTTGACGGCCTGGCGCACCTGCTCGCGGTCGGCCCGGTAGCCGCGGTGTCCCTCGAACGGCATCAGCGTCGCGCCGACGACCTTCAGGCCGCGGGCGTGGGCGTCGCGGACGAGGGTGCGCAGCCCCGCGGTGATCCGGTCCGGGTCGGCCTGGCCGGGGTTGTGCAGGATGTCGTTGACACCGAGGTCGATGACGACGACCTTGACGTTCGTGCGCTCCAGCACGTCGCGGCCGAAGCGGCTCAGACCGCTCGGGTTGTCGGCCGGGTGGCCCCCACCGCTCACCAGGACCTCGTTGCCGCTGATGCCCTCGTTGACCACGGTGTAGCGGGGCACGTCACCCGATCCGGCCGCCTGGCGCAGCCGCTCGGACAGCACGTCCGTCCAGCGGCGGTCGGCGCCCACGGTGGAGGTGATGCCGTCGGTGATCGAGTCGCCGAGCGCGACGACGGTGCCCGTCGCCTCGTTGCTGAGCAGGTCGAGCGCGGTCAGATAGCGCCAGGAGAGGGTCGGGGTGGTGAAGGGGAGGCCGCTGGTGTCCTCGGTGCGGTCGCCCTGGGCCAGGTAGGAGATCTGGCGCGCGTGCCGGTGGTAGGTGACCGGGCCGGACGGGGTGGGGGAGTAGGTGGTCACCAGCACGTCGGCGTCGCGCGGGACGACGATCTGTACGGCGTCGCTGACCACCTGTCCGCCGGGGGCGATGACGACCGAGAAGGAGCCGTCGAAGGTGAGCCGGCGCATGCTGTCGTCGGCCGCCCGCGCGAGGCTGTCCGCGGCGGCGAGGGCGATCGAGGCGTGCGTGATGCTCAGCGGCTGTGCGCCGTAGAGATTGGACAGTGTGATGCGGGCGCTCGTGCCGCCGACACCGACGTGGACGATGTTGCGTACGGACCTGCCCGCCATTCCGACCGCGCGGGTGCCGGGCTCGGCCCCGGACGGGGAGGCCGCCCAGGCGCCCACCCAGACGCCGGTGGAGGCGGGGGCGGCGTTCGGCGGTGTCGGCCGGCCGGTGGTGAGGGTGCTGTGGTGGCTGCCGTCACCGGCCGCGACGCCGATGTATATGGCGGCCGAGACGGTCAGAACGATCGTCAGGACAGCCGCCAGCAGGGCACAACCGTGTTTCCTGGTCATGCAGTGCGTTGTCTCCTCGGGCGAGCGGAGCCCGAAGCTCCGTTTTGATCATTCCCATGATGCGTCATGGGGCGCGGGAAACCGACGCGACCCTGGGCCGGCCCCTGGGTGAAACCCCTGACGTAACCCTGGAAAGCCCCAGAATCTTCCCCCATCGGACAAGACGTCGGGAACTCCTGGTCCGTCCCAGGAGTCGGTCGGGAAGGGACAATGTCTACGGGGGACGCGGACGGGTGGAGTGGATGGAACGGACGAAGACGGACGACGAGGTGACGGTGCGGCAGCCGGCCCGCCCCGGCGTGGGCGTCGCCGCCGGCCGGGCGATGACCTCCTTCAGCCCTGCCGACGAGGAGAAGCGCCGGGGCGTACGCCGGATGAAGGGCACGGCGACCGGGCTGCTGCTGCTCGTCGCGGTCATCTACGCGCTGGCCCGATGGGCGCAGAACACGGGCGCGGGGCCCTGGGCCGGCTATGTGGCGGCGGCCGCCGAGGCGGGCATGGTCGGCGCGCTCGCCGACTGGTTCGCGGTCACGGCCCTCTTCCGCCACCCGCTGGGCCTGCCGATCCCGCACACGGCGATCATCCCCAACAAGAAGGACCAGCTCGGCGTCTCCCTCGGCGAGTTCGTCGGGGAGAACTTCCTGTCCGAGGAGGTCGTACGGCAGCGGCTGCGCGCCGTCGGCATAGCGAGCCGGCTGGGTGCCTGGCTCGCCGATCCGGAGCACGCCGACCGGGTGACGGCGGAGCTGGCGACGGCGCTGCGCGGTGCCCTGACGGTGCTGCGCGACTCCGACGTCCAGGCGGTGGTCGGCGAGGCCATCACCCGCCGCGCCGACGCCCAGGAGATCGCGCCCGGCCTCGGCAAGCTGCTGGAACGCGTCGTGGCGGACGGCGGCCACAGAAGGATCGTCGACCTGATCTGCGCCCGCGCCCACGACTGGCTCGTCCTGCACGACGACCAGGTGATGGCCGCCGTCCAGGGCGGCGCCCCCGGCTGGACGCCCCGTTTCGTGGACAAGAAGGTCGGCGAGCGGGTCTACAAGGAGCTGCTCCGCTTCGTCACCGAGATGCGGGACTCGCCCACGCACCCGGCGCGCGGCGCCCTCGACCGGTTCCTCGCCGACTTCGCCTCCGACCTGCAGTCCGACACCGACACCCGGGCCCGGGTGGAGCGCCTGAAGGGCGAGGTGCTGGGCCGCGGCGAGGTGCAGGACCTGATCGCCTCCGCCTGGACGGCCGTACGATCCATGATCGTCTCGGCGGCGGAGGACGAGCGCAGCGAGCTGCGGCTCCGGGTCCGGGCGTCGCTGCTGTCGCTGGGCGCCCGCATGGCGACCGAGCCGAAGACACAGGGCAAGGTGAACTCCTGGGTGGAGGGCGCCGCGGTGCACGTCGTGACCACCTACCGCAAGGAGATCACCTCCCTGATCACGGACACGGTCGCGAGCTGGGACGCCGGCCACACCACCCGCAAGATCGAGGCACACATCGGCCGCGACCTGCAGTTCATCCGGATCAACGGCACGGTGGTGGGCTCGCTGGCCGGACTGCTGATCTACACGGTGTCGCGGGCGCTCGGGGCGTAACCCGCACCGGTGCGGGAACCCGGGGCGGGTGCGGCGCCACCCGGCGCCCGTGAGGAGGGAGCCATGTCGACCACCGCGCCACGCCCCGGCACGGTCACCACCGCCATACCCGCCCGTCTGGACCGCCTGCCCTGGTCACGCTGGCACTGGACGATCGTGATCGGCCTCGGCACGGTGTGGATCCTCGACGGCCTGGAGGTCACGGTCGTCGGCAACATCGCCAGCCGTCTGTCGGAGCCCGGCAGCGGTCTCGCCGTCAGCTCGAGCCAGGTCACCGGCGTAGCGGCGGCCTTGTACGTGGCGGGCGCCTGTACCGGCGCCCTGTTCTGGGGCCGGCTGACCGACCGTTTCGGCCGCAAGAAACTGTTCATGATCACTCTCGCGGTCTATCTCGGCGCCACCGCCCTGACCGCGGTGTCCTTCCACGCCTGGTGGTTCTTCCTCTTCCGCTTCCTCACCGGCTTCGGCATCGGCGGTGAGTACGCGGCCATCAACTCCGCGATCGACGAGTTGATCCCGGCGAAGTACCGCGGGCGGGTCGACCTGATCATCAACGGCAGCTTCTGGGTGGGCGCGGTCGGTGGCGCGCTGCTGTCGATCCTCGCCCTGAACACGAGTTTGCTGGCCGCGAACGTCGGCTGGCGCCTGACCTTCGCCCTCGGCGCCGTCCTGGCGCTCGTCATCCTCCTGGTACGGCGGCACGTCCCGGAGAGCCCGCGCTGGCTGCTGATCCACGGCAGGGACCGGGAGGCGGAGGAGATCGTCTCCGCCATCGAGCGGCAGGTGGAGGAGCAGAAGGGCGAGCGGCTGCCCGAGCCGGTGGGCGGCGAGCTGGAGATCCACCAGCGCAGGAGCGTGACCTTCATGGAGATCGCCCGCACGGTCTTCGGCCGGTACCGCAGGCGGGCCGTCCTCGGCTTCTCCCTCTTCATCGGCCAGGCGTTCCTCTACAACGCGATCACCTTCGGTTTCGGCGCGATCCTGACCAAGTTCTTCAACGTGCCGGCCGACCACACCGGCTACTACTTCGCCGTCATCGCCGTCGGCAACTTCTGCGGCCCCCTGCTGCTCGGCCACCTGTTCGACACGGTCGGCCGCCGAGTGATGATCTCCTCGACGTACCTGCTCTCGGGCCTGCTGCTGTTCGGCACGGCCTGGCTGTTCGACCAGGGCTCGCTGGGCGCGGGCACGTTGACGGCCTGCTGGTGCGCGGTGTTGTTCTTCGCCTCCGCGGGCGCCTCCAGCGCCTACCTCACGGTCTCCGAGATCTTCCCGATGGAGACCCGGGCGATGTCCATCGCCTTCTTCTACGCCCTCGGCACCGCGGCCGGCGGCATCAGCGGTCCGCTGCTGTTCGCCGACCTCACCGGCACGGGCAAGGCCGGCGACACGGTCCTGGCCTTCTCGATCGGCGCGGCCCTGATGTGCATGGCCGGCCTGGTCGCGGCGGCGCTGGCGGTACGGGCCGAACGCCGCTCGCTGGAGGACATCGCCCGCCCGCTGACGGCGGTGGCGGTACGGGCCAGGGCGGCCACCAAGGGCGCCCGGCCGTCCCGCCGGACACCCGGCACCGAGGGCCCCACGGCACCCCCGGCGGCGAGCACGCCGTAACGGCACGCGTCAGGCACCGTCCTGTCCCAGGGGGGCTCTGACAATTCCCGCCAGGCGTCGCGGGCCCGGCGGGAATTGTCTGTCGGACATCCCTAGCCGCGGCGGTCGGCCACGGCCCAGGACGCCAGCGCCCCGGCCGCCGCACCCCCGGCCTGCCGCCGCCACTGCTGCGCGGCCGCGGCGCCCGCGACGGCCAGTACGGCCCCGCCCAGCTGCCGCTTCCTGGTCCAGCGGGCGACCCCGTACCCACCGACGAGCCCGCTCGCGGCCACCAGAGCCGTGGGAACCTTCGCCATCGCAGTCTTCCTCCTGGTCATCGTTCCGGCCGTCGTTCCTGGCCGTCGTCCCGGCGAGACGAGGCTAACTCCGTGCGGGGACGCGCCCGGGTGCGGGGTGCGGCCGGGCGCGCCGCGGTCGCACCCGCACCAACTTGAGTCGAAGCTTGTCAACTTTCTGCCTTCGCGCTATATAAGAAGGCGTAAAGGGCATCGCACAGCAGCGCCTCACGAAGGGAGTGACCTGTGATGCTCATGCGCACCGACCCGTTCCGCGAGCTCGACCGGCTCACGCAGCAGGTCTTCGGCTCCACCGCACGCCCCGCCGCGATGCAGATGGACGCCTACCGCTCCGGTGACGAACTCGTCGTCCACTTCGACCTCCCCGGCGTCGACCCCGAGTCGATCGACCTGGACGTCGAACGCCATGTCCTCAACGTCCGCGCCGAGCGCCGCTCCCCGGCCCCCGAAGGCGCCGACATGGTCGTGGTCGAGCGCCCCACCGGAACCTTCACCCGCCAGCTGTTCCTGGGCGACACCCTGGACACGGAGCGCATCGAAGCCTCGTACGACGCCGGTGTCCTCACCCTCCGCATCCCCGTCGCAGAGGAGGCCAAGCCGCGCCGCATCCAGATCACGGGTGGCGACAAGCCCAAGCAGCTCAGCAGCTGACGTCCGCCGACAAGCGCCCGTCCCGTGTCCGGAAACGTCCGCGGGACGGGCGGTGGTAACCGGGTACCCGGGAGGGGACCGGGTGGGGAAGTGAAACGGAGGAGTACCCGCAGGATGAGTACGACCACGACGAGCGCGGCGGCGGCAGGTACGGCGATGACCGGCATGCTCGGCAAGGCGATGACGCGTGCCATCGACACGACGATCACGGTGGACGCACCGGTTCCGGTGGAGGCGACGGCCCGGCCCGACTGGTCCCGGCTGGTCGACGCGGTGCAGGAATCCGGCCAGTACACGACCACCAAGGAGGCGGAACGCATCACCCGTATCGTGCTCTCCGCCCTCGGCGGCCATGTGATCGGCGACGAGCGCGTGGATCTGGCCCACCGCCTCCCCGAGGAAGCGGCGCGCCTGATCGCCTCCCAGATCCCGGTGACCCGGCCGCTGACGGCGCCCGAGTTCGTGGACTCGGTGGCGACCCGGATCGAGGGCGCCACACCGGCGACGGCACGCTGGGACGTCAGTGCGGTCCTCAGCACGCTGCCCGCCCTGGTGGGCGACGAGCTGACGGCTCGTCTGCTCCGCCAACTCCCCTCCGGCTACGCGCTGTTGTTCGGAAAGGCGGAACTGACGCCTGCGGCGTGACACCGCCGCCGCCGCGCGTACGATCGACCCCATGACCGCGGAGCGAGGACCGGCGACCCCCGAGCGACCCGGCTCCTCGCCCCGCGACGGGGGCGGCACCCTCACGACACGGGACGGCACCCGGCTGGCCCACCGCATCCATGACAGCCGCACCCCCTCCGCCGCGCGGAGCACCCCCCTGCTGTTCCTCCACGGCCTGGCAGGCCACCAGGGCGAATGGGACGACGTCCTGCCCCGGTTCCTCGCCGACGGCCACAAGGTGGTGACCTACGACGCCAGGGGCCACGGCGACAGCACGCGCAGCCCCCGGGACATGACGCGGGCGGCGTGCGCAGGGGACGCGGTGGCTCTGATCGACCACCTCTCTCTGGCCCCGGTCACCCTGATCGGTCAGTCCCTGGGCGGCCACACGGCCCTGCTCACGGCGGCGGCGCACCCGGACCTGATCCGCTCCCTCGTCCTGATCGAGGCGGGCCCGGCGCAAGCGGACCCCGGTCTGCCCCAGGGCGTAGGCGCCTGGATGGACAGCCGGCCCGAGCGCTTCGACTCCCGTGCCCACGCCGTGGACTTCTTCGGCCACGAGGCATGGGCGAGGGGCCTGGAGGAGCGGGAGGACGGCTGGTACCCGAAGGTGGAGCGGGACAGGATGATCGCCGCCGTCACGGAGCTCTCCGAGCGGTCGTACTGGCAGGAGTGGGCGCAGGTCCGCTGCCCGACGCTGGTCGTCCGCGGCGAGCGCGGCACGATGCCGGAGTCCGAGCAGACGGGGATGCGCGCCCGCCGCCCCGAAGGGACGACCCTAGAGGTGATCCCGGATGCGGGCCATGACGTACACCTGGACCAGCCGGAACGTCTGCACGCGGCCATCAGCGCGTTCCTGAAGGCTGAGGAGTGAGGCGCGTCACACGCGTTCGACCCGCTCTCATGTCACATCCGCGCCCGTTCCGTCCGTCCTTGCTGCGTAACCGTCACACGGCAGCAACGTATGGGGAGATCACCATGGAAGCGCGTCTCAACCTCTTCGGCAGCTCCGTCGCCACCAAGTTCGGGCGCTACATCAACTCGGCCGGCAAGGTCCTGTCGGACTCGCCCCTCCCGGCCGCGACCCAGGAGCTGGTGAAGATCCGCGCCAGCCAGATCAACGGCTGCGGCTTCTGCACCGACATGCACACCAAGGACGCCGCCCACGCCGGGGAGACCCAGCAGCGCCTCAACCTGATCGCCGCCTGGCGCGAGGCCAAGGTCTTCACCGACGCGGAGCGCGCCGCCCTGGAACTGACCGAGCAGGGCACCCGCATCGCGGACGCGGCCGGCGGCGTCACCGACGAGGCCTGGGCGAACGCGGCCAAGCACTACGACGAGGAGCAGCTCGCGGCCCTGGTGTCCCTGATCGCCCTGATCAACGCCTACAACCGCCTGAACGTCATCGTCCAGCAGCCGGCGGGCGACTACCAGCCGGGCATGTTCGACTGACGCTTGGACGCGGCCCCACGGGAGGGGTGCCTGACGCGAGCCCCCAAGAGGCGGGTGTCACTCGTGTACGACGAGCGGCGCCCGCCCCTCCATGTACGCGGCGATGTGCGCGAAGGTGGCGTCCGGCTGCTCGATGTGCGGCAGATGGCCCGCCTCGGGGACGACTTCGAGCCGGCCGTCGCCGAAGGCCTCGGCGTACGCGGCGCCGTAGGCGGGGCTGACGATGCGGTCGCTCTCGCCCCACAGCAGGAGGGCGGGAACCCGGACACGACCCAACCGGCGCAGCAGCTTGGGATCGTGCATGTAGGGCTCACCGGCCAGGGTGCGCAGGGTGGCCATGTTGGCCTGGCGGACGGCGAGTTGGTCGGACGGGATGCCGGCCGGGTCGACGTGGTGGCGGTCCGGGTCGTGCCAGGAGTGCTCGGCCACGCCGCGGGCGTCGAGGGCGAAGAAGTCGGTGATCGGTTCCGACTCGATGTGCACGCCGACAGCGTCGATCAGGACCAGGCCGCTGATGATCCCGGCGGTGTCCCGCACGGCCATCTCGGCGGCGATCCAGCCCCCGAGCGAGGAGCCGACGACGAGGACGTCGGCCGGCGCGCGGTCGCGCAGAAGGTCCAGGTAGGCCAGGGCCAGGTCGTCGACACCGGTGAGCCACGCGGGCCGGTGGGTGCCGTCCCATCCGGGGTGCACGGGCGTGAGGGTGTGCGCGCCCTCGGAGAGGCGCGCGGCCAGAGCGGCCACCGTGGCCGGGCCTCCGCCGCCGTGCAGGACCAGGACCGGCCTGCCGTGGCCGGCTTCCGACAAGGTGAGGGGCAGGTCGTCGTGGACGATCGTTGTGGTGTTCTTCTGCATGCGACCACAGTAACTAAGCATCTTTATTTAAGCTAGCTTAGTCGCCGACATAGACTTGTTCCATGCACTCCACGCGCGGCGACTTCGGCGACCTTCAAGCCCTCGGCAGGGCGGTCAAGCAAACCCAGTACCGGCAGCACCGGGCGCTCGACAGCGCCCTCGCGGCCGTCGGCACGACGCTCGCCCAGTGGGACGCCCTTCGGGCGATCAGCCGCTCTCCCGGGGCGTCGGCCCGCGAACTCGCCGCGGCGACCTTCCAGACCGAACAGGCCTTCGGCACGCTCGCGACCCGCCTGACCACCCAGGGCCTGATCGAGCGCCGCCCGGGCCGCGGCCGCCGCATCGAGCACCACCTGACCTCCGCCGGCGAACAGGTCCTGGCAAGGGGAGGCAAGGTCGCCGACGAAGTACTCGCCGAATGCTTCGCCGCCCTGCCGGACGCGGACCGGGAGACGCTGCTCGGCCTGCTCCGTCGCCTCAACGGCGAAGAGAACCCGTAGCCACCCAGTGAGGTGTGACCACGCCGAAACCGCTGGGAAAAGCCGTGCCGCCACAGCTGGAATCGCCCCCTTGGGCGCCCTTGACGGGGCCATGGCCGCTGCGCCGCCCCTGTGGCGGAGGCAGCCCCTTCCCACCCCCGCCACAGCCCTTCACACGACCGATCACACCCTCCGCCCACACCGCCTGACCTGGGCATTCGGAGAATGAACCCCTAGGATCGCGGCACAGCGAAGGGGGGCCGGATGGACCGCGACATCCGCACGGTCGACGACGTACTCAAGCTCCTGGACGCCTTGTTCACGCCCGCGGCCGACCGCTGGACGGCCGATGCGGCCTCCTGGTGGGACGGCTTCTACGCCGACCGCTCCAGACCGGTGCCGTTTTTCGTGGCCAAGCCGGACGAAAACCTCGTCTCCTACCTCGAACGCGGCCTGATCACCCCGGGTCGCGCCCTCGACCTGGGCTGCGGCCCCGGCCGCAACGCCCTCCACCTCGCCACCGCCGGTTTCGAGGTGGACGCCGTCGACCTGTCCCCGACGGCCGTCGCCTGGGCCCAGGAGCGCGCCCGGAAGGAGGGGGTGGAGGTCAGGTTCCTCTGCGGCGACGCCTTCGCCCTCGCCGACGCCGAACTCCGGGGCCCGTACGACCTGATCTACGACTCCGGCTGCTTCCACCACCTGCCGCCGCACCGCCGCATCAGCTACCTCGCCCTCCTCCAGCGGGCCCTGGCCCCCGGCGGCCACTTCGCCCTCACCTGCTTCGCGGTCGGCGCGATGGGCTCGGAGCTCGACGACATCGACTTCTACCGTGAGAAGGGCCTCAAGGGCGGCCTGGCCTACACGCCCGACTCCCTACGCCGGATCTTCTCCGACCTGGAACCCGACCTGGAATCCGACCTGGAACCCGACCTCGAATCCGACCTGGAACCCGACCTGGAGGACGACCTGGAACCCGACCTCGAATCCGACCTGGAGGACGACCTGGAACCCGACCTGGAGGACGACCTGGAACCCGACCTGGCATCCGACCTGGAGGAGATCGAACTGCGTCGCATGCACGACGAGCCGCCGGCTTCCCCGCACTTCGGGGAACCCTTCCTCTGGACGGCCCTGTTCCGTCGCAACGGCCGGTCGCGACCGTCACACGACGCCTGAGGCGGCCGGGCGCACCTCGGACATGCTCACCACGGCACCGGCGTCCCGTCCCACGAGAAGAACGCACCCGTGGGACCGTCGTCCGGCAGGAGCGCCAGTCGGACGGCGCCCTCGGCGGCCTCGGCCGGGTCCCCGCCGGAGGCGGCCGCCCGGGGGTTCAGGTCGGTGGCCCGCAGGCCGGGGGCGAGCGCGTTGACCTTGAATCCCTCCTCGGCCAGCGTCTGGGCGTAGAGCACGGTCAGGGCGTTGAGGGCCGCCTTGGACGACCGGTAGGCGCCACCACCACCGTTTCCGGGGGCGAACTGAGGATTCGGACGCGTGCTCCACGTCAACGAGCCGGTGCCGCTGGAGATGTTGACCACACGGGGGTGCGGCGAGCGGCGCAGGGCGGGCAGGAAGGCGTTGGTGACCTGGACGACACCGAACACGTTGGTCTCGTAGATCCGCCGGAACTCCTCGGCGTCGGCTTCCGTGGGCGGGGCGAGCGACGAGCCGATGCCCGCGTTGTTGACCAGGACGTCGAGGCGGTCCACGCGTGCCGCGGCCTCGGCGATGCTGTCGGCGTCCGTCACGTCGAGAACCAGCAGGCCGGCCCCGTCCCCGATCTCCTCGACGGCCCGCTGCCCGCGACCCGTGTCACGCGAGCCCACGTACACGCTGAAGCCCGCCGCGACGAGCAGGCGGGCGATCTGCTTGCCGATCCCCTTGTTGGCACCGGTCACCAGTGCTGTGCGATCGTTCATGACAGCCACGGTCCCCCTGGCCGCCACCGCCGTGCCAGGGACAACCTGTACCAGGCAACAGGAAGGAGCCGGCCATGGCGAGGCAGGAACTGGCCCGCTTCCTCCGGGACAGCCGTACGCGCCTGCGCCCCGACGACATCGGCCTGCCCATGGACACCCCGCGCCGCACCCCGGGCCTGCGCCGCGAAGAAGTGGCTGACCTGGCCCACATGTCGGTCGACTACTACACCCGCCTGGAACAGGCCCGCGGCCCCCGCCCGTCGCCGCGCATCCTGGACGCGCTCGCGCACGCCCTGCGCCTCACACCGGCCGAGCGCAGCCACCTGTTCCGCCTGGCCGGCACCAGCGCACCACCCGGCATCAGCGCCCTGCGGCAGGTACGCCCGCACATCGCCCGGATGCTGCGGCGACTGCCGGAGACCGCCGCGATCGTCACCGACGCGTCGTACGGCGTCATCGCCTGCAACCCGCTCGCACACGCCCTGCTGGGCGACGACCTCGGCGCCGGCACGACGAACCTGGCCCGCCGCCGCTTCCTCGGCCAGGGTCGCATGTACGAGAGCACCAGCGCCGAGCAGTTCGGGCACATCGTGGTGGCACGACTGCGCCGCGCCATGGACCGCTACCCGCACGACGTCGAGCTGGCCGCCCTGCTGACCGAACTGCGCACCGGCAGCGAGGAGTTCCGCCAGATCTGGGAAACCCGCCCGATCCACGCCCCCGGCCACCGCACCAAGGTCATCGACCACCCGGCCGCGGGCAGACTGCGCCTGAACTGCGACGTCCTCCTGGTACCGGAGGACGACCAGGAGGTCGTCCTGATCACGGCGGACCCGGGCTCACCCTCCGCTCGGGGCTTGCGCGCTCTTGCCGCAACGGCGGCCTGACCCGCCGGGGAGCAGTTGCCCGGCGAGGTCGGCGCGTCAACGGCACTTCCGATGGCGGCAGACGGGGCTGCTCGTCGGGGCGTGCTTGGTGGTGGTGGACGTCTTCTTGCCGGTGCTGCCGCCCCGCTTGGCAGGGGGCGCCGTGCGGGAGGGGGAGGGGGACGGAGCGCCGAGTTCGTCAGCGCCGTGGCCGAGCGGGGCCGGCCCGGGGAAGGCGGCGTCGGGCAGGCCGGCCAGGGCGTCGCGCATGTACTGGGTCCAGATCTCGGTGGGGATGTCGCCGCCGAACACCTTCTGCAGGCCGCCCACACCCACCAGTGACTGCAGCTGCGGGTGGTCCGGGTCCTCGCGGAAGAGGACGACGGAGGTGGCGAGTTGCGGGGTGTAGCCGATGAACCAGGCCGAGCGGTAGTCGTCGGTGGTGCCGGTCTTGCCTGCCGCGGTCCTGCCGAGCGCCTGGGCCTTGGTGCCGGTGCCCCGGGTGATGACGCCCCGGAGCACGTCGGTCACGTTGTCGGCGACCGCCGTCGGCAGCGCCCGTACGGGCGTGGGCGCGGTGAAGCCGGCCAGTGCCGAGCCGTCGTGGGTCACCTTCGTCACCGAGTACGGGGTGGCTCGCATCCCTTCGGCCGCGAAGGTGGCGTAGACACCCGCCATCCGGATGGCGCTCGGTGTCGAGGTGCCGATGTAGAAGCCGGCGCTCGGCGCGGCGAGGCTGCCGGAGCGCAGGCCGAGGGATTCCGCCGTCCGCGCCACGTTCCCGTAGCCGACGTCCTCCCCGAGCTGCACGTACGGCGTGTTGACCGACTGCTCCATCGCCTTGCGCAAGGAGATGTAGCCCCAGCGCTGGTCGGTGTCGTTGTGCTGGTGGAGGAGCCCGGTGGGGTCCTTGTCGTCGGCGACGTAGTGGCCCTGCTGGTCCTTGATCTGGATGCCGTCGTCACCGTCGAACTTGCTGGCCGGGGTGATCGGCTCCGCGGGCTTGCCGGGCTGCAGCACGGCTCCGTTCTGCAGTGCGGCGGCGAGGACGATCGGTTTGAAGGTGGAGCCCACCGGGACGCCGGAGGTGTCGGCGTTGTCCGAGTAGTGGGCCCGGTCGAAGCCGTCGCCGCCGTAGACGGCCAGGATCCTGCCGGTCGCGGGATCCACCGAGGCGGCTCCGACCTGGACGTCCCGGTCGACCGACCGGTGGGCGGGGTCGAGACGTTGCTTGCGTACCCTTGCCACGGCCCGGGCCAGTTCCGCCGTCTTCTTCCTGTCGAAGGTGGTGCGGATCTGGTAACCGCCCCGGCTCAGGCTGCTGTCGGTGATGGCCGGGTCATGTGCCTGGACGTACGACCTGGCCAGCTGGACCAGGTACCCGGCCTGCCCCGTGAGCCCCGAACCGGGGGCCCACTTCCTGGGTGCGGGGAAGCCGGCGGCCGCGTACCGGGCCCGCTGCTGCGGTGTCAGCTTGCCGATCGCGACCATCCGGTCGAGCACCCAGGACCAGCGTGACTGCGCCCGCGCCCTGGCCGTGGGGTCGGAGTCGGCGTACTGGAAGAGGCTCGGCTCGTTGACCGCAGCGGCGAGGAACGCCCCCTGGCTCACATCGAGCTTCTCCACCGGGAGGCCGTAGTACGTGCGGGCGGCGGCCTGGATGCCGTTGGCCTGACGGCCGAAGAAGCAGGTGTTCAGATACCCCTGGAGGATCTGCTGCTTGCTCATCACGGCGCCGATCTTGGCGGAGATCAGCAGCTCCCTGAACTTACGCGAGATCGTCTGCGACTGGTCGAGATAGGTGTTCTTGACGAACTGCTGCGTGATCGTCGATCCGGACTGCGTCGAGCCGCCCTCGGCCATGTGGACGACGGCACGGAGGATGCCCTGAGGGTCGATGCCCGGGTCGGTGTAGAAGGACGCGTTCTCCGCGGCGATGAAGTCCCACTGCACGTCCGCGGGGACCTGCGGGAGGGTCACGTTCTGCCGGTTGACGCTGCCGTCGGTTGCCAGGACGGTGCCGTCGGACCAGTAGTAGACGTTGCTCTGCAGCTGCGTCGACGGGTTGGGGTCGGGGATGGTGACCGTGGCGTAGGCGTAACCGACGGCCGCCGCCGTGGCGCCGAAGCAGAGCAGGACGAGCGCCAGCAGTTGGCGCACCGAAGGCAGCCAGCGGCGCGGGCCCGTCCTGCCCCCGCGCGGATAGTCGATCCACCGTTTCCGCTCGGGCGCCGGCTTCCGGGGGCGGCGTGACCCGCCCGTTCCGGGGGTCTGGTGCGGTGCGGCGCGACGGTCCGTGGCGCGGTCACCCGCGGCACGGCTGCCGGCGATGGTGCGCTGCGGCGGTCGGCGTCGGTGTCCGCTCATGTGCTCGGGTCCCTGTCTCTCAGTACCACTGCTCAGTACGACTGCGTTGCTTCATGCGGCGCGGGCTGCCGGAGACCGTCGCAGCCGACACCGCCGTACCGACCCTCGCCGCACGTTCTGCCGTCTTTGTCCGTCATCTGCACGAGGTGTGTCGCCTGTCCTGGCCGGTCCGGCAACTCCGTCGACCGTCTTGAAAGAGCCAACTCTGCCGGAAGTGTTACACCTGGGCCCTCTGGTGCGGCAGTGATGCGGACAAGAGGTGAGCAATCGGACCGGTGGCGGGCCCGGGCAGGCCGCTCCTGGATGGGGGCGGCCGTGGCCGAGTGGGCGTTGCCGGCGTGCGCGACGACGGCGAGCACGACATCGAGGTACCGGCACCCGGGGCGCGCCGGACGCCGGTACCCGTCCACGTCAGGCCGGTGAGGTGACGGCCCGGCCGAGGTGCCGGGCGAAGAACCGCACCGCGCTGTCGGCCTCGAACCTGGGCAGCTCCTTGTGCCTGCCCGTGTTGGCGTGCAGTGTCTTCTCCTTCGAGGCGAAGGCGTCGAACAACGCCAGACCGGACTCGCGCGGGATGTGCTCGTCGTCCCACTGGAGCGCGTACTCGATGGGAACGGTGATCCGCTTCGCCGTCTCGGCCAGGGCATCGGGCCAGTGGAGACCGAAGACCGCCGCGCTGATCCTGGGTTCGACCGCGGTCAACGGCACCCCGATCGCGGTGCCCATGTTCAGGCCGTAGTAACCAACAGGCCCGTCAACGCCGATCTCCGGCAGCTCCTGGAGGGCGTCCAGGGTCGCCTGCCACTCGGGTACGGCGCGCTCCGCCAGGTGTGCGTTGTAGCGGACGACGATCGGGCCTTCCGGCTCGCCCGCCGCCCTCGCCCGATACAACTCGGCGATCTCCTGCTCGTCGTGCGCCGTACGCGGCCGCTCGCCGTGACCGGGCGCGTCGATGCAGGCGACGTGGAAACCACAGCCGTTCACGAGGAGGCGCGCACGGCCCGTCATCGCCGGCCACTTCTTGTGCGTGCCGCCACCGTGCCCCATCAGCACCAGGGGCGCACGATCGGCGCCGGAAGCCGGCGACCAGAGCACGCCGGGGATCTCGCCCATGGTGAAGTCGCGTTCCACGACGCCGTCCGACGACGACTCGGCGGTGAACTGCAGGGAATACATGGGGTGTTGCCTTTCGGGAGTGCCTTGTTGTCGAGGCGCTCCCGGCGACACCTACGTCAGTCGCCGGCCGTGAAGACGAGGGGGAGCACCCACACGGATACAGCCTTCATGGGTCTCACCTCCTCGGTCGGTGTCACGGCTGCACGCAAGCTACCAACTCGAGTGCCATCGCGGCCAACCTATTTCCCGGCGATGTGATCGGAGCCGTCGTCGGGCCTCGAAACAGCGTGCCGAGTCAGCTGGTTGCTCAAAGTCCCCGGGTCAGGCGTGTGAGCGGCTCAGGAATTCTGCGCACGGTCATGCTCTGTCGCACACTGGTGGGTGCTGGTGATTTGCTGCCACCTGCCGGGCCACTGCCGCCGGCCGTCAGCGCCCGATCTGCGCGGCTCACGGCCGCCGCCTGGGGTGCGCGTCCTTGTGTTCGCGGATCTCGACGTTGCAGTCGGAGACCTTTGAGTGGTCCCCAGCTGCCAGGGCTTCGTCTCGCTGCTTGGCCAGCGCAGCGCAAACACCGCAGCCCGGCCCGGGCTTCGGCCACTCGGGCGGCGGCAACAGGTGAACGGCCTTACTCATCGTCGTGTTGCTCATGACCAGCGCACCGCCACCCACGCTCGCCGCAGTTGCCGGCCCTCGGCGCACGGGGCGGTGGCGTACGCGCAACCGAGACACTGGTCGTAGTGGATCACGAGCGCCTTGTACGCCGCGTACGACGGCTTCGCGGCCAAGGCTTCAGCAGCCCGAGCGAGCGCAACGCGCTCCGTCTGTGATCGTTGTTCTGCCGCGGTGGGTGGATGGGCTCTGGAGTGCACGATGTCGACGCTCCTGCAGCGCTGGCCGCACCCCGGGAGGTTTCACCGCCTCGCCGGGGTTCTTGACGACCTCTGACGGTATGAGCGCGGCGTGCACCGACTCCAGCAATGTGCAGAGATGTGCACGCGTCTGTATGCCGTCTTGACCTGCGGTCTCCTTGCCAAGACGGTGGTGCACGAAGATGAACACCAAGCCCGCGGGAGGCGGTCATGCCTTTACAGTTCATCGGGATCGACCCGAACACCGGTGACGGCGAAAGCCCCACGATCTGGGTCGACCAGGAGAGGAACGAACTCGTGCTTCAGGGCTGGAAGCCGAGCCCGGAGCTGGAAGCGGAGTGCGCGGCGTTCGAGGTTCCCGGACACGCCGTAGGCATCCCGGACAACGAAGCGGTGATCAGGATTCCGGCCAGGATGGCCCAGCTGATCAGGGAGGCGTGCGATGCCCTCGAGCGTCCCCACCTGGCCTGAACTGCTCGGCGCTGCGAAGCGGTCAGCCGTCCACCTGGAGATGCGCGACTCCTACGCCGTCGACTACGAGAAGGGCCCCTTCGCCCAGTGGCGCGCGGGCTTCCGCCACGACCCGGCCGACCGTGCGTCGTGGTGGCGACCATGGCTTGACCTGATCCAGGAAACGGTCGGCCGCGGGGTCGTAGTGCGCCGGGCCCGGATCGTCTCGGAGCCGGTCACCGAGTACACCCGCTTCCTGTACGACGGCACGTTCACGAACGTCGCCGCAGGTGAACGGGTGCGCTGGCTGCCACGCCGACGAGCATCGGACATCGCCCTACCAGGCAACGACTTCTGGCTGATCGACGGCCAGTTGATCCGGTGGAACCACTTCACCGGCGAGGGTGCCTCCGCGGGCGGCGAGATCAGCGAGGACCCCGCCGCGGCGAAGCTGTGCGCCGACGCCTTCGAGGCGGTGTGGGCGCGAGCCATACCGCACGAGAACTACAAGATCAGCTAGCGCGAAAGTGACCAGGCCGGTTCATGCCCATCTCCCCGTCCTCCTCGGCGCAGGCCGCCCGCGAAGCAGTCGCTCAGCGCCTGCGGGAACTCCGCGCCGACGCCGGGATCACCGGGCCTGAGCTGGCGGCGCGCTGCGGCTGGAGCCATCCGAAGACCTACCGGATCGAAGGGGCCCGCACGCCGCCCTCCGCGGACGACATCAGGCGCTGGTGCGAGGCGTGCGGCGCCTCTGGCCAGGCGGACGACATCATCGCCCAGTCCCGCAACGCCGAGTCCCTGTACGTGGAATGGCGGCGCAAGGTCCGCACGGGCCTCAAGCAGCTCCAGAACAGCTACGTCCCGTTCTTCAAGTCCACGAAGCTGTTCCGCGTCTACTCACCCACCCTGGTCCCCGGCCTCCTTCAAACCGAGGGCTACGCGATGGGCCTGATGTCCTCGATCACGAGGTTCCGTGACATCCCCAACGACGCGGCGGAAGCCGTCGCCGCGCGTCTCGAGAGGTCCCGGATCATCCATGAGCCGGGCCACCGTTTCTCGATGGTCATCGAAGAGCCCGTGCTCCACTACCAACTGGGCGGCAGCGATGCGATGGCCGCGCAACTCGGCTACCTGCTGACCGCCGGCGCCCTGCCGTCGGTATCGCTGGGCATCATCCCCAGCGCGACCCCGGAGAGGTTCCTGTGGCCGCAGGAACTGTTCCACGTGTACGACGACGCCCTCGTCTCGGTCGAACTACTGTCGGCCCGCGTCCAGGTCACTCAGCCGTCCGAGGTCGCGCTGTACGTAAAGGCGTTCGAGGAGCTGCGCAGCATGGCTGTGTACGGCGCGGAGGCCCGCGCGTTGATCGTGAAGGCCATCGACGCCTTGGGTTGATCCTGAGGCAGTGCTCACGACGGCACGGAGTGGCCTACAGCTCTTGCCGCGATGAAGGCTGGACAGGTAGTGCGGTCTGGCGCACCGCGCCTACAAAGAAGCGCCAGGCCCCGTCCCCGACAGAGATAACAGGGCCCCCTGAGAGTTTGGAGTCTCTTACCAGCATGCCGTCGAGGGCAAGCGCACACTCCACGCACTCGGTCCCGCTGCCGCCGCTGTACGAAGACTTGAACCACTGGTTCGCTATGGCTGCCGTCACGCGATCTCCTGGCTTATACGGTCGACGAGCTCAGCCGAGGACTCCAAGTCGAGGGCCTGGGCGCTGAGATACTCGAACGCCAACCTATAACGCTCCAGTTCCTGCGGCTTCTCCATGAAGAGCCCACCGCCAAGGAGATCCATGTACACGACGTCCAGCTCGGGGCTCTGACCACGCAGGATCGCGAAGCTACCCACCGACGCGGCGTGGGCTCCTGTTGAAAAGGGGAGCACCTGCATCGTCACGTTGGGTCGCTGCGCGACGGCAAGAAGATGCTTGAGCTGTTCCTGCATGACCTGGCCGCCACCCACTCGACGCCGGATCGCTGCCTCATCAATCACACACCAGAGGTGCGGCGGTTCGTCCCTCTCCAAGAGCTCTTGCCGCTTCATGCGGATGTCGACCATGTGCTGTACCTCCCTTTCGGGGCACTGCACTTCGGAGGCGCGGTGTACAGCCTCGGCGTACCTGCGGGTCTGCAAGAGGCCAGGGATGTACATACAGGCGTAGTGGTCCTCGCGCACGACCTCGTCCTCGAGCGTGAGCATGAGGTTCATGGATTCGGGGATGGGATCAGCCAGAGAGCGCCACCAGCCCTGGATCTTCGCTCCCTTTGCCAACTCCACGAGAGCCAAGCGCTCTTCGTCAGACGCGCCGTACACACGGCATAAAGCGTCGACGGCCGGCCACTTCACCGAGCCCTCTTTCGTCTCGTAGCGGCTGAGAGTGGCCTTGGAGATGCCGACGCGCGCGCCTGCCTCCTCCAGGGTCAAGCCTTTCAGCTCGCGGAGGCGGCGCAGGTCAGCGCCTAGCTGACGCCTACGAGTCGTGGGTCCAACTGGCATGGTTCGGCCCTTCATGTCGGTCCAACAGATCGTCCTGGGTGTGCGACCGCAGCGGCAAGGCGGTGTACGCCGGGGGCGTGCAGGATGCTGCTTCGCTCCGATCAGCCCCGGATGAGAGTTTCATTTTGAGAGTCTCAGTGCAACCCTAAGTGTGCGAGTGATCGCGCTCCGCACTTGTTCGGGATGGAGGGGAAGACTCATGCAAGGCGTCACATCTACACAGAAGAAGCCCTGGGAACTGCTCTTTCTGGCAGAGCCAGAAGAAGTCGCTGGTCTGCGTCGTGTCCTGCGGACGCACCTGAGCCTCTGGGGCCTGCACGACGTAGTGGACGCCGCTGAGCTGTGCGTCAGCGAGCTCGTTACCAACGTGATCAAACATGTCGGTCGCGGCACCCCGACCACCTTGGCTGTCTCAGCCAACGACGCTCACGTACGTATCGAGGTACGCGATCCCGACCCGCGCGCCCTACCCACCCTCCTTGACACGGGAGTCGAGGCGGAGAGCGGACGCGGCATGGCGCTGGTCGACGCGCTCGCTGACCGCTGGGGTGTTCAACTCTTCGCTGATCAGAAGGTTACTTGGTGTGAGTTAGCCACCACGCTTACGCGCCCCATCGGTCGCCCCGGGGATCAGCGCGTTACACGAGCCGAAGCTGTGCTCGGCTTCTACGACGAGGTCAGGGAGCCGCCTGCCACTCGTCCGAGCAAGTTGTGCAGAGTCACGGCGGAGGAAGCGGCGATCCAGGTCATCGCCGACCTCCTCCACTGGTTCCAAGCCCATGGCCGAGACGCGGATGAAGCCCTTGACCAGGCCCAGATGCGCTTTGAGGCCCAAGTTGGCGCCTCTGGAGGCGGTGTATAGCCGTCATCCGGCCGCGATGGCCGAGTACGCCCACACATCCGCTGGGATCGGGTGCTTCAGTTGCCACGTAATGGCCATCGGCTTGCTCCCCTTGTGATCGACGTACTCAGCGGGACCAAGCAGCATCCACGGCTGGGCGCCGCCGATGTCAGTGTTCTTGTAGCGGCGCACGAAGAGGAGGACATGGCTGCCTTCCGCGACGTGATGCTGGTAGCGAATTCCAGTGGGCGATGTCTCCGACGTCCGGTTCTGGGATTCCCAGTGGAAGAGGGTCTCACTGAGTGCGTAGTCGTGGTAGCGAGTCTGCGGGGAGAAGTCCTTCTCGTCCTTCTCCAAGGTGATGAGCAGCGCATCTGTCTTGATGGGCTCGCACCACTTGACGCCCTCTCGGAAGTCACCCGGCATGAAGCCACCGATATAGGACTGGCCCAGCGCAGGGAGGATCTCCTCGCGACTGTATGAGGCGTGCACGGTCAGAGGGACACCTTTGGTGCCGCCGATCCCCAAGAGTGGGATGGGGATGTGTTCCGTGTGGGCGAGGTTGTACTCCAGTACCTGTCGCAACTCGCTGCGTACGGCGTGCTGCTTGCGGAGGGATTCAAAGGCGGTGTCGTAGTCCGCGAAGCCCTTGCGGGTGACGCCGCCCAAGGGCCACAGCTGGAAGAAGAGCATGCGGGCATAGGCTTGTTGTTGCTCGTCAAGGGCGCTGTAGGGCGGGGCGTCATCCTCCAGCATCCTCGTGTACGAGGCCACGCGAAGCGGGTCGTCCACGTGGAGGAAGGCGGAAACCCTTTTAAGCAGCGCCGCTTCTCCTTCCGGCGCCTCGTCCTTCAAGAGGCCGGAGCGGCGGAGCAAGCCGGTCCATGAGTTCCCATTGCCTCGGTAGATCTCCTTGAGCTCACGCCCGCTCTCGGAAAGGTAGCGGCTCAACTTCGGTTCGGAGTAGGCGGTGACCTCACGAGCTAGGGCTGCCACGTTGATCCCGATTCGCTCCTTGATGTTGGCTATAATCGTTTTCTTCGCCTTCTCCTCCAGGATGATCTGGCAACCGGAGGGAAGCTGTGGGAAGTCGTGCTCGATGTTGTCCAAGAGCCGCTTGCGCGTGAGGTTGGTGAGAACGCGGAACTGGTTCTCGAAGCGGAACTCCTTGCGGTGTTGGCCGATGAAGTCCAGGACGGTCAAGACTGCCTTGTTCTCGCTGCGGCGCAGTCCGCGGCCGAGTTGTTGCAAGAACACCGTCGCGCTAGACGTGGGGCGTAGCAGAAGCAGCGTGTCCACGTCGGGGATATCGAGGCCCTCGTTGAAGAGGTCGACCGAGAAGATCACCTGGAGTGATCCCGATGCGAGGTCCGCCAGGGCTTGCTTGCGATCATCGGCCGGAGTGTCACCTGCCAGTGCCACGGCGTTTAGGCCGGCGGCCCTGAAGTAGCGTGCCATGAAGTGCGCGTGCGCAACCGAGACGCAAAAGCCCAGTGCCCGCATGGCGCCAGGATCGGCGATCTTCTCTTCTACGGCTTTGATGACTAGGCGCGCTCGCGCGTCGTTACCGGTCAGCACATTGCTCAGAGCAGCTGCATTGTACGCGCCCCGCCTCCACTCGACCGCGCTCAGATCTGTGGTGTCGCTGATACCGAAGTAGTGGAAGGGGCTCAGGAGGTCGTTCTCCAACGCCTCCCAAAGGCGCATCTCGGCGGCGATCCGTCCGTCGAAGAACTCGTCTTGGATGTTCTTGCCATCCATGCGTTCCGGGGTCGCGGTGAGTCCCAGCAACTCTAGCGGCTCAAAATGATCCAGGATCTTGCGATACGTCGGTGACGTCCCGTGGTGGAACTCGTCGATCACAATCACATCGAAGTGCTCCGGAGCAAGCCGGCCCAAGGCGCGCTCATCGAGTGACTGCACGCTGGCGAAGACGTGGGCCCATCGTTCGGGGATCTCCCCACTGTGCAGGGACTCGCCGAAGTTGGCGTCCACCAAGACGTCTTGGTACGTGCGGAGCGACTGCTGCAAGATCTCTTTGCGATGGGCCACGAACAGGAGCCGAAGGTCCCGGCCGTGCTTCTTGCGTAGTTGTTTGTAGTCGAGTGCCGCCATCACCGTCTTGCCGGTGCCGGTCGCAGCCACGAGCAGGTTCCGGTGCCGGTCATGCACCCCACGTTCGACGTCTAGCCGCTCCAGCATGTCGCGTTGGTGTGGATATGGGCGCACCTCGAGGCCGGACAGGGTGATACCGCGGTCCGCTGTGGTGATTGAGGTGGTGCCTCCCGCAATCGCTAGGGCTTCTTGGAGACGCTTCCCGTCGGTCTTCGGGTCATACGCCTCAAAGGATGGGTCGCTCCAGTACGCGTCGAAGGTCGCCTCGAATTTGCGCAGCACGTCGGGCGTAGCAATGGATGAGAGCCGAACGTTCCACTCGAGACCATCCAGCAGTGCAGCCTTGGAGAGGTTGGAGCTGCCGACGTACGCCGTGTCGTAACCGCTCTCGCGCCGGAACAGCCAAGCCTTGGCGTGGAGCCGAGTCGACCGCGTCTCGTAGTTGACCTTCACCTGGGCGTTGAACTCTTCGACCAGCCGGTCCAGGGCGCGCCGCTCGGTCGCCCCGATGTACGTGGTGGTGATGACGCGTATTGGTACGCCCCGCTCCTGGGCGGCCTTCAGGGACTGTTCTATGATCCGCAGCCCGTGCCACTTCACGAAAGCGCACAGCAGGTCGACTCGGTCGGCTGTGGCCAACTCGGCTCGCAACTCGAAACCGAGGCTTGGGTCTTCCGGGGAGTTCGTGAGCAGGGCCGTGTCGGACAGTGGGGTGGCGGGGCGGAGGGCGAAGACGCCTGGAGCTTCTTGCTTGGCCAGCGCAAGGAGTTGGCGAGGTCCGGCGGCTACCAGATCCACCCACTCTCGTGCTCCCTGAAGAGTGCTGATGGATTCCAAGATGTGATTCGCCGCATGAACCCGCTCTTCTGGCGGCAGGCCTTGCAGCACATGCCGTACCGCCTGGGCCACATGTCGTGCTAGCACGTGCGGCACCGACTCTGGCCCAACCGGCTCGCTCACGGGGTGCCACCCAAGCGCGGAGAGCTCCTTCAACTTCTGCTCGAACCGCAGTGTGACGAGCTCCTCGTAGACACCCGCGACAGGGTGCGCCAGGTCTCGCTGTCCAGTCACATCGCCCCCCGATCTTCAGACGTGGAGCCTATGTGTAACA
Source organism: Streptomyces sp. NPDC001848 (assembly GCF_042891915.1). Lineage (NCBI taxonomy): Bacteria > Bacillati > Actinomycetota > Actinomycetes > Kitasatosporales > Streptomycetaceae > Streptomyces > Streptomyces sp. NPDC001848. The sequence continues at coordinate 383,454 of NZ_JBIATP010000006.1, read as the reverse complement.
GACGCCACCGACACTCAGGCCAGGGTGGTGCCTCAGAAGCTCCATGCGCTGTAACTGGTCAGTCACGGTTGCCTGTTGACAGAAGTGATCAAGTCCGGCCCACTATGGTCGCGTGAAAATCGAACGAGTCATCGGTCATGTCGCGGGTGTCCCTGTTGGGGCGGTCTTTCGCAGGCGCATAGATGTGATGCGGGCGAAGCTGCATCGCACGAATCAGAAGGGCATCTCCTGGTTAGCGGACGGGGACGGCGTTGAGGTCGGCGACGCCATCGTGCTGAATGGCGGCTACGAGGATGATGAAGATCATTGGGACTGGATACGATATACGGGCGCCTCTCCGGACAAAGACAAGGAAGTGAACACCGGATGGCTTCTTCGTAGCCAGTCATGGACATATAGGGACAATGCTGCGTTGAAGCGTAGCTATGAACGTGGCTATCCCATTCGGGTTATTCGTGGCTACGAAGGGGATGAGAGGTACTCGCTGCCCGATGACTACCGGTACGACGGCCTGTACAAGATCACAGCCATCCGTACGGCCGTCTCCAAGAGGGCTGCTCCGGATGGCTCGGAGATCAAGATCTGCCAGTTTGACCTAGAGCGCCTTCCTGATCATCTTCAGGCGCAGACTCCCCTGGAGCGACAGATTGTCGAGCTGCTTGAAGAGGCTGACGAGCGGGAGACCAGTGAGAAATTCCCGGAGATACGTACTGTCCAGATGCAGCGTCTTGTGAGGGACACCGCGGCTGTCAGGCGCATAAAGCAGCTGTACGACGGTGAGTGCCAGCTGTGTGGCCTGCGGCTACTCGGTCCGGATGGTAGGTCTTACAGCGAGGGTGCCCACATCAAGCCTTTAGGGAAGCCGCACCACGGGCCTGACGTCGAGCCGAACATTCTCTGCCTCTGTCCCAACTGCCACGTTCGACTCGATATTGGGGCCGTCGTCATAGCGGACGACTGGTCGGTCATCGTGCGGGCCAGCGCGTTCGGTGCCGATGTGTTGCCGAAGCTGCGTAGAAAGGGCTGGCACCAAGTGCACCTGGACTACATCCGCTACCACCGTGAGCTGTGGGAGGGATCGGCCGTGCCCAGCCCGACACAGTAGGGCTGGGGCGCACGGCGTGCGGCCACGGGTCACCCAGCCCCGTGGCACCCCTCATAAACCGCCCCCGACCCACACCAACACCCATCCCCCCGCTCCGGCGGCCAAGCCACAGCCCGTCCCCGGGCGGCCAGTGTCGTCGCGTACTGCGGGAGCAGTGAGACATCCCCCGGTGACGTGCCCTCCGACGCCGCGAATGCCTCGTACGACGGGACCGTCCCCGTCACGATGCCCAGGTTCCCCGTACCCGACGCCGAAAGCTCCCTCAGCGACGCCTCTATCGTCGCGAGGTGCTCCCCGTGCGACGGGTACTCCGCGCCCAGCGACGGGTACATCGCCACCAGCTCGGCCAGCTCGCCCGCCGGCCAGTGCAGGATCGCCACCGGGAACGGGCGGGACAGGGCCTCCCGGTAGGCGCCCAGTTCCGCTCGGAGGCGGGTGATCTCCGCCTTCAGTTCCGCCGGGTTGTCCGAGCCCAGGGTCCAGATGCGCTTCGGGTCGTGCAGCTCGTCCAGGGAGATGGAGGAGGAGTGGACCGTGTCCGCCAGGGCGTCCCACTCGTCGTGGGGCGCGCCCAGCATGCGGCGGACGCGGTGGCGGCCGTAGAGGAGGGGGTGGGTGGACTGCGGGGGTTCCGTGGTGTCGCCGACCAGGAGGCGCAGGCCCTCCGTGAACGTCTCCTCCGCCGCCTGGAGCTCGTCGTGCGACTCCAGGGACTCCGCGACGATCACCCAGGGGGCCGGGTGCCGTGGGGCGGCCGTGCGGACTCCTTCGATGATCGCCCGGGCCTCCGCCTCGTGGTCGTACTCCCACAGGTTCGACGCCTTCAGGGCGCGCACCAGGTGGGGGTTCTCCAGTGGCTCACCGGAGGACAGCAGGCGGTCGTACAGCGCGGTCGCGCCGGGGCGGTCGCCGGCCAGCTCCCGGTGGGCCGCGGCCTGCAGCAGCAGGTGTTCCGCGTCCTCGGGATACAGGCCGGCAGTCCGCTCCAGGCGTGCCGCCTCGGCGGTGTGGTCGACGTTCTCGGCAGGCGTGTCGGGGCGCATGGGGGACACCGTACTGCCGACGGCTGACAAAGGTGAGAGATTCGCAGGCCAGGGATGGTAAGGCGTTCCTCCGGCGGTGCTCAGCCGGTGCGGGGCCCGCCCGGCCTCGTCCGCCCGGCCCTTCTCCTCGCCGCCCGCGTCATCACCGCCGGTCCGGCCAGGACGATCGCCGCGCCCACGTACAGCGGGGCCCGGTAGCCGAGTCCCGTGCTGATCGCGACGCCGCCCAGCCAGGCGCGCGCCTGGGGGCCTTGCCCACGCGGGAAGCCAGGGCGCGTGATCAGATGACCACCCCGTCCACCTGCAGCGTCTGCACCGCACCCGCCGCGAACGGCACGCTCAGCGTCTTCCCGCTCAGGTAGGTGTCCGAGTGGGACGCGTACAGGTCGCCGCCACCGCCCGTGACCGTGTTCCAGCGCGGGACCGCGCCGCCCGTGCCGCCCGTCACCGTCGTGAAGCGGGAGAGGTCGAAGGTCAGGGTCTGGGCGGCGGAGGATTTGTTCGCCGCGACGATCACCAGGCGTTTTGCTGAGGTGTCCAGGGCCGCGACCGCGTAGTCGACTCCCGTGTCGAGGATCGTCATGCCGGGGCGGATGTGGCGACTGAACTGTGCCATCACGTAGTACTTCGTCTGCACCGCGCCCGGCTGGAGCGTGCTCGCGTCGTACGCGATCATCGCCCAGCTCGCCGTCGGGTCCATCACCTGCCAGTAGACCCACGCGGTCGGGTGCAGCCAGCGGAAGTCGAGGAGCAGGTTGCTCGCCAGGGTGAGGCCGGTGGCGTCGCCGTCGCCCGTCTCCGAGTTCCACAGGCCCTTGCCGGCCGTCTTCACCACGTCCGTGTAGAGGAGGTCCCTGCGACCGCCGGAGCCCTGGTAGCCGTGGACGTTGACGCGGTTGACGTAGCCCTTCGTCGTCGAGCTGAAGGAGCCCCATGTCGTACGGGCGAGGTCGTAGCTCGTCTCGTCCGACGCCGAGATCCTGGTGCCCGTCAGGCCGCGCTTGTCCAGCTCGCTGCGCAGGTACGGCAGGACGGCGGACTGGACGGTCGCGTCCATGTGGCAGCCCTCCTGGGTGCCGTCGGCCTTCCACCAGCCGGACGACGGCTCGTTGAAGGCCTCGACCGTCGTGAAGCTGACGCCCCAGTTGTTCCTGGCGTAGAGGGCGACGGAGGCGAGGTGGGAGGCGTGCTGGCGGTAGTTCCAGGACTGGAGGTTGTTGCCGCCGTCGGAGGCGCCGGAGGGGTTGTGGTTCAGACACATCCACCACATGGGCGAGTTGGCGAACAGCTCGCTGATCGCGCCGCGTTGGGTGGCCTTGACGAGCATGGCGCGCTGGGTCGCGTCCGCCGTCCACTTCCAGGCCGAGGAGGTCGGGTCCTCGTTGTTCCAGTCCTGCCAGTAGCCCTCGATCTGCTTGAAGGACGGGATGTTGGGGGAGGCGACCATCGATGCGCCGCCCACGCTGTTCCAGCTGCACGCGCCGAGGTTGTAGCGGGCGATGTTCAGGCCGAGGCCGGGGAGCGTCCTGCCGCCGTACGACACCGACTTGGTGGTGAAGAAGATGTCGGCGAAGTCGTCCCGGGCGCCGAAGACGTTCGCCCACCAGGCCAGAGAGGTGCCCCAGCCCTCCCAGCTTCCGTACGTCGTCCCCGGGTTGACCGCGATGGTGGCGTCCGCGTGCGCGGTGCCGGTCGCCAGGGCGCTCCCGAGGAACGTGCCGCCCGCGGCGGCCAGCAGGGTTCTGCGTCGGATCATGGGCCTCTCCGCCTCTCCGTGCCGCTCGAACGCCGGGTCGTCCCTTCGGCGTTGACCGGTTCCGCTGGATGCAACACGAAGGATCGGGTGTGGCGGACGGGGTTGTCGAGAGTTGTGGCGGCCCTTTCTAAAACCGGTAGATGAAGGGGGAGCGGAGGGGGCAGGAGGAGAGGGCGGAGGGGGAGGGAGCGGAGGAGGAGGGGGCGTAGGGCGAGGGGAGTGTCCGGCGCATGAGCCATGAGCCATGAGCCATGAGCCTGGTGACTTGGAGGCGCGTCTTCTATCGTGCGGGCGGTTCCCGGCGGCGCGCCCTCCGGCCGCGCGGCGGGGCTTCCGACGAAGGAGGCGTGCGCATGCGGGTTCTGCGGGCTTCCGTCGTCGTGCACCGCACCCGGCGGCGCCGTGCCCTTCGCCGCCGAGCCCTGTGGGCCGGAGGGGAACTCCTCGTCACCGTCGGCCTGGTGCTTCTGCTGCTCGTCGTGCACGAGGTGTGGTGGACCAACCGGGAGGCCCGGCAGGGGGCCGGGCGGAAGGTGGAGGCGTTGGAACGGGAGTGGGGGACGGCGACGACCCCGGGCACGGGAGCCATTGCGGGCCCGGACGCCGGTGGGAGCGGGGGTGGCTCCCGGGCGCCGGCCTCCTCGCCTGTGGGGCACGAGGGCGGCGGTGGCCGGCAAGTCGGGGGCTTCCGGCAGCCGAGCCCCGCCCGCTCCCGGGCCTACGCCGTCCTCGACATCCCGCGGCTGCACCTCCGCGTCCCCGTCGCCGAGGGCGTGGACAAGGCGGAGGTGCTGAACAAGGGGTACGTCGGCCACTATCCCGGCACCCAGCAGCCGGGCCAGGCCGGGAACTTCGCCGTGGCCGGGCACCGGAACACGCACGGGGAGCCGTTCCGGTACCTCGACCGGCTGCGGATCAAGGACCTCGTCCAGGTGGAGACCGGGGCGGCGATCTACACGTACGCCGTCGACCAGGTCCTGCCGGAGACCTCCGCCCGCGACTCGGGTGTCATACGGCCCGTGCCGCGTTCGGTCGTCAAGCCCGCTTACGGCTACAGCGACCCCGCGTACTACATCACCCTCACCACCTGCACCCCTGAGTACACCTCCCGGTACCGGCTGGTGGTGTGGGGCACGCTCCTGTCCATGCGGCCTCGGTGATTCAACCTGTCCGCGCGACCGGTGGACCTGCCCGCGCGGCCCGGTGGACCTGCCCGCGCGGACAGGTGGTTCAAGAAGCCCTCACGCCCGCTCCCGCAGCACCAGAACGGCGGCCGCGCCCACCAGCGCCAGGCCCGCCGAGACGACCGCCGCGACGTTCGCCCCGTGCGCCAGTGAACCGGGGCCGCCCGATGTGGCCAGGGCGATGGTGAGGGCCACGCCCGCGCAGGAGCCGATGTAGCGGAACGTCTGCTGGGCGCCCGAGCCCATCGCCGCGCGCTCGGCGGGCACCGACTCCACGGCGACCCGGGGGAGCGCCGCGTTCAGCAGGCCGCTGCCCACGCCTCCGATCACCAGCCCCGGCAGTACGCGCGTCCAGGAGCCGGAGCCCACCGCGCCGAGCAGCGTCAGGACGGCAACGGCGTGCAGCGCGAATCCGAGGGCCAGCTGGTGACGGGGCGAGAAGCGGCCCGGCAGCCGCTTCACCTGGAGCGCGACCGCGAAGGACAGCCCGGACCACAGCGCGAACAGCCACGCCGTGGCCATCGGGCTCAGCCCCAGCGTCCGCTGGAGCAGCGTCGGCAGGAAGGTGAACAGGCCGATCACCGCCAGGCCCGTGAACAGGCCGCCCGCCGCGGAGCCGAGGAAGCGCGGGCGGCGCAGCAGGGTCAGGTCGATCATCGGGGTGCGGGTGCGGTGTTCTATCAGGGCGAAGGCCGCGATCAGGACCACGGCCGCCGCCAGCAGCAGCGCCACCGGTGTGCGCAGCCAGCCGTCCCGGCCCAGCGTGAGCGCCGCCACCAGGGAGACGAGGGCCAGGCTGAAGACCAGGGCGCCCGCCAGGTCGGGCCGTCCGCCCCGCGGCGCGCGGGACTCCGTCAGCACCCGGGCGGACAGGGCCGCGACGATCAGTGCCGCGGCGCCCAGGACCCCGTAGGCCGGCCGCCAGCCGGGCAGCGCCCCGGCGACCAGCGGTCCCACCGCGATGCCGCCGCTGACGAACGCGCCCCACACGCCGGTCGCGTGCAGCCTGCCGCGCGGGGTCGGGTAGGCGTGCACCAGCAGGCCGAGGCTGCTGGCGAGGAGTGCCGCGCTCGCGGCGCCCTGCGCGATCCGGGCCAGCGTGAACAGCCATGTCGAGGTCGCGAAGGCGCCGAGCACGGTGGTGATGCCGAGGGCGACCGTGCCGGCCACGAAGATCCGGCGGCGCCCGTGGTCGTCGGCGAGGCTGCCGGCCACCAGGAGCAGCGCGGCGAGGCCGAGCGGGGTGCCGTTGAGCAGCCAGGCCTGGGCGGAGAGCGGGGTGTGCAGGGCGGCGACCGTGGCGGGAAGTGTGACCGCCGGCGCGGTGTACGTCATCAGTGCCACGGCGGTGGCCGCGCTGGTCAGGGCAAGTGTGGCGGCCGCCCGTGGGGTCTCGTGGGCGGCGGGGGTGGTGTGGGTTCCCGCAGTCGGTGCGGTGCGTTCCAGCTGTGGCATGGCCTGCCCTTCCGAGGCGGGGTCGGATCGTAAGGTTCGGTCATTGAACCCTCGGTCTGTCAAAGACGCTAGCAGGGTCGGTTCGGTCATTGAATCAATATGGGGCAAAGTCGATTCGGTGAATGAACCATGCGTGTCGGAAAGTCGCTACAGTGAGCTCATGGCTCTCGGCAAGGACTACGCGACGCAGGAGTGCTCCATCGCCCGCGCGCTGGAGATCGTCGGCGAGCGCTGGACGCTGCTCGTCGTGCGCGACGCGCTCTACGGCGTACGGCGCTACAACGACTTCCTGGTCCACCTCGGCATCCCGCGCGCCGTCCTCGCGGCCCGTCTCCAGACCCTGACCGCCGAGGGCATCCTCGAGAAGCGCCGCTACCAGGACTCCCCGCCGCGCGACGAGTACGTCCCGACCGACCGCGGCATCGCCCTGTGGCCCACCCTGCGGGCGCTCGGCCGGTGGGGGCGTGAGCACTGCTCGGAGGAGCAGTTGCGCGTCTTCCGGCACGCGACCTGCGGCACGGACAGGGAACTGGGCCCCTACGGCGAGTGCCCCGCCTGTGGAACCGTCGTGCCCGCCGAGGACGTTGAGATGCTGCCGGGACCCGGACTCGACCCCGACCCGGCCGATCCGGTCAGCCGGGCACTGCTGAAGCCGAAGAGGATGTTGCAGCCGCTCGAGATCGAGCCTGTATAACGGCAACCTGCAGCAACTGCAGCAACTGCGACGACTGCGATGACTGCGACAACCACAGTGAGGGCAAGCGAGTTGGGGGAGGAGTGCGAATGATCCGGACCTGGGCGCAGCTGCGTCCCGCCGCCGCACTGCTGCTCCTGCTCCTCGAGGTCGCCCTCCTCGACACCGGCAGCCTCCCCACCGCCGTCGCCGTCGCCGCGACCGCCGCCGTCGGTTCCGCCCTCGCCGTCTGCGCGCTGATCGCCGCCCGCAGCGTGCCCGCCGTGCCGCCGACCCGGGTGCGGACGGCGATACGGGACCGGCAGCACCGTACGGCGTTCCTGCCGCAGCGGGACCCCGACGCCCCGGGCCGTACGCGACCACGGGCACCGGGGCGTGCCCTTCCGGCGACCACCGCGTAGGGCACGTCCTCGTCGTACGGCCACGGCGTCATACGGCGAGGCCGTACGGCCATGTCCGCCGTAGGCCCGTGACCCCGCGCGGGTCGTCATGCCGACACCCACACCACCCCGGCACGACGAGACCCCGGAGGGCTCAGCCATGTCCGCGTTCATGTCCCTGTTTGCCGGCCTGGTCGAACGGCTGGCCGACCTGCTCCAGCCGTTCTTCCACGCCTCCGCGGCGGCGGCCGCGATCGTCCTGTTCACCGCGCTCGTACGACTCCTCGTCCACCCCCTCTCCCGCGCCGCCGCGCGTGGACAGCAGGCCCGCGCCCGGCTGCAGCCGCGGATCGCCGAGCTGAAGAAGAAGCACGCGAAGGATCCCGAGAAGTTCCAGAAGGCGGTGCTGGCCCTGCACGCGGAGGAGAAGGTCTCCCCGCTGTCCGGCCTGCTGCCGGCCCTCCTCCAACTGCCCGCCTTCTTCCTCCTCTACCACCTGTTCTCGAGCACGAGGATCGGCGGCGAGGGCAACCACCTGCTCGCCCACGCGCTGTTCGCCGCGCCGCTCGGCGACCGGTGGGCCGACGCGCTCGGCCACGGCGGGCCGCTCGGGCCTGCCGGGCTCGTCTACCTGGGACTGTTCGCGCTCGTCGCGGGCGTCGCCGCCTTCAACTACCGGCGTACGAAGCGGACGATGGCCGAAAGCCCGGTTCAGGCAGGCGACGGCGAACAGGTCCCCGGGCTCGGCGCGGTCACCAAGGCCATGCCGTTCCTGTCCTTCTTCACCCTCGTCACCGTGGCGGTGGTGCCGCTGGCCGCAGCGCTGTACGTGGTCACCAGTACGACGTGGAGCGCGGTGGAGCGGGCGGTGCTCCACCGCTGAGCGCGCCGGGGCCGGATCAGGCCGGGGCCGGGGTCGTCGGCGGTCCAGTCCGTGAACGGGGTATTGCGGACTGACCGCACGACCTTGGAGGATCGACCAGTCCTCCGATGGCTGCGGCTCCGGCCGCACCCGGCCGCACCTGGGCGCACTTGGCCGAACCCTTCGGCGGACTGTCCGCGAACTAGGGAGACTGTGACCATGAAGCTGCTGCGAGTCGGTACGGCGGGGTCGGAGCGGCCCGCGCTGCTCGACGCCCAGGGAACCCTGCGGGACCTGTCCGGTCTCGTCCCGGACATCGACGGGCCGCTGCTCGCCGACGACGCCGCGCTCGGCCGGATGCGTGCCGCGGCCGAGAGCGGTGAGCTGCCCGCGCTGGACCCCACCGGGCTGCGCATCGGACCGCCGCTCGCCCGGATCGGCAAGATCGTCTGCATCGGGCTGAACTACCACGACCACGCCCGCGAGACCGGTGCCGAGCCGCCCGCCGAGCCGGTGATCTTCTTCAAGGCGGCGGACACGGTGGTCGGCCCCAACGACACGGTGCTCGTGCCGCGCGGGTCCACCAAGACCGACTGGGAGGTGGAACTCGCGGTCGTCATCGGGCGTACGGCCCGGTACCTGGAGTCCCGGGAGGAGGCGCTCGCGCATGTCGCCGGGTACGCCGTCGCGCACGACGTCTCCGAGCGCGAGTTCCAGCTCGAGCACGGGGGGACCTGGGACAAGGGGAAGAACTGCGAGACGTTCAATCCGCTCGGCCCCTGGCTCGTGACGGCCGATGAGGTGGCCGACCCGCAGAACCTGTCCCTCAAGCTGTGGGTCAACGGGGAACTGAAGCAGGACGGGACCACTGCCGAGCAGATCTTCCCGGTCGCCGAAGTCGTGCGGTATGTCAGTCGGTTCATGACGCTGTACCCCGGTGACGTCATCAACACGGGGACGCCGGCGGGGGTTGCGCTGGGGCTGCCCGAGCCGAAGCCGTTCCTTCGGGCCGGGGATGTGGTGGAGCTGGAGATCGACGGACTGGGGCGGCAGCGGCAGGAGTTGAAGGACGCCTGAGGGGTGGGAACTGCGCGAGGTCGGCGGCTCCAAGGCCGTAGCCGGTTGCTCGCGCAGTTCGCCGCGCCCCTTCAGGGGCGCGGCAACCCCTGGTTCTTGAACCTCTCCAACGCTTCGACCACCAACCGGTGGTCCTCCACCTGCGGCAGCCCCGACACCACCACCGTGCCGATCACCCCGGCCCCCTCCACCCTGACCGGGAACGCGCCTCCGTGGGCCGCGTAGACGTCGGGGTCCAGGCGGGACGACTCCTCGAACGTCGTGCCCTTGGCGCGAAAGCGTGAGCCGACCAGCAGGGACGAGCAGCCGTAGCGTTCGACCACGCGGCGCTTGCGGTCGATCCAGGCGTCGTTGTCCGGGGTCGAACCGGGCAGCGCCGCGTGGAAGAGCTGCTGGCCACCGCGCCGGATGTCGATGGCCACCGGGGCCTTGCGCGCCCGCGCCAGCTCCACCAGCAGCGTGCCCAGCCGCCACGCGTCGTCGTAGGTGAAGTGAGACAGCGTCAGGCGGTGCTCCTGCTCCTCGAGTTCGGGGACATCGGGGATTTCGGGGGCCGTGGCAGTCACAGCTTCACCTCCACGCCCTCGTGGGCCGAGCGTCGCGCGGCCTCCAGGACGTCCAGGGCCTCGGCCGCCTCCAGGGCCGTCACCGGGTTCGGGCCGTCCTCGCGCAGAGCCGCGGCGACCGCCTTGTAGTACGCCGGGTAGTCGCCGGGGACGGTCGGCACGGCGTCGCCGCCGCCGGTCAGCGGGGAGTCCCCGGCGCCGATACGGCCCCACAGGGATTCGGGCTCCTGCCCCCACTCCGGGCCGGGGCGCAGCCCCTCGCGCAGGGCTGCCTCCTGGGGGTCCAGGCCGTACTTGACGTACCCGGCCCGCGAGCCCAGCACCCGGAAGCGGGGGCCCAGCTGGGCCGCCGTCGCCGAGACGTACAGGTGGGAGCGGACACCGCTGGTGTGCGTGAGCGCGATGAACGTGTCGTCGTCCGCCTCCGCGCCCGGGCGGCGGACGTCGGACTCGGCGTACACCGAGGTGACCGGGCCGAAGAGGACCAGTGCCTGGTCGACGACATGGCTGCCCAGGTCGTACAGCAGACCTCCGATCTCTGCCGGGTCCCCGGATTCGCGCCAGCCGCCCTTGGGCTTCGGTCGCCAGCGCTCGAAGCGGGACTCGAAGCGCCAGACGTCGCCCAGCTCGCCCTCGGCCAGCAGCTTGCGCAGGGTCAGGAAGTCGTTGTCCCAGCGGCGGTTCTGGAAGACCGAGAGCAGCAGGCCCCGCTCCTCGGCCAGGGTCGCCAGCCCGCGCGCCTCGGCAGCCGTGCCCGCGACCGGCTTGTCGACCACGACCGGCAGGCCGGCCTCCAGGGCGGCGGTGGCGATCGGGACGTGCGTCTTGTTCGGCGAGGCGACGACGATCAGGTCGAGTTCGCCGGCGCGCGGCCACAGCTCGTCGGCGGTGGCGGCGAGCCGCACGTCCGGGAACTCGGTGCGGACCTGCTGCTGCCGCTCCGGGTTGGAGGTGACGACCGTGTCGAGGACCAGGCCCTCGGTGGCGGCGATCAGCGGGGCGTGGAAGACGGAGCCGGCGAGGCCGTAGCCGACCAGGCCCACGCGGAGGGGGGTGTCAGTGCCAGGGGCTGTGCCAGTCATGCGCCCCACTTTCGCAACACTGTTGCCAAAGTGCAAGCGCCGGGGACAATGGGGGCGTGAACAGGACGTACGCGAGACCGGGCGAAGGCGGCAGGCAGGGCGGAGGGACCGTGGCGAGCGGCGTGAACCTGCTGGCCCTGCGCAGCCACAACACGGCTCTGGTGCTGGATCTGCTGCGAGCGGCCGGGGAGCCCGGGATCAGCCGGCTGGAGCTCGCGGAGCGGACCGGGCTCACTCCGCAGGCCGTCAGCAAGATCACCGCCCGGTTGCGGACGGACGGACTCGTGGCGGAGGCGGGCCGCCGTGCCTCCACCGGCGGCAAGCCACGTACGGTGCTGCGGCTGGTGCCGGGCGCCGGGCACGCCGTGGGGCTGCATCTGGACCGGGACGAGCTGCGGGCGGTGCTGTGCGACCTCACCGGTGCGGTGGTCGCGGAGCGGCGGGTTCCGCTGGACCTGGGCGCGGGGGCGGAGGCCGTCGTCGAGGGGGCGGCCCGCGAGGTCCAGGGACTGGTGGGCGAGGTGGCCGTACTCGGCGTCGGGGCAGCTCTGCCCGGCCCGCTCGACCACCGGCACGGTGTGCTGCACCGGGTCACCGGGTTCCCCGAGTGGGACGGGTTCCCGTTGCGGGAGGCGCTGGCCCGGCGGCTGGCGGTGCCCGTCGTCGTCGACAAGGACACCAACGCCGCCGCGCTCGGGCTCGCGCTCGGCGGTGCGGCCGAGACGACGGATGCGTCGTTCGCCTATCTGCACCTCGGGACCGGGCTCGGCGCCGGGCTGGTGCTCGGCGGCGCCGTGCACCGGGGCGCGCGGACCGGGGCGGGGGAGTTCGGCCACCAGGTGATCCAGCTCGACGGGCCGCCGTGCGGGTGTGGGAACCGGGGCTGCCTGGAGGCGCTCTGCCTCGCCGCCGTCGCGCGCGGCGACGTGCCCGAGGCGGCACGCGTCCTCGGCGTGGGCGCCGCCAACCTGGCCGGGCTGCTCGACATCGACCTGGTGCTGCTCGGCGGCCGTACCGTCGCCGCGCACCCGGACTCCTTCGTCCGGGGAGTGGGCGCCGTCCTCGACGCACGCGCCCGGCGCGAGGGCTCGACCGCTGCCGTACCGGTGGCCCTGGCTCCCGGCGGGGCGCGCGGCGTGGCGGAGGGCGCGGCCCAGTTGCTGCTCGCGCCGTTGTTCGGTCGGGCGGAGGGGTGACCCGGGCTACCGCCCTGCCGCAGGCGCGGCGACTGTGCCTGCCGTGGGCCCGGCGACCGTGCCCCGCCGCGGGCGTGGTGACTGCGCTGATCGGGGGGACTTGGGCGGGCCGGTCGGGCTCGGAGGGCGTGGCGCGCCCTGGGGTGACTCCTCCTGTCCGGTCATATCTTCATGCGACAGTCTCGACGGACCCCACTGCCCCGGCAGCCCCAGCAGCTTCGCAAGGCCCGATGGCCTCGCAAGCCGCGACAGCCGTACCTGCCCTGGCGGGCCTGTCCGCTTCGGCGGGCCGGGACCGGCCCTTGGCGAGCCGGGACCGGAAAGAATCCCCGGCATGGCGCCCGCCGGCCCCTGCGGGCCAGGCGGGCCGACCCGACCCGCCTGGCCCTTAGCGCTGCCCTCCGCGCCCCGCTGGCCTTTCGTGCTCCGCTGGCCTTTCGTGCTCCGCTGGCCTTTCGTGCTCCGCTGGCCTTTCGTGCTCCGCTGGCCTTCCGTGCTCCGCTGGTCCTCCGCGCCCCGCTGGCCCTGCTCCTGCCCTGCGCCCTCGTCGCCGCCGTCCTCCTCCAGGCACCCGCAGCCGCGCTCCCGGCCGACACGAAGCCCAGCTGCGCCGGGCGGGACCAGCACACCTTCCCCCTCACCGCCCGCATCCGCGGCGGACCCAGGCGCTACGCGGCCGGTGGCGCCGCCCACACCTGGTACATCGACCTGAAGAACACCTCCGCGCAGCCCTGCGGCAACATCCACCCGGTCCTCGTCCTCGTCGACACGCACCGCGCGCTGACGGCCGCCCAGGCCAAGCTGGAGTTCTTCGACGGCGACCATCCGCACCCCGTCACCTTCGAACGCACCGACGAGCAGGAACTGGTCGGTCCCTTCGACGACGGCTTCCCCGGCTTCACCCTGGCCCCGGGCCAGACCCTCAGCGTGAAGGTGCGGCTCGCGCTCGCCTCCGGTACCCCGCAGGACGACGTCGTGGCGACCGCCGCGATCGTGCGGCGGCGCGGCGACGACGGCGACTGGGTCGGTCAGTCGAACGACTACCGGTTCACGATCGAGGCTGGTGCCCGGACCAACACGGAATCCGGCTCCCGGTCGCCCGCCCCCCGCCGCAGTCAGGCCGCCGAGGCGCTCGCCGACACCGGCCCCCAGGCGCCGCGCGGCCTCGGCACGATGGCCGGCGGACTGCTCCTGACGGCGGGCGGCCTCCTCGCCGCGGGCCTGCCCCTGCTGCTGTACCGGTGGCACCGCCGGGCCCGCGCGCGGTACTCCGTGCCCGGGGGGAAGCGAACCGACCGGCCCTGATTACGCTGGGGCCCCGGGCGCACCGTCTTCCGGCGTCCCCGGAGTCCCCGGTTCCCCTTGCGTACGGCAGGAGATCGCACATGGCAGAGCGCAAGCCCATCGAGTCATGGCTCACCGACATGGACGGCGTGCTCATCCACGAAGGTGTTCCGATCCCCGGCGCCGACGCCTTTCTGAAGAAGCTGCGCGAGTCCGGCAAGCCCTTCCTCGTGCTCACCAACAACTCGATCTACACCCCGCGCGACCTGCACGCCAGGCTGCGTCGCATGGGTCTGGACGTGCCGTTGGAGAACATCTGGACCTCGGCCCTGGCCACCGCCAAGTTCCTGGACGACCAGCGGCCCGGCGGCACCGCGTACGTCATCGGCGAGGCCGGGCTGACGACGGCGCTGCACGACATCGGCTACATCCTGACCGACCACGAGCCCGACTACGTGGTCCTCGGCGAGACCCGCACCTACTCCTTCGAGGCGATGACCAGGGCGGTCCGGCTGATCAAGAACGGCGCCCGGTTCATCTGCACCAACCCCGACGAGACCGGCCCCTCCACCGAGGGCCCGCTGCCCGCCACCGGCGCGGTCGCGGCGCTGATCACCAAGGCGACCGGCAAGAAGCCGTACTTCGCGGGCAAACCGAACCCGCTGATGATGCGGACCGGGCTGAACACGCTCGGGGCTCACTCCGAGACCAGCGCGATGATCGGCGACCGGATGGACACCGACGTGCTGGCCGGCATGGAGGCAGGCATGCAGACGTTCCTGGTGCTCACCGGGCTGACCACGCCCGAGGACATCGACCGCTACCCCTTCCGCCCTTCCCACGTGGTGAACTCGATCGCGGACCTCGTCGACCGGGTCTGACCCTGCGCGCGGGGTGCGGCGCCGGGAACTCGATCGCGGACCCGGCGGCCGTCCGCACCCCGCCCGCACGGTGCGGTGAGCAGCCCGTACGGCGCAGGACCCGCCCCTCGTACGGAGTAGTCGAGGGTCCCGTCCGGATGCGCCGGAGTGCCCGTCGGGGGAGTCTCCTGGTATCGGGAGGTTCACGATGGGTTCACTGCGGCTCACCCTCTGTGCGGGCGCCGTCGTCGCGGGAGTCCTCACGTCCGCGGCGTACGCCGCGGACGCGCAGGGCATCGTCCTGACCCCCGCGTTCCCCGCGCCCGGCAGCGACGTGCGGCTGGCCGTACGGGGCTGCCCCGGCACGACCGGCACCGCGGTGTCGGACGCGTTCGTGGCTCAGGTACGGCTGGTCGGAGGCGACGGCACGCTGTCCGGCGACACCAGGGTCCGCTCGGCGCTGTCGCCGGGCCGGTACCAGGTGACGGTCGGCTGCGACGGCCGGGAGATCAGCGACACGCTCACCGTGGCCGGCCCGACGGCGTCCGCGCCGTACAGCGCCACGCAGTCCACTCCCATCGCGCCGTACAGCCCCACGCCGTACACCACCACCGGTACGGCGTCCGCCGCCCCCGCGAACTCGCCGCCCGGCCCCGCTGCCCTCTCCAGTCCCTCCTCCCCGTCCTCCGTCTCCTCCCTGTCCTCTCCGTCGTCGGCGTCCTCGCCGGTCGCGCCGGTGCACGCGGGCGGCGGTGGTACGGCGGATGCCTCCTCCGACGACCCCCGGGTCCCTGGGCCCGGTCTGCGGCAGGCGGTGATCGGGCTGATCCTCGCGGGTGTCGCCGGAGTCGTGGTCGTCGCGCGCGGCGCCCGCCGGGACCGTGGCACGGAGTGAGCGATGTCCGGGCACGAACGTTCCTGCGGTACCGGGCGCCTGCTGATGGGCGTCGCCTGGGTGGTCCTGCTGCTCGGGCTGTGGATGTGGGGCCGCGAGGTCACCGACGTACGACAAGGGATCTCCGCACCGACGACCGGTGACATGGCCGCCGTCGGCCGCCCCCCGACGGCGCAGCTACCGCCTGCCGCACGGCCGCTGAGGCAAGCCCTGCCGCTGCGCGTCGACATCCCCGACCTGGGCGTGCAGGCACCGGTGGTGGCGCGCGGCCTGGACGCGCGGGGTGCCGTCGACCCGCCCCCGTTCGACGAGCCCGGGGTGGTCGCGTGGTACCAGGGCGGGGTGACCCCGGGGGCCGCCGGGACGGCGCTGTTCGTCGGGCACGTCGACACCCGGAGCAAGCCCGCCGTCTTCTACCGGATCGGCAGCCTCCGGCCGGGCGCCACGGTGCGGGTGGTACGCGACGACGGCAGGGTCGCCGAGTTCACCGTCGAGGACGTCGAGGTGCTCTCCCGTGACCACTTCGACGCCCGGCAGGCGTACGGGCAGCGTGAGCCGGGCCGGGCCGAGCTGCGGCTGATCACCTGCGGCGGCACCTACGACAGGGCGAGCGACACGTACTCGGCCAACGTGGCCGTGTCGGCGTACCTGACGAGCGGCTCACCATGACCCGGTGGGTATGTCACGATTGGGGCGTAAGGCGGTACAGCCAAGGGGGAGTTGGATGTACGGGACGAGGGGTGCGGGGGCACGCGTGGCCACGGCGGCCGCGGTGGGAGCCGCGTTACTGCTGGCCGGGTGTTCATCGTCCGGAGGCGGGGGCGAGGAGGAGAAGGGCGGCTCGGGCGGCAGGGTCACCCAGCAGCCCAAGGCGTCGGACCCGTTCTGGGTCAACCCGGACGGGAACGCGGCACGGCAGGTCACCGCGTACGAGAAGGCCGGGAGGCGGGCCGAGGCGGACCGGATCAGGAAGATCGCCGAGCAGCCGACGGGGGAGTGGATCGGCCCGGAGAACCCGGAGGCGGAGGCCCGGGGCTTCACCGAGGCCGCCGAGAAGGCGGACCGGACCGCCCTCCTGGTCCTCTACAACATCCCGCACCGCGACTGCGGCCAGTTCTCGCAGGGCGGCGCGGCCGACGGCAACGCCTACCGGGCGTGGATCGACGGTGTGGCCCGGGGCATCGGGGACCGGCACACCACGGTGGTCCTGGAGCCCGACGCGGTGCTGCACATGGTGGACGGGTGCACGCCGGACCAGTTCCACGAGGAGCGCTACGACCTGCTCAAAGGCGCGATCACCACGCTGAAGGCGCTGCCGAACACCAAGGTCTACCTGGACGCCGGCAACGCCGGCTGGCAGCACCCGGACGAGATCTTCGAGCCGCTGCAGCAGGCGGGCGTCGACCGGGCGGACGGCTTCGCGGTCAACGTCTCCAACTTCTACTCGACCAAGGACTCGATCGCCTACGGCAAGCAGTTGTCGGCGAAGGTCGGCGGCAAGCACTTCGTGATCGACACCAGCCGCAACGGCAACGGCCCCTACACGGACGGAGACCCGCAGCAGCGCTGGTGCAACCCGCCGGGCCGGGCCCTGGGCGAGGCGCCGACGACGAAGACGGCGGACCCGCTGGTGGACGCCTATCTGTGGGTGAAACGCCCGGGAGAGTCGGACGGCACCTGCAAGGGCGGCCCGAAGGCCGGGCAGTGGTGGGCGGAATACGCGCTGAAACTCGCCGAGGCCGGCAACTAGCGCCGCGACAGGCGACGTTTGCCCGTCAATGAGCGGCGTCCGGTGCGGCGAGTGGGGGTCCCCCTGCGCGAAGAGCTTGGGGGAGCGTGCCGGGCGTCGCGACGGGGCGCCCCCTGTCGCGGCACTGGCGTCCGTCACGACAGGGGGCGCCCCCCGATGGCGGAGGGCGCCCCCATGTGCGTACGAGCTACGGGCGCCCCCGAGGGCCCACGAGCTACGGCACCTTGACCCACTGGGCCACCGACGGCGTCCCCTGGTCGTCGTCGACGAACAGCATGTACCAGCCGGGAAGAACGAGGTTCCTGTTCTTCGGCATGGTCACGGTGATCCTGTCCCCGGACGTCTTGAAGTCAAGGGCGATCGACCGCTGGTCCACGTCCGTGACGTGCGTCGACGCACTCGGCCGGATCAGCCGCACCTTCCGGATCGACGACGCGTGCTGCGAGGTGAACGTCCCCGAGGCGCCCGGTGCGATGGTCTGCGGCCCGCCCGACAGCGACGGCCGGGAATCCCGGTACAGGTACGGCGGCGTGTATATCTCGATGCGTTGCTCGAACTTTCCCGGCCTGGTGTTCGCCTTGTCGCCGTACAGCGAGTCCGACCCGAAGAACATCACGCGCCCGTCGGGCAGCAGGATCGAGCCCGAGTGGTAGTTGCGGCCCACCAGCGGGTCGGCGACCCGCTGGAAGGCGTTGCGGTCCGGGTGGTAGAGCCGCGCCTGGAGGATGTTGGAGTCGCTGCGGCCGCGGTAGTCCTCCGAGCCGCCCGAGACGAGCACCGTGTCGTCGGGCAGGACCGAGGACTGCGGGTAGCGGGTTCCCTTCTCCAGGGACGGGCCGTCGACGAACCTCGGGTTCTTGTCCTTGAGGTCGATCAGCCGGGTCTTCCTGCTGGACAGCTTGGACTCGCCGACGCCGCCGCCGCCGATCACCATGTACTTCTCGTTCTGCGCGGGCGGCAGCAGTACCGTGCCGGACGTCTCCATCATGTTCGGGTCACTGAGCCCGGGCAGCTTGGTGAACTTGTTGGTGTCGACGTCCCAGACACCCGGGTCGCGGCCCACGTTGTCCGGACCGTAGCCCGCGTTCGAACCCGAGTAGAAGATCTCGCCGTTCTGCATCAGGAACAGCTCGGGGTAGGTCGGGAACTGACGGATCTTCGAGGTGTACGTCCACTTCTTCGTGTTCGGGTCGAAAACCTCGTTCTTGCCGGGGACCAGCTGACCGATGTCGTCGAGCCCGGAGACGCTGAGGATCTTCCCGTCGCTCAGCGTGGTGAGCGTCGGGTACCAGCGGGCCTCGTTCATCGGGTCGACCTTGATGTACTTCTCAGCGACCGGGTCGAACTCGTAGGCGTCCCGGATGCCCTGGAAGTCCTTCTTGTCGAGGGCGAGCTTCTGCGCGATGCCGTAGGTGTTGCGCGCGTCGACGCCGGTCAGGCCCTGGATGCGGTAGTTGTCCTGGGTGCCGGTCTCGTACTTCGCGCCGCTCTTCTCCGCCTCGACGTAGATACGGCCGAGACCGGGGTCGTTGCGCAGGAACCTTCCCGTCTTCTTGTCGAAGACCTTCGTCGCGCGCGGTACGAGCACCGGGTCCTTGGACACGAAGGTCCTGCCGTTCTCCCTGCCCGTGAATCTCGTGCCCGCGGGGAGGGTGATCGGCTTGTCCGGGTTCTCGTTGTGGACGATCATCAGGCCGCCGGCCTTGGTGACGTCGCCCTTCAGCTTCTCGTACCGCTTGGTGCCGCCCGCGATCAGGATCTTGCCGTCCGCGAGCTGGGTGTGGCCCGTGCAGAACAGGTCGTTCGGTGTGGGCACCTTCTTGATGGTGCCCTTGACGGGGTCCCAGATCCGGGTGTCGAACTGCTTCTTGTCGAAGTTCTCCTGGTTGTTGCCCGACCCGGCGATCATCAGCACCTTGCCGGTGTGCAGCAGCACGGCGTGGATGGTGTCCTGGCGGTACTCCTTCGGGAACTCGACGATCTGCCAGTGCCCGTTCTCCGCCTTGTACTCCGGCTTGTTGATGACGTAGTCGTGGTACTGCGCCGTCCCGAAGCGGTACAGCCACGGTCCGTTCATGCCACCCAGCGCGAGGACCACCACCGTGCCGATCGCCAGCCGTCGAGCGCGACGGCGGCCGGCCTGGTCATTCATTTCTTGCGTCCCCCAAGAGCGATCTGCATGGTCTGGTCGTCATGTCCGGCCAGGGCGGGCCGCTGCCCCGGTGTGTGCGGCCCGGTGGGCTGGTGCGGTATCACCGCGGTGTCCTGCGGCTCGTCCGCGGCGGCCGGCTTCTTCTTCGCCTGCCGCAGGGTCCAGCGCCAGGCGACGATCGGTGAGGCCGTGATCAGCAGGGCCAGCGAGGCCCAGGTGATCATCGCGGGGTGGGAGTGGCCGAGGAGGAGGCCGGCGACGATCGAGCCGCCGAAAACCAGGATGAAGAACAGGTGGATCCGGAACGTCCCGAACAGCGTGTCGGGGCTGGCCGAATCGCCCTTGGGCGTCACCACGAACCTGCTCTTGCGGCGCAGCACCGCGTCCATGAGCGAGCGGGCGTAGACCGGCGCGGACAGCGCCGACATCACCATGCCCGCCACACCGCCGGAGCCCTCCGGCTCGTGCGGGGAGACGTTGTGCCGGCGGTTCCAGATGTACAGGCCGATCTGGAGGGCCGACGCGTTGCCGTACAGCATCAGCCACACGGTCGGGTCGATGTTCACCCCCGATGCGCCGAGGCCCAGGAACAGGGCGCAGCTCAGCGCCGCCAGGATCCAGTTGAGGGCCGACATCGGGTAGAAGATGATCATCATGGTGTAGTTGAAGAGCCTGCCGGGCGGCAGTGAGAAGAAGCCCTTCCAGTACTGCTTGAGGATCGTCTCGTAGGTGCCCCGCGACCAGCGCAGCTGCTGGGTGAAGAAGTCCGTCCAGGCCGCCGGGCCTTCGCCGACCGCGAGCACGTCCGGGGTGTAGACGGACTTCCACTTCTTCCCGGTGGCCGGGTTCCGGTGGCGGTGCATCTCGAACCCCGTCGCCATGTCCTCGGTGATCGAGTCGTACAGACCGCCGATCTGCTGCAGCGCGCTGATGCGTACGGCGTTGGAGGTGCCGACGAACATGGGCGCGCCGTAGCGGTTGCCGGCGCGCTGGATCAGCGCGTGGAAGAGGAACTGCTGGGACTCGGCGGCCTTGGTGACGAACGCGTCGTAGTTGCCGTAGACCTGGGGGCCGATGACGAAGCCGACGTCCGGGTCGCGGAAGTAACCGAGCATCCGCTCCAGGTAGTTGGGCAGCGGCACGTGGTCGGTGTCGACGGAGGCGAAGTAGTCGTACTCGCCGCCGTGCGCCTCGAGCCAGGCGTTGTAGTTGCCGTGCTTGGTCTTGGCGCGGTGCGGGCCCTTGGGCCGGTTCCACTTCTCGACGCCCTTGCGGGTGAAGTGGTGCACGCCCAGGCGCTCGCAGACCTGCTTCACCTCCTCATCGTCGCCCTCGTCGAGGAGCCAGACATGCAGAAGGCCCCGGTGGCGCAGCCGGACGGCGGCTTCCAGGGTCTTCGTCACCATCGACAGTGGTTCCTTGCCGGGCACGTAGGTGGTGAGGAACGCGACTCTGGTGCCGGTCTCGGGCACCACCGGGACCGGGTCGCGGGCGACCAGGGTGGCGTGCGCGTTCGACAGGACGTTCATGCACCGGAAGAACTCGATCAGGCCGATCGAGACGAGCATCACGATGTCGAGGGCCGGCAGGAAGTCGTAGGCGGGATAGTCGCGTTCGGTCCAGTGTTCGGGCTGCAGCAGCCAGGCGAGCAGGATCAGCGACAGCAGCGGCGCCGCGCCCAGCATGAGGGCGGCGCGTATGCGGTGCGGTTCCTGGGACAGCAGTGAGCGGTACTGGACCTTGTACGGCTTGGTCGGGTCCGGTTCGGTGAGCGGACCCGCCAGTCGGCTGTAGTGCTCGTAGTCGTATCTGGGCAGCGTCCGTTTGATCCGGTGGATGGTGCCGGTATGGCCCGTTCGGTGCGACACCACCCTGAGCCGGGTGGTCTCAGACGAGTCGAAGTCCTGCCGGGCGCCCGTCGGCGTCGACGTCATGAGTCATCCCCCCGCACGCACATGTGCGTGTGTGTTTTTGCTGGCTTTCGCCCGCTTTGGGTCCCCCTTGACCTTGGCGGACGTATCAGTGACTGGTCGGCGTCACCGGGTCATCTCCACCATATCGACACGGTTACGCGACCTTCCGGTTGCAGGACGCCCCCCTCGGCATCCCTTTCTGCGGGGCCCCCATCCCCGCGCCTGGCAACCGGG
The DNA here is from genome assembly GCF_042891915.1 of Streptomyces sp. NPDC001848. Lineage (NCBI taxonomy): Bacteria > Bacillati > Actinomycetota > Actinomycetes > Kitasatosporales > Streptomycetaceae > Streptomyces > Streptomyces sp. NPDC001848. The sequence goes on along the minus strand of NZ_JBIATP010000006.1, from coordinate 361,966 downwards.
CCCTACCCCCAACTGCCGTGCCACGGCAGTCCCTTGCAGCCCAGGGTTCTACGGCGTCCGGCTTGATCGCAAGATGCGAAACGCGGTGTTTACCGGTCATACCGGCTCAATGAGTCGTTTCTTGGTTCCTTCTGGTGCGGTTGCGATCACCTTTGTACGGATGTTGAGGAAGTGGTTCCTTACGGCGCCACCGGCTTCCCTCTTCTGGGAATGCATCCGCGCCGGACGGCGCGACCGCCGGCGGACCTGACGGGAGCGCGGTACGCGCTGGACGGCGGCTGACGGTGCCCCCGGGGGGGCGTATACGCCCGACAGCGGGATGGCGCACCGGCCTGGTGGGGGGCCGTGCGGGCCGGGCGGCGCCTGCGGCCGACCGGGGTGGGGGTGTGGGTGGCGAGGCCCCCCACAT
>NZ_JBIATP010000006.1:152862-361458 GCF_042891915.1 Streptomyces sp. NPDC001848 | reverse complement strand
GCGCGCGGCGGAGCTGCGCGGGAACGGAGCTGGTGGGGATGGTTCGCGTTTTCCGTGAACGCGGTGCCGTGCGGGCCGGGCGGCGTCTGTGGCCGATCGGGGTGGGGGTGTGGGTGGCGAGGCCCCCACATCGCGCGGCGGAGCTGCGCGGGAACGGAGCTGGTGGGGATGGTTCGCGTTTTCCGTGAACGCGGTGCCGTGCGGGCCGGGCGGCGTCTGTGGCCGACCGGGGTGGGGGTGTGGGTGGCGAAGCCCCCGCCACGCGCGGCGGAGCCGCGCAGAAACAGAGATGGCGAGGAGGTTCGCGCTTTCCGCGAACACACCTCGCCATCGCCATCGTGCGCCGCCAGGGACTCGAACCCCGGACCCGCTGATTAAGAGTCAGCTGCTCTAACCAACTGAGCTAGCGGCGCCTGCTGACCTGGAGAACTCTACCCGATGCCGGAGGGTGCTCCGGACCACCCCCGGGCTCGAGGGCGGGGCTCCGTGCGGAGCGGCCGGTACCCGTGCGAATGACTTCCCGTACATCATTCGGCCCGTCATCCCGCGGTTTCCCTGTTCGCGTGGGTAACTGACGGATGTGCAGAAAAGAGTACTAAGGCGACTAAGGGTACAAATTCCCCCGGATGCCGACAGGGAGTGTGAAGGACATCGCATGGAGAAACCGGTATTCGAGGAATTCGAGCCCGCGACCGACTGCGACTGCCCCGGCTGTGTGCGCCGGCGCCGCGTCACCCCCCCTTCCTCCGCTGTCAGGGGGACCCGTCGCCCGACGGCCCGCGGGGCCTTCGCGCTGGCCGCCGCCGCGGGCACGGCGCTGGGTGCGATCCAGGCGACGCCCGCCGGTGCAGCCGCCCACGCACCGCTCGCGCCGACCGCGCCGATCACGCCGCGTGTCCCGGCGAGTGACCAGCCCCCGGACACCCCGCAGGGCAAGACCGCGCCGCTGCACGGCCCGGCCGGCGGCGCGAACCTGAGCGCTGCGGCCACGACGACCCGCGCCGACATCATCAACCGGGCCAAGAAGTGGATCGACGCCCGGGTTCCGTACAGCATGGACGACTACTGGTCCGACGGTTACCGGCAGGACTGCTCCGGCTTCGTCTCGATGGCCTGGAAGCTCGGCTCCAACGAATGGACGGGCAGCCTCGACAAGTTCGGCGTGCGCATCACGAAGGACCAGCTGCAGCCGGGTGACATTCTCCTCTTTCATAATCCTGACAATCCGGAGAAGGGCTCACACGTCGTCATCTTCGGTGGCTGGGCGGACTACACGCACAAGGAGTACATCGCCTACGAGCAGACCCCGCCGGCCGCTCGGCGGAAGGTCACCCCGTACGCGTACTGGTCGAATTCCGGCCGCTATGTGCCCTACCGCTACAAGAACGTGGTCGAGACCAAGGAGACCGCCGCGGGCAAGGAGGCGTCGGCCCCCGGGCTCACCGCTCCAGGGCAGCCCGACGTCTCCGGCGTTCCCGCTGTTCCTGGTGTTCCCGATGTTCCGGGCGTCTCTGATGTTCCCGCGGTTCCAGGAGCTCCGAGCGCGCCGAGCGCCCCAAACGTTCCAGCGGGCCCAGGCGCCGCCCCGGTTCCCGCAGCAACCGGTGTCCCCGGACTGCCGGACCCCGACGACTGGGCCCACCTGGCGCCGAAGACGGGCGCGCCCCCGGCGGCGACCCCCGGCCGGTCCCTCGGCCGGTCCCTCGGCCGGTCCCTCGACCGGATCCGTGGCGGTGCCCCGGGGCTGCGGAGCGCCCCCGCGCCGGCGGTGCCCGGCTACCCGGGCCGGGACAGGTTCCGGCCGGGCGCGGACAACCCGCATGTCACCCTGCTGGGCCGGAAGCTGGTCGAGAAGGGGTTCGACACGCACTACGCCGACGGCCCCGACGCCCGCTGGAGCGAGGCCGACCGGCGGAACGTGGAGGCCTTCCAGCGCGCCCAGGGCTGGAACGGCCGCGAGGCCGACGGCTTTCCGGGGCCGGAGACCTGGCGACGGCTCTTCTCCTGACGTGTGGAGGCACGAATGAGTACGACGACATCATCGACCCCGGAGCGCGAGGATGAGCCGGAGGGCGCCGACGCGCGGCCGGGCCGGGTCATCCACAGCGAGTCGACCACCGAGATCCCGGTGCACCTGCTGTTCCGGAAAGGCCCCGACACCGACACCGACACCGCCACCGAGCCGCTGCCGCTCGCCCCGACCGTCGTACGGCGGCGGCTCGGCACCGGTGAGCAGCCGCGGGTCCAGGTGCCCGCAGTCTCCCGGCGGCACGTGCCGACGGTGAACCCCGAACTGGTCGAACGGCCCGCCCGGGTGCTGCCCTGGGCGGTGGGCCTGCTGGCCGGGCTCGCTGGGGCGGCCGGCTGCGTGGGTGCCTCGTGGTGGGCGGGCGTCCTGCCGTCGGCCGTGGTGCGCACGCTGAACCTGCCGCCGGTCTCGGGCACGAGGCTCGGGCTCGCTCAGTGGGCCGCGTACGTCGTCGCGGGCGCGCTCCTCCTCTTCGGCTTCGGCGGGCTCAGCCGCGGGGACACCGGGCGTGCCTGGGTCCTCGCGCTGTTCGGACGCTACCGGGGCACGGTCCGTCACACCGGCCTGATGTGGGTCAACCCGCTGGTGCTGTGCCGCCGGGTCGACGTACGGCTGCGCCACTGGCGCAGCGAGCCGATCCCCGCGGTCGACGCCAACGGGGTCGCGCTGCGCGTGGTGGTGCTGGTGACCTGGCAGGTCAGGGACACCGTGCGCGCCGTGTTCGGCATCGACGACCACGAGGCCTATCTGCGGGAGTGCGTCGAGTCGGCGCTCGCACGGGTGCTGCCGCAGGTGCCCGCCGATCTGCCTGCGGTGGCGGACGTGGTGAGCCTGCGCAATGTGGAGGCGGTCGGCGACACGCTGACCCGGCTGGTCGCGGCGGACGTGGCGCCGGCCGGCCTGGAGGTGTTCTCGGTCCGGCCGGCCCGGATCGAGTACGCCCCCGAGGTCGCCGCCCGCATGCAGCGGCGCCGTATCGCCGCGTTCGACGCGGAGCACCGCGACGCGGTGATCGGTTCGGTCCTGGACTCGGTGGAGGACACGGTGACCCGGCTGACCGCGCGGGGCCTGGTGGAACTCGACGACTACGAACGCAAGGCGCTGGTGCGGGACTTGACGGTGGCATTCTGCACGGGACGGGCCGGCGACGGGGGGTGAAACGGGCGTCACCTGGGGAGGCGCCGCCTGTGACCACGGCGGCGCCTGTCTACCGAGGCGGCGCGCTCGCCGACCGGGACGGCGCGCCCGCCGACCGGGGGACGGCGCGCCTGTCTACCAAGGCGGCGCGCTCGCCGACCGGGACGGCGCGCTTCTCTACCGAGGCGGCGCGCTCGCCGACGACGGCGCGCCTGTCTACCGAGGCGGCGCGCTCGCCGACCGGGACGGCGCGCTCGCCGACCGAAACACGTCGCCCGCCACGGCGGTGCGAAGCGGCCTCTGTGATTGGTATGGACACGTTCAACGTTCGCCCATAATCTGAGACTTGGTCTAGACCTGCACGGCTCACTGAACTCCCCCACGTTCACAAGGAGCGGCAGCATGCGCACCAGGACCAGGTTGTACGCCGCCGTGCTGGGCCTCGCGACCGCGGGAGCCTTCGTGCTCTCCACCGGCGGCGCGAGCGCCCACGGCTACACCGACCAGCCCCTCAGCAGGCAGAAGATGTGCGCCGCGAACGGCGGTATCGTCACCGGCTGCGGTGACATCCAATGGGAGCCGCAGAGCGTCGAGGGCCCCAAGGGCTTCCCGGCCGCCGGCCCGGACGACGGCCGGATCTGCTCGGCGAACCACACCAACTTCGGCGCGCTCGACCAGCCGCGGACGCCCTCGGGCGCGCCCTGGCCGACGACGAAGGTGACCGGCGGGCAGAGCTACACCTTCCGCTGGCAGTTCACCGCCCCGCACGCCACCACCGACTTCCGGTACTACGTCACCAAACCGGGCTGGAACCAGAACCACCCCCTGACCCGCGCGGACCTCAACCTCACCCCCTTCCTGACGGTCCCGTACAACGGTCAGCGTCCGCCGTCCACGCTCACCCACACCGGTACCCTGCCGACCGGGCTGAGCGGCCACCACGTGATCCTCGGGGTGTGGACGATCGCGGACACGGGCAACGCCTTCTACTCCTGCGCGGACGTCACGTTCTGAACCCGGCTCCCCACACCCCGAGCTCTGAGCATTGCTTGAGCCGATCCGCCACCCCCCACGGGTAGGTTGCGCACACCGGCGACGACCGCGCCGGTGTGCGCGACCAGACCTGATCCGACCTGGGGGGAATCCATGGACGCGATGCTCTACGTCGTACCCGTACTGATCATGGCCGCGGCCGGCTCCCTGGCGTACCGGGTGGTGTACCGCTGGCTGCAGATCAGAAGCGCGTGGAACAGCGGACTGACGGCCGAAGCGCGCTGCCTCAAGGCGTACGCGACCGTCCACGGTGGCCGGAACGACACCTCCGTGCGCACGACGCTGCACCACGTCTACGAGTTCACGGCGCGGGACGGCTCCCGGATCCGGTTCGAGGAGGAGGGCGGCCCGGGGACGACGGTCGAGGGCGACATCGTCACCGTCCACTACGCCGAGGGCTGTGAGGGGGTCGTGGCGACCGCGCGCCCGCCGAGGCGGGGCCGGCAGGCGGTGGTCACCGCGGGCGTCCTGGGTTTCGTCTTCGGGATCGTCCTGTTCTGCGTCGGCTTCATGACCACGGTCGCCGTGGACCTCCACAACTGACGGTATGTCAGTTACCGTGCGCCTCCATGGAGTCCACGAGGCATACGGTCGCGGAGCTGGTGCTGGATCAGTGGGGTGATCACCGGCCGGGGCTGTGGTTCGAGGGGTGGGCGCTGAGCCGGCACGAGACGGCCGCGGGGGCGGCGGCCCGGGCCGCGCTGCTCACCGACCTGCTGTCGCCGGGGGCCGAGCCGCACCTGGGCATGCTGCTCGACAACACGCCCGAGTATCCGCTGTGGCTGAGCGCGGCGGCGCTGGCGGGCGCGGCCGTCGCCGGGATCAATCCGACCCGGCGCGGTCCCGAACTGGTCCGGGACATTCAGCACACCGAGTGTCAGGTCCTCGTCACCGAGCGTGCCCATCTGCCTCTGCTCGACGGACTGGACCTGCCAGGCCTCCGCCTGTTGGTGACCGGCACCGACGCCTACGAGGACCTTCTCGCGGGGTACGCGGGCGCCGCGCCGGACGCCGCGAAGGCCACTCCGGCCCACCGCCTCCTCCTCTACTTCACCTCCGGCTCCACCGGCGCCCCCAAGGCCGCGATCTGCACCCAGGGGCGGCTCGCGGCGGCCGGCCGCTCCCTGGTGGACCACTTCCGGCTGCGGGACGACGACGTCCACTACCTCTGCATGCCGATGTTCCACGGCAACGCGGTGATCGCCGGCTGGGCGCCCGCGCTGGTCTCGGGCGCCGCCATCGCGCTCAGGCGCCGCTTCTCGGCGTCCGGATTCCTGGACGACGTACGGCGGTACGGGGCGACGTACTTCACCTATGTCGGGCGGGCCGTGAGCTACGTCCTCGCGACCGAGGAGCGGCCCGACGACCGGGACAACCCCCTGCGGCTCGGCTTCGGCACGGAGGCCGGTGTGGTGGACGCCGCCGCCTTCGAGAAGCGGTTCGGGGTGCGGCTGGTGGAGGGGTACGGATCCTCCGAGGGCGGGGCGGCGATCCAGCGCACGCCCGGCACCCCGGCCGGGGCGATCGGCCGGGCAGCCCCCGGCGACGACCTCGCCGTCGTCGACCCGGAGACCGGTACGGAGTGCCCGCCCGCGGTCCTCACCGCGGACGGCCGCCTGCTGAACGCGGACGAGGCGATAGGGGAGCTGGTCAACCGGGGCCGGGGCGCCTTCGAGGGGTACTGGCGCAACCCGGCGGCTCAGGCCGAACGGACCCGGGGCGGCTGGTACTGGACCGGCGACCTCTTCTACCGCGACGCCGACGGCTACCTCTACTTCGCGGGCCGCACCGACGACCGGCTGCGCGTGGACGGTGAGAACCTGGCCACCGCGATGATCGAGAACATCCTCGCGCGCTACGAGGCCGCTGCGGCCGTGGCGGTCTACGCGGTGCCGGACCCGGTGGCCGGGGACCAGGTGATGGCGACGATCGCCGGCGGCTTCGAGCCGGCCGGCTTCGCCGCGTTCCTGCTCGCCCAGCCGGACCTCGGGACGAAGATGGCCCCCCGCTTCGTACGGATCGTGGAACGCATGCCGGTCACGGCCACCAACAAGATCCATCGGGTGGGGCTGCGGCGGGAGGGGTTCCGGTGTGCGGACCCAGTGTGGTGGAGGCCGCAGGGGGAGCCGGCCTATCGGCGGCTCACCGAGGAGGACCTGGCTCAGCTCATGACCGAGTACCGCGCTCATGGACGGGAGGGGCTGCTGGGGCGGTAGGGACCCCGACTGGATCAGGGGGCCGCCGCGTGGGAGGGGTGCCGTGCGGGCCGGGCGGCGTCTGTGGCCGATCGGGGTGGGGGTGTGGGTGGCGAGGCCCCCGCCACGCGCGGCGGAGCCGCGCAGGAACAGAGATGGCGAGGACGGTTCGCGTTTTCCGTGAACGCGGTGCCGTGCGGGCCGGGCGGCGTCTGTGGCCGACCGGGGTGGGGGTGTGGGTGGCGAGGCCCCCACATCGCGCGGCGGAGCTGCGCGGGAACGGAGAGGGTGGGGATGGTTCGCGTTTTCCGTGAACACGGTGCCGTGCGGGCCGGGCGGCGCCTGCGGCCGACCGGGGTGGGGGTGTGGGTGGCGAGGCCCCCACATCGCGCGGCGGAGCTGCGCGGGAACGGAGAGGGTGGGGATGGTTCGCGTTTTCCGTGAACACGGTGCCGTGCGGGCCGGGCGGCGCCTGTGGCCGACCGGGATGGGGGTGTGGGTGGCGAGGCCCCCACATCGCGCGGCGGAGCTGCGCGGGAACGGAGAGGGTGGGGATGGTTCACGCTTTGCGCGAACGCGGTGCCGTGCGGGCCGGGCGGCGTCTGTGGCCGACCGGGGTGGGGGTGTGGGTGGCGAAGCCCCCGCCACGCGCGGCGGAGCCGCGCAGAAACAGAGATGGCGAGGACGGTTCGCGCTTTCCGCGAACACACCTCGCCATCGCCATCGTGCGCCGCCAGGGACTCGAACCCCGGACCCGCTGATTAAGAGTCAGCTGCTCTAACCAACTGAGCTAGCGGCGCAGACTCCGTCGCTTTCGGCTTTCGCCCCGGCGACAAAAGAAATACTACCTGCTCCGCAGGGGTGCTCGTGACCACCCCGGTGACCCATCTCCGTGCCTCCTGGATCACTCAGATCGTCAGGGACAGGACCACCGGGGCCGCGCCCCTGTTCAGCCGTTCCGCCGCCTGTCGCAGCCGGTGGGCGTGCTGGACCGGCAGGGACAGGGCCAGGCAGCCGACCGAGGAGCCCGCGGTGATCGGGACGGCCGCGCAGACCGTGCCCACCGCGTACTCCTGCAGGTCCAGCACCGGCACCGTCGGCGGGTGGGCGTCCAGGCGGGACAGCAGGACCTTCTCGCTGGTGATCGTCCGCGAGGTGAGCCGGGCCATCTTGTACCGGGCCAGGTGGTCCCGGCGGCCGTTCACGTCGAGCTGGCCGAGCAGGCTCTTGCCGACCGCGCTGGCGTGCGCCGCGGAGCGGAAGTCCACCCACTCGTGCACCGCGGGCGCCAGCGCGCTCGCCGCGCACTGGGTGACCCGCACCTCGCCGTCGATGTAGCGGCTGATGTAGACGGCGGCGCCGACCGAGTCGCGCAGCCGGTCCAGGGTGCGCTGGAGCTGCTCGCGCAGCGCCTGCTCGTGGCCCTGGGCGGAGCCGAGCCGGCTGAGGGCGGCCCCGGTGACGTACGCGCCGTCGAGGGTCTGCTCGACGTACCCCTCCCGGCGCAGCATCCGCAGTAGCGAGGTCAGCCGCTGGGTGCCGAGGCCGGTGTGGCGGGCCAGCTCGGCGTCGGTGACACCGGTGGAGTGCCGCGCCACGGTCTCCAGGACGCGCAGGGCGTCCTGGGCCGAGTGGTACGGGGCGGTCGGCTCATGGGTCAGCGCCACGGTCTCCCCCTGCGCTTTTTGGGCCATCCTCAAGACGGTTTGGCTGTCTCCACGATACGGCTCAAACGCACGCCGGGGAGCGGGTGTTCACGAACTTTGCGACGGCTTCGCCCCGCTCAGCAGGAACGCGCCACTCTGGCATATGTCGAGGTCATGTTCCATGTGTCGGCACCTGGAGGCGGGCCGCCGTCTTCACTGTCTGTAGTCACAGCACTGCGCTGAGGAATTCCCGCGTGCGTGTGTGCTCGGGATCGCTGAAGATCTTCTCCGGGGGAGCGGCCTCGATGACTTGGCCGGAATCAAACATCAGGACCCGGTCGGAGATGTCCCGCGCGAAGTTCATCTCGTGGGTCACGCACAGCATGGTGATGTCCGTGCTGTGAGCGATGTCACGCAGCACGTCGAGGACCCCGGCGACCAGCTCCGGGTCGAGTGCGGACGTCACCTCGTCCAGCAGCAGCACCTGCGGGCGCATCGCCAGGGCGCGGGCGATCGCCACGCGCTGCTGCTGGCCGCCGGAGAGCTGGCTCGGGTACTTGTCGACGTGGTCGCTGAGCCCCACCAGGTCCAGCAGCTCGCGCGCCCGCTCCTCGGCCTCGTCCTTCGACAGGCCGAGCACGGTCACCGGGGCCTCGGTGATGTTCCGCAGCACCTTCATGTTCGGGAACAGGTTGAACTGCTGGAAGACCATGCCGATGTTCTTGCGGATCTCCCGGACCTGCTTCTCGGGCGCCGGGTACAGGCGCTGCCCGCCGACCGTGATCGTGCCCTCGTCGGGCTTGGTCAGGGTCATCAGCAGCCGCAGGATCGTGGTCTTCCCGGAACCGGACGGGCCGATCAGGGTCACGTGCCGACCGGCGTCGACCGAGAAGTCGAGCCGGTCGAGGACGGTGTGGTCACCGAACCGCTTGGTGACCTTCTCCAGGCGGATCAGCTCGCCGGAGGCCGCCTGCGGACGGGGATCGGCGTCGGGTTGCTTCATCAGGGGCGTGTCAGCGGACAAGGCGTCGCTCCAGTGCTCGCAGGAGGAGGGAGGCGGGGTAGGAGATCAGGACGAAGGCCACACCGATCACGGTGAGTGGCTCGGTGAACTGGAAGTGCTGCTGGGAGAAGAGCCGCGCCTGGCCGAGCATCTCCAGGACGGTGATCGCCATCAGCATCGGCGTGTCCTTCAGCATCGAGATCACGTAGTTGCCGAGCGCCGGCACCACCCGGCGGATCGCCTGCGGCAGGATCACCGCCGTCCAGGTGCGCCGCGTCGGCAGGCTCAGCGCGGTCGCCGCCTCCCACTGGCCGGCGGGCACCGCGTCGATACCGGCCCGGTAGACCTGCATGGTGTACGTGGAGTAGTGCAGGCCGATCGCGACGACACCCGTGGTCAGCGCGGAGAGGGTCAGGCCCCACTCGGGCAGCACGTAGAAGAGGAAGAAGAGCTGCACCAGCAGCGGGGTGTCGCGGATGAACTCCGTGACGCTCCCCACCGGCCAGCGCACCCAGCGGGTCGGTGTGCGCATCAGCAGCGCCCACACCAGACCGGCCGCGAAGGAGATCAGCGAGCCGAGGGCCAGCGCTTGCAGGGTGACGACCAGGCCGTCGAGGAAGTGCGGCATGAAGGCGCGGACGGCGCCCCAGTCCCAGGTCATCGCACACCACCTCCGACCGGCCGGCGCACGGAGACCCGGGGCTGCGGCGCCTTCCCGAGCCCGGCCTTGAGCCGGTGCTCCAGGCCCCGCATCAGCCGGGTGATCAGGAAGGCGATCACGAAGTAGATCAGCAGGACGTAGGTGTAGATCTGCGCGCTCTCCTGCAGTGCCAGCCGCACCAGGTTGCCGCTGAACGCCAGGTCGCCCATGCCCATGATCGACACCAGTGCGGTGCCCTTGAGCAGTTCGACCAGCAGGTTGGAGAACGGCGGGATCATCTCGGGGACCGCCTGCGGAAGCAGGATCTTCCGCATCCGCTGCCACGGGGTGAAGCTCAGCGCGATCCCGCCCTCACGCTGCGCGGGATCCACGGAGTTCAGGGCGCCGCGCACGATCTCCGCCCCGTACGCCCCGTACGTCAGACCCAGCGCGAGGGTGCCCGCCCACATCGGCACCAGCTGCCAGCCGAAGGCGAGCGGCAGCACGAAGAACACCCAGAAGATCATGATCAGGGCGGAGGTGCCGCGGAACACCTCGGTGTAGAAACCGGCGAGGAAGCGGACGATCCGTCTGCGGTGGGTGCGCGCGATGCCTACGGCGAAGGAGACGGCCGCCGCGAGCAGAGCGCTGAGGACGAGGAGCTGGACCGTGGTCCAGACGCCTTTCAGTACGAGTTCCCACAGCCCCGAGGTCATCCGCGGCACAGCTCCTTCGCGGTCAGACCGGTCATCTCGGCCTTGGTGAAACCGAACGGGCGCAGGATCCGGAAGAGTTCGCCGCTCGCCTTCATCTTCTTCAGCTCGGCGTTGAAGGCGTCCCGCAGCCGGGTCTCGGTGGGCCGGAACGCGAAGGCGCCGCCGTCGACGTGCGGTTTGCCGTTGACGAGGGGCTTGAAGGGCTGGGTTGCCTCCGCCTTGCTCGACTTCCTGACGACCTCCCGCACGGTCAGCGCGGTCCCGGCGAAGGCGTCGACGCGGCCGGCCTCCACGGCGTTCAGCCCGGCGACCTGGTCGGTGACGAGCAGCAGGTCGCTCTGCTGGTAGCCGGCCTCGACGGCGTACTGGATCTGCGCGTTCCCGGTGCCGGTGGCCAGTTTCGCCTTCTTCGCGACGACATCCCTGTAGTTGTGCAGGCCCTTGGGATTGCCCTTGCGTACGACGAACGCGTCTAGCATCTGGTAGTCGGGGTCCGCGAAGATGACCTGCTGGCAGCGTTCCGGGGTGACGTACATACCGGCGGAGACCACGTCGAACTGCTGGGAGTTCAGACCGGGGATCAGCGAGCCGAACTCGGTCGGCACCGGCTGCACCCGGTCGACGCCGAGCCGTTTGAAGACGACCCTCGCCAGCTCGGGGGCCTCGCCGGTGAGACGGCCGTTCTTGTCGATGTAGCCGAAGGGGATCTCACCGGCGATGCCGAGGCGCACGACGCCCTGGGCCCGGAGCCGGCCCAGCAGGTCGCCGCCGGGGGTACTCGACGCCGCCGCGACACGGCTGCAGCCGGCCGCGCCCAGCGCGCCGAACGCGGCGGCACCGGCGAGCAGTGACCGGCGGGTGGTTCCGGGTTTCCCCGGGTCGTACGTCCATGCATTCGTCCGTGGGGGAGCCATGGGCGCGCGGCTACCCGGGACCATGCGATGTATTCGGGCCAGTTCCGGCCCCGATCGTCCGCGGGCGGCCCGAGCGGAGGCCCCCCTCTCGCTTGGCCGGTGCGCTGACCTGCGGCGACGCCGGCCGGTCGGCGGTTCAGTGGCCGGGGACGTATCCCCGTTTCTTGTCCACCAGGTTCAGCAGGGGTTTACCCGTCGCCCAGCGGTCGTACAACGCCAGGAACTGGGCGCCGAGCTCGTCCTGACGGCCGACCGTGTCACCGCTCATGTGCGGGGACACCAGCAGGTCCGGCACCTGCCACAAGGGGCTGTCCGGGGCGAGCGGTTCCTGCCGGAAGACATCGAGGGCCGCTCCCGCGATCCACCGCTTCCTCAGCGCCTCGGCCAGCGCCTGCTCCACGACGAGCTGTCCGCGCCCCACGTTGATGAACCGGGCCGAGGGCTGCATGACACCGAAGCGGCGGGCGTCGAACATTCCGTACGTCTGCTCGGTCAGCGGCGCCGCCGCGATCACCCAGTCGGCGCGGGCCAGCAGTCGGTCCAGGTCGGCCGGGCCGTGGATGCCGGTGCGCGGGACCCGGCCCACGATCGACGTGGTCACCTCCAGCCCCTTGAGCGTACGGGCGATCGTCCGGCCGATCGGCCCGGAGCCGACCACGCACGCACGCGTGCCCGCCACCCGCAGCGTCTCGCGGTGCCGCCACTCCCGCTCCCGTTGCAGGTCCCAGGTGCGGGGCAGGTCCTTGGCCATCGCGAGGACGAGCGCGGCCACGTACTCGGCGACCGGCTGCTCGAAGACGCCGCGCGCGTTCGTCACCACCGCGTCGGACGCGGCCAGTTCGGGACACAGCACATGATCGACTCCGGCACTCGCGATGTGCACCCAGCGCGGGCGTGGCCCCTCACCCGGCCAGGCGTCGGGCACCGCCCGGGAGGCGACGTCCCACACCAGCAGCACATCGGCGTACGGCAGCCGGCCGGCGAGCGTGGCGGCGTCGACGTGCTCGACCCGCGCCCGCCCGGTGAGCCGGCCGAGGCGGAGGAGCGGGTCCGCGTCCAGCACGAGCACGGTCGGGCCGGGCGTGGCAGCCGTCATGCGGAACCGTCCCTTCGAGTCCGGGAGGCGGCCGAAAACGGCCGACGGGGCGTCCGACGTGCGCGGATCGACCACGGTCGCACCTCGGCACCGGGCCGTCAACACAGCCGATGAGGTGATGAGGGGGACGGCTCCGCCTCACCTGGGTACCCGCGCCATGGGTCACCGGCAGGCTCTGTTCGATACGGCAGCGACCGGCGACCCGCACCGCGACGAACAGGAAGGTTGGGCATGACCGCACTCGGACTCCTCTACCCGGGCCACTTCGCCGAGGACGACTATCCCCGTATCGAGCAGTTGCTGGCCGGCGACATCCGGGTGGATCTCGTGCACACCGACGTCGGCGAGGACGCGCACCGCACCGACCTGCTGAGGGAGTTGGGCTCGCCGCAGCGGCTCGCCTCGAGCGCGGAGGAGCTGCGGCTCGCGGGCGCCGAGGCGGTGGTGTGGGCGTGCACCAGCGGCAGCTTCCTGCAGGGCTGGGCGGGCGCCCACGAGCAGGTGCGCACCCTCGCGCGCACCGCGGGGATGCCCGCCTCCTCCACCGCGTTCGGCTTCGTGCACGCCGTACGGGAGATCGGGGCGCGGCGCGTGGCCGTCGCGGCGACATACCCGGACGACGTGGCGCAGGAGTTCGCCGCCTTCCTGAGGGCCGCAGGCGTGGAGGTGGTCGCGGTCCACGGCGCGGACGCCGGAGCGGCGGCTCAGGTCGCCACATGGGGCGCCGACGAGGTCCTGGCGCTGGCCCGCGCGGGCGACCACGCCGACGCCGACGCGGTGCTGATCCCGGACACCGCCCTCCACACGGCCGCGCACCTGACGGCCCTGGAGAAGGACCTGGCCAAACCGGTCCTCACGGCGAACCAGGTCACGGTCTGGGAGGCGCTGCGCCTGGTGGACCGCCGGGTGAACGCGCCGAGCCTGGGGACGCTGTTCACCAGGGAGCCGGTGGTGCAGGTGTAGCGGGCGCGGGGGCTGCGGGGCGCTCAGGGAATAAACGGAGAGTGTCTCCTGTTAGGGGTGCGAGAGACGCGACACTCACGCGGGAGGAACAGCAGTGGACGAGATCCGAGGCACGGCACAGGGCACCGCCCCCGTCCCCCTGTCCGTACTGGACCTGGTCACCGTCGGCGCGGGCACCACCGCCACCGACGCCCTGCGCACCAGCGTCGCCCTCTCCCGGCTCGCGGAGGCCCGCGGCTTCCACCGGTACTGGGTCGCCGAGCACCACTCCATGCCGGGCGTGGCCTCCTCCTCGCCCGCGGTGATCCTCGCCCACCTCGCCGCCCACACCGACCGCATCCGGCTCGGCTCGGGCGGCGTCATGCTGCCCAACCACGCCCCGCTGGTCATCGCCGAGCAGTTCGGCACGCTGGAGGCCATGGCCCCCGGCCGTATCGACCTGGGCCTCGGCCGCGCCCCCGGCACGGACGGCGCCACGGCCGCCGCGCTGCGCCGCACCGACCGTCCCTCAAGCCTTGACGGCTTGGGAGGTGCCCCCATCCACTCGGGCGCCGACGACTTCCCGCAGCAGCTCGCCGAGCTGACCCGGTTCCTCGACGACGACTTCCCGGACGGCCACCCCTACGCCCGGATCCACGCGGTCCCGGGCCCCGTCCAGGCCACCTCGCCGGGCGGCGTGCAGTCCCCGCACCGGCCGCCCGTCTGGCTGCTCGGCTCCTCCGGGTTCAGCGCACGTCTGGCCGGTGCGCTCGGTCTGCCGTTCGCGTTCGCGCACCACTTCTCGGCGCAGAACACCATCCCGGCGCTCGACCTCTACCGCGACTCCTTCCGCCCGTCCGAGGTCCTCGACGCGCCGTACGCCCTGATCGGCGTCTCCGCGCTCGCCACCGACGACGAGAAGGAGGCCCGCCGCCAGGTCCGGGCCGCCGCCCTGAACATGCTCCGGCTGCGGATGGGCCGCCCCGGCCTCGTCCCCACGCCGGAGGAGGCGGAGGCGTACGAGTTCAGCCCCATGGAGGAGGAGTTCATCGCCTCCTGGAACTCCAACGTCGTCCACGGCACTGCGGACGAGGTCCGCTCCGGCCTGAACGACCTGCAGAAGCGCACGGGCGCCGACGAGTTGATGCTCACGTCCAACGCCCACAGCGGGGACGTACGCCTGCGGTCGTACGAACTGATCGCGGACGCGTACGGGTTGCCCGCAGCGTGAGGCACCCGGGGCTTAGTTGCGGCACCCTTCTCCTTCGACCAGTTCCGAGATCCGGTCCGGCGGCACCGGGCGCGAGTACAGCCAGCCCTGCCCGGTGTCGCAGCCGATGCGGCGCAGGCGGGTGGCCTGGGCCGACGTCTCCACGCACTCCGCGGTGACCGTCAGGCCCAGCCGGTGGGCGAGTTGGATCATCGCCTCCACGATGACCTCGTCGGCCGGGTTCGGATGCGCGTCCGTGCCCTCGTACTGGAAGCCCCGGACGAACGACCCGTCCAGTTTCAGCACAGACACCGGCAGTCGGCTGAGGTAGGCGAGGTTGGAGTATCCGGTGCCGAAGTCGTCGATCGCGATGCGCACCCCCATCTCACTGAGCGCCTGCAGCGCCTGGAGCGGCCGACCGGCCGAGCCCATGACCGCCGACTCGGTCAGCTCCAACTGGAGCAGGTGCGGGGCCAGTCCGGTCTCCGTCAGCGTCTCCGCCACGTCCGCCACCAGGTCGGAGTCCCACACCTGACGCACCGCCACGTTCACGCTGACGAAGAGCGGCGGCTCATCCGGACGCTCGAGCTGCCAGCGGCGCGCCTGCCGGCAGGCGGTCTTCAGGGCCCAACGCCCGAGCTGGACGATCGAACCGTCCTCCTCCGCCAGTCCGATGAACCGATTCGGCGTCAAGGTGCCGAACTGGGGGTGATGCCAGCGCACCAGCGCCTCCACCCCGCGCACCCGTCCGTCCTCCATACCGACCAACGGCTGGTACTCCAGGGCGAACTCACCCCGTTCGATGGCCGGTCGCAGCCCGGAGGACAGCGCCTGACGGGTCATCCGGTGCGCGTTGCGCTCCGGGTCGAACAGCGTCCAGCGGGCCTTGCCGTCGGCCTTCGCCCAGTACAGCGTCGTATCGGCCGCCTGCATCAGACCGGTCGCACTCGTACCGGCCGCGTGCCGCTCCACGACGCCGATGGACGCCGACACCGACAGGCGCTGTCCCGACAGGTCGAACGGCTCCTGGATCGCCTTGAGCACCGACTCGGCCAGTTCGGCCAGTTGTTCGGTGCCCGTGGAGTCCTCGACCAGGAGCGCGAACTCGTCGCCGCCCAGCCGGGCCACCAGGGGAGTGCTGGGCCGCCCCTGGCCCGCCTCGTCGGCGCAGCACGTCAGGCGCTCCGCGACGGCCGCGAGCAGCCGGTCGCCCACGCGGTGGCCGAGGGTGTCGTTGACGGCCTTGAAGCCGTCGAGGTCCAGGTAACACAGCCCGATCCGGCCGGTGCCGCTCTCCTCGTAGGAATCCGCCTCCAGTGCGGCCGACAGGCGTTCGAAGAACAGCGCCCGGTTGGGCAGTCGGGTCACCGGGTCGTGCATCTGCAAGTGCCTCAGCCGGGCCTGGAGTTCACGACGCGCGCTGATGTCGGCCACCGACAGGAGGATCGCCTTCTCGGCCTCGGGCAGCGGCGTCACGGTCACCTGGGCCCACAGCGAGTGCCCGTCTGGGTGTTTGACGCGGCGCGTGCAGCGCAGTTTGGCCTGTCGTCCACGGAGCACCTCGCGGTAGGCGTGCCAGGTGCGGGCGTCCGAGGACAGGTCCAGCAGGTCGGCGGCGACCTTGCCGACCAGTGTTTCCGTGCCGGTGCCGAGCAGGGAGCCCATCGTCTCGTTGGCGGTGACGACCAGGCCCTCCCGGTCGACGACCGCCATGGCGAGCGGCGCGGCGCCGAACGCGGCGCCGAACGCGACGGGTTGGGGTCCCGCGGAGGGGGTGAGGGGTGGTGTGTCGACGGACGGGGACAGGGGCGGTTCGTCGACGGACGAGGTGAGGGATCGGTCTTCGGGCGTGAGAGATGGGTCGTCGGAAAGAGGTGATGGCTGGGACGTACCGGATGACGTGGTGTCGTAACTCTCTGTGATGGCCGGGCCGACGAGGTCTGCCGCGGGCGTCGGCCCATCGGACGTTCCGCTCACCGCTCGCTCCCGCAGTGCACTCGTTCTTCGTACGGATCTCTTCGGTCTCGTCGGGGTCGACGGCCGCGGGGTGAGCGGCCGTACAAGCCGTGTTCGTGCAGGAAAGTGTGCCGATCATAGAGGCTGACCCAGAGGCGTTCCAGCCGATGTCCAGTGTCCCGCGACGAGCACGTGTTCTGACAGATCGTTTCTGCCCGTGCCGGACCCCGGTCCATCAGGCCGCCCATGGCTGTGACGTTCCGTGAGTATCGGGGGCGTCGGCGCATGTCGGCCGCCCCCTTGGCGCTCGTGCGCCGTCGCGCGCTCCCACTCCGCACTGCCCCTCCCGCGATCGTCGCGGTTCCCTCCCGGCCCATCCCCCGGCTGACGGCCTCTCACCCTTCCGGGGCAGACAAACAGGACGTAGTCATACAAGTAAGACCAGGCTGGGTGTGGAGGTCCGAGAACCGCACCCGGAGGTCGCCGTGCCGCGTCCGCTCCCCCTCACGGGGCTCACCCGCGAGACCCTGAAGGAGCTGGCCCGCGCTGCGTCACCCGTCCTGCGCAGCACCGCGGCCCTCGCCACGTCGATGACCGCGCTGGTCGCGACCTCGCTCGTGACGGGCCCCGCGCTGGCCGAACCCCTGATCGCGCCCTGCGAGCTCCCCCGCAGCCGGGCGCACCACTCCGAGGGCGTCGACACCTGGAACGCCGCCTACGCACGCCCCACCCGCGCGCTGGACGCGGTCCTGGTCTTCCTGTCCTTCCCGGACGCGAAGCCGGCCACCACACCGGTCGAGCTGGCCGCGGACTACTTCCCGGACACCAGCCGCTTCTTCGAACGCGCCTCCTATGGCCGCTTCACGCTCCATCCCCATCCGACGGACCACTGGATCCGCATGCCGCACCCGTCCACCTCCTACGCCATACGGCGCGACTGGAGCACCGAGAGCCGGACCGCCTATCTGCGCGACGCGCTCATGGCGGCCGACAAGGACGTCGACTTCTCCCGGTACGACATCGTGTACCTCGTGGCCGACCCGGACGCGCCCGGCGTCGACTCGGACGCCACGAAGGTGGTGAACCTGGACACTCCCCTGCGGGCCGACGGCAGGGACATCCGCCGGGTGGTCACGGTCTTCGAGAAGCACCCGCCGGACCGGCTCGTGCTCGCCCATGAGACCGGTCACGTGTTCGACTTGCCCGACCTCTACCACCGTCCGACCGACGGCAAGGGGGACTGGGACACCTACGTCGGCGACTGGGACCTCATGGGCAGCCAGTTCGGACTGGCCCCCGATCTCCTCGCCTGGCACAAGTGGAAGCTGGGGTGGCTGGACGAGCGCCAGGTGGTGTGCGTACGGGCTCCTGGCAGCACGCGGCTGACGCTGGAGCCGGTGGCGGCGGGACCGACCGGGGTGCCGCAGGTGCCGGTGAGCGCGGGTGCGGCGGGTGCCCTCCGGCGCGGGGTGGAGGCGTTCGGCTCGGGGCACGGCACCAAGCTGGCGGTGGTGCGGACGGGGCCCGACAGTGTGCTGGCCATCGAGGCGCGCGGGGCGGTGGGCAACGACAGCGCGGCCTGCACCCAGGGGGTCCTCGTCTACCGGGTGCACGGCGAGACGGATTCCGGCGGCGGCCCCGTACAGGTCCTGGACGCCCACCCGCACACCTCGGCCTGCGACGGCACCTCGGTCTACCCGCCTCTGGCGGACGCCCCGATCCGGGAGGGCGAGACCTTCACGGTGCCGGGGGAGGGCATCCGCGTGGAGGTGGAGGAGAGAACGGCTTCCGGGGGGTGGACGGTGCGGATCACGAAGGGTTGAGTAACGGGTGCCCCAGGGTGGGGGCGCGGTCGCGCCTCGCCTGCACGCCGGGCCGGTTCGGCGGCTTGCGGTCGGTTAAGGGGGGTGTCTGCCACGAAGTGCAACAGAAAGTGCGGATGTGCCGCACTCGCCGGAGGGCTCACCGGGCACAGGGGTGCCGTGCTCGCCGGACGACGTCCGTGGCCGACCGGGATGGGGGTGTGGGTGGCGAAGCCCCCACCGCGCGCGGCGGAGCCGCGCAGAAACAGGGATGGCGAGGAGGTTCGCGCTTTCCGCGAACACGGTGCCGTGCTCGCCGGACGGCGTCTGTGGCCGACGGGGATGGGGGTGTGGGTGGCGAAGCCCCCACCGCGCGCGGCGGAGCCGCGTAGGAACGGAGATGGCGAGGACGGTTCGCGCTTTCCGCGAACACGGTGCCGTGCTCGCCGGACGGCGTCTGTGGCCGACGGGGATGGGGGTGTGGGTGGCGAAGCCCCCACCGCGCGCGGCGGAGCCGCGCAGAAACAGGGATGGCGAGGAGGTTCGCGCTTTCCGCGAACACACCTCGCCATCGCCATCGTGCGCCGCCAGGGACTCGAACCCCGGACCCGCTGATTAAGAGTCAGCTGCTCTAACCAACTGAGCTAGCGGCGCCTGCTGACGTCGTAGACCTTAGCACCCTGGTCGGCGGGAGGAAAAATCGATATCCCTACGGGGTCGGAGGCCGCCGCGCGGGCGGCACGGACGGCCGCCCAGAGGACGACCTCCGGCCCGGGCAGCCAGGGCCGACGGGTGTCGGGCGCGACCAGCCAGCGGGAATCGAGCCTGGTGGCGTCGGGGTCGGCGGGGTGAACGGCAGGCACCGTCACCGCGTCGCCGACCCCATGGCACAGCAGCGGCGGGATCTTGGGCGTACGGCCGCCCCACTCCTCCCAGTCGAGCAGCGCCGGCAGCCGCCGTGCCGTGCCGGGCGTCGTGAACAGCAGCGTGCGGCCCCTGTGGACCGCGACCGGCCCGGAGCCGGGACCCTCGTCCCAGAGCCGGTCGAGCATCCGCCGCCCGAAGATCGTGGGGGCGTTGACGACGTCGAACGCGGTACCGCACGGCAGGACGACCGGGGCGGTGGGGCGCTCCGCCCAGAGGGCGAGGGTGCTGCGCGGGTTCGTGCCCGCCGAGGCGAGCCAGGCGGCGCCCTCGGAGGTGACGCCGCAGATGTCGCGACAGGCTTCGATGGACGGCGTTCCGCTGCTCATGGGAGCCAGATCTACCGGCCGTGAGCGGTCGGTCTCCGAGGGTTGCGGAAAACGGGGACAGAAGGGGTCGAGAGGGGGTAAGGTGCGGCGGCGCATATGCCGAATGATCATTCGATCGCATCCCCCGCTGCGTACCGCCGCCCAGGTCAGCCCAGGCTTTCCGGCCCGCTCGAGTCCACCCCGCGGAGCAGATCCCGCCCGAACTCGACCATCTTCTTCGCGTAGTCCTCGGTCCACTCCGCCCGCTCGGCGATCGCCGCGGGCGTCAACCGGTCGAAGCGGCGCGGGTCGGCGAGCTGGGCCGCGGCGATCGCCTGGTACTCCACCGCCCGGTCCGTGGCCGCGCGAAACGCCTGCGTCAGCTCCGTGGCCCGCGCCAGCAGTGCCCGCGGGTCGTCGATCGACTCCAGGTCGAAGAAGTGTTCCGGGTCGGAGGCCGCCTCCGCGGGCTCGAAGAGCAAGGGCGCGGGGCGTAGCCGCGGCTCGTTCCGACGCGGCGTGGGCTCCGCCATGTCTTGTCCTCCTCGTACGGTTCGGGTGGCGCCCTTTCGGGTGGGCCACCGTCCATTGTCGCGCGCCGACGCAAGGGCGCCGGGATGTGAGCGGGGCACGCCAACGCGGGCTCCCCCGCCGCACGCCCCCGGAGTCTCAAGGTCACGGGCGCCCGTGATGTTCCCCGCAGCCCAGCGCCCGCCGGCCCCGCGATGCTCCCGCAGCCCATCCCCGCCGGACCCGTGACGTCCCCGCAGCTCAGGGCCGCCACGCCACGCGGTGCTCGGCCAACTGGGCGAGCACCGCGTGATTCGCCTCCCATCCGTCCGGGAACTTCACCGTCACCCCCAGCTGCACCGGCTCCGTGGACGGATGGTCGTCCAGCAGTTCCGTCACCCCCGCCCGGCACACCACGATGCACGCGTGCCGGTGGCGGGACGCCAGGACGCACAGGCGGCCCGTCTCCAGGTGGAACGCCGTCGCGTCCGGGCGTCCCGACAGCGGATGCAGCACCACCGTCACATCGAACTCGCGGCCCTGCAACCGGTTGGCCGTGTCCACCGTGACGTCCGGCACCCCGAGGTCCGCCAGGGCCGAGCGCACCGCCGCCGCCTGGTCCCGGTGCGCGGTGCCGACGGCGATCCGGTCCGCGGTCAGCGGCACCGGCTCCTCCGCCCGCTCCGACACCGCCATCCCGCCCCGGTCGAGGAGACGGCGTACGACCGACGCGACCGCCCGCACCGCCTCCGGGTCCGTGCGCGGGGTGTGCCGGGCCGGCAGCTCCAGCAGCCCCCAGCCTCTCTCGGCCGCCTCGTCGATCACCCGGTCCGGCCCCGAGCCGTCCGACCCGACCGCGAAGGTCAGCCGCCGGTCCCCGTGGTCCGTACCGCTGCGGAACGGCGTGTACGGGTAGAACGCGTGCGACACCAGGGGCGCGGCCGACGCCGGCAGCCGCCACGACACCGGCAGCCGGTGCTGGGGCAGCTCCGGGTTGTGCGCCAGCAGCGTCGTCACCGCGGACGCCGACGGGTCGTACGACAGTCCCGCCCACTGCTCCGCGCCGACGATCGCGAACGGGTCCAGCTGACCCGGATCGCCGACGAACAGCGCCCGCTCGAACAGGCCCGCCACGGCCAGCAGCGCGTCCGAGCGCATCTGGTACGCCTCGTCGACGATCGCGTGCCGCCACGGCTCGACATCCTTGACGTGCGCCCACTTGGCGGCCGTCGAGATGACGACGTCCAGGCCCGCCAGGTCGCCCGCCTTCGTCGACTTCCTGACGTGCGGCAGGTCGTCCAGCGCCTTGTCGTACGGGTCCGGGTCGCTGCTGTGCAGTCGGCCCACCGGCAGGTCGGGTTCCTTCTCCGCGAGCCGCAGCACCAAGTCGTCGACCTGCGCGTTGGTCTGCGCGAGCACCATCAACGGCCGCCCGGCGGAGGCGAGTTCGAGTGCGGCCCGGACGACGAGCGTCGACTTCCCGGCGCCCGGCGGCGAGTCGACCACGACTCCACGGTGCGCGCCGTGCAGCGTGTCGCGCAGGATAGCCTCGGTGGCCCGGGCGGCCGCGGCCCCCGGATCGAAGTCCCTGCCCGGCGGGGCGAACACGGTCACAGAACGTCCTCCTCGGTCACCGGATCCGGCTGCGGTACGGCCTCGCCCTCACCCGGTGGCCCGCCGTGCGTCCACGGCGTGTCCTCCGGGTCGGGCAGCTTCGCCCCGCCGCGCTGCTCGTGTTCGAAGAGCGTGAAGCACACGTGGTCGCCCTTCTCGGGAACCGAGCCGGGCTCCGGCTCCTTGCCGCGACCCATCTTGTCGACGATCCGCAGCACCACCAGACCATCCCCCTCCTGGCCCACGAACTCGGCCGCCTGCGGCTTCCCGCCCAGCGACCGGTACACCTTCGTGCGCTCCCCGAGGTGCGGCCGGTCCTCCGTCCGTACGGTCACCAGGGGGCGCGGGCTGGGGCGCTTGCCCTCGCTGTACGCCATCACGACCTCCGTGACCTCGCCCGCGAACGCCTCCCCGGCGAGCCGCCGCCCGGCCATGACGAGCGGGTCGTCGAGTGCTTCCTGCGCGTCGAGGCGGGCCTGCTCGCGCTCACGGGTGGCGAGCTTGTTGGCGGCGGTGACCGCGTCGTCGTGGCGCGGCTGCGGCGGCTCGCCCGCGGCCACCCGGTCCCGGTGCCCGGTGAACGACCAGCGGTCCCGCGTCCACCGGTCCGCGACATGCGCGCCCTCGGGCAACGCGCGCAGCAGGTCGAGCCCCTGCCACACCGCGTCCCAGGTCGGCCGCGTACGGCTCGCCACCAGGGCGCGGATCTCCCGCTCGGCGGCGGTGAGTTCACCGAGGCGGTCGTCCGCCTCCACGCCGTCCTCGGCGGCGGCGAGCCGGGTGCGGGCGCGGTCGTAGCGCTCGATCGCGGGGGCCAGCAGCTTGTTGTCGAACGCCGGGTCGGTGGCCGGTCCGGCGGGCGGGCACAGCAACTGGCCGTCCGCGTCCCGCGCCAGTTCGGCCCGGAGCGCCGCGTCCGCGCCCGAGACTCCCTCGGGCGGGGCGATCCAGGCGAGCAGCGCGCCCAGGTGCTGGTCCTCCAGGTTCGACTGCCCGGTCGCCCAGTGCCGCCCGAGCAAATCGGTGAGCGCGAGCAGCAGGGAGGAGCCGGGGACGCGGGCACGCTCGCCGAAGTGGGTGAGCCAGCGGCCGAGGAGCGGCACGCGCGGGGGCGCCGGGTACGGGGTCTCCGGGTCCTGTTCGGCGGTGCGGCGAAAGCGCATCGAGCGGCCCAGCAGCCGTACGAACTCGATGCCCGCCCGGCTCGGCACGATCAGCTGCGGGGCATCGGCGCACAGTTCGACCTCCACCTTGACCCGCTTGCCGGTCTCCGGGTCGGTCTCGGTGCGCTCGGCCGACTCCACGGCGTCGGCGCACGCGTCGATGTAGGGCAGGACGACATCGGCGAGATCGGCGAGGAACGCGAACCTGAGGTCGCGGTCGCGGGGTTGCGGCACCACGAGCAGCCGGGGGGCGTCCCGGTCGGTGCCGACGAGCGCGCCGAGCGGCGCCCCGGCCTCACCGGCGGTGATGAGTGGGACGAAGACGAGGGGCCGGCCGGACAGGTGACGGTGCCGGACGGTGGCGGCGGGCTGCGCGCGGCCGGTCCGCACGGCCTCCAGCCGGGCGAGGGTGGTGATCAGGGTCATACGGCGCCCTCCCGTCCGGCGAGTGCCTCCGCCCGCAGCCGCGCCGCCCGGCGCAGGGCCGCCACCGCCGGGTCGTCCGGGTCCCCGGCCGTGCCGTGGGCGGCGGCCAGGATGTCGTCCACCGTGGTCAGGCCGCCCAGCTCGGCCCGCAGCGACCGGCCCAGGGCCGCCACGGCGCCCTGGGCCCGGGCGCGGTCACGGCAGTGGAAGGCCAGCTCGCAGGCGGCCAGGCACTCCGGCGCGTACGTCGCCGGGACCGACTCCACCGCGGCTTCCAGCTCCTCCCGCGGCAGGTCCGGCGCGAAGCACGTGCCCTCCGGGAGGGCGTCGGCGATCTCCTCGATGCGGGTGAGACGCGCCAGTTGGCGCCGGGTGACCGCGCGCTGCTTGCGGACGTCGACGGGGGAGGCGGTGGGCAGGTTGGAGAAGTCCTTCGGGCACACCAGCAGGATCCGGTGGCGCACCACGGGTGCGGGGGTGAGGCGCTCCGCGACCTCCTCCAGCGCCAGCACGTACACCGCGGCCTGCCGGGCCGCCGCCCCCACCTTCGCCGGGTCCGCCGAACCGTCGAGCAGCGGGAAGGACTTGATCTCCACGACCGTCCAGCTGCCGTCCGGGTGCACCACCACCGCGTCTGGCTCCAGGAACGCGGGCGATCCGGCCACGTCGAGCGCGAGCATGGGGTGGTCGAGCAGCGCCCAGCCGCGCGCCTCGGTGGCCTCGCGCAACGCCAGCGCCGTACGCGCCGCGCGCCCCTCCGGGCCGACCGCGACCAGGTCCGGAACGAGGGCACCCTCAGGGGCATCGGCGGCCGGGTCCAGCTTCTCGCGCACCAGACGCAGCAGTTCCGCGCCGCCGTCCGCCTTGACCCGGGCCTCGAACGCGTTGCCCCGCATGAAGGCGAACTGCGACTGGCCGAACGCCGACGGCGCACCCAGCGCGCCCGCCAGCGCGGCCTTGTCCACTCCGGCACCGTCCAGCAGCGCACGCCGACGGCACCCGGGGTTCGCGGCCAGCGCGGCGAGGGCACGCGCGTCCAGCGCCCTCGGCGGTACGGACGGTCCGCGCAGCTCAGCGAGCTTTCCCCAAGCTCTCGGCTTCGCTCGAGCAGGGGAGACCCCAAGCCGCAGCGCCGTCCCCCGCGTCCGCGGGGGCGGCATCCGGATCGGCTCCCGGCCGGGGGAGGGAGAGGGGCTGTCGGGGAATTCGCTCACCCGCCGAAGTCTGGCATCCGGCACTGACAATTGAGGAACCCGAGGCGGACGAGGGCTCCGCGACCGGTGCGAACCGCGCCCGCAGCCAGGTCCTGCCCGCGTCCGCCGCCCGCATCACCGGCCGGCTCAGTAGGAGGCCGACGCCCATGACGGCGATGCCCGCGACCGCGTCGAGAAGGTAGTGGTTCGCGGTCCCCATCACGACGAACGTGGTTCCGAGCGGGTACACGACGGCCGCCGCCTTCGCCCAGCGGGAGCGGCCGTGCCGCCACAGCATCACTCCGCACCACAGCGCCCAGCCGACGTGCAGGCTCGGCATCGCCGCGTACTGGTTCGTCATGCCGCCCAGGCCCCGTGGCGCGCTCGCCTGGCCGCCCCACCAGCCGTAAGAGCTGTACTGCGCCATCGTGTCGACGAACCCGTGGCCGGCGGAGAGCAGGCGCGGCGGGCAGGTCGGCAGCAGGGAGAAACCGATCAGACCGATGAACGTGGACGTCATCAGCCAGGTGCGGGCCGCCCGGTAGTGCTCCGCGCGGCGTCTGAAGATCCACACCAGGATCGCGGGGGTGACCAGGTAGTGCAGCGACGCGTACCAGAAGTCGGCGGGGACGCCGAGCCATGCCTCGCGGGTGAAAAGACGGTTCAGCGGATGCTCGGCGTTGACGTGGAGCAGCTTCTCCAGGCGCAGGATCGCCACGCCGTGGCCGACGGCGCTGGTGACATCGCCCCGCGCGAGCAGCCGGCCCGCGGAGTACGAGGCGTACACCACCAGGATCAGGGGCAGTTCGGTCCACCAGCGCAGCCGGGTCAGCGGGCTCACCCCGATGCCTGGTGACTCGGCCTGCGGCATCCGATTCGCCCTCCCCCTTCTGCTCCTGGTCGCGGCTCCCGGCGGTCCGGTCGTGCCACCTTACGGTGCGGGCGCCCGCCTTCGCGGGGCGCCCCGGCCCTCAAAGACGCAGGGATCGCCCCCCGGGTTGCCCCGGGAGGGGGTGGGCGATGATGGAGTGACGTCCTTGCTCATTCCTCCCGGAAAGGTCTCTCATGGCACCGCGCATCCTGCTGGCCCGGCACGGACAGACGGAATGGTCGCTGTCCGGCAAGCACACCGGCAGGACCGATGTGCCGCTGCTGGAGGAAGGGCGACGGGGCGCCAAGCTGCTCGGTGAGCGGCTGCACCGGGCGCCGCTCGACGGGCTGCCCGGGGCCGAGGTGCGCACCAGTCCGCTGGCACGCGCGCGTGAGACCTGCGAACTCGCCGGCTTCGGCGAGCGGGCGGACACCTGGGACACGCTCATGGAGTGGGACTACGGGGCGTACGAGGGGATGACACCGGCCGAGATCCAGGAGATCCGGCCGGGCTGGTTCATCTGGCGCGACGGCGTGCCCGGAGGCGAGACCCTGGCGGAGGTCTCCGCGCGTGCGGACGAGGTCGTGGCCTGGGCGCGGTCTCAGGACCGGGATGTGCTGGTGTTCGCACACGGGCACATCCTGCGGTCCATCGGGGCGCGGTGGCTGGGGCTGCCACTGGAGTTCGCGGCGCGGATACGGCTGAACCCGACGTCGCTTTCGGTACTGGGGTGGGCTTACGGGGAGCCGGCGATCGAGTCCTGGAACGACTTGGGGCACTTGGCGTAGCCGCGGGCAGTCGTGCCGCCGGGGCGCTGGGGGTACCCCCTGCTCGAAGAGCTTGGGGGAGGCACCTCGTACCGCCGAGTTGCGCAACCAACACCCCGGCAACCCCGGCCACGAGCGGCTCAGGCACTGCGCGGCAGCGAAGCGTGCCGGTCCAGGAACGCCGACACCCCGGACGCCCGCCGGTGCGGCAGCAGTACCCTCGCCGTGCCCGCCAGCATCGTCAGTACGCGGGAGGACTGGACCTGGTCCAGCAGATCCAGCACCCGGTGACCGGCCTGCGCCGCCTCGTCGGGACGACCCCCGCGGGCCAGGTCGTCGGCCAGTTCGGCCGTGTACAGGGCGATGTTCCGGGTGAAGTGCGGATCCTGGAGCTGTGCCGCGCGCCGTGCGTGCCGGGCCGCCCGCCCCCAGTCGCCCAGCGTCGACCAGCACTGCGCCTCCAGGCCCTCCAGTTCGGCCTCGCCGTAGAAGGTCATCCACTCGGGGTCCGAGTCCGACGGGCCCCGTTCGAAGAGCGCCTGCGCCCGCGCGAGCGCCTGTTCGCAGCCCGCCCGGTCCGCGAGTCCCGCCCAGCCGCCCGCCTCCCTGAGGGCGAGCAGCGACATCAGCCGGTGCGAGCCGAGCGGGCGCCCGACACGCTGGGCCGCCTGCGCCGCCCGTACGGCTTCCCGCGGTCGGCCGGCGTCGCGCGCGAGGAACGCCGTATTGCAGAAGGCGTGTGCCTCAAGGCCAGGATCCCCGGACATCCGGGCCGTCGCCAGAGCCTCCGCGTAGTGCGAGCGGGCGTCGTCGAAACGCCCGGAGTCGTGCGCCAGCCATCCCACCGAGATGGCCAGTTCACCCGCGCCCGAGTACAGCCGGTCGGCGACCGTCTGCCGGGTGGTACCCGCGTCGAGCAGCGCGTAGGCGGCGCGCAGCGGGGCCGCCGCGCGCCGGTACAGGCCGTCCGCGCCGTGCCGGTCGTCGAGCAGGCGGATCTTGCGTACGGCCTCCTCGAGCGCGCTCGCCTCCGACGAGCCCGCACGGTGGACGGGGCGTTCGGCGGCCGCCGCGGGGCCGCCGAAGGTGAGCCCGAAGGGGCCCAGGGAGGCGGCGGCCACCGTCACGGTGCCGCCGGTCATGAATGCGCGACGCAGCACGTCGCTCTCCTCGTGGTTCTGTGCGTCGTACGCGTGTGTGCCGTACGACTCGTGCAACTCGTGGGTGTCTGGTGTGTCATACGTCCCGTATGCCTTCCGGTGCTCATCGGAGGCATACGAACAGCTGTTGGTGTGTGCGGGGGGCGCCTCCTCGGCGGTGCGCGCCCCTCGGCCGCGGACCGCCGAGCGCGGTGCGAATCCCAGGTCCGTGAGCGTGCGCCCGGGGAACATGTGTAGGAACACCCGTTCGTAGGCGTAGTTGGGACAACGGATCTCGCCCGCCTCCACGCGTCCGATGTACCGCGCGTCACAGCTGACCCGCTCGCCGATCTCGCGTGCGGCGCGCCGTACCGCCGCGGCGAACTCCCCCGGCGAGCGTGATCCGCGCAGCTGCCGGAAGGCGAGGTTCGGCCGCGGTGGCCGGGGGGTCTGGGACGAGGTCATGGCCGGGCCCTCTCGTGCGAACCGTCGAACCATGCCGGATTGGGGTGGCTTGTCCGCGTGGTGCCAGTTGGTTCCCTGCGTCCGGCGGTGCAAGAACGTACCTTCCTCGCAGGTGTGGTCATGCGAGGTTTGGCTACAAACCGGATATCTCATGCAGGATCTGCCATGAACTGCCATCCTTTGCGGCAGTGTTGCGCCGTTGCTGTTGACGCATCCAGGCGTTGATCCCTGTGGACCGGGAGCCGCCCGAACTCCCGACCCAACTCACCGTCGAGGAGGGTTCCGTTGTGGATGCCGGGACGCAGACCCCGCACAGCACCGAGTTCCGTACACGGCCGCAGGCAACCCGCACCGTGCCGGCCCCCGAGTACGCCGCGCCGCCGCAGCACGCCCCCGACCTGGTGACCGTGCCCGCCCGGCAGGGGCTCGAGGCGGTCGACATCCTCCGCCGCGGCGCGGGCGACCGCGTCGGGCCCGTCCTGCACGACGACGACTGCGACACCCTCGGCTTCCTGGTGCCGCCCGGCACGGCGGACGCGTGGGACGTCCCCGGCAGCACGTGCACGAAGACCGACGGGCGCGGTATGAGCCTGGTCGCCCCGCTGCCCCCGGTCGAGGGCACGGGTTGGCTCCTGCCACCGGGCGAGGCGGAACCGGCCACGGACCCGGCGGTCCTGCGCGCGGCGCTGGGCGAGGCGGCCCGCCTGATCGAGGCCGCCGACAACTGTCGGTGAGCCTCCGCCTACACCTCGAGTCGAGCGCCGCCGGGCCCGGCGCGGCCCGGTGCCCGGGCCGGTGGGCCGCCGGTGAGCCGTCCTCCGCGCCGCCCCCGATAATGGCGGGATGGGCAGGTCACGGAACGCGCGACGCGGGCAGGGTGCCGAGGTCGTCGTCGAGGCGGTCGACGGCGGACTCGCCCAGCTGATACCCGACCGGGACCGGGCGCGCGCGTGGACCCTCCTCATCGACGGCGCCCCGCAGTCACACGTCGACCTCGACGACCCCCGGTACCTGTCCTTCGAGTACCAGCGCCGGCTCGGCCATGTCATCGACCTGGCCGCCCCGCCCGGTCGGCCCGTGCACGCCGTGCACCTCGGCGGCGGCGCGTTCACCCTCGCCCGCTACACCGCCGCCACCCGCCCCCGCTCCACCCAGCAGATCGTGGAGCGAGACACGGCGCTCGTCCAACTCGTGCGCCGCGCCCTGCCGTTGGACCCGAGCGCCCGGATCCGGGTGCGCTCCGCGGACGCCCGGGAAGGGCTCGCCAAGGTCCCGGACGGCTGGGCGGACCTGGTCATCGTGGACGTGTTCAGCGGGGCGCGCACCCCGGCGCACCTGACGTCCACCGAGTTCCTCACCGAGGTCCGTCGGGCACTGAAGGACGGCGGTGTGTACGCGGCCAACCTCGCCGACGGCCCTCCGCTCGCCCATCTGCGCGGCCAGATCTCCACGGCGGCGGCCGTCTTCCCCGAACTCGCACTGGTGGCCGACCCGGCCGTCCTGCGCGGCAAGCGCTTCGGCAACGCGGTCCTGGTCGCCTGCGCCCACCCGCTCCCCGTGGCCGAACTGACCCGCCGCGCGGCCGCGGACCCGCACCCCGCGCGGGTGGAGCACGGCAAGGCGCTGACCGACTTCACGGGCGGCGCGGCGGCGGTCACGGACGCGGCGGCGGTGGCGTCACCGGCGCCCCCACCGTCGATCTTCCACTGAACAGACCGAGGCCCCTCCCTCATCGAGAAGCGGCCGGCAGTTCATGGAGAGGCGGCCAGGGGCCCCCTAGTAGTTCCCGATCTCCACATGGGGCGGACCGTCGTGCCAGGTGCAGAACACCGAGACCCGGTCGGCGCCGGACGTGAACTCCACGCGGATCCAGGTCTCCGTCTTCCAGACCTGCATCGACCAACTGCTGCCGGGAGTGGCCGACACGAGCGTCGCGGACGTGGTGCCGAGGTCGAAGACCACGCGGCCGCCGGCGGTGTCGTAGCTCTTGACCTGGCCGGAGGGGGTGGTGGACGGGCTGGGCTGCGCGGCCCGGGACTTGGCGGGGGTCGGCCTCGGGCTCGTCGTGCTCGGTGTCGACGGCGGGCTCTTCGACGGGGAGGGGCGCCGCGTCGCGGGAGTCAGCGGCCTCGACTCCTGCGTCGTCGTGCCGCCCGCGGTGACGGGCAGGGCGCGCGGCGGGTCGTACGCGGTTCCCGCCAGCACCGTGTGGACACCCCACCACGACAGCGTGGCCGCCGCTCCGGTGGCCAGCGTCCACGCCAGTACGTGCAGAAGTCCTCGCAACATCCCGGCCATACTGCCCCACCAGCCCCATGGGTGTCTCACCGGTCGCACACAGTTCCGTTTCTTCCGTTGCGGCGCCGAGAGTTGTCCACAGGCCCCGAACGGCCCGGCCCGCATGGCGTACGGTGCCGCCCATGGCAAGTGTGCTCGTGGTCGAGGACGACCAGTTCGTACGCTCGGCGCTCATCAGGCATCTGACGGAGGCCGGACACACCGTGCGCAGCGTCGGCACCGCGCTGGAGGCGCTGCGTGAGGTCGCGCACGTCCCCTTCGACGTCGTCATCCTCGACCTCGGACTGCCGGACCTGGACGGCTCCGAGGCGCTGAAGATGCTGCGCGGCATCACGGACGTGCCGGTCATCATCGCCACCGCACGCGACGACGAGACGGAGATCGTCCGCCTGCTCAACGCGGGCGCGGACGACTACCTGACCAAGCCGTTCTCGGTCGAGCACCTGTCGGCACGGATCGCGGCGGTGCTGCGCCGCGCCCGCACGGCCACCGCCGACGCCGCGTCCCCGACCGTCATCCGGGTCGGCGGCCTCGCCATCGACCCGTTGCGCCGGCACGCGGAACTGGACGGGGTGCCCCTGGACCTGACGCGCCGTGAGTTCGACCTGCTCGCCTTCCTTGCCGGCCGGCCCGGTGTCGTCGTGCCACGCAGGGAGCTGCTCGCCGAGGTCTGGCGGCAGTCGTACGGCGACGACCAGACCATCGACGTCCATCTCTCCTGGCTCAGGCGGAAGTTGGGCGAGACGGCCGCAAGGCCCCGCTATCTGCACACCCTGCGGGGGGTCGGCGTGAAGCTGGAGCCGCCGCAGACGGAGCCACTGCCATGAGGTGGGCACTGGTCAAGGTGTGCCTGGCGGTGACCACGATGGTGGTGGTCGCCTTCGCGGTCCCGCTCGGGCTCGTCGTCAGGGAGATGGCACGCGACCGGGCCTTCTCGAACGCCGAGCGGCAGGCCGCCGCGATCGCACCGGCGCTGTCCATCACCACCGACCGGGACCAGCTGGAGCGGGTCGTCGCCTCGGCGGGCTCCGACGACGGGATCGCCGTCCACATCCCCGCGGGGGACGGCACAAGGGCGGTCGACATCGGCCGTCGGCGCGCCGCCGCCCAGGACATCGCGGCCACCCGCCGGCTGGGCCGGGCCTCCACCACCGAGGTCCCGGGCGGCTCCACGCTGCTGCAGCCCACCGCGCTCAGCTCCGGGGCGATCGCCGTGATCGAGGTCTACGTGCCCGAGTCCGAGGTGACGCACGGTGTCGGCACGGCCTGGGCGGTGCTCGCCGCGGTCGGCGTCGCGCTGATCATCGGCTCGGTGGCCGTCGCCGACCGGCTCGGCGTGCGGATGGTGCGGCCCGCGCGGCGCCTGGCCGAGGGCGCGCACGACCTGGGGGAGGGGCAGCTCGGCGCACGTGTCGCCGAGGAGGGGCCGGCCGAACTGCGCGCGGCGGCGGTCGCGTTCAACTCGATGGCCGACCAGGTCGTGCAACTCCTCGCCAACGAGCGGGAACTGGCCGCCGACCTGTCCCACCGCCTGCGGACACCGCTCACCGTGCTCAGGTTGAACGCGGCCTCGCTCGGCGACGGGCCGGCCGCCGACCAGACCCGTCAGGCGGTGGCCCAGCTGGAGCGCGAGGTGGACACGATCATCCGTACGGCGCGCGAGGCCAAGCCGCAGACCGCGGCGCCCGGGCCGGGCGCCGGGTGCGACGCGGCGGAGGTGGTGCGCGAGCGCATGGAGTTCTGGTCGGCGCTGGCGGAGGACGAGGGCCGCACGTGGCGGGTGGCCGGGGCCGACCGTCCGGTCCGCGTACCCGTCGCCCGGTCCGACCTCGCCGCCGCGCTGGACGCCCTGCTCGGGAACGTCTTCCGGCACACCCCGGAGGGCACGGCGTTCGCGGTCGACGTGCACAACGCCGAGGACGCGGTGATCGTGCTGGTGTCCGACGCCGGGCCCGGCATATCCGACCCGGAGGCGGCGATGGCCCGTGGCCGCGGCTCGGGCAGCGACGGCTCGACGGGTCTCGGCCTGGACATAGTGCGCCGGCTCGCCGAGTCGACCGGCGGCGATGTGCGGATCGGCTCCTCGGTGCTGGGCGGCACGGAGGTGCGGATCTGGTTCCAGCTGGACGGACGGGCCCCGATACGGCGAGGGCACCGTGTGCGCCGCAGACGCCGCCGCCTATTGGTCTCTACCTTTAACCGCCCCCGATCCCTTCCTTAAGCGCACCCTAAGATCCTCAACGCCCGTCTGGATCACACGGTTTGCCCGATTCCGGCTCGCTAGCGTGCTGCCGCATTCACCCCCCGTACCAGCGAAGGCAGGCACGCGATGAGCAAGGCGCACCGGCGCAGGATCAGCGGCCGGAACAAGGCGATCGGCGGCACGGTCGCCGCCGTCGTGGTCGGCGGTGGCGCCCTGGTGGTCACCGGCACGGCACACGCCGCCGACGTCGGCGCGACGTACACGAAGACCAGCACCTGGTCGACGGGCTACACCGCGCAGTACGTGATCAGGAACGACAGCGGCCAGGCCAAGGCCGACTGGACGCTGCAGTTCGACCTGCCCTCGGGGGCGAAGCTCAGCTCGCTGTGGGACGGCACGCCGACGGTGAGCGGACAGCACGTCACCGTCAAGCCGCCGTCCTGGGACAAGAACGGCATCGCGGCGGGCGAGTCGGTGACCGTCGGCTTCGTCGTGAACGGTTCCGGGGACCCGACGGGCTGTCTCATCGACGGCGCGAAGTGTTCCGCCGACGACGGCACCACCCCGCGGCCGAGCGGCCGCCCGACCCAGTCCCCGACCCAGTCCCCGACCCCGAGCCGGTCCTCGACCCCGGCGCCGACCCCGCCCTCGACCGCCACTCCGTCGCCCACCGTCACGCAGACCACCGGAGGCGGGACCGGCACCGGCACCGGATCCACCACGAGCGCCGGCTTCTCCCCGTACGTCGACACCTCCCTCTACCCGGCCTTCGACCTGGTCGCCGCGGCCGACGCGACCGGCGTCAAGAACTACAACCTGGCGTTCGTGACCGACGGCGGCGCCTGCACCCCCAAGTGGGGCGGCGTCTCCGACCTCGGCAACGACGCGGTGGCCGCGCAGATCGGCGCCCTGCGCGCCAAGGGCGGTGACGTCCGGGTGTCCTTCGGCGGCGCCTCCGGCTCGGAGCTGGCCACGACCTGCTCCTCGGCGGACGCGCTGGCGGCGGCGTACGGGAAGGTGGTCGACGCGTACAAACTCACCAAGGTCGACTTCGATGTCGAGGGCGGCGCGCTGCCGAACACGGCCGCGAACACCCGCCGCGCCCAGGCGATCGCCAAGCTGCAGCAACAACACCCCGGCCTGGACGTGTCGTTCACGCTCCCGGTCATGCCGGAGGGCCTGACCCAGGACGGAGTGAACCTCCTGACCGACGCCAAGTCCAACGGCGTGAAGATCTCCACCGTCGACATCATGGCGATGGACTACGGCCCCGCGTACAGCGGCGACATGGGCACCTACGCCGAGCAGGCGGCGACCGCGACGCAGGCGCAGATCAAGAGCGTGCTGGGGCTGAGCGACAGCGCCGCCTGGAAGACGGTCGCGGTCACCCCGATGATCGGTGTCAACGACGTCTCCTCCGAGGTCTTCACGGTCGACGACGCCGCCCAGCTGGTGGCCTTCGCCAAGTCCAAGGGCCTGGGCCGGCTGTCCATGTGGTCGGCCGCGCGCGACAAGCAGTGCGCCGGAGGCCCCAAGCCGACGGCGGACCCGACGTGCAGCTCGATCACCCAGGAGGGGTTCGCGTTCTCGAAGGCGTTCGGCGCCTACAACTGAGACGCTGCGGGGCGCGGCACCTCCCTCCTGTGCCGCGCCCCGAACCCCTGGACCCCCAGCCGGTCAGTCCTCCAGCGGCGGCAGCTCGCCCGTGCGCGCCGCCCGGCCGTACCAGTGCGCGCTCGACTTCGGGGTTCGCTCCAGGGTCGTGTAGTCGACGTACACCGCCCCGAACCGCTTCCCGTAGCCGTACGCCCACTCGAAGTTGTCCATCAGGGACCACAGGAAGTAGCCCCGCACGTCCGCCCCGTCCGTGATGGCGCGGCGCACCGCCGACAGGTGGGCGTGCAGATAGGCGATCCGCTCCGGGTCGTGGACGCGGCCGTCCGGGTCCGGCTTGTCGTCGTAGGCCGCGCCGTTCTCCGTCACGTACAGCGGCAGACCCGGCGCCTCCCGGGTGTAGCGCATGATCAGGTCGTGCAGTCCGGTCGGGTCGATCGTCCAGCCCATCTCGGTGCGCTCGCCCGGGGTCTGGTGGAAGGCCACGTCGTCCGCGCCCGGCCAGGGCGAGTGCTCGCTCGCGCCGTGACCGTCCGGACGCGGGCCGCTCGCCTTCTCCTCGGCCGCCGACACCAGCGTCGGCGTGTAGTAGTTGAGGCCCAGCGCGTCCAGCGGCTGGTTGACGGTCGCCAGGTCGCCGTCCCGGACGTACGACCAGTCCGTGATCGACGAGGTGGCGGCCAGGAGGGTCTCCGGGTACGACCCGTGCAGCATCGGGCCGTGGAAGACCCCGTTGGCCAGGTCGTCGATCTTCTGGGCCGCCGCCAGGTCCACGGGGTCCTGCGACACCGTGCGCACCACGGAGGAGTTGAGGCTGACCGCCACCGAGTTGCGGGCCGGCATCACCGACCGCAGGGCCGAGGCGCCGAGGCCGTGGGCCAGGTTCAGATGGTGGGCCGCGCGCAGCGATGCCGCCGCGTCCGTACGGCCAGGGGCGTGCACCCCGGAGCCGTAGCCCAGGAACGCGCTGCACCATGGCTCGTTCAGGGTGATCCACTGCTCCACGCGGTCGCCGAGGGCCTCGCCCACGATCCGCGCGTACTCGGCGAACCGGTACGCCGTGTCGCGCTCCGGCCAGCCGCCCGCGTCCTCCAGCTCCTGCGGCAGGTCCCAGTGGTAGAGGGTGATCGCGGGCTTGATGCCGTGTGCGAGGAGTTCGTCCACCAGGCGGCGGTAGAAGTCCAGGCCCCGCTGGACCGCCGGGCCCCGGCCGGTGGGCTGCACCCGCGACCAGGAGATCGAGAAGCGGTAGGCGTTCAGGCCCAGCTCGGCCATCAGCGCCACGTCCTCGCGGTAGCGGTGGTAGTGGTCGACGGCGATGTCACCGGTTTCGCCGCCGGCGGTCCTGCCCGGCGTATGGCTGAAGGTGTCCCAGATGGAGGGGGTGCGGCCGTCCTCCCGCACCGCCCCCTCGATCTGGTACGCGGAGGTCGCCGCGCCCCAGAGGAAGGCGGGAGGAAAGGTCACCGGGGGTGCCGACTGTGCGGACTCAGGCATGGAAGCGCTCCCATATGAGGTCGTGAAGACCGACGAGTTGGGGGTGGGGAGGGGTTGAGGAAGAGGGGAGGGAAGGGGCCGGAGCGGCGGTGGTCCGGCCCCCGTAGGGCGGGTTGGCGGCTACAGCGGGCGGGCCTCAGCCCTTGACCGCGCCCTGCATGATGCCGCCCACGATCTGCTTGCCGAAGATCGCGAAGACCAGCAGAAGCGGCAGCGTACCGAGCAGCGCGCCGCCCATGATCAGGGACTGGTCGACGGTGTAGCCGCGGCCCAGGCCCGCCAGGGCCACCTGCACGGTCGGGTTGCCGGTCTGGGTCAGGACCAGGAACGGCCACAGGAAGTCGTTCCACGCCTGGACGAACGTCAGCATGCCGAGCACGGCCATCGCGGGCCGCGCCGCGGGGAACACCACGTTCCACACCACGCGCCAGCTGCTCGCACCGTCCACCCGAGCCGCCTCGATCAGCTCGTCCGGCAGCGCCTGGATCAGGTACTGCCGCATGAAGAACACGCCGAACGCGCTCACCAGCGACGGGAAGATGACCGCCTGCAGCTGGTCCGTCCAGTCCAGCTTCGCGACCATCATGTACAGCGGGATGATGCTCAGCTGCGGCGGCACCATCATCGTGCCGATCACGATCAGCATCAGGATGTTGCGACCCCGGAAGCGCAGCTTGGCGAAGGCGAACCCGGCGATCGTCGACAGGAAGACGATGGCCGCCGCCGAGGTCCCCGCGACGATCGTGGTGTTGACGAACGCCTTGCCCAGGTTGGCCTGGCTCCAGGCGACGTCGAGGTTGTGGAAGAGGTTCCCGCCGAACCAGAACGGCGGAGGGCTCTGCGCCAGCCGGTTGTTGGTGCGGGAGGCGGCGATCGCCGTCCACACCAGCGGGAACAGCGAGCCGATGGAGAACAGCACGAGGATCGTGTACGCGATCGGGCCCGCGTGCAGCTGCCCGCCCGCACGGGCCGACTTCGGGCGTCGTACGCGCTTCGGTTCCGTCGCCGCCGCGTCGGTGGGAGGGTTCAGGGTCGTCGTCACGGCCGGGTCTCCTCACTACTGGCGCGCAGCCGGCGCGAGATGACGTAGTTGACGACGCCGATCACGATCAGGATCAGGAACATCGTCCAGGCGATCGCGGAGGCGCGGCCCAGGTGCTGGTTCACCCAGCCCTGCTCGTACAGGTACAGGCCGAGCGTCTGGAACTGGTGTTCCGCACCGCCCGACGCGCCCTTGTTGGCGTCGAAGATCAGCGGCTCGCCGAACACCTGGCTCGCGCCGATCGTCGACACGACGCAGGTGAACAGGATCGTCGGGCGCAGCTGCGGCAGCGTCACATGGAAGAACTGCTGCCAGCGCGAGGCGCCGTCCAGCGCCGCCGACTCGTACAGGTCGTTCGGGATCGCCTGCATCGCCGCCAGGTAGATCAGCGCGTTATAGCCGGTCCAGCGCCAGATGATGATCGTCGAGACGGCGATCTGGGACGGCCACTTGTCGTTCTGCCAGTCGATCTTGTCGATGCCGAAGAAGTGCAGCGCCCAGTTGATCATGCCGTAGTCGCGGCCGAACAGCAGGACGAACACGAGGGAGGCCGCGGCGATCGACGTCGCGTACGGCGCGAGCATCACGACCCGGTAGAAGGTCGAGCCGCGCAGCTTGTAGTTGAGGATGTGCGCCAGTCCCATCGCCATCAGCAGCTGCGGGACCGTCGAGATGATGCCGATGGTCAGGGTGTTCTTCGCCGCGTTCCAGAAGAAGTCGTCGTCGAAGATCCGCGTGTAGTTGTGCAGACCCGCCCACTGCATGTCGGTGGGCGCGGTCAGCTCCACCGTGTGCAGCGAGGCCCAGCCCGTGTAGACCAGCGGGAAGAGCCCGAAGGCGACGAAGAGCAGGAAGAAGGGGGAGACGAAGGCGTACGGGCTCCACTTGATGTCCCGCTGCCAGCGCCGGGACAGGCGGGCGCGGCGCCGCCGCTCCGCCTCCGTGGGGGCGGCGGGCGGGCGGGCCGGGGCCGCGCCCCCCTCCTTCGCGGGGGGCGCGGCGATGTCGTGCCGGGTGGCCATGCCGGTCACTTCTCCAGGTTGTTGTCGATGGTCTTGGTGGCCGTCGCCCAGGCGTCCGCGGGCGACTTGCCCTTGGTGACGAGGATGACGCCGTTGTCCGTCAGGCCCTGCTGGATGATCTGGTCCTTCGGGCCGATGACCTGGACCGGGATGTTCTTGGCGGCCGCTGCGAAGATCGTGCCGATCGGGGCGTCACCGGTCATGTCGTTCTTGGCCCCGGTCACCGCGGGCGTCGTGTAGGCGCCGGGTGCGCTCGGGAAGGAGCCCTGGGTCGCGAACAGCTTGGCCTGCTGCTCGGGCGCGGTGAGCCAGGCGACCAACTTCTCGGCCTCGGCGACGTTCTTGCCGCTCTTCGGCACGGTCAGGAAGGAGCCGCCCCAGTTGCCGGCCTTCGGCGCCTGCGCCACGTCCCACTTGCCCTTCGCGTCCGGCTTCGACTGGCCCTTGATGTAGCCGAGCATCCAGGGCGGGCAGGACATGGCGGCGAACTTGCCGTTGGCGATCGTCGTGTTCCACGCCGGCTGGAACTGGGTCTGCGCTCCGGTCAGACCCTCCTGCGCCGCCTTCGCGGTGGTGTCGAAGGCTGCCTTCACGGCCGGGTTCGACTTGTAGATGACCTTGCCGGAGGAGTCGTAGAAGCGGGTGCTCTCGCCGGCGAGGATCGCCTGGAGCAGACCGCCGGGGGAGTCCATGAAGGTGGTGCCGCTCGGCGCCTTCTTCTTGTACTGCTCGCCGGCCTGGACGAACTTGTCCCAGCTGCCCGTCCACAGCTTGCTCACGGCGTCCCGGTCGGTGGGCAGGCCGGCCGCCTTGAACAGGTCCTTGCGGTAGCAGATCGCCAGCGGGCCGATGTCGGTGCCGAGGCCTATGGTCTGACCGTCCTTGGTGGTGGCCTGCTGCCACTTCCAGTCCAGCCAGTTGCTCTTCTGCACGCCGGAGACCTTGGACAGGTCCACCAGCTTGCTCGCGAAGGTGCTGGTGACCTCCGCGATGTTGCCGACCTCGACGGCCTGGACGTCCATCAGACCGCTGTTGGTGGTCAGGTGGTTCACGAGTGCGGGGTAGTAGTTCTCGTTCCGCTCGATCGCGTTCTCCTGGATCTTGATGTTCGGGTGGAGCTTCTCGTACTCCTTGTAGAGACCGGCCTCCTTGAAGCCCATCGTCCCGAACAGGCCCAGGGTGATCGTGGTCTTGCCCTTGCTGTCGCCACCGGAACCGCTGTCGCCGCTCCCGCCGCTGTCGTTGGCACAGCCGGCCAGCAGTCCGGCGCCCAGCACCGCGACGGCCGCCAGGGCTGTGGCTTTGTGGCGGATGGGGGTCCCCCCGCTCGAGCGAAGTCGAGAGTGGGGGAGGGTACGTGCTCGCATGTCGTCCTCCAGTTGCCCTGACGTGCCGACCCCCCGGCCAACTTCATTGGTGGGCCCGTGTCTTCTTGCTGCGGCTCGGGCGGGGAACGTGCGGGATGTGTATGGGGCAGGTACTGTGGGAGCGCTCCCACAAGTGATGTGTTGAAGAGTCGTGGGTCGGGGCGAGGGTGTCAAGGGAGCGGACGGCGCAACACGTGTTCAGTTATCGGGCTGTTAACTGGCGCCCGGGCGGAGCCGTCCCTGCCGCGGTGAGCCCGGCGGCCGGCCCCGAGCGACGGCCGCGCAGCCGCACGGTGCTGTTACATTCCAGGCCAGACGCGCGAAGCGCGGTGTGACGGGAGGCGACCATGACAGGCCACGGAACGCGGGGCCGGAGTGGCCGGCGGCCGACCCTCGAGGAGGTTGCCGCGCGGGCCGGCGTGGGCCGCGGCACGGTCTCCCGGGTGATCAACGGCTCACCCCGGGTGAGTGACGCGACGCGCGCGGCCGTCGAGGCTGCGGTCGCGGAGCTGGGGTACGTGCCGAACACGGCGGCCCGGGCGCTGGCGGCGAACCGTACGGACGCGATCGCCCTCGTCGTCCCCGAGCCGGAGACCCGGTTCTTCGCGGAGCCGTACTTCTCGGACATGGTGAAGGGCGTGGGGTCCGCGCTGTCGGACACCGAGATGCAGCTACTGCTGATCTTCGCGGGCAGCGACCGGGAGCGGCGCCGGCTCGCGCAGTATCTGGCCGCGCACCGGGTGGACGGCGTCCTGCTGGTCTCCGTCCACGCGGACGACCCGCTGCCCGACCTGCTCGCCCAGCTGGAGATCCCGGCGGTGATCAGCGGCCCCCGCTCGGCCTCGGAGACCCTGCCGTCGGTGGACTCGGACAACTACGGCGGCGGCCGCTCGGCGGTCGGGCACCTGATCGCACGGGGCCGCGCCCGCATCGCCACGATCACCGGCCGTCTCGACGTCTACGGCGCCCAGCGGCGCATCGACGGCTACCGGGACGCACTGCGGGACGCGGGCCGAGAGGTGGACGAGGCCCTGATCCTGCCCGGTGACTTCACGGAGGAGGGGGGCCGCCGGGCGATGACGGAACTGCTGGCCCGCCGCCCGGACCTGGACGCGGTGTTCGCGGAGTCGGACGTGATGGCGGCGGGCGCGCGCCAGGTGCTGCGCGAGGCGGGTCGCCGCATCCCGGACGACGTGGCCCTGGTCGGCTACGACGACTCGGCGATCGCCCGCCACATGGACCCGCCGCTGACGAGCGTGCGCCAGCCGATCGAGGAGATGGGCCGGGCGATGATCGCCCTGCTCCTGGACGAGATAGCGGACCGCCGGCCGGCGGCTTCCCGTTCGCTGGACCGGCGGCAGGTGGTGTTGCCGACGGAACTGGTGGCCCGGGACTCGTCCTGAGGCACCCGAAGCGGGCACCCACGCAAGCGCCCCGGCGCACCGCGCGTGTCAGCCCGGCGGCGACAGCTCCCACCTGACAGTGAGGCTTGGCGATGGCCCGTGCTGAGCGGGCCGTCGACGGCCGACCTCAGGGAACGGCACCGGGATCCCTCTCGGACTCCCCGCGCTCCTGTGCCGCCATCACCTCGTCGCCGTGTTCGAACGCCCAGGCGCCGAACGCCTCGATCGGTGGCAGCAGGCTTCGCCCCAGTTCCGTGAGCTCGTAGTCCACACGGGGTGGTGCGCCCGGGTGGGCGCGGCGCTCGACCAGTCCGTTGTACTCCAGTCGGCGCAGGGTCTCGGTGAGCACCTTGGCGCTGACGCCGCCGATCCGCTCGCGCAGCCGGCCGGGGCGCTCCGGGCCCTCGCGCAGCGCCCAGATCACCACCGGGTTCCAGGTGTTGGCCAGCAGGTCGAAGGCGAGCCTGGCGCGGCAGTCGGCGATGAAGTCCTGGTGGATGAAGTCCTGGTCGACGGTCACTTACCGAATGGTGCCCGAACGGCTTCCTACTGTCGTTCCGAATCCGAGGACAGGACCACCACGAGGGGAGTGGGGACGATGAGGATCGGGATCGTCGGCACCGGGAACATGGCGGACGCCCTGGGCGGCCGGTGGGTACGGGCCGGTCACGACGTACTGGTGGGCGGGCGGGACACGGGCCGCGCGGCAGCCCTGGCCGGAAGGATCGGCGGACGGGCGGGAAGCGTGCGCGACGCTGTCGGGCACGGCAGGGACGCGGTGCTGCTGGCGGTGCCGTACGCGGTGGCGGCTGACGTGGTGTCCGGGCTGTCCGACGCCCTCGCGGGCCGGACGCTGATCGACTGCACCAACCCGGTCGGCCCTGGCTTCCTGCTGGAGACAGGCGGCGGTCCCTCGGCCGCCGAGCGCATCGCAGCCGCCGCGCCGGGCGCGCGCGTGGTCAAGGCGTTCAACCTCTGCCATGAGAGCGTGTGGCGGCTGACCTCGCCCGTCTTCGACGGCCGCCCCCTCGCGGTTCCGCTGTGCGGCGACGACGCCTCGGCTCTGGGGACGGTCCGTCGCCTGGTGCACGACCTCGGCTGCGAACCGTTGAGCGGCGGAGGGCTGGAGCGGGCGGCCCTGCTGGAGGCGACGGCGGCCTTCCTCATCGGACTGTGGGTGGGCGAGGGGGCGGACGCCCGGGCGATCGCGCCGCCGTTGGAGCACTCGGGGGTCGTGTGAGGGGCCGTACCCACCGGCTCGGGGACGGGTTGAGACCATGGGGCGCATGGGAAAGGGCGGTGCGATACGGGCGGTCGTGGTGGCGGCCTGCGGTGTGTTGACGATGTCCCTTGCGGCGTGCGGAAGTTCGCACCACCGGCGCGCCGCCGCGGCGGGCGGTCAGGCGGTCCGTGCATCGCGGAAGAACGCGGACATGACGCGCATACCCGGTATAGGGGACCGGTTGTGGCGCCGGGTACCGGCGGACTCCCGCCAGGTGGTCGCCGTCTACGGCATGGGCCGGAACTCGCCCGACTCGACCGTCGTGCTCTTCACCGAGCAGGGCTCCACCTGGAAGCCAGAACGTTCCTGGGCGGCGCACAACGGGCGGAAGGGCTGGACGACGGACCATCACGAGGGCGACGGGCGCAGCCCGGTGGGCGTGTTCACGCTGAGCGACGCGGGCGGTGTGCTCGACGACCCGGGATCCAAGCTGCCGTACACCAGGTCCGCGTCGTTCCAGGCGCCCCACACCTGGGGCGAGTCCTACTGGCACGACTTCGACTACGTCATCGCCATCGACTACAACCGGGTCAGGGGCACCGCGCCCGACGACCCGACCCGGCCGCTGGGACAGTCGAAGGGCGGCGACATCTGGCTGCACATGGACCACGGCAGCGGCACCTCGGCGTGCGTGAGCCTGTCCGAGGCGGCGATGGAGTACCTGCTGCGCACGCTCGACCCGAAGCAGCACCCGGTCGTGGTGATGGGCGACAAGGCGGAGCCGAACGCCTGACGCGACACCCGGCGGGGTGCCCGCGCCGATAACCGGTGGCCCGGACGGGAGCAGGTCCAGCACAGTGAGGTCATGGCGACTTCCGAGGCCCGGTTCATACCCGGCCTGAAGCTGTCCGGGATCCTGTACGAGGAAGCGGTACGGCCGGTCCTCAGCGAGGCCTTCCCGGGACTGCGACACGCGGCGGCGCGGATCGGCAGCGGTTCGGAGGTGCTGGGCTTCGACACCCCCCGCTCGGCGGACCACGAGTGGGGTCCCCGGCTGGAGCTCTTCCTCTCGGCCGAGGACCGCGCTCGGTACGGCGACGACATCCGCCGTCTGCTGGCCGAACGGCTGCCGAAGCAGCTGCGCGGCTGGCCCACCCATTTCCAGGAGAGCGACGATCCGCTGGACCCCGTCGGACGCATGCGACCGACCGACGGGCCGGTCAACCACCGTGTCGACGTGCACGACGTCGAAGGGTGGCTGGCCGAGCGGCTCGGGCTGCGGTCGGCCGACCCGGAGCCGAGCGTGCGCGTATGGCTGGCGATGCCCCAGCAACGGCTCGCCGAGACCACCGGCGGCGCGGTGTTCCACGACGGGCTCGGCACCCTGACCGCCGTGCGGCGCCGGCTGGCCTGGTACCCGGAGCAGGTGTGGCGGTACCTGCTGGCGTGCCAGTGGCAGCGCATCGCGCAGGAGGAGGCGTTCGTGGGACGCTGCGCGGAGGTCGGAGACGACCTCGGCTCCGCCGTCGTGGCCGCCCGCCTCGTACGGGACCTGATGCGACTGTGCCTGCTGCTGGAGCGCCGGTACGCCCCCTACGGCAAATGGCTCGGCAGCGCGTTCGGCCGGCTCCCGGTGGCCGCGTCGCTCGCCCCGTCGCTGCGCGGCGCGCTGGCGGCGAGGGACCACCCGACCCGGGAACGGCATCTGTGCGACGCGTACGAAGCGGTCGCCGCCCTGCAGAACGCGTCCGGACTGACGACCCCGGTGGACCCGAGCCGTCGCCGCTACCACGCGCGCCCGTTCCTCGTCCTGCGCGCGGAGCGCTTCGCGCAGGCACTGGCCCGCACGGTCACGGATCCGGACCTGCGCGGACTGCCCCTGGTCGGAGGCGTGGACCAGTGGGCGGACAGCACCGACCTGCTCAGCCGGCCCGAGGCCGTCGGCACGCCGTGGGGCCCCGGAAAACAGTTCAGCCGATGACCTGCTCCCGCAGGCCACCGGCTGATCACCGAGGGTGAGTGACGGGACTCGAACCTGTTTCGTATCACCATCGTGACCTGCAGCTTTGCTGTACATGTGGGCAAATCTGGG
The DNA here is from genome assembly GCF_042891915.1 of Streptomyces sp. NPDC001848. Taxonomy (NCBI): domain Bacteria; kingdom Bacillati; phylum Actinomycetota; class Actinomycetes; order Kitasatosporales; family Streptomycetaceae; genus Streptomyces; species Streptomyces sp. NPDC001848. Next base: position 317,979 of record NZ_JBIATP010000006.1, on the reverse strand, counting down.
CGTATGGGTGACGGGTGATGACGTTGGATGACGCTGTGCGGCATCCGGTTTGGCCATGGCCAAACGCTCCTGTGGAGGACGGCGGGTGCGCGTAAGGCGCGGGGTTCGTACCCTCATGCGCTGTGCACCGGATAGGGCCGTCCTGCCCTGGCGGCCCTCCATGCTTCCGTCGCCGTCCGAACGGTGATGTTCCCCTCGTAGCGTGGAGTCCCGGTGCACGACAAACGCGGGCTGTCAGTCGTCATCCTCGTCGTACGGTTCAGGCTCCCGGACGAAGGCCAGATCAAGGACGTAACGTTCGTCAGCGGGGCACTGGGACCAGGCGTGCCCGATCCGCTCCGGGAACCAGTCGTCGTTGATGCTTCTCAGCACCTCGTCGTAGTAGGCGGACGCCGCTTCGCGTCCGGCCCACCACGCATAGCCCTCGTACACGCCCGGGCGGGGCAGGCTCATCTCGCCAGCCGGGCCAAGGGTGAGCTGATTGACGACGAGGACGCCGGTCACGGATGAAAGAGTTGCCGGGCCTCCGTCCCGTTACGGCAGCCGACGCTGACGCCCGTTCAGATGCGATGCCACTGCGGTCAGCTTCGCCTGCAACGGAACGATCAACTCGTCGAAACGCCCCATACCGCGTCAACGAGTCGAAATACCGGAAGCAACCCGTAGATCTTCGACGGCTTCGGTGCCCGCTCAGAACAGTTCCAGGTCCTCGCCGCTGGTGTCCGCGATGACTGGCCGGAACTGGGCAGGGAGGCCGTCCAGGCGGTCAGGGCCGGCCGCGGCGGCCACGGCGGGGGCAGTCTCGGCCAACCAGGCGCGAAATCGCTCGGCGGCTTCGCGGTAGGGGACTCGTGCCAGGACACGGTGCTCGCCGGAGGGGCAGAAGTCGACGGTGACAGTGAGCAGGCAGGAACGGGGCGTGTTCTGACTGCCCGTCCAGGACACGCGTAGGGCACCGCAGGGCGTGCGCCCGCGGGGGGCGCGGTGGGTCGGGCGCAGTGATCGGCAGGCTATGTGGGCGGTCCATGCGGCGAGGTGCGGCAGGGGCAGGGTGGTGCGTGCGCGGCAGCCGGTGCAGCGGTGCCAGTGGCGGAGCCAGTCGTCGGTGTCGGTGTGGAAGAGGCGTGTGTAGCGGTTCGCCACGCGGATGTCGTTGCTGTACAGGTGGTCGGGGCGTTCCTGTGTGTTGCAGGACTGGCAGACCGGGGCGCGGACGTAGCCGTGTTCGTGGCAGTGGTCGAGCACGGTGGCGGGCGCGGTGCGGCAGACGGCGCACGCCCACCCGGCCACCCTGCGGGAGGTACCGGGCTTCCTGCTGAGTACCGAGTACAGCTGGCCTTCCAGCTCTTTGTCGTACGGGCGCAGTGAGGCGGTGGGGCCCTCGGGGCCCTTCGTCTGCAGACCGCCGGCGTCCCGGCCCCGCCGGGGGTGGGAGGGCGGCTCGGTGGCGGCTGCGCTTGCCTGGCGGGTCCGCGCGGCTTGCAGCCACCGCGTTTCGGCGTGCTCGGCGGCGTCGAGCAGCCTGACCACGGCGCGCGGCAGCCACCACGTGCGCTGCGTCCCGTCGCGGGACTGCTCCACGAGTATCTGTCGCCAGTCGATCCCCGCCAGATGGTGCGGCCGGCCGACGTCACGTCGTGCGGCCCGCTCGGGGCCGCCCGACTCCTGCAGTTCCCCCGTGATGCGCCGGCGCCAACGCAGCGGCGTCTCCGCGTCGCACTTCTGCCTCGGCGCTCCACGAAACGGACCGATGCGGACCAGGTCTTGCCGGTCCATCCCCACCGCGTTCAGTTCCGCAGCCGCCCGGCGCACCTCAGGCTCCGGAACACTCCACTGACCGCCGCTCGCCCTGACTGTCGCCACTACATGGCTGCCGAGCAGGACGTACCCCGCCCGGGCATGGGCAGGAGAGCGGGTGAATGCGCCAGAAGCCGTCGGCACAGCGCTGCCGGCCGTCAGATCGCCCCAGAGAGCGTCCGCGGCATCCAGAGTGATCAGGCCGTCCGTGCGACCGGGCATGACACGCTCTGACATACCGACAGGCTAACGGCCAGCAACGCCGCAACGGGTTCCAATCGCCTCGGTCAGCGCGGAGGCCTGACATCCATGTCGGCCGCAGCCGAGGTGGCTCGGCTGCTGGACCTCGAAAACGTGGACGGCCCATGGCTCTGATCAGGACGCGTCACTCAGCGGCGGATCGGTGCACGAAAAAACTGCACAGTGTGCGACCGGACGCATGCTGTGAGTGCGGTTCCATGCGTACTTACGGCTGTCGGTCCTTCCCGGACGACTCGACTCGCGGGCGGATGGGCCGTGGTTCGGCCGTGGCCAAACGGCAGACAGGCCCATTACCTACGTTTCCGCAGGTAATGGGCCTGTTGCATGGGGTGAGTGACGGGACTCGAACCCGCGACATCCTGGACCACAACCAGGTGCTCTACCAGCTGAGCTACACCCACCATGACCGGTGTTTTCGCAGTGGTTTCCCCCACCGGCCGAGAAAAAGTGTACAGGGTCCGAAGGGGTGCTCGCGCCAGCGTTTCCCCCGGCGTCGGGCGTGGCGCCCCGTCGGCCCCGTCGAGACGCTACCGCGCGGGCAGCACGTGCTTGGCCGCGATCGCGCGTGCCGTGTCGGAGTCCGGGCCCGGCTGCGGTACGAAGATCGCCTCCCGGTAGTAGCGCAGCTCGGCGATCGACTCGCGGATGTCGGCCAGCGCCCGGTGGTTGCCGTTCTTCTCCGGACTGTTGAAGTACGCCCGTGGGTACCAGCGCCGGGCGAGCTCCTTGATCGAGCTGACGTCGACGATCCGGTAGTGCAGGTAGTCCTCCAGCGTCGGCATGTCGCGGGCCAGGAAGCCGCGGTCCGTGCCGACGGAGTTGCCGCACAGGGGGGCCTTGCCCGGTTCCTTGACCCACTCCCGTACGTAGGTCAGGACCTGCTCCTCGGCGTCGGCGAGCGTCGTGCCGGCCGCCAGCTCGTCGAGCAGTCCCGAGGCGGTGTGCATCTGACGCACCACCTCCGGCATCGTCTCCAGTGCCGCGTCCGGCGGCCGGATCACGATGTCCACCCCCTCGCCGAGTACGTTCAGCTCGGAGTCGGTGACCAGCGCGGCCACCTCGATGAGCGCGTCGTCCGACAGCGAGAGGCCGGTCATCTCGCAGTCGATCCACACCATGCGATCGTTCATGTGTCCCACCTTATGGCCCGGGCGTGGCGTGCGGACCGCCCGTGCATGTGACCTGTGCGCGGGCGGGTACGGCGACGGGCGGGACCCGGGGTCCTGCGACCCCCTGGCCCCGCCCGTCCCCGCCGGTGCGCCGGTACGGCGGTGGCGCTACGGCGCGCTGCGCTGCCCGGGCACGCCCGGGCGGCCCGCCGCGTACAGCTCGGGCACGTATCTGCCCGCGTGGTCCGTGGACAGGGACGCCGAGGGACCGAGCCCGTTCGGCGGCGCCGTCCGGCGCGTCTGCATCGGGACCTGGGCGGACTCCTGCGCGGCCGGCGGCACGGACGGGCCGCCGGAGCTCTCGGCGTCCGCCTGCCGGTCGCCCTGCGGGCGGCGCGCCCGGTATGCGGCCCGGTAGGCCGCGGGCGACGAGCCGAGCTGGCGCCGGAAGTGCCCGCGCAGCGCGACCGGCGAGCGGAAGCCGCAGCGCCCGGCGACCTCGTCGACCGAGTAGTCGGAGGTCTCCAGCAGCCGCTGCGCCTGCAGCACCCGCTGGGTGATCAGCCACTGCAGCGGCGCGCTGCCGGTGAGTGAGCGGAAGCGCCGGTCGAAGGTCCGCCTGCTCATGTACGCGCGGGCGGCCAGCGTCTCCACGTCGAACTGTTCATGGAGGTGCTCCAGCGCCCAGGCGACGACCTCGGCCAGCGGATCGGCGCCGATCTCCTCGGGTAAAGACCGGTCGAGGTAGCGCTCCTGGCCTCCGCTGCGGCGCGGCGGGACCACCAGGCGCCGGGCGAGCGCGCCGGCCGCCTCGTTGCCGTGGTCCGTGCGCACGATGTGGAGGCACAGGTCGATGCCGGCCGCCGTACCGGCCGACGTCAGCACGTCCCCGTCGTCCACGAACAGCTCACGTGGATCGACGTGCACCGACGGATAGCGCTTGGCCAGCGTCGGCGCGTACATCCAGTGCGTGGTGGCCGGCCGTCCGTCCAGCAGCCCGGCGGCGGCCAGCACGAAGGCGCCGGTGCACAGCCCCACGATGCGGGCGCCCTCCTCGTGCGCCCGGCGCAGCGCGTCGAGCGCCTCCTCCGGCGGTGGAGAGGTGATCGATCTCCAGGCCGGCACCACGACGGTGCCCGCCCGTGAGATCGCCTCCAGCCCGTACGGCGCGGTGAGTTCCAGGCCCCCTGTGGTCCGCAGCGGGCCTTCCTCGCCGGCCGCCACCAGCAGGCGGTAGCGCGGCACTCCGGCGTCCTGGCGGTCAATCCCGAACACCGAAAGTGGAATGGAACTCTCGAAGATGGGGCCGCCGCTGAACAGCAGCACCGCGACGATCTCCTTGCGGCGTCGCCCGGAGAGCTTCCGGGCCGCGGCGTCCGGCGCGGCAGTTGAGTCGTGGCTCATCCTGCTAAGCCCCCCTCGGTGGTCGCGGCTCCTCGGTTGTGTCGCTCCTGCACGTTTCCCCTCGGTCCTGCACGAGTCCCCCGCCGTAGACAGTCATGATCGAATCTACTGTGTCGCGCGATGCCGACGTGACCAGTTCACCATCCGGCACATTGTCGACATGGCAACTTGGCGTGAAGCATTCGATCACGAAGGGTTGCACTCGTGGAGCGTGCAGGGAAGTGCGCCTCGTCCCGGTGGCCAATCCCCGTAGGGTGCGCGCGTCGCCCGGGGGCCTTTCGGCGCAGGTCGAAAGGGGGGTGGGGGGCCGTCCGGCGGCGTGATGCACGAGATTGAGAAGTTGGCTGAAAAGATGCGGGAGCGTGCGCGGAAACCGGTCAGTCGACCGGAGTGCTTCCACCGCTGTGGCGCCCGCCCCTGTGCGCCCCGGTTCCGGTCCTGCTGTGGCGTCCGCGGTGCGGTGCGATCTCCTCGGCCCGCAGGCGCGCGGCGCCCCGCTCGGACTGGCGGAGCAGGGCGCGGCAGGCGGTGGTGACGGCGGCGAGGCCGAGGGCTGTGCTGATCGCGGCGGCGAGGGAGACGCCGTAGCAGACGAGGACGGTGGGGACGAGGACGCAGCAGAAGGCGGCCCAGCGGATCACGTCGCTCGCGGTGTCCGGCGCGGGGCGGTTCCGGGGGGCGGTAGGGGGTGCGGGCACGGTGCGCTCCGTGGGGCGGGGGTTCGCACGGTTCAACGCGGCTCCGCCCCGTCGGTCACTGCCGCATCCGGGGCGGCCGCGGCCGCGTGCGCGGGTGTGGCCCGGGGGCAAACGCCCGGCAAACCGCCTGTACGGGGCAGCAACCATTGCGTTACGGGCGTTCCCTCGTGCATGCTCCCTGGAACCCCGTGCGGCCTGCGCGGGATCTGGGCTAAGGAGGCGTGCCGCCGTACCCTTGGGGGTATGGGGACGGGAAGACGATTCCCGGACGCAGCTCCGCCGCACACCGTCGTCCCCGACAAAGGATCACATCGCCGAGACAGCCATGGCCGGTCACGAATTCTTCGAACCCGCGGACCGCAAGCGGCCGGTCGCCGACCCGACGGCGACCGATCCCCTGGCGGCCGAAGAGCCACGCCCGTCGTGTGATCCCGCGTTCAAGCACGGCGTCGTCGTCGGCTTCGACGGGTCCACCTCCAGCGAGCGCGCCCTCGCGTACGCGATCGGCATGGCGTACCGCTCCGGGTCGGGCCTGATCCTCGTCCATGTCGCCAACCGGCTGCCCACCACGGTGTGGGCGGGCTGCGAGCCGCCGGTCTTCGTGGACGTGCCGGACCACCGCACGGAGGTCCTGGGTCTGGAGCTGGCCTGCGCGGATCATCTCGCCGACGTGCCCTGGATCCTGGTGGAGCGCGGCGGTGACATCTGCCACGAACTCGAAGAGGTGGGCCGGGAGTACGAGGCGGACGCGATCGTCGTCGGCTCCACGCACGGCATCGTCGGCCGCATCTTCGGCTCGGTCGCCGGCCGCCTCGCCAAGCGCGCCCGGCGCCCGGTGATCGTCATCCCCTGAGCTGTCGCTCCACGTGTGCCCACCGGTTCGGCTGTCGGGGCGCCGGTGGGTCGTACGCCGCCTGCGGGGTGTGCGTGGTCATTCGCGCCGTTCCACGCGCCCCCTTACGGGCGCGATTTACAGCCACCGCGCGCCCCGGCACGCGCCCCCGGCTCGCACCCCCACCGTTGTGATTCCGCAACTCGCCGTTGGCCCAGGTGAGATGCGCCGCGGGTAGCGCCGACCCGCTTCCCAAGTCCCTTCGATTTCTTGGCCCATAGAGGTGTTTGTGCCCTTGTGAAGGGCATATATCGGTCACCGCGCACCGTACACGCAGGACAAGAAGGGAGCCCGCCGTGGACAACGACGTCTCTGCGGGAGGCACCACCACCACCGTCGGCCGACTGGCGCTCGGCGTCACGCTGCTGGCCTTCGGGCTCGGATCCACCAAGGTCATCGACGGCGTGACGACGGCCGACGCCGTGTCACTGGCCCACTACGTCGGCGGCGTGGCCCTGTTCCTCACCGGCCTCCTCGCCCTCGGTGCCCGTGACACCGCCACGGGCACCGCCTTCTCCGCGCTCGGCGCCCTGTGGTTCACCTGGGCCGTCACGGCCGGCAACCAGATGTCCGACCACGCCGCCGGACTCTTCCTCCTGCTGTTCGCCCTGGTCACCCTGAGCCTGACGCTCGGCGCGTCCGGCGGCCTGCTCGACCAGGGCACCTACGGGCTGTTCTTCGTGTCCCTGCTGCTGCTCGCCATCGGCCGCCTCGCCGGCAACGACGTGCTCGGCAAGACCGGCGGCTGGTTCGCCGTGGCGGCGGGAGCGGTGGCCTGGTACGCGGCGACCGCGGCCCTCGCCCACTGGCCCACCACCCTTCCGCGACGCGCTGCCGGCCGGGGGGTGACGGCCGCCGGCTGAGGCAGCGACCGGGCCGGAGTGTGGGCGGCTCCGGCCCCTCCGAAAGAGCAACCCCCTGTGGTGGTGGCACACAGGGGGTTGCTGACGTTCGAACCCGCGAGATCGCGGCGCAGCCGGCCGGCGCGGACTACTCCACCGTCACGGACTTCGCCAGGTTACGCGGCTTGTCGATGTCCCGGCCGAGCGCCAACGCCGTGTGATAGGCGAGCAGTTGCAGTGGAATGCCCATCAGGATCGGGTCCAGCTCGTCCTCGTTCTTCGGCACCACGATCGTGTGGTCGGCCTTCTCCTGCTCCTGGTGCGCCACCGCGAGGATCTTGCCGCTGCGGGCCTTGATCTCCTCCATGGCCGCGCGGTTCTTCTCCAGCAGGTCGTCGTCCGGCACGATCGCGACCGTCGGGAGCGCGGGCTCGATCAGGGCCAGCGGGCCGTGCTTCAGCTCGGACGCCGGGTAGGCCTCGGCGTGGATGTAGGAGACCTCCTTCAGCTTCAGCGAGGCCTCACGGGCCACCGGGTAGCCGCGCACCCGCCCGATGAACAGCATCGAACGGGCGTCCGCGAACTGCTCCGCCAGCTTCTTGATCTCCTCCTCCTGCTTCAGGATCTCGGAGATCTGCTCCGGCAGCTTCCGCAGGCCCTCGATGATCCGCTTGCCGTCACGGACGGACAGGTCGCGGGTGCGCCCCAGGTGCAGGGCGAGCAGCGCGAAGGCCACCGTCGTGTTGGTGAAGCACTTGGTGGACACCACGCACACCTCGGGCCCCGCGTGGACGTACATACCGCCGTCCGCCTCGCGCGCGATCGCCGAGCCGACCACGTTGACGATGCCCAGCACCCGCGCGCCCTTGCGCTTCAGCTCCTGCACGGCCGCCAGCACGTCGTAGGTCTCACCGGACTGCGACACCGCCACGTACAGCGTGTCGGGGTCCACGACGGCGTTGCGGTAGCGGAACTCCGACGCCGGCTCCGCGTCCGCCGGGATACGGGCCAGCTCCTCGATCATCTGGGCGCCGATCATGCCCGCGTGGTAGGAGGTGCCGCAGCCGAGGATCTTCACCCGGCGGATCTGCCGCGCCTCGCGGGCGCCCAGGTTCAGGCCGCCCAGGTGCACGGTGGAGAACCGGTCGTCGATGCGGCCCCGCAGCACCCGGTCCACGGCGTCGGCCTGCTCGTGGATCTCCTTGTGCATGTAGGTGTCGTGGCCGCCCATGTCGTACGACTCGGCCTCCCACTCCACGGTGGTCGGCTCGGCCGTCGTACGGGTGCCCTCGGTGGTGTAGGTGCGGAAGTCGTCGGCCTTCAGTGTCGCCATCTCACCGTCGTCCAGCGTCACTATCTGGCGGGTGTGGGCGACGAGGGCGGCGACGTCGGAGGCGACGAACATCTCCTTCTCGCCGATGCCGAGGACGACCGGGGAGCCGTTGCGGGCCACCACGATGCGGTCCGGGAAGTCGGCGTGCATCACGGCGATGCCGTAGGTGCCCTCCACCAGCCGCAGCGCCTGGCGGACCTTCTCCTCCAGCTTCTCGGCCTGGGAGCGGGCGATGAGGTGGGTGAGGACCTCGGTGTCGGTCTCGGAGAGGAACTCGACGCCGTCCGCCTCCAGCTTCTTCCTCAGCTCAGCGGCGTTGTCGATGATGCCGTTGTGGACGACGGCGACCTTGTTGTCGGCCGACAGGTGCGGGTGTGCGTTGACGTCGGAGGGGGCGCCGTGGGTGGCCCAGCGGGTGTGGGCGATGCCGGTGGTGCCCTTGAAGCGCGCGGGGACCTTGGCCTCCAGGTCACGGACCCGGCCCTTGGCCTTGACCATCCTCAGGCCCGCCGACTTCGGCGAGGTGATGACGATGCCCGCCGAGTCGTAGCCGCGGTACTCCAGCCGCTGCAGACCCTCCAGCAGGAGCGGGGCCACATCGCGCTTACCGATGTATCCGACGATTCCGCACATATGTTTCCTTAAATCCCTTTTGACCCCGTATGGATGGAGCAGTCGCCCGGTGGCTCAGTCGTGGACTCAGCCGTAGACGATGCGCCGCAGCTGCCGGAGCGTGAGCTCGGGCGGTGCCACCGTGCGGTACTTCAGGTCCGCCTCGATCCGTTCGAAGATCGACGCGTTCACCAGTCCCTGGGCCTGCAGTTCGCGGTGGCGACGGCGGACGAACTCCTCGGTCGTCTCGTCGAAGTAGGCGAGCACGTCCTGGACCACGCGCAGCGCCTCGCCCCGGTTGAGAGGTGTGGTCCGCGTCAGATGATCGACAAGTTCGTCGTGCACCCGGTAGATCCTGAGGTAAGAGCGCCGGAATCGCAAGAATCGTGCCCGATTTCGGGCAGATGCCTGTTGAAGTTCTTATAGGGTCCCGTTCGACGCCTGTCCATCCTGTGTCCTGCGCCACGTTGATTATGTGGAGGAACTTCTGGCCACATGGACATACCTCGTATGGGAGTTCCGGAGAAGCTCGCGGCCCGCATGAGCATGGCGGAGCAGCACGAGTACCTGCGCGCGAGATTCTCCCGGCGCACGATGATCAGAGGCGGTGCCGTCACCCTGGGCGCCGTCGCGGGTGGCGCATTCGTACCGGGTGCCAGCGCCCAGGCCGCCGTCCCGACCCAGAGCACCGCCCCCGCCGTCGAGAGCGTCGACGGCGCCCTCGTCGCCCCCTTCGGCCGCCACCTCGCCTTCGGCAACGACCCGCGCACCGAGATCACCGTCTCCTGGCAGGTCCCGGTCGCCGTGAAGAACCCGTTCATCCGGATCGGCGCCCACCCCTGGGACCTGTCCCGGAGGATCCCCGCCGAGGTCCGCACCCTCCACACCCCGGCGGGCGTCGGCGCGAGCGGCGACCACACGCAGTACTACCTGCACGCCAAGCTCACCCACCTGCGCCCCGGCAGGACCTACTACTACGGCGTCGGCCACCACGGCTTCGACCCGGCCGAGCGCCACCTGCTGGGCACCCTCGGCACCTTCACCACCGCGCCCGCGCACAAGGAGCCGTTCACGTTCACGGCCTTCGGCGACCAGGGCGTCAGCTACCACGGTCTGGCCAACGACAGCCTGATCCTCGGCCAGGACCCCGCCTTCCACCTGCACGCCGGCGACATCGCCTACGCCGACCCGTCCGGCGCGGGCAAGACCGCCGACACCGGGTTCGACTCGCGCGTGTGGGACCAGTTCCTGTACCAGACGGAGTCGGTCGCCAAGCAGATCCCGTGGATGGTGTCGTACGGCAACCACGACATGGAGGCCTGGTACTCGCCCAACGGCTACGGCGGCGAGGAGGCCCGCTTCACGCTTCCCGACAACGGCCCGGACAAGAAGAACCTGCCGGGCGTCTACTCCTTCGTCTACGGCAACACGGCGGTCATCTCGCTCGACCCCAACGACGTCTCCTACGAGATCCCGGCCAACCTCGGCATCTCCGGCGGCACCCAGACCACCTGGTTCGAGGCGCAGCTGAAGAAGTACCGGGCCTCCAAGGACGTCGACTTCGTCATCGTCTTCTTCCACCACTGCGCGTACTGCACGTCCACGGCGCACGCCTCGGAGGGGGGCGTGCGCCAGGAGTGGGTGCCGCTGTTCGAGAAGTACCAGGTGGACCTGGTCATCAACGGCCACAACCACCAGTACGAGCGCACCGACGTCATCAAGGGCGACAAGGTCGCCAAGAAGCTGCCGATCGGCGAGACCGCCTACCCCGAGACCGAGGGCGTCGTCTACGTGACGGCGGGCGCGGCCGGCCGCAGCCTGTACGCGTTCACCGCGCCGGACTCCTACGAGGGGCACCTGAACGAGGTCGACTCCGTCGCCTCCTTCATCAACACCAAGGACGGCAAGGTCAACGAGACCGTCGCCTGGTCCCGGGTGCGCTACCTCAACTACTCGTTCCTGCGCGTGGACGTCGAACCGGCGGCGAAGGGCCACTACGCCAAGCTGAAGGTCTCGGGCATCGCCGAGACCGGTGACCGCATCGACCACTTCACGGTGGCGCGCCGCGCCAAGTAGCGAAACCCCACGGCAGGCGGTCCTCACATCCCCATGAGGACCGCCTGTTGGGCCTTCGGAACTCCTCGTCGAGGCGTCAGCGTCGAAACTCCACGTGCCGTCCTTCCGGATGATTTCCGCCGCGCCGGGGGTTGTTCCGTCCCGTTCGCGAGAGAGTGGTCTATACCCATCGGGCCCGGAGTGGACCGGGCCCGTGGCACCTCGTGGAAGGGAGCGCATGTGAGACAGCACCACAGAACGCCCCGTCTGCTCGGCACGCTGCTGCTCGTCGCGGTGGCGGGCCTGTCCGCCACCGCCGCGGCACCCGCCGCGGCACCCGCCGCGGCCGCCCGCACCGCCACCCCTCTCGACCGGGTGGTCCCGGCACCCGCCTCGGTCCGCCCGGGCGGGCCCCCGTACGAGATCACCCCCGCGACCCGCATCCGGGTGGACGACTCCGGCGCGGTCCGCCGCATCGGCGGCTACCTCGCCGACGTCCTGCGGCCCTCGACCGGTTACCCGCTGCCGGTCATCACGCACGGCACCGGCGGTGTCCGGCTCCGCCTGGAGGATGGCCCGTACGGCGCCGAGGGCTACCGCCTCGACAGCGGCCCCCAGGGCGTCACCCTCACCGCCCGCGAGCCCGCCGGCCTCTTCCACGGCGTGCAGACGCTGCGTCAGCTGCTGCCCCCGGCCGTGGAGCGGAAGACCGTGCAGCACGGCCCCTGGCCGGTCGCGGGCGGCACCCTCACGGACTCGCCGCGCTACGCCTACCGCGGCGCGATGCTCGACGTGGCCCGGCACTTCTTCACCGTCGCCCAGGTCAAGCGCTTCGTCGACGCCCTCGCCCTCTACAAGATCGACGAACTGCATCTGCACCTGAGCGACGACCAGGGCTGGCGCATCGCCGTCGACTCCTGGCCCCGCCTGGCGGCTTACGGCGGCTCGACCGAGGTCGGCGGCGGCAAGGGCGGCTCCTACACCAAGGCCGACTACCGGGAGATCGTCCGCTACGCAGCGTCGCGCTACGTCGAGGTCGTCCCCGAGATCGACATGCCCGGCCACACCAACGCCGCCCTCGCCTCGTACGCCGACCTGAACTGCAACGGCACGGCGCCCCCGTTGTACACCGGCACCGACGTCGGCTTCAGCTCGCTGTGCGTGCCGAAGCAGGTGACGTACGACTTCGTGGACGACGTCATCCGCGAACTCGCCGCGCTCACCCCGGGCCGCTACCTCCACATCGGCGGCGACGAGGCGCACTCCACCCGTCACGACGACTACGTGAAGTTCATGGACCGTGTGCAGCCGATCGTCGAGCGGTACGGCAAGACGGTGATCGGCTGGCACCAGCTGACCGGCGCCCATCCGGTCAAGGGAGCGCTCGCACAGTACTGGGGGCTCGACAGCACCGGCGCCGCCGAGAAGGCCCAGGTCGCCGAGGCCGCGCGCAACGGCACCCGGCTGATCCTGTCCCCTGCCGACCGGATCTACCTGGACATGAAGTACACCGCGGACACACCGCTCGGGCAGGACTGGGCGGGGCTGGTCGAGGTGCGCCGCTCCTACGACTGGGACCCGGGCGCCTACCTCCTTGGCGCACCCGCCTCCGCGATCGCAGGGGTGGAGGCACCGCTGTGGTCCGAGACGATCGTCACGGACCACGACATCGACTGCATGACCTTCCCACGGCTGCCGGGCGCCGCCGAACTGGGCTGGTCACCGGCCGCCGCGCACGACTGGGACACCTACCGGGTGCGGCTCGCGGCCCAGGCGCCGCGCTGGGACGCTCTCGGTATCGCCTACTACCGCTCGCCGCAGGTCCCCTGGCCCGCGCGGTAGCCGGAACGCGACGGGCACCCCGGAGGACCGTACACCGGGGTGCCCGCCCGTCCGCGCAGGGCCTACAGGCCCGCGATCGGGTTCTTCAGGGTCCCGGCCAGCTGCAACGCGCCCGACGGGTCCGCCAGGTCCACCATCTGCCGGTTGTCGCGCAGCTGGAGCCGGTTGAGGCAGGAAAGGGAGAACTCCGGGACGAACAGGTCGTACTGGCGGAACCTGTCGGCGAGCTGCGGGTTCGCGTCCTGGTACTCGTGGACGACCTCCGCGACCGTCCGCCAGAAGTCCTCCTCCTCGAGGATCCCCTCGGTGGCGAGCTGAGCCGCGACGAAGCGGAAGAAGCAGTCGAAGACGTCCGTGAAGACCGACAGCAGCTTCTTGTCCTCCGGGACCTCCACCCGGATCCGCGCGACCTCCGGCGGCAGCACCGCCTCCGGATCCATGACCGCGATCTCCTCCGCTATGTCCTTGAAGATCGCGCGCTGTACGACACCGTCCTTCAGGACGAGGATGACGTTCTCGCCGTGCGGCATGAACACCAGGTCGTAGGCGTAGAAACCGTGCAGCAGCGGGGTGAGGTAGGCGCCCAGATAGTGTCGCAGCCACTGCCTCGGTGTGAGCCCCGAGCGCTCGATCAGCGCGCCCGCGAAGGACACGCCCTCGTGGTCGACATGGGCGAGGGACGCCATCGTCGCCAGGGTCTCGCCGTCCTGGAGCGAGGGAACCGGGCTCTCCCGCCACAGGGCGGCGAGCATCTTCCGGTACGGGGAGTAGCGGTCGGTGGCCCTCTCGTACTCCAGGTGGCGGTAGCCGACGGCCGCGCGCTCCCGGATGATCGTCAGGTCCGTCGACTTCAGCACCGGGTCGCTCTCGAGCAGCCGGGCCAGCCAGTCGTTGATCGCCGGAGTGGCCTCCATATAGGCAGCCGACAGGCCGCGCATGAAACCCATGTTGAGTACGGACAGGGCCGTCTTGACGTAGTGCTTCTCCGGGTGGGACGTGTTGAAGAAGGTCCGGATGGACTGCTGTGCCAGGTACTCGTCGTCGCCCTCGCCGAGACAGACCAGGTTCCGGCGGGCCACCTCGGCGGCGAAGGTGACGGTGAGCTTGTTCCACCACTGCCAGGGGTGGACGGGGACGAGGAGGTAGTCGGCCGGGTCCAGCCCCTGGTCGCGCAGGATGCCGTGGAACCGCTCGACGGTCTGCGCGCCGAGCTCCTCCCGGACGAACGACTCGTACTCGATGCCGGTCCCCGCCGTGAACGCCGCCCGTGAGCGGTGCGCCGCCAGCCACACCAGTCGGACCGGGCTCGCGGTCTCGGGCGCGTACGACAGGTACTCGTGGATGCCGAAGCCGAGCCGCCCGTTGTTGGCGACGAAGCAGGGGTGGCCCTCGGTCATCCCGGTCTCGATCGCCTGGAAGCCGGAGCGGGCCAGCTCCCGGGACGTGACGTGCGGCTTGGTGAGCTTGTAGCAGATGCCGGCGAGGGTGGAGGAGATCTCCTCCAGGTAGACGGGCAGGATGTCGTCGCTCAGGCCCAGCGACTGCCTCAGCTCGATGAAGAAGTCCAGCGCGGCGAGCGGCAGCTCGGTGCCGTCCCGGTGACGGGTGATCGAGTCCGCGTCGACCTGCCAGTGGTCGAGGGCGCGCAGGGTGGCCGTGAAGCGGTAGCGGGTGAGCCCGTCGTCGCTGCGGACGAGGAACCGGCCGTCCCCCTCCCGCTCGGGGCTGATCAGCCGCTCGTGGGCGAACTCGGCGAGGGCCTTGCGGATCAGCAGGCGGGTGGCCTTCTCCCAGCGCTCGGGGGTCAGATGGGCCACGGCGTCGGCGAGGGTCATGCCGTCACCGCCTTCTCGAACCGCTCACGGGTGCAGAAACTCAACAGGGCCTTCTTCTCCGGCTTCTCGATCTCACGTTCGGGTACGAACCCGACCGCCGCGTTCAGTGCGTGCACGGCCGTGTTGCGCACATCGGGCTCGACGACGACCCTGCGCGTGGCCGGGTCCTCGAACAGGTGTCGTATCACGGCGGTGATGACGGCCCGGGTGAACCCGTGTACGGGCGTGCCGGCCGGTGCCACCAGGAAGTGCATGCCGACGTCGCCCGGCTCCGGCTCGTACAGGCCGACCAGCTCCCGGTGCGCCGGGTCGTACTTCTCCATCAGGAAGGCGGGCTCGCCGTCGTGCAGCCCGAGGAGCGCGTGGTGGTGCTCGTCGGCTTCGATCTCCGCGTAGGCGCGCTCGACGTCCGCGACCGTGGCGTCCTGCATCATCCAGAAGACCGCCTTGGGGTGCGTGACCCAGGTGTGCAGCAGTTCGGCGTCGCCGCCGGGGTCGAGGGGGCGGAAGGCGAAGGTGCCGATGTCGACGGTCCTCATACGGCGAACTCCTGGAAGGCGATCGTCTTCTCGACGGGGTAGTACTCGGTGCCGAGCAGCTCCCGGATGATGTACGCGTTCCGGTAGGCGCCCATGCCCAGGTCGGGTGACGTGATCGAGTGCGTGTGGACGCCGGCGTTCTGCAGGAAGACGCCCCGGCCGGTGACGTCGATCGCGTAGTTGCGGGCCACGTCGAAGTTGCCGTGCCCGTCGTAGCGCAGGCGGTGGCGGACGGGCCTGAGGAACTCCGGTTCGACGTACTTGTATCCGGTGGCGAGGATCAGGGCCTGGGAGCGCAGCGCGTAGTCCTTCCCCTGCTCCTCCTGGCGGAACGTGAGGGTGTACGTGCCGTCCTGGTACGTGGCCCTCGTCAGCGCGGAGTTGGTGAGCAGTCGGGTCGGGACCGGGCCGTCGAGGTTCTTCTGGTACAGCAGGTCGAAGATCTCGTTGATCAGATCGCTGTCGATTCCCTTGAACAGGCCCTTCTGCTGCTCGGTGAGGCGGTAGCGGGTCCGCTCGGGCAGCGCGTGGAAGTAGTCGATGTACTCCGGGGAGGTCATCTCCAGTGTGAGCTTGGTGTACTCGAGGGGGAAGAACCGCGGGGAGCGGGTCACCCAGTTCAGCCGGTAGCCGTGGGTGTCGATCTCGCCGAGCAGGTCGCGGTAGATCTCGGCGGCGGACTGGCCGCTGCCGACCAGGGTGATCGACTCCTTGGCCTGGAGCCGGTGCTTGTGGTCCAGGTAGCGGGAGTTGTGGATGACGTCACCGTCGAGGTCGCGGCAGGGCTCGGGGATGTGGGGAGGGGTGCCGGTGCCGAGGACCAGACGACGGGCGCGGTAGGTGTCCCCGCGCTGCGTCCGTACGACATAGACCTCGTCGTCGTCCGCGTACGTCACCTCGGTGACCGTCGTGCCGAAGCGGACGCCGGAGAGCTTCGAGGCGGCCCAGCGGCAGTAGTCGTCGTACTCCACCCGCAGTGGGTAGAAGTTCTCGCGGATGTAGAACGAGTACAGCCTGCCCTGCTCCTTGAGGTAGTTGAGGAAGGAGTACGGGGACGTGGGGTCGGCCAGGGTGACCAGGTCCGACAGGAACGGCGTCTGGAGGTGGGCGCCCTCCAGGAACATCCCCGAGTGCCACTCGAAGGTGGGCTTCGACTCCAGGAAGACGCCGTCGAGGCCGTCGATCGGCTCGGTGAGGCAGGAGAGGCCGAGGTTGAAGGGCCCGAGCCCGATCCCGACGAAGTCGTAGGTCTTGCCGGTGGCTTCAGGACGCGCGGTCAAGGGACTCTCCCAGGTACTGCTCGGCGTGGCCGGCGATCAGATCGAGGACGGCTGTGATGTCGTCCACCGTGGTCTCGGGGTTGAGCAGGGTGAACTTCAGGTAGTGGCGGCCCGCCACCTTGGTGCCCGCGACGACCGCGTCACCGGAGGCGAACAGGGCCTTGCGGGCGTGCAGGTTGGCGCGGTCGATGTCGGCCGGGTCGGTGACGGCGGAGGGGATGTGGCGGAAGACGAGGGTGGACAGCTGCGGCTCGACGACGACGTCGAAGCGCGGATCGGCGGCGAGCACCTTCCAGCCCTCGGCCGCCAGGTCGCAGACCTCGTCGAAGAGCTGTCCGATGCCGTCGGCGCCCATCACGCGTAGTGTCATCCACAGCTTGAGGGCGTCGAAGCGGCGGGTGGTCTGCAGGGACTTGTCGACCTGGTTGGGGATGCGCTCCCGCACCGCGCGGCGCGGGTTGAGGTAGTCGGCGTGGTAGGTGGCGTGCCGCAGGGTGGAGGCGTCGCGGACCAGGACGGCCGAGGAACTCACCGGCTGGAAGAAGGACTTGTGGTAGTCGACGGTGACCGAGTCGGCGCGCTCGATGCCGTCGAGGAGGCCGCGGCGGCGGGGCGAGACCAGCAGCCCGCAGCCGTAGGCCGCGTCCACGTGCATCCAGGTGCCGTACTGGGCGCACAGTTCGGCGATCTCGGGCAGCGGGTCGATGGAGCCGAAGTCGGTGGTGCCGGCGGTGGCGACGACCGCCATCGGGATCAGGCCGTCCCGGGTGCAGCGTTCCAGCTCGTGGGCGAGGGCGACGGTCTGCATGCGCTTGTCGCGGCCGACGGGGACGGCGACGACGGACTCGGGTCCGAGGCCGAGGAGCTGGGCGGACTTCCTGACGCTGAAGTGGCTGACCTCGGAGGTGAGGACGCGCAGCCTGGCCAGCGTGTCCGGTGCTTCCCACCCTGCCCGCCCCGGCTCGGCCTCCTCCCGGGCCAGCAGCAGTGCCTGGAGGTTGGACTGGGTGCCGCCGGAGGTGAACACGCCGTCGGCGGCCGGGCCGAGGCCGATCCGCTCGGCGGTCCAGTCGATGAGCCTGCGCTCGATCAGGGTGCCGCCCGCCGACTGGTCCCAGGTGTCGAGGGAGGAGTTGACGGCGGACAGGACGGTCTCGCCGAGGACGGCCGGGATGACGACCGGGCAGTTGAGGTGGGCGAGGTAGCGGGGGTGGTGGAAGTAGACCGCGTCGCGGAGGTAGAGCTCCTCCAACTCGTCCAGGGCTGCCGTGGTGTCGTGCAGCGGACGGTCCAGGTCGATCCCGTCGATGAGGGGGGCGAGGGCGTCGACCGTGACGCCGGTGAACGGGCGGTCGGTGGTGGCGAGTCGGTCGGCCACCCGCTCTACTCCTTCGGTCACGGAGCGGCGGTAGTGCTCCGCGGTGAGGTCATTGAGCAGGTGCGAGCGCATGTGGGGGTCCTCCGGTGGGGGAGTCCGTGCGGGACAGCAGAGGGGCGAAGTCGCCTCTGTCGTAACTTAGGTTAGCCTAACCTAAGTTCGATCTAGGGAAACTTCGCCCCTTCGTGACCGCCGTCACCGCTGTTCGCGCACCTGCTCCTCGCTCAGCCCCTGCCGCCAGTAGCCGACGAAGGTGACACACCGCCGGTCGACACCGCGCTCGGCCACGAAGTGCCGGCGCAGCGCCTTGACGCAACCGGATTCGCCCGCCAGCCAGACGTACGGGCGGGCGGCGGACGGCAGTTGGGTGTCGCGCAGGGCGCCGAGGGCCATGGGGGACCCCTCGGCGCTGTTCTGGTTCCGTACCAGCCAGGTGATCTCGGCGTCGGCCTCGGTCACCAGGTCCTGGATGTCATCGGCGTGCCCGACCTCCAGCCAGACCCGGGCGCGCATGCCCGCGGGCAGCGACTCGAGGATCGCGGCGGCGGCGGGTACGGCGGTCTCGTCGCCCCACACCACGACCAGGTCGGTGTCCTCGGGCGGACGGAAGCGAATGGCGCGGTTGTCCTCGATCACCGGGCCGAGCACGAGTACGCGGTCGCCGGGCGTGGCCCTCGACGCCCAGCGGGAGGCGGGTCCGGCCGGGGTGTGCAGCACGAAGTCGATGTCGATCTCGTCGGGGTCCCGGCGCAGTGCCCGGAGGGTGTACGAGCGCATCACCGCCCTGACGTCGTCCGGGAGTTCACGCCAGGCCCCCCACCAGCCGTCGTCCAGCTCCAGCGGCACCACTGGTTCCGGCTGTCCGGGGTGCGGCAGGAACAGGGACAGACTCTGATCGCGTCCGTCGGAGCGGAAGACGTACAGGTCGTCCCCGGCGAAGGTGACGCGGACGAGTGACGGCCCGAGCCGCCTCGTCCGTACGACCTGGAGGGAGAAGAAGCGGAACGGGGCGGCCACGGCAGTCGTCACGGTGACTCCTCAGCTGACCTTCTTGGCGGCCTCGATCGCCTTGGCGAGGTCCTCGAGCAGCGGGGCGCACTTGCCGTACGACAGGATGGGTTCGGGATTGCGGGCGATGACCTGGCCCGCCTTGACCGCGGGGAGTTTCTTCCAGGTCGCCTCGGTGATGTCGGCGGGCTGGATGGCCGAGGAGCGGTTGTCCATCATGATGACGTCGGCCTTGTACTTGTCGACGTTCTCCCAGCTGAGGTTCTCGAACCAGCCCCCGCTCGCCTTCAGCGCGGAGGCGGGCGGCTCGACGAGGTTCACACCGAGGGCCTTGAAGTACTCCAGGTCGATCGAGAGGTTGGTTCCGGAGACGTAGAAGACGTCCTGGCTCGCGGAACCTGCCAGCACCCTGATGTCGGGCTTGGCCTTGGAGGCCGCGCGCAGCCGGGCGGCGGCGTCCTCGAACCGCTTCCTCGCCTGCGTGGTCTTCGCGGAGGAGGTGTCCGCGCCGAGCGACCTGGCCAGGTCCAGCATCCGCTGGAGGGGCTCGGGCAGCTGGCGGTCGTAGACGGAGATCCCGACGCTCGGGGCGCCCACGGCGAGGATCTTCTTCTTGGACTCCTCGGGCACGTACCAGAGCGTCCCGGCGCCGTCGAACAAGGTGGTGACGAGGAGATCGGGGGCGAGGGCCGCGTACTTCTCCACGTTGAACTGGCCCCACTGGTTGCCGAGGACGGTGACCTTGTTGACGTCGAGGTCGCCGGCCTGGACGTCGGCCCTGCCGTCCTTGGTCCTCGTCGGCCCGAAGACGCCCTTCACCTCGACGCCGTAGTCGTGCAGCGCGGCGGCGACACCGGCGAACGCGACGATGTTCGACGGCACCTTGTCGGCCTTGGCGGTCTGCCCGCGGTCGTCCTTGAAGGACCAGGGGCCGGACGTGGCGGCTGCCGTCCCCCCGCTTCCCGAGCCGCCGCTTTTCGTCTCGCCGCCCCCGCAGGCCGCGAGCACGGCGCCGAGACCGAGGGCGCCGCCGGCGGCGAGGAGGCCGCGACGGGTGGGGCTGGTGAGGCGGGCATGGGGCATGGCGTGGTCTGCTTTCGTGCGGTCGGGGCAACTGGCTGATCGCGACTTAGGTTAGCCTAACCTTATGTGGTGTCCCAGGGGTGCTGAGGCCGCCCGACTCCGCTGCCGCATGGAGAGCGCCGCATCCCAGTACGATCACGCGGACGCTGTCGGGCGGGAGAATGCGGGGGACAGGGGCGTGCGGGGAACAACCTCAGGGGTCACCGGCTGGGTGGGTGTACGGCTGTGCTGCCGCTCGTTGCGGGGTGCGGCGGTGGCCGGAGCAACTCCGAGGCTTCCGGCGGCAAGCGCTCCCGGCCGACTGCCGCAAAGTCGAACCAGGGCAAGGCCACAGACCAGGGGAGCGGAGCCTTTCCGGACACTGATGTGATCGTCACCGCCTCGTGCTCCGTGCTCGCGAGCAACCCGGCCAGGGTTACGGTCACGGGCTGGGATCCGCAGACGTGGAAACCGAAAGCCTCCTGGATCTTCACCGTTCCCGCCCAGGCCGTGGTCGCGGAGGCGGACGATGTCGACTCCCCACTGGTGGAGCTGTGCGCTGACAACCTCCCCGAGCCGGCACCTCGGACGACGGTCCCCATCCCATCGCGCCCACCCGGCTGCGGCAGCTCTTCGACAAGGACCATTCCCGGATGGCCGTCGTGCTCATCGATGCCGCCGACTGCTACCCCTATGGATGGGTCGACAGCGCGACCGTGCTGTGCGGCCCGCGGTTGGGCGAGGCGAAGGACCCGAAGCGGAAGAACTCCTTCTGGACGCTGGACACTTCCCGCCTCGACGACTCGGCGGACGTCCCGAAGGGCGCCCTGGGCGATCCGATCATCCCGGTGACGGATCGGAAGAACACCGTTCGGACGATTTCGCCGGACGGAAAGCAGATGGTCTTTGCCTCACTTCAGGGCACTCGGCTCGAGTTCTTCGTCTCCCCCATCTCCCTCGGCGCAAGCCCGAAGAAGGTCACTGCAGCGGGTGCGGACGGGGCGCTGCGCCTGGGGGACGTCCTGGAGTGGCGGTAGGCGTTCAACTCTTCTTCGTGGTCTCGGCGGAAGCGTGAGGAAGGGGCGGGACGGGCCGATCCCGACCCTCCGGGCCCCCTCCACGCGCTCCGCGCACGCGAACAGGTCTCCGCGCTCGCGACAGGTCTCCGCGCTCGCGCGTCTTCACGCAGTCCGCCGCCGAGCGTACTGAATCATCCGTTTCGGGGCGATTCAGCCCGCCAGCCCCAACTCCCGTGCGATCAGCATCCGCTGTACCTCGCTCGTGCCCTCACCGATCTCCAGGATCTTGGAGTCGCGCCACATACGGGCCACCGGGTACTCGTTCATGAAGCCGTAGCCACCGTGGATCTGGGTGGCGTCGCGGGCGTTGTCCACCGCGACCGTGGAGGAGTGGAGCTTCGCCAGGGCCGCCTCCTTCTTGAAGGGCTCGCCGGAGATCAGGCGGGACGCTGCGTCGCGCCAGGCCAGGCGGGCCGTGTGGGCCTTCATCTCCATGTCGGCGATCTTGAACTGGATGGCCTGGTTCGCGCCGATCGGGCGACCGAAGGCGTGGCGTTCCTTCGCGTACTTCACCGACTCGTCCACACAGCCCTGCGCCAGGCCCGTCGCGAGCGCCGCGATCGCGATACGGCCCTCGTCCAGGATGCGCAGGAACTGGGCATAGCCCCGGCCCACCTCGCCCAGGAGGTTCGCCGCGGGGACGCGGACGTCCGCGAAGGACAGTTCACGGGTGTCCGACGCGTTCCAGCCGACCTTCGAGTACGGGGCCGCCACCGTGAAGCCCGGGGTGCCGGACGGGACGATGATCGAGGAGATCTCCGGGCGGCCGTCCTCCGTGCGGCCGGTGACCGCCGTGACCGTGACCAGGCCCGTGATGTCCGTACCCGAGTTGGTGATGAAGCACTTGGTGCCGTTGATCACCCATTCGTTCGTCGCCGGGTCCAGGCGGGCCGTCGTACGGGTCCCGCCCGCGTCCGAACCGGCCTCCGGTTCCGTCAGGCCGAACGCGCCCAGGATCTCGCCCGAGCACAAGCGCGGCAGCCACTCCCGCTTCTGGGCCTCCGTGCCGAAGCGGTGGATCGGCATCGCGCCGAGGGAGACGCCTGCCTCCAGGGTGATCGCCACCGAGGAGTCCACCCGGGCCAGTTCCTCCAGTGCGATGCCCAGCGCCAGATAGTCGCCGCCCATACCGCCGTACTCCTCCGGGAACGGCAGCCCGAACAGGCCCATCCGGCCCATCTCGCGGACGATCTCGTACGGGAACTCGTGGCGCTCGTAGAAGTCGCCGATCTTGGGTGCGACGACGTCGTGCGCGAACTCCTCGACCGTGCGCCGGAGTTCCTCCAGTTCGGGGGAGAGGTGGTGGTCCATGGGTCACTCCTTGTGGGAGAGGGCTCGGACGGTGCGGGAGGGGCTCGGCCGGTCCAGGTGGGCGGCCATCCACACGCTTGTGGCGGTGAGCCGGCCGAGGTCGACCCCGGTGTCGATGCCGAGGCCCTGGAGCATCCAGACGAGGTCTTCGGTGGCGAGGTTGCCGGTGGCGGACTTGGCGTAGGGGCAGCCGCCGAGGCCGCCCGCCGAGGCGTCGACGGTGGTCACGCCGTGCTGGAGCGCCGCCAGGGTGTTGGCGAGCGCCTGGCCGTAGGTGTCGTGGAAGTGCACGCCGATCGCGCTGGTCGGCACGCCTTCCTCGTTGAGCTGGGACAGCAGGGCCTGGACGTGGCCCGGGGT
This sequence comes from Streptomyces sp. NPDC001848, assembly GCF_042891915.1. Lineage (NCBI taxonomy): Bacteria > Bacillati > Actinomycetota > Actinomycetes > Kitasatosporales > Streptomycetaceae > Streptomyces > Streptomyces sp. NPDC001848. The sequence goes on along the minus strand of NZ_JBIATP010000006.1, from coordinate 295,282 downwards.
CGCCACCCCGATCGTGTCGCCCAGGCTCAGCTCGTCACAGCCCATGTCCATCAGCGCCTTGCAGACGCGGACCACCTGGTGGACGGGGACCGCACCCTCCCAGGGGTCGCCGAAGCACATCGACAGATAGCCGCGCACGTGCACGTTCTGCGCCTTCGCACGGGTGACCACCGGTTCGAACATCGCCAGTGCCTCGTCCACCGTGCGGTTGAGGTTGGCCTTCGCGAAGGACTCGGTGGCGCTGGCGAAGACGGCGATCCGGCGGGCGCCCAGCGCGAGGGCGCGGTCCAGGCCCCGTTCGTTCGGCACCAGGACCGGCAGCTCCACCGGCAGGTCGTCGACGAGAGGGAACAGCTCTTCGGCGTCGGCCAGTTGGGGCACCCACTTGGGGTGGACGAAGCTGGTGGCCTCGATCGTGGTCAGGCCCGCGTCGGCGAGCCGGCGGATGAAGTCGGCCTTCACCTCGGTCGGTACCGTGCGCTTCTCGTTCTGCAGGCCGTCGCGGGGGCCGACCTCGTGGATCCGCACCCGGGCGGGCAGGTCCTGCGCCGGTACGACCATGGGCAGTTCCTCGACGCTCATCGCTCCGCCTCCGTGTCGTCCTCGGGGCCTTCCTCGTGCGCCGCGATCACGGCCAGCACCTGGTCCATGGCGACCGTCGTGCCGGGGGCGACGTCCAGTTCGGTGACGGTCCCGGCGTGCGGGGCGGAGATGACGTGCTCCATCTTCATCGCCTCCACCACCAGCAGGCTCTGTCCGGCCGTCACCTCGTCACCGACGGCCACCTTGACCACGGTCACCGTGCCGGGCATGGGCGCGGTCAGCGAGTCGGTGCCGGAGCGGGCGGCGCCGGTGAGGGACGCGGCCACCGGGTCGTGGTCGCGCACGTGCCAGGAGTCGCCGTCCCGGCCGAGCCAGTGGCCGGCGCGGTGGAAGGTGTGGCGTACGCCGTCCAGGACGACGGACACGTGGTCCTCGGTGACCGTGTGCGTGCCCCGGGGTGTGTACTGCACGGGGTCGTGCACCCGCAGGGGGAAGGCCACCGGCTTGGGTTCGCCCCCGAGCCGCCAGCCGCTCGGCACGGAGAACGGGTCGATCCAGCCGCCGTCGCCGCGTGGCGTCAGCGCGTCCAGGCGTACGGCGGCGGCGGCCTCGTAGACCTCTTCCGGCACCTGTGCCGGGACCAGCGCGTCCACCTCGCGCTCCACCAGCCCGGTGTCCAGCTCGCCGGCCACGACCGCCGGGTGGGCCAGCAGCCGGCGCAGGAAGCCGGCGTTGGTCTGCACGCCCAGGGTGACCGTCTGTGCGAGGGCCGCCCGGAGCCTGCGCAGCGCGGTCGCGCGGTCCGGGCCGTAGGCGATGACCTTCGACAGCATCGGGTCGTACAGGGTGCCGACCTCGGTGCCCTCGGACAGGCCGGAGTCGGTCCGGAGGCCGTCTCCCTGCGGCTCGTGCAGCCTCAGCACCGTGCCGCCGGAGGGCAGGAAGCCGCGCGCCGGGTCCTCGGCGCAGATACGGGCCTCGATCGCGTGCCCGGTGAGCGTGACGTCGTCCTGTTTGAAGGACAGGCGCTCGCCCGCCGCCACCCGCAGCTGCCACTCCACCAGGTCCAGGCCCGTGACCAGTTCGGTGACCGGGTGTTCCACCTGCAGGCGGGTGTTCATCTCCATGAAGTGGTACGACGAGGGGTCGCCGCCGGGCACGATGAACTCCACCGTGCCCGCGCCCTCGTACCCGCACGAGCGGGCCGCCTGGACCGCCGCCTCGCCCATCGCCGCACGCGTGGCCTCGTCGAGGAGCACGCTGGGCGCCTCCTCGATGATCTTCTGGTGGCGGCGCTGGAGGGAGCATTCGCGCTCGCCCAGGTGCACCACGTTCCCGTGGCCGTCCGCCAGGACCTGGATCTCGATGTGCCGGGGGCGGTCGATCCACCGTTCGACGAGCAGCGTGTCGTCGCCGAAGGCGGCGCGGGCCTCGCGGCGGGCGGCGGCGATCTCGTCGGGCAGTGCCGAGGCGTCCCGCACCAGCCGCATGCCCTTGCCGCCGCCGCCCGCGCTGGGCTTGAGCAGCACCGGCATGCCGATCTCGCGGGCGGCCTCCGCCAGTTCGGCGTCCGTGAGGCCGCTGCCGTTCGACCCCGGGACGACCGGCACTCCCGCCGCCCGTACCGTCTCCTTGGCCCGGATCTTGTCGCCCATCAGGGCGATCGCCTCCGCGGGCGGCCCGATGAACACCAGCCCCGCCTCGGCGCACGCCCGCGCGAACGCCGCGTTCTCCGCGAGGAAGCCGTATCCCGGGTGCACCGCCTGGGCGCCGGTCCGGGCGGCGGCCTCCAGCAGGCGCGCCACCGACAGATAGCTCTCGGCCGCCGGCGCCGGTCCGATGCGTACCGCCGTGTCGGCCTCCCGGACGTGCCGGGCGTCGGCGTCGGCGTCGGAGAAGACGGCCACCGAGCGCACGCCCATCGACCGCAACGTGCGGATGACACGGACGGCGATCTCGCCCCGGTTGGCCACAAGCACTGTCTCGAACATGGTCGTCAAGCCCCCCTCACATCCGGAAGACGCCGAACTGGGGTTCACCCAGGGGCGCGTTGGCACACGCGGTCAGGGCCAGGCCCAGGACCTGCCGGGTCTCCAGCGGGTCGATCACGCCGTCGTCCCACAGGCGGGCCGTCGCGTAGTAGGCGTTGCCCTGGCGCTCGTACTGGGCGCGGATCGGGGCCTTGAACGCCTCCTCTTCCGCCGCCGGCCAGGACTCGCCGCGCGCCTGGAGCTGGTCGCGCTTGACGGTGGCGAGGACCGAGGCGGCCTGCTCGCCGCCCATCACCGAGATCTTGGCGTTCGGCCACATCCACAGGAAGCGCGGCGAGTACGCCCGGCCGCACATCGAGTAGTTCCCCGCGCCGAACGAGCCGCCGATCACCACGGTGAGCTTCGGCACGCGCGTGCACGCGACCGCCGTCACCATCTTGGCGCCGTGCTTGGCGATGCCGCCCGCCTCGTAGTCGCGGCCCACCATGAAGCCGGAGATGTTCTGCAGGAAGACCAGCGGGATGCCGCGCTGGTCGCACAGCTCGATGAAGTGGGCGCCCTTCTGGGCCGACTCGGAGAACAGGATGCCGTTGTTGGCGACGATCCCCACCGGGTGGCCGTGGATCCGGGCGAAGCCGGTGACCAGGGTCTGCCCGAACTCCGCCTTGAACTCGGCGAAACGGGAACCGTCCACCACGCGCGCGATGACCTCGCGGACGTCATAGGGCGTGCGGGAGTCCACCGGTACCGCCCCGTACATCCCGTACGGGTCCACCTTGGGCTCGGTGGAGGGGACCACCTCCCAGGGCAGGGCTCCGCGCGCGGGGAGGGTCGCGACGATGTTCCGCACGATCCGCAGCGCGTGCGCGTCGTCCTCCGCCAGGTGGTCCGTCACGCCCGACACACGCGCGTGGACCTCACCGCCGCCCAGTTCCTCGGCGGTGACGACCTCACCCGTGGCCGCCTTCACCAGAGGGGGCCCGCCGAGGAAGATCGTGCCCTGGTTCCGGACGATCACGGCCTCGTCGCTCATCGCCGGGACGTACGCCCCGCCCGCCGTGCAGGACCCGAGCACGGCGGCGATCTGGGGGATGCCGGCGCCCGACATCCGCGCCTGGTTGTAGAAGATCCGCCCGAAGTGCTCTCGGTCGGGGAAGACCTCGTCCTGCATGGGCAGGAAGGCGCCTCCGGAGTCGACCAGGTAGACGCAGGGGAGGCGGTTGTCGAGGGCCACCTCCTGGGCCCGCAGGTGCTTCTTCACCGTCATCGGGTAGTACGTCCCGCCCTTGACGGTCGCGTCGTTGGCGACGATCACGCACTCGCGACCGCTGACCCGCCCGATCCCGGCGATCACCCCGGCGGCCGGCGCCTGCCCGTCGTACATCCCCTCGGCGGCCAGCGGTGCCAGCTCCAGGAAGGGCGAGCCCGGATCCAGCAGGGTGTCCACGCGATCGCGCGGCAGCAGCTTGCCGCGCGCGGTGTGGCGCGCGCGGGCCTTCTCACCGCCGCCCAGCCGAGCCGCGGCCAGCTTGGCGTGCAGCTCCTCCACCAGGGCGCGGTGCGCCGCCTCGTTGGCCCGCCAGGCCTCCGACGCGGGGTCTGCGGCGCTCGTCAGCTCCGGTGCCTCGTGCATCCTGCGGTCCCCTCACCTTGTTAATGAGCGTTAACGCATTTCCTTCAGGTTAACGACCGCTAACCTCCCTGTCTAGAATTGTTTTCATGGCCACGAGAACCGACGCCCCCACCCGTCGCGAGCAGATCCTGAAGGAGGCCGCGCGGCTGTTCGCCGAGCGCGGCTTCCATGGCGTCGGTGTCGACGAGATAGGGGCCGCGGTCGGCATCAGCGGGCCCGGTCTGTACCGGCACTTCGCGGGCAAGGACGCCATGCTCGCCGAGCTGCTCGTGGGGATCAGCGGGCAGCTGCTGACCGGGGCCAGGCGGCGGGTCGCCGAGGCCGACGGTGGTCCCGACGGGCGGAACCCGGAGGCGGTCCTCGACTCGCTGATCGAGGGGCACATCGACTTCGCGCTGGACGACCGTCCCCTGATCACCCTGCACGACCGCGAGCTGGACCGCCTCCGGGACAGCGACCGCAAGCTCGTGCGCCAGCTGCAGCGGCAGTACGTGGAGCTGTGGGTGGAGGTGCTCCGCGAGGTGTACCCGGCGCTGGCGGAGCCGGCCGCGCGCTCGGCGGTCCACTCGGTCTTCGGGCTGCTCAACTCGACGCCGCATCTGGGGCGGCCGGGTTCGCTGCCGGGGCGGGGCACCACGGCGGAGCTGCTGCACCGGATGGCGCGGGGGGCGTTCGCGGCGGCGGGGGCGGAATGAGCCGGGGGTCTGCTCCGCAAGCGTGACGAGCGTTACGGCTGGGTGCCTCTGGACTGTCGTCCGTACTGGCCGGTACGGTTAGGTCTGAGCAAGCGCTTAGACATGGCCGGAAGTAGCCAGCTGGAGGTGGCGGCGGTGCGCCGTACTGTGTTCAACGAGGACCACGAGGCGTTCCGGGAGACCCTGCGCGCCTTCATCGAGGCCGAGGTCGTACCGGTGTACGACGAGTGGTTCGCGGCCGGCCAGGCGCCGCGCGACTTCTACTACAAGCTCGGCGACCTGGGCATCTTCGGCATCAGCGTGCCCGAGGAGTACGGCGGCGCCGGCCTGGACACCCACAAGTTCGAGGCCGTCCTCTACGAGGAGACCGCGCGCGCGGGCGTGCAGTTCGGCGGCTCCGGAGTGCACGTCCTGCTCGCCCTGCCGTACATCAAGATGCTCGCCACCGACGAGCAGAAGAAGCGCTACCTGCCGAAGTTCGTCACCGGCGAGGAGATGTGGGCCATCGCGATGACCGAGCCGGGCACCGGCTCCGACCTCGCGGGCATGAAGACCACCGCCAAGCTCTCCGAGGACGGCACGCACTACGTCCTCAACGGCGCCAAGACCTTCATCACCGGCGGCGTCCACGCCGACCGCGTCATCGTCTGCGCCCGCACCGCCGCCCCGCGCGAGGACGACCGCCGCTTCGGCATATCCCTGTTCGCCGTGGACACCAAGTCCGAGGGCTACTCCATCGGCCGCAAGCTGGACAAGCTGGGCCTGCGCACCTCCGACACCGCCGAGCTGGCCTTCGTCGACGTCAAGGTGCCGGTCGAGGACCTGCTCGGCGAGGAGAACAAGGGCTTCCACTACCTCGGCCACAACCTGGCCTCCGAGCGCTGGGGCATCGCCTTCGGCGCCTACGCGCAGGCCAAGGCCGCCGTCCGGTTCGCCAAGCAGTACGTCCAGGAGCGCACCGTCTTCGGCAAGCCGGTCGCCCACTTCCAGAACACCAAGTTCGAGCTGGCCGCCTGCCAGGCCGAGGTGGACGCCGCCGAGGCCGTCGCCGACCGCGCGCTCGAGGCCCTCGACGCCGGCGAGCTGACCCCTGCCGAGGCCGCCTCCGCCAAGCTGTTCTGCACCGAGGTCGCCCACCGCGTCATCGACCGCTGCCTCCAGCTGCACGGCGGCTACGGCTACATGAACGAGTACCCGATCGCCCGTCTGTACGCCGACAACCGCGTCAACCGCATCTACGGCGGCACCAGCGAGATCATGAAGACGATCATCGCGAAGGACATGGGTCTGTAAGGTCACCGAAAAAAGTGCCCGATACAACTGACCCCATGAGTCAGGCACTTCAGTCCCTGCTCGATCTGCTCGACCTGGAGCGGATCGAGCAGGACATCTTCCGCGGCCAGTCCCGGTCCGCCGTGGTCCCGCGCGTCTTCGGCGGGCAGGTCGCGGCCCAGGCACTGGTCGCCGCGGGGCGCACGGTCCCCGCGGAACGGCACGCGCACTCGCTGCACGCGTACTTCCTGCGCCCCGGCGACCCCGGCGCGCCCATCGTCTACACGGTCGACCGCATCCGCGACGGGCGTTCGTTCACCACCCGCCGGGTCGTGGCCGTCCAGCACGGGCAGCCCATCTTCCACCTCTCCGCGTCGTTCCAGACGTACGAGGAGGGCCTGGAGCACCAGGCGCCGATGCCGCCCGCGCCCGACCCGGCCACCCTGCCCACCTCCCAGGAGCGGCTGCTCGGCTACGACCACCTCGCTCCCGAGGTGGTGGAGCGGTTCCTCGAGGCCCGCGAGGCCGTCGACCTGCGGTACGTGGACGAGCCGCCGTACGGCAGGTTCGGCGAGCCGCGCGAGCCGCACTCCCAGGTGTGGTTCCGCACCAACGGCAAGCTCGACGGTGACATCGACGAACCCCTGCTGCACGTCGTCCTCGCCACCTACGTCTCCGACATGACGCTCCTCGACTCCGTGCTGCTCGCACACGGGCGCGGCGGCTGGGCCGTGGGTGACGTGGTCGGGGCCTCGCTGGACCACGCCATGTGGTTCCACCGGCCGTTCCGGGCCGACGAATGGCTGCTGTACGACCAGGAGTCGCCGTCGGCCTCCGGGGGACGCGGGCTGGGCCAGGCCCGCATCTACACCCAGGACGGGCAGCTGGCGATCACGGTCATCCAGGAGGGCGTGGTCCGCGTCCCCCGCTGATCCGCTCAGTCCTCCTTCAAGCCCGCCGCGTGCAGCAGGTACGCCGTCAGCGGGTCGTAGTGGCGCGGGCTCGTGACGTGGTCGTCGAGGGGGACCGTCACCTGGACGGTGCCCTCGGCCTCGGCGATGAAGAGGGCCGGGTCGTTGCAGTCGGCGTACCCGACGGAGTCGATGCCGAGCTGTCCCGCGCAGCCCGCCCAGCCGTGGTCGGCGACCACCAGGTCCGGCAGGGGGCGTCCCTCGCCCTCCAGGCCCTTCAGGATCGCCCGCATCGGCTCGCCCGAGTGGGTGTGCCAGAGCGTCGCGCCGTGCTCCAGGACGGCCACGTCCGCGAACTGCATGACGTACCCCTCGTCCGTCCGCAGCCCGTCCGGGATCACCACGATCTCGCAGCCGGCGGCGCGCAGGGCGGCGGCGGTGGCGCGGTGCACGTCGAGGAGGCCGCCGGGGTGTCCGGTGGCGAACAGCACGCGCTGCCCGCCCTCGGCGGCCTTGCGCAGACGGCCCGCGAGCCGGTCCAGAGCGTCGACCGTCAGTTCCGGGTCGATGGTGTCCTGGCCGTAGCGGTACTCGGGGTCGTCGTTGACGCCGCAGCGCTCCGCCATGACCGCGAGGACGTCCTGCTCGTCCCTCCAGCGGTCGCCGAGCTCCAGGCCGAACCAATAGTTCCGGTCGCCGTTCGCGAGCTTGCGGTAGTGGGAGAGGTTGTTCTCGCGGGGCGTGGCCACCTCACCCGCGATACGGGTCCGGACGAGGTGGACGAGGAGCTCGGAGCGGCTGGGGATCCCGGGTATCGGCATGTGCCCCATTCTGCCGGGGCGCTCCGCGCGGTCCGCCGGTGTTTCGTTCCGTGGGATGTGCGTCACTCTCCGGCCGGGGGCGCCCGGGGGTGTCGCGCGGGCATTGTCCGGTTTCACCCCGCCCCCGTCTGCTTGAGCGCGAACCACAGCTCCATCCGTACGTCCGCGTCGTCCAGGTCCACCCCCAGCAGCGCCGCGCACCGCGCGATCCGCTGCCGGACCGTGTTGCGGTGGACCGACAGGGCGACCGCCGTGCGGTCCCAGCTGCCGTGCAGGGAGAGCCAGGTGCGCAGCGTCTCGGTGAGCGCGGTGCCCTGGCCCAGGGGTGCCAGCAGGGTGCGGGCGTGCAGCTCGGCCTCCGCCGGTGGGACCAGGTCCGCCAGGCCCGTGCGCTCGCCGTGCCGGACCAGCGTGGTGCGGGTCGCGCGGGCGCGGGCCAGGGCACGGGAGGCCTGGGTGTCGGCGGCGGCCCAGTCGCGCGGGGCGACGGTGGCGCTGACGCCGAGGGTCCAGCCGGGCTGCGGGGCCGGGGCGCGGTCGGCCGGGACGAGGACGCGTACGACACCCTCTCCCAGGTCGATCAGTGTGGAGCCGAGCGCCGCGCCGAGCGCGGACGCGGCCACGGCGTCCGGCGCCGGTCCTTCCCTGGTGGGCCGGGCGTGCACCACCAGCCACCGGTCCCCGCCGAGCAGGGGCGCGACCGCCTCCGCCGGGGCGCCGAGCAGCAGCCGCACGAGCGCCGAGGAGCGTGCCGCACCGGGCCCGCTCTGGTGCTCCCCGGTCAGGAGGGAGAGGAGCACCGCGGCGACGGAGGCGATGGTGTGGTCGCCGGGGTCGCGCCGCGGTGCCGCCACCCCGAGCACGAAGCCCTGCCCGGTGCCGAGGGCGTACGCGGCGAGGTGGGTCCCGGCGACGGTGTCGGTGGCGGAGGCGGGGGTGGGACCCGTAGGGCCGGCCGGGCGGACCACTCCCGCCAGCTCTCCCAGCGTCCGAACCGCCTCGTCGGGGGCGCGCCCCCCTCCCGCCAGCTCCGCGCCGTCCGGTCCGTACAGCACCGCCCGGCCCCCCACCCGCTGGGCCAGCTGCCGCAGCACCGACGGCACCGGGTCAGGGCGGGCCGCCGCCGCGGCCAGGCTCTGCTGGGCCTCCGTGACGCGGCGCAGTTCCGCCAGGCGGGCCTGGGCCATCAGCTGCCAGACCGCGCGGGCCACGCCCGAGAACGTCGTCTGCGGCGGGACCTCGAGCAGCGGCAGCCCGTAGTGGTCGCAGGCCGCCACCAGCGCCCGCGGCACCGTGTCGTGCACCGGCGCGAGGCCGAAACCGAGCGCCGCGCCGCCCGCCGCCACGATCCGGGACACGTAGTCGTCGAAATAGGTCCCCGAACCCGCCGCCTCCGGGATGTGCACGCCCGCCGTCAGCAGCAGCTCGCCGCCCAGCAGATACGGGTAGGGATCCGCCATCTCCGAGGTGTGCGCCCAGTGGATCGCCGTGCCGGAGTCCCTCGGCCCGGCGATCTGCCGCAGGGCCAGGTCCTCGCGGGCCAGCAGCGCGGCGAGCGGCACCGGTGGGGTCGGCGGTACCGCCGGGGCCGAGGGCGTGTCCGCCATGGTGGACGGTTCCTCCATCCCGCTCGGTTCAGATGGATGAAACGTACACTTCGCAGTCGCTTTCCGGCCACCTTAGTGTCAGTCCAGACCGGCAGCCGCGGGTACGGGCGGATGTCCCCGCGAGCGCTGTCGCCCCCACCGGTCGGGCCGAGCGGCCGACCGCGTCCCCGAGATCCATCTGCACGACACGCCACCGGGAAGTGCGCGAAGGAGGGCCCCACATGGCCGTCGACTACACAGTGATCGTCGTCTATCTGGCCGGCATGTTGGCCATGGGCTGGTGGGGCATGCGCCGCGCCCGCTCCAAGAGCGAGTTCCTGGTGGCGGGGCGCCGCCTCGGGCCCGCCATGTACTCCGGCACCATGGCCGCGATAGTCCTCGGCGGCGCGTCCACCATCGGCGGTGTCGGCCTCGGCTACCGGTACGGGCTGTCGGGCGCCTGGATGGTGTTCACCATCGGCCTCGGCCTGCTCGCCCTGTCGGTCTTCTTCTCCGCCCGCATCGCCCGTCTGAAGGTCTACACCGTCTCCGAGATGCTCGACCTCAGATACGGCGGCCGGGCCGGCGTGATCTCGGGCGTGGTCATGTGGGCGTACACCCTGATGCTCGCGGTCACCTCCACCATCGCCTACGCCACCATCTTCGACGTCCTGTTCGACATGAACCGGACGCTCGCGATCGTCCTCGGCGGCTCCATCGTCGTCGCGTACTCGACGCTCGGCGGGATGTGGTCCATCACGCTGACCGACATGGTGCAGTTCGTCGTCAAGACGATCGGCGTGCTGCTCCTGCTGCTGCCCATCGCGGTCGTCAAGGCCGGCGGTTTCAGCGAGATGAAGGCCAAGCTGCCGACCTCCTACTTCGACCCGCTGGGCATCGGCGGCGAGACGATCTTCACCTACGTCCTGATCTACACGTTCGGCATGCTGATCGGGCAGGACATCTGGCAGCGCGTGTTCACCGCGCGCAGCGACACCACGGCCAAGTGGGGCGGCACGGTCGCCGGCACCTACTGTCTGGCCTACGCGCTCGCCGGCGCCGTCATCGGCACCGCCGCCAAGGTGCTGTTTCCGAAGCTGGGCAGCCCGGACGACGCGTTCGCGACCATCGTCAAGCAGGAACTCCCCGTCGGAATAAGGGGGTTGGTGCTCGCCGCCGCCCTCGCCGCGGTCATGTCGACCTCTTCCGGTGCGCTCATCGCGTGTGCGACCGTCGCCAACAACGACATCTGGTCGCGGTTGCGCGGTGTCGTGCGCCGCGACGAGGGGGCGCACGACGAGGTGAAGGGCAACCGCGCCTTCATCCTGATCATGGGGGTGGCGGTGATCGGCACGGCCATCGCGCTGAACAACGTGGTCGAGGCACTGACCGTCGCGTACAACCTGCTCGTCGGCGGTCTCCTGGTCCCGATCCTGGGCGGTCTGCTGTGGAAGCGCGGCACCGTGCAGGGCGCGCTCGCCTCGGTGGTGGTCGGCGGTCTCGCCGTCATCGGTCTGATGGCGTCCTACGGCATCCTCGCGAACGAGCCCGTCTACTACGGGCTGCCGGCCTCGCTCGCCGCCTACGTCGTCGTGTCGCTGGTGACCAGGCCGACCGACGAGGCCGTCCTGGCCGCCTGGCGGGAGCGGCTCGCGGGACGGGGCGCGGCGAACCCGGAGGAGCCCGCGACGGTGGGCGCCTGACCCTGTTGCTTCGGCCCGGTCGCCAGGGGGCGGCCGGGCCGGGCGGGGCCCGTCGGAGGGCTCCGCGACACTGGAAGAAACACGCATTACCTGGAGGAGTCCGACGATGAGCAGCACCGAGAACCCCGCAGCAGGCGGCAGCCGGCCCCGCGGCCCCGTCGACTCGTCCCGCATCCCGCGCTACGCGGGACCGGCGACCTTCGCCCGGCTGCCCCGCCTCGACGAGGTTGGCACCGCGGACGTCGCCGTCGTCGGCGTGCCGTTCGATTCGGGCGTCTCCTACCGCCCCGGCGCCCGCTTCGGCGGCAACGCGATCCGTGAGGCGTCCCGCCTGCTGCGCCCGTACAACCCGGCGCAGGACGCCTCCCCGTTCGCGCTCGCCCAGGTCGCGGACGGGGGCGACATCGCCGTGAACCCGTTCAACATCCACGAGGCGGTGGAGACCATCGAGGCCGCCGCCGACGAACTCCTCGGCACCGGCGCCCGCCTGATGACCCTCGGCGGCGACCACACCATCGCGCTGCCGCTGCTGCGGTCCGTCGCCAAGCAGCACGGCCCGGTCGCGCTGCTCCACTTCGACGCCCACCTCGACACCTGGGACACCTACTTCGGCGCGGAGTACACCCACGGCACCCCGTTCCGCCGTGCCGTCGAGGAGGGCATCCTCGACACCTCCGCGCTCTCCCACGTCGGCACCCGCGGCCCGCTGTACGGCAAGCAGGACCTGACCGACGACGAGAAGATGGGCTTCGGCATCGTCACCTCCGCCGACATCTACCGGCGCGGCGCCGACGAGGTCGCCGACCAGCTGCGCCAGCGCATCGGCGACCGCCCGCTGTACATCTCCATCGACATCGACTGCCTCGACCCGGCGCACGCCCCCGGCACCGGCACCCCGGAGGCGGGCGGCATGACCTCCCGGGAACTCCTCGAGATCCTCCGGGGCCTGGCGTCCTGCAACCTGGTCTCCGCGGACGTCGTCGAGGTGGCGCCCGCCTACGACCACGCGGAGATCACGTCGGTGGCCGCCTCCCACACGGCGTACGAACTGACGACGATCATGAGCCGCCAGATCGCGGCGGCCCGTACCGGTGAGGAGACCGAGAGCAAGTGACCCACGACCACGACCTGGTCCTCCGCCCCACGACAGCCCAGACGGAGGCCGCCCTCAATCCTCCCCCCGGCCGTAACGGCGGAGACCTGGTCGTGGAGACCCTGGCCGGGCTGGGCGCGACGACGGTCTTCGGCCTGCCCGGCCAGCACGCCCTCGGCATGTTCGACGCGCTGCGCCGCTCCGACCTCAGGTACGTCGGGCTCCGGGTGGAGAACAACGCGGGGTTCGCGGCGGACGCGTACGGGCGGATCACCGGTGAGGCGGCGCCGCTGCTGCTGTCCACCGGCCCCGGCGCGCTGACGTCCCTGGCCGCGCTCCAGGAGGCCGCGGCGGCATCGGCGCCCGTGCTCGCGATCAGCAGCCAGATCCCGACCCCCGGCCTGGGCGGCGGCCGCCACGGCTATCTGCACGAACTCCCCGACCAGGCGGCCTCGTTCCGGGGCGTGGTGAAGTCGGTCCACACGGTCCGTACGCAGTCGCAGATCCCGTCGGCGATCGCCGAGGCCTGGAAGTCGGCGCTGACGGTGCCGCACGGCCCGGTGTGGGTGGAGATCCCGCAGGACGTACTGCTGGCCGAGACGCGCCTGCCGGTGGTCACGGCGGTGGACGCGACCCCGGACGAGCTGCCGCCGCGTCCCGAACTCACCGCGGTGGCCGCGCGCCTGCTGTCGCGCGCCGAGCGCCCGGCGATCATCGCGGGCGGGGGAGTGGTCAGGTCGGACGCGTCCGGCAAGCTCCTGGCGCTCGCCGAGAAGCTGAACGCCCCCGTCGTCACCACCTTCGGCGGCAAGGGAGCCTTCCCCTGGGAACACCCGCTGTCCCTCCAGTCCTGGCTGGAGGACCGCCACACCACCGACTTCCTCGAGGACGCGGACGTCCTGCTGGTGGTCGGCTCGGGCCTGGGTGAACTCTCCTCGAACTACCACACGTTCGAGCCGCGCGGCCGGGTCGTCCAGATCGAGGCGGACCTCGGCAAGCTGGAGTCCAACCACCCCGCCCTCGGCATCCACGCGGACGCACGCCTGGCACTGCAGGCGCTGCTGGAGACGGTGGAGCCACGCGAGGACGCGAACGCCCCGGAGCGGGTACGGACAGTGCTGTCGAAGGTGGCCGACCGGATCGCCTCCCAGGACCTGGCCCTCGAACAGGAGGTGCTGGCGTCGGTGCGGCGCGCCCTCCCGGAGGGCTCCCCGTCCTTCTGGGACATGACGATCCTGGCGTACTGGGCCTGGTCGGCCTTCGACGCGAAGGCTCCCAACACCATGCACTCGGCGCAGGGAGCCGGCGGTCTCGGCTACGGCTTCCCGGCGGCCCTCGGCGCGGCGGCGGCGGACCCCACGCGTCCGGTGCTCGCCGTGTCGGGTGACGGCGGCGCCCTGTACTCCATCGCGGAACTGGCCACGGCGCGGCAGTACGGCCTCGACGTCACCTGGCTGATCGTCGACGACGGCGGCTACGGCATCCTGCGCGAGTACATGACGGACGCCTTCGGCCAGGCCACGGCGACGGAACTGACCCGCCCCGACTACGTCGCCCTGGCGGAGTCCTTCGGCGTCCCGGGCGTGCGTACGAGCCCGGCCACCCTGGAGGCCGACCTGGCGAAGGCCCTGGCGGAACCGGGGCCTTCGGTGGTCGTCCTGCCGGCGGTACTGCGGATGTTCGCGCCGACGCACCTCAGCTGACGTCGGACGGGTCCAGGCGGTAGAGCGTCGACTGGCTGCTCTGCGACGAGGAGTTCCTCTCCGAGGAAGAGCTCGACGTCGTGGTCCTGCTGTAGGCGCTCTCCTTCACGGCCGTGCCGTGCTTGCGCACCCAGGACGTCACCTCGGAGCTGAGGCTGTTGTTGCCGCCGCCCGGGCCGCCCCCCATGCCGCCGAGCTGGATGTAGTGGAGTTCGCCCTTCTTCACCAGCTCCTCGAGCTTGGCGACGGTCATCGCCCGGTCGGTTCCGGTGAAGCCCCACATCGAGATGACCGGCACGTTGCTGCCCAGCTCGATCTGCGCCGCGCCCTGCGAGTTGGAGACCGCGAGCAGCCACGTGGCCCCGTCCCGGTGCTTCTTCAGGTAGGCGATGAGCTCGCTGCTCGCCCCGCCCACGCCACCGGGGCCGCCACCGAAGCCCCCGCGCGTGCGGTCGTTGCCGGTCGCACCGTCCTGGGTGCCGGGCTCGCCGCCGGTGCCGTTCGGGGGCGAGCCGCCCATCTCGGTTGTGCCGCTGCCCTGTTGGCCACCGGGGAGGCCGCCGCCGGGGGCGCCGCCGGGGGCGCCGCCGCTCGGGCCGCCGCCGGCCTCGGTGTTCTGGCCCGAGCCCTGCTGTGTGCCGCCCGGCATCCCGCCGTTGCCAGGGCCGCCGTTGCCCCCGCCGAAGCCGCCGCGGTTGCCGCTCGGCCGGCCGCCGAAGCCACCACCCGTGGAGGGACCGGCGGTCGGGTTCGTACCGCCCATGCCGCCGCCGCCCGAACGGGACGGCACCGACCAGGCGTACGCCGCCGGGCCCGCGAGCGCCGCGACGACCGCCGCGGCGACGGAGGCCGCGAGGAGCCGGACGCGGTTGCCCGAGCGGAAGACGAACAGGCCGACGATCGCCGCCGCCATGACCACAGCGACGGCCGGCCACAGCCAGGTGTTCCAGCCGGAGGCCCGGCGCAGCAGCACGATCGCCCAGCCGGCCGTCACGGCCAGTCCCACCGGAAGCACCCATGCCCAGCGCTTGTCGGCACGGAACGCGCGCAGCAGCATCACGCCCCCGCCCCCGCACAGCGCCGCGATGCCGGGTGCGAGCGCGGTCGTGTAGTACGGGTGCATGGTGCCCTCGGCCATCGCGAAGGTCAGGTAGTGCAGCGCCGTCCAGCCGCCCCACAGCAGCAGCGCGGCCCTCGTCAGGTCCGTGCGCGGCGCCCGGCCGCACAGCACCAGGCCGGCACCGCACGCGATCGCCGCGAAGGGGATCAGCCAGGAGATCTGGCCGCCCAGGATGTCGTTGAACATGCGGCCGATGCCCGCCGAGCCGGAGAAGCCTCCGCCTCCGCCCCCGCCGCCCATGTTGCCCTCGCCGCCGAAGATGCGGCCGAGGCCGTTGTACCCCGTGATCAGGTTCCAGGCGGTGCCGTCCGTCGAGCCGCCGATGTACGGCCGTTCGGAAGCGGGCACCAATGACACGGCCGCCGCCCACCAGAAGCTGGAGACGGCCAGGACCACGGCCGCGACGAGCAGGTTCACGAAGCGCTTCACCAACGGCGGCCGGGCCGCGCAGAGATGGACCGCGAAGACGGCGGGCAGCGCGATGTACCCCTGCAGCATCTTGGTGTTGAACGCCAGTCCGAAGCACACGGCCGAGCCCAGCAGCGGCAGCAGCCGGCCGTTCGTCACCGCGCGCAGCGCGAGCGCCGCCGCCCCGACCATCAGCAGGACCAGCAGCGTGTCCGGGTTGTTGTCCCGGTTGATGGCGACCGTGATGGGCGTCA
Organism: Streptomyces sp. NPDC001848; assembly: GCF_042891915.1. Taxonomy (NCBI): domain Bacteria; kingdom Bacillati; phylum Actinomycetota; class Actinomycetes; order Kitasatosporales; family Streptomycetaceae; genus Streptomyces; species Streptomyces sp. NPDC001848. Next base: position 279,549 of record NZ_JBIATP010000006.1, on the reverse strand, counting down.
GCGCGAGCACCAGCGCGGCGACGGTGGCCGCCCCGTGGCCCCATACCCGCTTCACGGAGGAGTGCAGGATCCAGATGGTCGCCAGTGCGGCGACGATCATCGGCGCCATCATCTGCCAGGTGCCGAAGCCGAACACGCGGCAGGAAAGGCCCATGACCATGAGCGCGAGCGGCGGTTTGTCGACGGTGAGGAAGTTGCCCGCGTCCAACGAGCCGAAGAACCACGCCTTCCAGCTCTGGGTGCCGCTCAGCACGGCCGCGCTGTAGAAGCTGTTGAGCCCCGAGCCGGTCAGGTTCCAGGAGTACAGCACGGCGGCCGGCGCCAGGATGCCGAGCAGCGCGGGCAGCGACCAGCGCGGTGCGGTGCCGCTGTCGGGGGAGGGACCGTGGGGTGGCCCGGCGGCCGGTGAACCGGAGACCGAGGGGAGGCCGGGCAGTTCGGGGCGAGGAGGGGTGGCAGAGGTCACCGGTGCACCATGCAGAGACGCCATGGGTACGGACTGTGGTCAGCCTGGGTGTGAGCTGTGGATGGGTGAGACCTCGGTAAGCGGACGGCAAGTGAGAGGTTTCTCACCACGACGCCGCGACTGCGGGTGTGAACCGGTCTGCGAACGACTTTGTGAGCGAACTCGCCTACAACTTTGGGGCATTCCCGTGAGTCAATAGGGCACGAGCGTGCCGGGGGCACGCTTTTCTCCATGTAAGAGGATGGTTGACCTCGATGATTCACCGGATATCCGGCAATTCCCGGACATTTAAGAGAGTTCGGGTTCTCGCGGCCGGGCTCGGCGTCGGCGTGCTCGTACCGTTCGTGGCGGCCGCCGCACCCGCCGCCGCGGCCACGCCCACGGTCAGCTGCACCTCGGGCAAGGCGGGTCTGGCCGCCAAGCTGCAGAAGGACATCACCGCGGCCCTCGCCGGCCGCAAGGGCACCGTCGCGGTCGGCCTCTACGACCGCTCGACGAACACCACCTGCTCGCTGCGCGACACGTCCGCGTACGACTCGGCCAGCGTGGTGAAGGTCACCGTCCTCGCCACGCTGCTGTGGGACGCGAAGAAGCACAACCGCTATCTGACCAGCCGTGAGAACAGCCTCGCCACAGCCATGATCACCAAGTCGGACAACAGCGCCACCAGCACGCTGTGGAAGCAGCTGGGCCTGACGAAGATCAAGGGCTTCCTCGCCGCGGCCGGCATGACCCGGACCAAGCCGGGCGCGAACGGATACTGGGGCCTGACCCAGATCACCGTGCAGGACGAGCAGAAGCTGCTCAAGCTCATCACCGCGAAGAACGCCGTGCTGAGCGACAACTCCCGGGCCTACATCCTGAAGCTGATGGCGAACGTCATCTCCTCGCAGCGCTGGGGCACTCCGGCCGGCGCGCCCTCCGGCGTGGCCGTGCACGTCAAGAACGGCTGGCTGCAGCGTTCCACGCACGGCTGGCGGGTGCACAGCGTCGGCACGTTCAACGGGCGCGGCCACGACTACATGATCACCGTGCTGACCTGGGACAACAGCACGATGAACTACGGCGTCACCACCATCCAGAACGTGGCGAGGGCCATCCACAAGGACCTGGTGCCGACGACGTCCACCACGAGCACGTTCGTGCCGACGAGCACGCCGCAGGAGGCGTATCCGGCGGTCCCCGCGAGCTGACACGGCCGAACTCCCCGTGTTTCACGGGGAGTCCACCCCGTCCCACTCGTCTCGCTCTACGGTGACGGCATGCGCCTGAGAACTGTTCTCGCCACCGTCACCGCCACCCTGGCGGCGGCCACTTCCCTGGCGGCCGCCGGGCCGGCCGCCGCCGGGCCCTCCACCGCGCCCGGGCGGACCCCCGGCCACGCCTGCTCCTCCACCGTCGACCTCGAACGCTTCTCCGACGTCCTCGACAAGACGACGTACGACGGCACGTTCGTCGGCAACCTTTCCGCCCTCGCCGTCGACGGCGACCGACAACTCGTCGCGCTTTCCGACCGCTCCTCGCTCTTCACCCTCGACCGCCGGACCCTGAAGCCGACGAGCGTGGTCGGCCTCGCCGACGAGAACGGCGCGGCGCTCGACTCCGAGGGCCTGGTCGTCGACTGGGACGGCACCCGGCTCGTCACCTCCGAGACCGAGCCGTCCGTACGCCGCTACTCCCGTGCCGGGAAGATCCTCGACCGCCTCCCCGTGCCCGGCTCGCTCCTGGTCGCCCCCGCCGGCCGCGCCACCCCCAACCTGACCTTCGAGGGCCTGACCCTGCTGCCCGGCGGCCACACCCTGCTGGCGTCGATGGAGGGCTCGCTCTCCGGGGACGGCACTGGCCTCGTCCGCTTCCAGACCTGGGAGCGCGACAAGGGGCACTTCCGGCTCGCGGCCCAGTACGGCTACCGCGTCGACCCCGGTCTCGGCGTCCCCGAGGTCCAGGCGACTCCCGACGGACGGCTCCTGGTCCTGGAACGCGGCTTCACGTCCGGGTACGGCAACACGGTCCGCCTCTACCTGGCCGACCCGCGGCACGCCACGGACACGAGCGGCATCGAGAACCTGACGGGGCAGCCGGGCGTACGCCTGATCAAGAAGACCCTGCTCGCCGACCTCGTGAACTGCCCGTCACTGGGAGCGACCGCCAAGCAGCCCCAGCCGAACCCGCTCCTCGACAACATCGAGGGCATGACGATCACGGGCACCTCCCACGGCCGCCTGGACGTGCTCCTGGTCAGCGACGACAACCAGAACCCGGCCCAGACGACGCGGTTCTACGACCTGCGGGTACGGATCCGAAATGTTGCGGCGGGATGAAATCCGCTGCTGACGGCGTTGGTGCTTTCCGGTAGACCAGGTCTTGAGGAGGGCACCGCGTGGCAGCGCACCAGGACGGGACACGAGGATGGGCGCGCCGGCTCGCCGGCTACGCCTGGCGGTACCCCAAGGACGTCGTCCTCGCCCTGGGCTCCTCCCTCGCCGGCATGGGGCTCACGGCCCTGGTGCCCCTGATCACCAAGGTGATCATCGACGACGTCATCGGGAACCACAGCAGGTCCATGGCCCCCTGGGCCGGCGCCCTGATCGGCACGGCCGTCCTCGTCTACGTCCTCACCTACATCCGGCGCTACTACGGCGGCCGTCTCGCCCTCGACGTCCAGCACGACCTCCGCACGGAGATGTACGGGACGATCACCCGGCTGGACGGACGACGCCAGGACGAGCTGTCCACCGGGCAGGTCGTCGGCCGCGCCACCAGTGACCTCCAGCTGATCCAGGGCCTGCTGTTCATGCTCCCGATGACCATCGGGAACGTCCTGCTCTTCCTGGTCTCCCTGGTGGTCATGGCCTGGCTGTCGCTGCCGCTGACCCTGGTCGCGCTGGCCGTCGCGCCCGCCCTGGGCTACATCGCCAAGCGCAGCCGGTCCCGGCTGCACCCGGCCACCTGGTACGCCCAGGCCCAGGCCGCCGCCGTGGCGACCGTGGTCGACGGCGCCGTCAGCGGCGTCCGCGTGGTGAAGGGGTTCGGGCAGGAGGAACAGGAGACCGGCAAGCTCCGCGAGGTCGGGCGCCGGCTCTTCGCTGGGCGGCTGCGGACCATCCGGCTGAACTCCCGGTACACCCCGGCCCTCCAGGCGGTGCCCGCCCTCGGCCAGGTCGCCATGCTGGCGCTCGGCGGCTGGCTGGCGGTGCGCGGGCACATCACGCTCGGCACGTTCGTCGCGTTCTCCTCCTACCTCGCGCAGCTGGTCGGCCCGGTCCGCATGCTCGCCGTGGTCCTCACCGTCGGCCAGCAGGCCCGTGCGGGCGCCGAGCGGGTCCTGGAGCTCATCGACACCGAGCCGTCGCTGCAGGACGGCACCAAGGAGCTGCCCGCCGACGCCCCCGCGACCGTCGAGTTCGACGACGTCTCCTTCGCGTACGAGGACGGTCGCCCCGTCCTCGACGGGCTCTCCTTCGGGATCCGCCCCGGCGAGACCCTCGCCGTCGTCGGCTCCTCCGGCTCCGGAAAGTCCACCGTCTCGCTGCTGCTGCCGCGCTTCTACGACGTCACGCACGGCGCCGTCCTCGTCGGCGGCCACGACGTGCGCGAACTGACCCTTGAGTCCCTGCGCGCCGCGATCGGGCTGGTCCCCGAGGACTCCTTCCTCTTCTCCGACACGGTCCGCAACAACATCGCCTACGGCCGCCCCGACGCCTCGCAGGAGGAGATCGAGCGGGCCGCACGCGCGGCGCAGGCGGACCGTTTCATCGCCGAGCTGCCCAACGGCTACGACACCAAGGTCGGCGAGCACGGCCTGACCCTCTCCGGCGGCCAGCGCCAGCGCATCGCGCTCGCCCGCGCCATCCTTACCGACCCGCGGCTGCTGGTCCTCGACGACGCGACCTCGGCGGTGGACGCCCGCGTCGAACACGAGATCCACGAGGCCCTGAAGCAGGTCATGCAGGGCCGAACCGCCCACCCGTCGCCCGACCACCACCCCTCGTCGAGCGCTGACGCGCGCACCACCCTATTGATCGCCCACCGCCGCTCCACCCTCAACCTCGCCGACCGCATCGCGGTCCTCGACGGCGGCCGTCTCGCCGACATCGGCACCCACGAGGAGCTCCAGGAGCGCTCCGCCCTCTACCGCCGCCTCCTGACCGACCCCGACGAACTGGGCGGTGTCTCCCCCGGCCACGCCCAGCCGGCCACACCCCAGGAGGACACCAGCGTCCGGGACGAGCTGGACGCCGAATTCGACGCCGAGCGCGGTGTCACCCCGCGGCTGTGGACCGGCGACCGGGAGCCCAAGGACCACGCCCTCACCGGGACCCCGGCGACCCCCGAGCTGCTCGCCCAGGTCGAGAAGCTGCCCCCGGCCATCGACACCCCCGACGTCGACGAGGCACGCGCCGTCCAGCCCGAGAAGTCGTACGGCCTCACCCGGCTGCTGCGCGGCTTCGGGCTGCCCCTGCTCGTCAGCCTCGCCCTCGTCGCCGTGGACGCGGGCATGGGGCTGCTGCTGCCGATCCTGATCCGGCACGGCATCGACCAGGGTGTCTCCCGGATGGCCCTCGGAGCGGTCTGGGCGGCATCCCTGCTCGCGCTGGGCACCGTCCTGATCCAGTGGGCGGCACAGGTCGGCGAGACCCGGATGACCGGACGCACCGGCGAACGCGTCCTGTACTCCCTGCGGCTGAAGATCTTCGCCCAGCTCCAGCGGCTCGGCCTCGACTACTACGAGCGGGAGCTGACCGGCCGGATCATGACCCGGATGACGACGGACGTCGACGCCCTGTCGACGTTCCTGCAGACGGGGCTCGTGACGGCCTTCGTCTCCGTCGTCACCTTCTTCGGCATCATGGTCGCCCTGCTGGTGATCGACGTACAGCTGGCGCTCGTCGTGTTCGCCACCCTGCCCCCGCTGATCGTGGCGACCGTCTTCTTCCGCCGGGCCAGCGTGAAGGCGTACGAACTGGCCCGTGAGCGGGTGTCGGCGGTCAACGCGGACCTGCAGGAGTCGGTGTCCGGGCTGCGCATCCTGCAGGCGTTCCGGCGGGAACGGGACGGCGGGCGGCGGTTCACCGAGGGCAGCGACTCCTACCGCCGGGCACGCATCCGCGGCCAGTGGCTGATATCCGTCTACTTCCCCTTCGTGCAGCTGCTGTCGTCGGTGGCCGCCGCGTCCGTGCTGATCGTGGGCGCGCACCGGGTCGGCGCGGGGACGCTGACGACGGGCGCCCTGGTCGCGTACCTGCTGTACATCGACCTGTTCTTCGCGCCCGTGCAACAGCTCTCCCAGGTGTTCGACGGCTACCAGCAGGCCACGGTGTCGCTGGGCCGTATCCAGGAACTCCTCCAGCAGCCCACCACCACGAAGGCCGCCGAGGAGCCGCTGGAGGTGCTGTCGCTGCGCGGCGACATCGCCTTCGAGAGCGTCCACTTCGCCTACGGCGACGACGAGGAGGCGCTGACCGGCGTGGACCTGACGATCCCGGCCGGGCAGACCGTCGCGTTCGTCGGCGAGACCGGCGCGGGCAAGTCGACCCTGGTCAAGCTCGTCGCCCGGTTCTACGACCCCACGCGCGGCCGGGTGCTGGTCGACGGCACCGATCTGCGCTCGCTGGACCTGACCTCGTACCGGCACCGGCTCGGCGTGGTCCCGCAGGAGGCGTACCTGTTCCAGGGGACCGTCCGGGACGCCATCGCGTACGGGCGTCCGGACGCGACCGACGCCGAGGTGGAGGCCGCGGCCCGGGCGGTCGGCGCGCACGACATGATCGCCCGCCTCGAGGGCGGCTATCTGCACGAGGTCGCCGAGCGCGGCCGCAACCTGTCCGCCGGGCAGCGGCAGTTGATCGCGCTGGCGCGCGCGGAGCTGGTGGACCCCGACATCCTGCTGCTCGACGAGGCGACCGCCGCGCTCGACCTGGCCACCGAGGCCCAGGTCAACCAGGCCACGGACCGCCTCGTCGGCCGTCGCACAACCCTGGTCGTGGCCCACCGCCTGACGACGGCGGCGCGCGCCGACCGGGTGGTGGTGATGGACCACGGCCGCATCGCGGAGGACGGCACCCACGAGGAGCTGCTGCGCCGCGGCGGCCGGTACGCCGACCTGTGGCGGACGTTCGTGGGGGCGCCGGGACCGGAGCAGGAGGAGCCGGTCGGCTCCTCGGCCTGACACCCCGTCGGATTCAGGAAATCCTGAGGAAGTTCTTCCAAACGTTCGAAAAGGTGCGCCTGTATGCACCGCAGCGACGCAACCATCCGCCGTACGCCATGCGTCCGTACAGCAGTACGCTCATCGTCGCGGGGAGGACCACAGAGGTGGACAAGGGTGCGATACGCCGGCGCCTGGCGCTCGGCATGACCGTGCTGACGGCGTCCGGGCTGCTCGCGCTGGCGAGCCCGGGGCACGCGGAGGCGGCCGACTACTGCTCGGGACCCAAGGTTCGTACGCTCTCGTTCTCCACCGGCTCCGTGCAGGTCTACAAGCGCGACGGCTATGTCTGCGCGGTGACCCTCGCGAACCATGTCTCCGGCAGGAGGACGATGTCGGTGAGCGTGCAGGCGCGCGGCAGCCGCCCCGCGGCCGACATCGGGCAGTACACGCACCACGCCGGGCCCGTCACCGTGCACGCCGGCCACCGGTGTGTGTGGATCCGTGGCTCCGTGGGCTCGGGATCGGTCAGCTCCGGGTGGATCCTCTGCTGACCCGGACCCGCGGTCACAGCCGCCGGGCGCACCCCACCGGTCTGCTGCCGCCCAGTTGCACGTAGAGGGCCGTCGACGGCGGGCACTGCGCGCGGCGCGCGACCGCCGACGTCACCTCGTATTCGGGCGCGTGAGCGCCGCTGCCGTCGCAGGCCGTCTCCCGGACCTCGCCCTTGCCCGCGCCGTACACACAGTCCCCGACGATCGTGCGCGGGCCGCCCCCACCGCCGGGGTCGCCCGGGTGTGGCGGCTCCAGGTTCCGCATGCACGCGTATCCGCGCCGCACCATCCCGAAGGGGCTGATGTGCAGCACGAAGTCCGTGGTCGCGGGGCATGCGGGACCCTGTGCCGGGTCGCCGTCGTACCGTGCGACCACCCGGGCGGCGGCCCGTTCGCTCGTGCACGGCACTTCCGTGAAGCTCGTCGTCCCGAAGGAACTGCACTTGTCCACGGCGAGGAACTCGGCGCCGAACCCGGACGGCGCGGGCGAGGTGGCAGGCCCGCTCGGCCGGTCCTTCGCCGCTCCCGCCACCGTCTGGCACCCGGAGACCCCGCCCACCGCCAGCGCAGCGGCCAGCAGCGCACCCGGCAACACTCGTGTCCCTCGCATCGCCAACCCCCCGGTCCACCCCCGCGTCCAGCGTGGCCCGCGGCCACGGTCCACGCCAGACGTCTCGGGTGCTTTGCGACAAATAGGGGCGGGGTGCCAGGTTCCCGGCGTACGGCTAGTACGACAGCCCGTACCCGATCGGGTACAGCACTTGGGCCGGGTCGTCCGCCCGCTGCACCGGCACCGGCAGCCTCCCGCGCGGCCTGACCCGGCCCGCGATCACCCGCGCCGCGGCGCGCAGTTCGACGTCCGTCCAGGCGTACGACGCCAGGAAAGCGCCCACATCAGGGAGTTGCGCGACGTCATACGGGTTCCGGACGGCGAGAGCGATCACCGGCTTCCCGGTGGCGGCCAACTGGTGCACCAGCGTCCGCTGGGAACTGGTTGCGCTCACGTTGTACGTCGCCACGACCACCGCGTCCGCGTCCCGCGCCGCCGTCACCGCCTCGGCGACTGTCGCCGACGAGGGCGCCGTGCCGGTGGACAGCGCGGTAGCGGTGAAGCCCAGCTCGGTGAGGGCGTTCGCCAGGACGGTGGTGGGCGGCCCGTCGGTGCCGGTCGGGGACGCCGGGTCCGCACCGGCCACCAGCAGCCGGGGCCGGGTGCGGCGCGAGAGCGGCAGCAGACGCTCCTGGTTGACCAGCAGGGTGGTCGTGCGGTCCGCGATGCGGTCGGCGGTGCGCAGGTGCTCCGGGGTGCCGACGGTCCGGTCGACGCCGTCCCCGCTCACGTACGGCTGGTCCAGCAGCCCCAGCTTCGCCTTCAGCCGCAGAACGCGCAGCAGCGACTCGTCGAGCCTGGCCTCGGTCAGCTCACCGCCCCGCACCGCGTCCAGTACCGCGTTCCAGGCGAGGGCCGGGTTCGGTGGATCGAGCAGCTGGTCGACGCCCGCCTTCAGGGCGAGCACGGGCACGCGGTCGTCGCCGTACTTCTGCCGTACGCCCTCCATGCCGAGCGAGTCGGTCACCACGACCCCGTCGTAGCCCAGCTCCTGCCGCAGGATGCCGGTGACGATGGGGCGCGAGAGGGTTGCGGGGTCGCCGGAGCCGTCCAGCGCGGGCACCATGATGTGCGCGGTCATCACGGCGTCGACCCCCGCCCGGACCGCCGCTCGGAACGGCACCGCGTCCAGCCGCTCCCACAGCTCGCGGCTGTGCGTGATGACCGGGAAGCCGTAGTGGCTGTCGACGGCGGTGTCGCCGTGGCCCGGGAAGTGCTTGGCGGTCGCCGCGACACCCGAGGACTGATACCCCCTCACCTCCGCCGCGACCAGGGCCGCCACGGCATCCGGGTCGGCACCGAAGGACCGTACGCCGATGACCGGGTTGGCCGGGTTGACGTTCACGTCCGCGTCGGGGGAGTAGTCCTGGCGGATGCCGAGGGCGCGCAGCTCGGCACCGGCGATCCGGCCCAGGGTCTGCGCGTCGGCACGGGAGCCACCGGCTCCGATCGCCATCGCGCCCGGGAACAGCGTCGCGGGCCTGCCCACACGGGCGATGATCCCGTGCTCCTGGTCGGTGGCGATGAGCACGGGCAGCCCGCGCGGCTGGTCGAGCGACGCCTTCTGGATGCCGTTGGACAGTTCGGCGATCTGATGGGGACCGCGCGTGTTGTGCGCCCAGGCGAAGTAGATGATGCCGCCGACGCGGTACCGGGCGACCAGTTCGGCGGCGGTGCGAACGCCGAACTCCCTGAGGTTGGCGTCGATGTCGGCCTGGTCGGGGGCGGTCGCCGAGTGGCCGTGGATCCGCATCACGAACAGCTGGCCGACCTTCTCCTCCAGCGTCATACGGGAGATCAGGCCCTTGAGCCGCTCGTCGTCGTGGACGGAGTCCCCGGCTGCGTACCCGGCTGCGTGAGCGGCGCCCGGGGTGAGCGCGAGGGCCGCCGACACGCCCGCGGCGGCGAGGACCGTGCGTCTGGAGGGCTGTGCGGTGCTTCCCGTGCCGGATTCGTGCACGTGCGCTCCTTCCGGAGGAGAACGCTGAAGGAAACTTCCGAAGAGTCACCAATATCCGGGAAGTTTCTGCCGGTCAAGGCGCCGCACATGAGGTACCGCAGACGAGGGGCCGCCATCGGCGCTGATGGAGGGGGGCGCGCCGATGGCGGCGTGCTGCCGGCCGCGTGCGGCGGAGAGGGTGGTCAGCGATCGCAGCCAGCAGCGAGAGCCGACACCGCAGCGCGGAGACTCATCCGGCAACCTGCCCATGGGACGAAGGGGCACCGGGTCGGGTTCCCCGGAAACCGCCGGTCGCCGGAAGTCGGTGCGAGGGTGGTCAACGGGGCGTGTGCGCCGACACCGTGGGCCAGTGGTGCTGGAGGGTGCGCACGGTCTCGGCGATCGCCGGCCGCCGGGCCGCCCCGCTGCGCCACAGCGCGTACAGGTGTCGTACGGGCATGGGGTCCAGGGGTACCTCGACGACCCCCTCCGGCAGCGGGCCCCGGCCGAGCCGCGGGATCAGGGCGATACCGAGTCCGGCGGCGACCAGGGCGACCAGGGTCGGGTTCTCGTCGGCCTGGTGGACCACCTCGGGCTCGTGCCCGGCCGCGCGCAGCGTCCGCACCAGCCAGTCGTGGCAGACCCGGCCCGGCGGCTGGCAGATCCACCGCTCACCGCCCAACTCCTCGCGGCGTACGGCCGTCCGCCCGGCGAAGCGGTGGCCGGCGGGCACCAGCAGATCGCACAGGTCGTCGCCGATGACCGCCTGTTCCACCCCCTCGGGTGCGGGCAGCGGCGCGATGTCCCAGTCGTGCGCCACGGCGACGTCCACCACGCCCTTGGCGACCAGGTCGACGGACAGATGCGGGTCCACCTCGGTCAGCCGGGTGTCCAGAGCGGGGTGCCGGCGCGCGAGGTCCGTGAGCACCCCCGGCATCAGCCCCCGCGCGGCCGACGGGAACGCCGCCACCGTCAGCCGCCCGGCGGGCAGCCCCCGCCGCTCCTCCAGCTCGGTCTCGGCGCGCTCCACGATCGCCAGCAACTGCTGTGCGGCGGCGGCGAGTTGAAGCGCCTCGTCGGTGAGTCGCACGCCGCGCCCCTCCCGTTCGAGCAGCACGGTCCTGGTCTCCCGCTCCAGCTTGGCGATCTGCTGGGAGACGGCGGACGGCGTGTAACCGAGTGCGGCGGCCGCGGCGCCGACCGTGCCGTGAACGGAGACGGCGTGCAGGGCGCGCAGGCGCTGGAGGTCGAGCAAGATGCCCCCCTGAGGATTAGCGATGCTTCATCCAACCATGCAGCAATCATCGCTGGTGCTTCACGGTCATGGGGCGTGATCCTCGACGCATGCGACCCGCACACCTGTCTCTCGCCGTCCTCGTCGCCGCCGTCTGGGGCGTGAACTTCACCGTCATCGAACTGGGCCTCGGCCACTTCCCGCCCCTGCTGTTCTCGGCCCTGCGCTTCCTGGCCGCGGCCGTCCCCGCCGTCTTCCTCGTGGGCCGCCCCAAGGTGGCCTGGAAGTGGATCGTGGCGGTGGGTCTGGTGCTGGGCGTGGCGAAGTTCGGGCTGCTGTTCCTCGGCATGGCCGCGGGGATGCCCGCCGGCCTGTCCTCCCTGGTCCTGCAGATCCAGGCGGTGTTCACCGCGCTCATGGCCTTCGCGCTGCTCGGCGAACGCCCCACGCGCCTGCGGGCGTTGGGCATGGCGGTGGCCCTCGGCGGCGTGGCCCTCGCGGCCGTCGACGAGGGAACGGCCGGCCCGCTCGGCGCGTTCGCCCTGGTCATCGTGGCGGCGGCCTGCTGGGGCCTGTCCAACGTCCTCACCCGCAAGGCGTCCCCGCCGGACCCCCTGAACTTCATGGTGTGGGTCAGCACGGTGCCGGTCCTGCCCCTGCTCGGCCTGTCCCTCCTCGCGGAGGGCCCGTCCCGCGACCTCGCCGCACTGCGCGCCCTCAACTGGCAGGGCGCCGGCATCGTCCTCTACGTCGCCTGGATCACCACGGTCTTCGGCTTCGGCGCCTGGGGCTGGCTGCTGCGCCGCCATCCCGCGTCCACGGTCGCGCCGTTCTCCCTCCTGGTCCCGGTCTTCGGCATGTCGTCCGCGGCCGTGTTCCTGGGCGAACCGATCAGCCCCCTGCGCTGGGGCGCGGCGGCACTACTGGTGGGCGGGGTGGCGCTGACGTCGCTGGCTCCGGCGGGGAGCGCCCGGCCGAAGAAGGTCCGGTCGGCGGACGTGCCGGCGAGCGAACCGATCAGCGAGCCAGCGTGAGGCCATGCCCGAAGTCGAGATCCCCGGTTCCAAGTCCATCACCGCCCGCGCGCTCTTCCTGGCCGCCGCGGCCGACGGCGTCACCACGCTCGTACGGCCACTGCGGTCGGACGACACCGAGGGCTTCGCGGAGGGCCTGAGCACCCTCGGTTACAGCGTCGGCCGGACCCCGGAGGCCTGGCACGTCGACGGCCGCCCGCAAGGCCCGGCGGCCACCGAGGCGGACGTGTACTGCCGCGACGGCGCGACCACGGCCCGCTTCCTGCCCACCCTGGCCGCCACCGGACACGGCACCTACCGCTTCGACGCCTCGCCGCAGATGCGGCGGCGCCCGCTGGGCCCGCTGACCCGGGCACTGCGGGACCTGGGCGTACGGCTGCGGTACGAGGAGTCGGAAGGGCACCATCCGCTGACGGTGGAGGCGGCCGGCGTGGAGGGAGGCGAGGTGGTGCTGAACGCGGGCCAGTCCTCCCAATACCTCACGGCCCTGCTGCTCCTCGGCCCCCTCACGCGCCAGGGCCTGCGCATCACGGTGACGGACCTGGTGTCGGCGCCGTACGTCGACATCACGGTCGCGATGATGCGGGCGTTCGGAGCGCAGGTGCGCCGCGAGGGGAACGTCTTCGTGGTCCCAACGGGCGGTTACCGCGCCACGACGTACGCGATCGAACCGGACGCCTCCACCGCGAGCTACTTCCTCGCGGCGGCGGCCGTGACGGGCGGCGAGGTCACGGTGCCCGGGCTCGGGGCGGGCACGCTCCAGGGGGACCTGGGCTTCGTGGACGTGCTGCGGCGGATGGGCGCGGAGGTGGAGGTGGCCGCGGACCGCACGACGGTGCGCGGGACGGGGGAGTTGAGGGGGCTGACCGTCAACATGCGCGACATCTCCGACACGATGCCGACGCTGGCGGCGATCGCGCCGTTCGCCTCCGGCCCCGTCCGCATCGAGGACGTGGCGAACACCCGGGTGAAGGAGTGCGACCGCCTGGAGGCCTGCGCGGAGAACCCGCGGCGGCTGGGGGTGGGGGTGGCCACGGGCCCGGACTGGATCGAGATCGCGCCGGGGACGACGGCGGACATGGGGACGTCGCCGGGCGCGCACATCAAGACGTACGGCGACCACCGGATCGCGATGTCCTTCGCGGTCACGGGACTTCGGGTGCCGGGAATCTCGTTCGACGACCCCGGCTGCGTCAGGAAGACCTTCCCGGACTTCCACGAGTCGTTCGCGGAGCTGCGGGCGGGGTTGTATGCGCCGGGCGGGAGCGGCCGGCCGGCTCCGGTCGGTGGGCGGGGTGGGTGGGGGTTCTGAGTGCAACAGATTCGGCGGATCTGTTGCAGTCGGGGAGCTGACAGGGCCCGGGGCCGGGGGTCGTCCCCGACTGACGCTTTCGAAATGCGTTCGACGGCCACTGGCGCCGCTTCAACGGCCCCGGCATGCTGTCGCATCGGCGACAGGCCGAACCGATCGCCGAGGTCATCGGGCGCTCCGACGGTCTCATGGAGCGGACCCGGGCGTCGGTGTCCCGAATCTCGTTCGACGACCTCGGGTTCGTACGGCAGACTCTTCAGGCTTTGTCGGGGCGTTCGCGGAACCACGTGCGGGGTTGCCGCACCGAGGGGGCTGGAGAGCGTTGGCGTTCAAGTTGGAGGGACCGCTCCTGGAAGGCGCGTTGGTGCGCCTGGAGCCGCTGGAGCACCGGCATGCGGCCGACCTGGCGGTGGCGGCGGAGGAGGACCGGGACACGTACGCATTCACCTGGGTGCCCAGGGCGGACCAGGCCGGGGCGTACATCGACGCCCAGCTCGGCCGTGCGGCGGCGGGACGGCTCGCCCCGTACGCACAGATCTCCCTCGCCACGGGGCGGGCGGTCGGCACCACGGCGTTCTGGGACCCGCGCTCCTGGCGCACGGACGACCGGCTCGACGCCATCGAGGTCGGCTTCACCTGGCTCGCCCGCTCCGCCCAGGGCACGGGCGTCAACGCCGAGTCCAAACTCCTGCTGTTCCGCCACGCGTTCGAGAAATGGGGTGTGGCCCGCGTCGACCTGAAGACCGACGCCCGCAACGACCGCTCCCGCGCGGCGATCCAGAGCGTCGGCGCCCGCTTCGAGGGCGTCCTGCGCAACTGGTCCCGCTCCTGGGCACCGGGCGAGGAGGGCCGACTCCGGGACTCCGCGATCTACTCGATCACGGCGGAGGAGTGGCCCGAGTGCCGGTCGCTGCTTGAGGCCAGGGTGGCGAGGAAGTCGGCCCAGGCGGCGGGGGAGACGGTGAGGTAAGGGCGGTCCGGGGTCTTGGAGTCGCGGATGTGTATCGCCGTGGTGGCGGCGACTTCCACGCATTCGCCGCCGCCGGAGTCGCTGTAGGTGCTCTTGCACCACTTCAGCTCAGTCATAGCTCACCCGCCAACTGCGTGATCGCGTCTACGGATTCCTCCGGCCGGAGGGCCTGCCGACTGATCATCGCATAGCGGCGCGCGAGGATACCCACTTCGTCAGGCTTGGATACCAGCAGGCTCTTGCCCAGAGCTTCCGTGTACACCAGCGAGGTCTGTTCCGGCGTCTCTACGACCGTCATGGGACCGCGAAGTCCTGCGTGGGCGCCGAGCCGAGAAGGCATGACCTGAATAACCACGTTGGGGCGCTCTGCGCACGCGACGAGATGCTTGTACTGATCGTGCATCGCTTCTGCCGTGCCGATCTGCCGCCTGAGAGCCTCCTCTTCGAGGATCACGTTGATCACGCACACCGGCTTCCGGTCGAGCAGCGCCCTGCGTTCCAGCCGGGCCTGCGTCAGTTGCTCGATCTCTTCGTCGTCGAGGGGCGGGAAGTCGGACTGGAGCAGCGCCCGCGCGTACGCCTCCGTCTGCAGTAGCCGTGCACCAACTGAGTGCTGTATGACGACACGCTCAGCGCCTCCTGCTCCAGTTGCACGAAGCCCTGGAAGTACTCCGGATACCGCTCCAGCCGCACCTACTTCGCCGCCGCCGCAACCAGCCCCCCGGCATCCAACGCCTTCTCCGCCGCCGCGATGAACTCGTCCGTCGCCGGTTTCGCGCCGGTCTCCACCGCGCTCACCGCCGCCCCCGAGTACGCCATCAGGTTGCCCAGGTCGTTCTGCGACAACCCGGCCTGCACCCGCAGCGTCCGCAGCACCTCCGCGAAGTACTGCGCGGCGGGCGACGCCGAGTTCTTCTTGAGCTGCCCCATCGCAGCCACCCCCCTCTACACGGCTCCACACGACTCAACGCGCGCACCGCACCGGTTGCCGTGCGCGACCGTCGACGCTCCTCCCCTGGTGGTGGCGGCTTCCATGGCCGACAGTATCTACATGAGCACAGAAAGTGATGACGTATCTCCACAACTCCGCACCTGGAGGCTGAGGTTCGCGCCGACCCCGCGCAACGTCGTCGAGGCCCGCCGCGGCGCCCGCTGCGTGCTGCGCTCCTGGGCGGTGTCGGCCGATGCGCGGGACGTGGTCGAACTCGTCGTCTCCGAGCTGGCGACGAACGCGATCCGCCACGGCCGCGTCCCCGGGCGCCACTTCGAGGTGGCGATGACGTACGACGGCGAGAAGACCGTGGACGTGGAGGTGTCCGACGCCTCCCCGCGCCGACCGGTCCTGTCGGCCCCGGACCCGGAGGCCGCCTCGGGCCGCGGCCTGCTGCTGGTGGCCGCGCTGGCGGAGACGTGGGAGGTCAGGGAACGATGCGTGGGGAAGACGGTGTGGGCCCGCGTCGTCGTCTGACCGACGCGCGTTCATACCATCGACCCATGAGCGCCTACCTCCTCCTCCACGGCTGGCAGAACCACCGCCCGAAGGACCACTGGCAGCACTGGCTGGCCGACCGGCTCACCGAACTCGGCCACCACGTCACCTATCCGCAGTTGCCCGACCCCGACGACCCGGATCTGGACGTGTGGCTCGCAGAGCTGGCCCGCCACCTCGACGACCTGCCCGACGGGGCCGAACGCGTCGTCGTCGCCCACAGCCTGTCCAGCGTGCTGTGGCTGCACGCGGTCGCGCGCGGGGTGAAGGGCCTGGAGGTGGACCGCGTGCTGCTCGTGGCCCCGCCGTCCGCCTCCGTCCTCGCCCGGTACCCGGAGGTCGCCGCCTTCGTACCGCCGCAGCTCGACGGTCTGACACCGCCCGCGCCCACCCTTCTCGTCGCTGGCGACGACGACCCGTACTGCCCGGAGGGCGCGAAGACGGTCTTCGGGGATCCCCTCGGCATCCCGGCCGAGATCATCCCCGGCGCCGCCCACCTCGACCTGGACGCCGGCTACGGCTCCTGGCCCGCCGTACTGGAGTGGTGCCTGGACGGGTCCGTACGGTTCACGGCGCGTCCGGCGTAGTCCGGTCGCGCGGTTCCGGGGTGCCCGCGCCACCCACACCACCGTGAGCAGGCAGAACTGGCCGCGGAGGAGAGGGCTCCACACGGGGGGAGGCGAACGGGGCCACGAGAACCGGCGACGGGGAGCACGGTGTCTGTGAAGCCGGCAGGGACCGGTTCCCGCGGACGGCTCGCCCGGGCGTATCGACCACCCGAGTGGCCGCGTACGGATTGCGGCGTCGATCGGGTGTCAGCAGGCTGTAGCTGGCCAGCGACCTGCTGACCCGAAGAGGAGATCAGGTTGGACCGCGTGCGCTCGGTCCGCCCGCCGGAAGATTCGTCCGGGTGACGCCTGCCCGTCCTGGGCCGATACGCCGGTCGTCCGGTCGCGGCCCTCCGGTGACCCCGCCCGTCCTTCTTCGCAGCATGCGCTGCGGGCCGCCCGACCGATCCGTCCTGTCCGCTGCCCCTGTGGCCCGCGGTGGACCACGGGGCCGACGTGTGTGACCCCCGGTTGCCGCAGCCCGCCACCAGCGACAAGGAGCCACACCACATGGGTGGAATACAGAAGACACTCGCCGTGCTGACCGGGACCGCGCTGGCAGCCGGACTCACCAGCCCTGCCTTCGGATCCACCGCCACTCACGCGCAGCCCCTGCGCACCGCCGCCGCAGCTTCCGGGATGCCGGTCGTCGAGTGGAACCGCGAGCTCATCACCATCCTGAGCGATCCGAAGGCTCAACCGTCCACCGTCCACCCCACGCGCAGCTTCGCGATCCTCCAGGCCGCCGAGTACGACGCGGTGGTCTCGATCACCCGGACCGGCCCCGCCTACGTGTCCTCGGTGTCGGCTCCGCGAGGCGCCCGTGCGGATGCCGCAGCGGACCAGGCGGCCCACGATGTGCTGGTCGCCCTCTATCCGGCCAAGCGCGCAGGCCTGGACCAGCGGCTGAAAAGCCGGCTGTCCGCCATCCCCGACGGCGCCGGCAAGCAGGCAGGCACGCGCGTGGGAGCCGAGGTCGCCCGCCGGCTGATCAGCCTGCGGTCCCATGACGGGTCCTCGGTCAAGCCCCCACCGTTCAGGCCCGGCAGCAAAGCCGGTGACTACCGGTCCACACCTCCCGATTTCCCCGCACCGGTGTTCACCAACTGGGGCTCGGTCAAGCCGTTCGTGCTGGCCACCGGAAGCCAGTTCCGCCCGCCGGCACCCCCGGCCGTGAGCAGCGCCGCGTACGCCACCGCCTTGAACGAGGTCAAGGCTCTGGGGAGCAAGACGAGTCGCACCCGCACCCCCGACCAGACCGCGGCCGCGAAGTTCTGGGCGGCGGCGCCGGTCTGGAACGTCTGGAACCAGATCGCGCAGAACCTCGTCACCGCCCAGAACGCGAGCCTGGAGAAGGCGGTGAAGGTCTTCGCCCGGCTCGACCTGGCCCTCGCCGACACCGCGATCGCCATGTACGACGCGAAGTACGCCTACCGTGTCTGGCGGCCCGTGACCGCCATCCGGCTCGGCGGCACGCACTACAACCCGCGCATCACCGGCGATCCCGCCTGGACCCCCCTGCTGCCGACCGCCCCGGATCCGTCCTACCCCGGTGCTCACGGTGCGCTCAGCCAGGCAGCGGCGACGACGCTCGCCGGACTCTACGGTGCGCACCACCCTCTCGCGGTGACGTCGAAGGGCGTCACCCGCACCTTCCCCGGCTTCCAGGACGCCGCCACCGAAGCGTGGCTCAGCCGGATCTGGTCGGGCCAGCACACCTCCCTCGACAACAGCGCGGGCCGACAACTCGGCACGCAGGTGGCCGACTTCGTGGCACGCCGCCTCTGACCGGCCGCATCCGCGCGCAGCCGGCGCGCCGCACGGCGAGTGAGCCGAGGGCGGTTCCCCCCGCCGCCCTCGGCGCCTTACGCCGACTCGTTGAGCAGCCGCCCCAGGTGCTCCCGCCCCGCCCCCAGCAGCTCCGGCAGCGGTGTCACCGACTCGTACCAGCGCTTCTCGTACTCCCAGCACAGCCAGCCGTCCCAGCCGTGGCGGGAGAGGACCTCCACGCACTCGGCGAGCGGGAGGACACCGGAGCCGAGCGGCAGCGGGGTCGTGTCGTCGGCGGACGCGATGTCCTTGACCTGGACGTAACCGAGGTACGGGGACAGTGCCGCGTACGTCTCCTGCGGCTGCTCGCCGCCCAGCCAGGTGTGCATCACGTCCCACAGCGCGCCCACCTGACGGTGGCCGACCGCGCCGAGGACGCGTAGGACGTCCGCGCCGGTGCGGTGCGAGTCGTGCGTCTCCAGCAGGATGCGCACACCGGCGTCGGCGGCGTACTCCGCGGCGGTGCCCAGGCGCCGGGCGGCCGTCGCGTCGGCTTCCTCCGTGCTCTGTTCGGTGCCGCCGCCGGGGAAGACGCGGATGTAGGGGGCGCCCAGGTCGCGGGCCAGGTCGAGGAGTTCGCGGATCTCGGCCAGGACGGGCGCGTCGTCACCGGGCGCGGCGACACGCGTGTACCCCGCGAGTCCCAGGATCTCGACCCCGGCCGCCTTGAACGCGGCGGCCGCGTCGGCCCGTTCGGCGGCGCCGATGCCCGGGTGCACGGGCTCGTCCGGATGCGCGCGCAGTTCGACACCGTGGTAGCCGTGCGTGGCCGCGAGGTGCACCACGTCGGGTATGGGCAGGCCGGGGACACCGAGGGTGGAGAACGCGAGCTTCATGCAAACGGACCCTACTCGGCACGTGGGGGCGGCGCCCGTCGGCGACACTCGGGCGCGCCGGGCCGATGTCCCTGCCGAGCCAGAAGGGCGCCGGGGGCCGGCTTCCACGAACAGCGCACGGGACGGGCCGACCGCCGGCCCCAGCCGGGGCCTACCCCCGCGGCGCCCCCGTGGACCCCCGCACCATCAACTCCCCCCGCACCGCCGCGATCCCGCCGGGCGGTGGCTCCTCGCGCCCCATCGCGATACGGCCCGCGCGTGCTCCCGCCTCCGAGAGCGGGAGGCGGACCGTCGTCAGGGCCGGTACCGCGTCGATCGCGAACGGGAGGTCGTCGAAGCCCGCCACCGAGACGTCGTCGGGGATGCATAGCCCGGAGTCCCGCAGGGCCGCGCAGGCGCCCAGCGCCACCGTGTCATTCGCGGCCACGATCGCGGTGAGGGACGGGTCCCTGCGCAGCAGTTCGAGTGTCGCCTCGTAACCGGCCCGGCGGTCGTAGCGGCCGTGCACCGTCAGCTTCGGGTCGTCCTCGATCCCGGCGGCGGCCAGTGCCGCCCGGTGGCCCTCCAGGCGGTGCCGCGTCGTCGTGCGTTCCTCCGGGCCCGCGATGTAGCCGAGTCGCCGGTGCCCGAGCCCGATCAGGTGCTCGGTGAGCTGCCGGCCGCCGCCGCGGTTGTCGAAGGTGAGTGCGATCGCCTCGGGCGCCGGCGGCCGGCCGCACAGCACGACCTTCGTCCCCGCCGCCGCGAGCTTGCGCAGCTTCGCGCCCACGGCCTCCACATGCGCGCTGACCTCCATCGCGCCACCGGTGAGCACCACGGCCGCCGCCCGCTGCCGCTGCAGCAGCGTCAGATACGTCAGCTCGCGCTCCGGGGAGCCGCCCGTGTTGCAGACCACGGCGAGCCGTTCGCCGCCGGCCCGCCCGCCCGGGCCCCCGATCTCCGACTGGATCGCGCTCGCCATGATCCCGAAGAAGGGGTCGGCGATGTCGTTGACCAGGATGCCGACCAGGTCGGAGGTGGCCGCCGCCAGCGCGCTGGCCGGGCCGTTCAGGACGTAGTCCAGCTCGTCCACCGCGCGCAGCACCCGCTC
The DNA here is from genome assembly GCF_042891915.1 of Streptomyces sp. NPDC001848. NCBI lineage: Bacteria > Bacillati > Actinomycetota > Actinomycetes > Kitasatosporales > Streptomycetaceae > Streptomyces > Streptomyces sp. NPDC001848. Next base: position 259,429 of record NZ_JBIATP010000006.1, on the reverse strand, counting down.
CCGGGTGGACGCCGCCACGGGATAGTTCCCGTTCAGCACGCGCGACACGGTGGCGGGCGACACCTGTGCGCGCGCCGCCACGTCCGCCAGGGTCACCGTCATCGTCGTCGTCCTCCGGTCGCGTGTTCTCGTCGTCGTACCCGTCGTGCTCGGCGGCGTCCGTCGTGTCCGTCCACGGACATCCACCGACTTCCGCCGAGATCCATCTACAGCTCTACAGACACCCGTGTACAGGCCCGCGGTTCACCGTGTTCGACGGATCGACCAACTTCACGCTCCCGAACCGTCCGAGTTCACGGCACCGTGCCCGCAGTGTCACGTTCTGTGACGCCGTATACGGACACGTACATATCGCCGCCCCCCGCGGTCTTGTCCGAGCGGCCGCACAGAGGCTAGCGTCTCACTGTATAGAAAGCGCTTGCTGTCACGCTCACCGCACGAGCGTACGAGGCGCCGGACGCGTACGAAGGGATCGACGTGACACGCAAGACGGTGCGTATCGCCATGAACGGCGTGACGGGACGCATGGGCTACCGCCAGCACCTCGTCCGTTCCATCCTGGCCCTCCGCGAGCAGGGCGGCCTCGACCTGGGCGACGGCGCCGTGCTGTGGCCCGAGCCGGTCCTCGTCGGCCGCCGCGAACACGCCCTGAAGGCGCTCGCCGAGCGGCACGGCCTGGAGCACTGGTCGACGGACGTGGACGCGGTCCTCGCCGACCCGACCGTCGAGATCTACTTCGACGCTCAGGTCACCTCCGCCCGCGAGGAGTCGATCAAGAAGGCGATCGCGGCGGGCAAGCACATCTACACCGAGAAGCCGACGGCCACGGGCCTCGAGGGCGCCCTGGAGCTGGCCCGCCTCGCGAGCGAGAAGGGCGTCAAGCACGGCGTCGTCCAGGACAAGATCTTCCTGCCCGGCCTGCTGAAGCTGAAGCGGCTCATCGACGGCGGCTTCTTCGGCCGGATCCTTTCGGTGCGCGGCGAGTTCGGCTACTGGGTGTTCGAGGGAGACTGGCAGCCCGCCCAGCGCCCCTCCTGGAACTACCGTGCCGAGGACGGCGGTGGCATCGTTGTCGACATGTTCCCGCACTGGGAGTACGTGCTGCACGAGCTGTTCGGCCGCGTGAAGTCCGTACAGGCCCTGGCGACCACCCACATCCCGCAGCGCTGGGACGAGAACGGCAAGCCGTACGACGCGACGGCGGACGACGCCGCGTACGGCATCTTCGAACTCGAGGGCGGCGCGATCGCCCAGATCAACTCCTCCTGGGCGGTGCGCGTGAACCGCGACGAGCTGGTGGAGTTCCAGGTGGACGGCACCGAGGGTTCGGCCGTCGCCGGACTGCGCAAGTGCCGCGTACAGCACCGCTCGGCGACCCCCAAGCCCGTGTGGAACCCGGACATCCCCGCCACCGAGGTCTTCCGTGACCAGTGGCAGGAGGTCCCGGACAACGGCGAGTTCGACAACGGATTCAAGGCGCAGTGGGAGCTGTTCCTCAAGCACGTCTACGCCGACGCCCCCTACCACTGGGACCTGCTGGCCGGCGCCCGCGGCGTCCAGCTCGCCGAACTCGGCCTGAAGTCCTCGGCCGAGGGCCGCCGCCTCGACGTACCGGAGATCTCCCTGTGACCATCCACCTCCCGGACACGAGCGGGCGGCTCAGGGCGTACGAGCCGCGCCGCGAGCCCCTCGCCCTCTCCGCCGGCACGCCGTTCACCTCCCGTACGGTCTTCTCCGCGGCGCACGTCGTCGCCGACCCGTACGCGGACGTCTCCCCCGACTCGCCCGCCGCCGTCGACTGGGACGCCACCCTCGCCTTCCGCCGCCACCTGTGGTCGCACGGGCTCGGCGTCGCGGAGGCCATGGACACCGCGCAGCGCGGGATGGGCCTGGACTGGGCGGGCGCGGCGGAGCTGATCCGCCGGTCCGCCGCCGAGGCGAAGGCGGTCGGCGGCCGGATCGCCTGCGGCGTCGGCACCGACCAGCTCGCCGCCGGCTCCCTGGAGGAGATCCGCAAGGCGTACGAGGAGCAGCTCGCCGTGGTGGAGGAGGCGGGTGCGCAGGCGATCCTCATGGCGTCCCGCGCCCTGGCCGCCACGGCGAAGGGCCCCGAGGACTACCTGGAGATCTACGGCCACCTGCTGCGCCAGGCCGCCGAACCCGTCGTCCTGCACTGGCTCGGCCCCATGTTCGACCCGGTCCTGGAGGGCTACTGGGGCTCAAGTGACCTGGACGCGGCGACGGACGTGTTCCTGCAGGTCATCGCAGCCCACCCGGACAAGGTGGACGGTGTCAAGATCTCCCTGCTCGACGCCCGGCGCGAGATCGACCTGCGCCGCCGCCTCCCGCCGGGCGTGCGCTGCTACACCGGCGACGACTTCAACTACCCGGAGCTGATCGCCGGCGACGAGAAGGGCTTCAGCCACGCCCTGCTCGGCATCTTCGACCCGCTCGGCCCGCTGGCCGCCGAGGCGGTACGGGCCCTGGACACCGGTGATGTGAAGGGCTTCCGGGAACTCCTCGACCCGACCGTGGAGCTGTCCCGCCACCTGTTCCAGGCGCCCACCCGCTTCTACAAGACGGGCGTGGTCTTCCTGGCCTGGCTCGCGGGCCACCAGGAGCACTTCACGATGGTCGGCGGCCTGCAGTCGGCGCGCTCGCTGCCGCACTTCGCGACGGCGTACGAACTCGCCGACGGCCTCGGCCTGTTCCCCGACCCCGAGCTGGCCGAGACGCGCATGAAGACGCTGCTGTCCCTGTACGGAGTGGCCCAGTGAGCACGGCACCGGAGCGGTTCTCCATCAACCAGATGACGGTCAAGCAGCTGAGCCTGCCCGAACTGGTCGACGCCTGCCAGGAGTTGGGCGTGCGCGGCGTGGGCCTGTGGCGGGAGCCCGTCCAGTCGTACGGCCTGGAGGCCACCGCCAAGCTGGTCCGTGACGCCGGGCTGACGGTGACGACGCTGTGCCGGGGCGGCTTCTTCACCGCGATCGACCCCGAGGAGCGGGCGCGAGCCCTCGACGACAACCGGCGGGCCGTCGACGAGGCGGCCACGCTGGGCACGGACACGCTGGTCCTGGTGTCGGGCGGGCTGCCGGCCGGCTCCAGGGACCTGCGCGGGGCGCGCGAGCGGATCGCGGACGCGCTCGCGGAGCTGGGCCCGTACGCGGCCGAGCGCGGCGTGCGGCTGGCCATCGAGCCGCTGCACCCGATGTACGCCTCGGACCGTTGTGTGGTCTCGACCCTGGCCCAGGCGCTGAACCTGGCCGAGCGCTTCCCGGCCGAGCAGGTGGGCGTCACGGTGGACACGTACCACATCTGGTGGGACGACACGGCCCCCGAGCAGATCGCCCGCGCGGGCGCCGGTGGCCGGATCCACACCTTCCAGCTCGCCGACTGGACCACCCCGCTGCCGGAGGGCGTGCTCACCGGGCGCGGCCAGCTCGGTGACGGGGCGGTCGACATGCGCGAGTGGAAGGGGTACGTGGAGGCCGCCGGCTACACCGGTCCCATCGAGGTCGAGCTGTTCAACGACGGGCTGTGGGCGCGGGACGGCCGGGAGGTCCTCGCGGAGACGGTGGAGCGGTTCGTGGAGCACGTGATCCGGTGACGCCCGGGTGGGTGGACCGGGCTCCGCGCCCGGCCCACCCACCGGCCGTCAGGGCGGAAGCAGCGTGCCCAGCGGGCCCAGGTCGATGTTGAGGTCGGCCATGGTGAGGCCGTACTGGTCGCACAGGTCGGCCATCCGGTCGTGCAGGAGCATCAGGGTCAGCCCGAGCCGTTCCTCCTGCGCCTCGGTGAGGTCGCCCTCGTCGACGCGGTGCAGGGCCTGCCGCTCCATCAGCTGGCGCAGCAACTCGACGATGGTGAGGACCAGTTTGACGAGGTCCCGCTCCACCGTGTCCGGGTCGGCGTGCAGACGGCGCGCGAGTTCCGTGCCCCGGCCTGCGGACGGCGGGGGGACCTCGTCCGGGCGGGCGGGCAGCAGCGAGAAGGCGCGGGTAGCCGCCTCGGCCACCTCCCGCAGCCGGTCCGCGCCCGAGCCGTCAGCCGGGCCCGTCACCGTGGCTCCCGTGGACGGGAAGCGCGGAGCTGCCCGGGGGAAGGAACGTCGCCCACTCCTCGTCCAGCTCCTCGCGGATCGCGACGATCACCGCGCGCAGCGAGATCCGCACCAGGTCGACGTCGGCGATGGACAGCACGAGATCGCCGGTGAGCACCACACCGCCGCTCAGCAGCCGGTCCAGCAGGTCGATCAACGCCACCTGCGGCTGAGCGACCGGACGGTCGTCGTACGGGCCGTACTCGCTCACCGCTGCCCGGCCCCTTCCCGCGCGCCGGGCGCGAGCGGCGCGGTGAAGGAGTACGGCGCCCACGGCCCGGTGACATCCACGCGGACCCCGGGCAGGCCGTCGGCGGCGTGCAGCATCCGGTCGCGGAACTCCTCGGACAGCCGGCGCGGGACCAGATAGGCGTCGTTGGCGATGTTCTCGCCCGGCACCTGTGCGAGACCTCCCTGCTGCGGCCGGTGCCGGGTGCGCTCCACCGCCAGGCCCCGGGCCTGCTCCTCGGTCCGCCGTACGGCCTCCTCGGCGAGCCGCCACGCGTCCTCACGCGCCTGCCGCTGGTGCCGGCGGCTGCGCAGATACGCCCGGCCCGGGTTCTCCTCGCCCGCCGGGACGCCGGTGGCCGCCTGGGCGGGCGGCGGCTCGGGCGGCGCCTCGGCGTACACCTTCACGCCCCACTCCACGTGCTCGGCGAGCCGGTCCAGCAGCGCCGTGAACTCCGCCTCCCGCCCGGCCAGCATCTCCTGCACCCGGCTCTCGTCCAGGTAGACGGTGGCCAGCCGCAGCGGAAGGACCGTGGTGTGCCCGGCCAGCGTCTCGATCACGAAGTGGTGCGCCCGCGCCGTCGCCTCCAGCCACCGCAGGTCCTCCAGGCCGGCCCTCAGGGCCGCCTCCGAGAACTCGGCCGCGGGCACCGCGCTGACCGCGGCGGCCACCTGGCCGTGGTGGACCAGGGTGACGGGGGCGTCCGCCACGCCCCGGACAGGCGAGAGCACCGTCTCGTCCAGGGCCGACGCACCCAGCACGGCATACGCATAGCACAGCTGCTCGTCCACCGCCCTCAGCTCCGGTCCTCGTCCTCATCGGCCCTGCGCCGGGTGCGCCGCGGCTCGGTGCGTGGCTCTCGTTCGGTGTCGCGGTCCCGGCGTGGCTCTCGTTCGGTGTCGCGGTCCCGGCGTGGCTCTCGTTCGGTGTCGCGGTCCCGGCGTGGCTCTCGTTCGGTGTCGCGCTCCTCCCGTGGTCGGCTGCGGCGGGCGGACCTGCCCTCGGACAGCTCGGGCGGCGGGGAGGCCGCGAGCTGTTCGCGCAGCTCCTCCAGCTCGGCCCGCAGTCGCTCGTTCTGCTCCTTCAGGCTGCGCCGGCCGTCGGCGCGGGAGGACAGCGCCGGGTCGCGCTCCCACCAGTCGATGCCGATCTCCCGGGCCTTGTCCACGGAGGCAACCAGGAGCCGGAGCTTGATGGTGAGCAACTCGATGTCGAGCAGGTTGATCTTGATGTCGCCGACGATCACGATGCCCTTGTCGAGCACGCGTTCAAGGATGTCGGCCAGGTTCGCGCCGGAAGACCCCTGACTGTAGGGGGTCAGTGGCCGCGACGCGGGGACGGCGGGATCGGACACGGCACACTCGACCTCGTTTCCCTGAGCACCCGGCGCCGGCGACAACGAAGGCCGGCGAGTTCGCGCACCTCAGCGCCCGCGACTATCCGCGGCGCCGACGCCCTTCGGGTGCCTCCCTCTCGTCGTAGCGGTCGTCAGGTTGCTCGTCCTCGTCCTCCTCCCACTCGTCGTCCTCCTCGGAGGACTCGGGCTCCTCCTCGTCGTCCTCGTCCCGGCGTCCCCGACGCCCCTCTTCTCTGTCCGCCTCTTCCTCTTCTTCCTCTTCTTCCGCGTCCTCGTCGCGGCGGCGCTCCTCGGGCTCCTCTTCCCGCTCCTCGGGCTCCTCTTCGCGCTCCCCGCGGCCCTCCCTCTCGGCCTCTTCCTCGCGCTCGACCTCCTCCGAGCTGCGGACCACCTCCCCGTCGCGGATCTCGCCGCGCCAGGCGCCGGTGGCCTCACCGCGGGTCATGACGAACGAGCGGTAGAGCTTGAGATCGAGCCGCACCCGCCGCCCCTGGGCGCGCCACAGGCTGCCCGTCTTCTCGAACAGGCCCTTCGGGTAGTACTGCAGGACCAGCAGCACCTTGGTGAGGTTGTCGCCGAGCGGGTGGAAGGTGACGACGCCCTTGTTCGTGCCCTTGGGACCCTCTGTGGTCCAGGCGATGCGCTCGTCGGGCACCTGTTCGGTCACGACGCCCCGCCATTGGCGACGTGACTTGGCGATCTTCGCCTGCCAGTGGGTGTTGGTCTCGTCGTCCTGCCGGACGTTCTCGACACCCTTGGCGAACTTTTCGAAGTCCGGGAACTGCGTCCACTGGTTGTAGGCCTCGCGGACGGGCACGCCCACGTCGACGTCCTCGATGATGGTCAGCCCCCGCTGCGGTCCGCCGGGCTTGTTCTTCCTGCCGCCTACGCCCGCCGCCTCCTTGACCTTGCCGAGCAGCGTGTCCTTCGCCTGGGACAGGATCCCGCCCGCCCCCGCCCCCGCGCCTTCCCCTCCGAGGAGCCGCTTGCCGCCCTTGAGGGCGAGTCTGCCCAGCATGCCGGGACCGACGTGCGTCTCCGCCAGCCGGCGCGCCCCCTCACCCAGCCGCTCGCCCATGCTCTCGAGCATCACCTGGAGCCGGGCCTGCAGGTAGCTCTCCAGCTCTGCCCTGAGCCGGTCCGCGCCAGGGTTCCCCTGCACCTGATCACGCACCTTGTTGAGGGTGCCCTCAACCATCGTCCGGCCTCCTTGATCGTGCGGACCCGCTCTTCGCCCTCTTCTCGCGTCCCTCGCTCCGGCGACCCGGCTCCTCCCCTGCTCCGCTCCGGCGCTCTCTCCGGCCTCCGTCGTCCCGGCCGCCGTCGTCCCGGTCCCCCTCCTCGTCCGCGTCTTCCTCGTCGCGGGCTTCCTCGCGGCCGCGCCCGCCCTCGCCGTGCGCCCTCTCCTTCAGCCCCGCGGTGCGTTCGTGCAGGGCGTCGGCCAGGCTCTCGGCCTTCGCCGACAGCACGGTGGTGGCCGCGGCCTTGCCCGCGCTCGCCAGCTCACCGCGCACCTGCTTGCTGACATTGCCGAGGACGGGGGAGTCCTGCAGCAGCTTGCCGACCTGCCCCGGCCTCATCCGCGACCCGGCCAGCGCCGCCCCGAGGCTCAGCGCGAGCTTGCCCTTCTTCGTCCGGCCCAGCAGGTAGCCGCCGAGGACGGCCGCGCCGATCTTGACGTTGCTCATGGTTCCGTCTTCTCTCTTCCGCCGACCGTCACGTTTCCTTCGCCGACCGTCACGGCCCGCCCTGCGCACGCCGCAGGTGGTAGGCCCTGATCTCCTCCAGGCGGTGCAGCAGCGCCTCCTCGCGCCGCGCGGCCTCCTCCTCGCCGACCCGGCCCTCGGCCCGCGCCTGCTCCAGGTTCACCAGCTCCTCCTGGATGGGAGCCGGGTCGTAGTACTCCTGCTCCGCGGTCTGGACGACCTTGTCGAGCACCCAGCCGATGCCCTTGAACGGGGCGAGCGGCAGCCCCAGGATCCCGGTGACCAGTCCTCCCACAGCGCCTCCTCATGCCGTCCGGGCCGGTCGGTCGCCACGGTCAGGCGAAGCTGTACGGCGGCAGTGGCCCCCGTACGCGCAGCTCGATGCCCTCTCCGAGGCGCTCGGCCAGTTCCTGCCCGGTCCGTGTGAACTCCTCCGTCCGCTCGCCGTCCACCAGGAAGGACGCGTTCACGAAGTACTGCCTGGACGGCGGGGAGACCTTCTCGGACAGCGCGAACGGCCGCAGCGCGGCGAGGACCTCCTCGGCCTGCGCGTCCTGGCGGCTCTGCACCTCCTGCGCGATGAGCTGACCGAGTGCCAGCCGGTCCTCGTAGCTGCCGCCCTCGCGGGTCCGCTCGTTCAGCACCCGGGCCTGCTCGGACTCCTCAAGGATGGTGCGCAGCAGGGCGTCCTCGTCCTGAACGCCCTTGACGTTGAACTCGGCCCGCCCGGTGAGCTCGTCGAGGCGCCGGGCGAACTCCTCGGCCCGCGACTCCAGCACCGCGCGCACCGCGTCCTCGTTCTCCGCGACGTACCCGAAGCCGAGCGGCAGGATGCTGCCGCCGGCCCACAGACGTCCCTGGACCTCGTTGTGCGCCTCCAGGTCCCTGCGGGCGACCGACAGGTCCTGGGGGGCGTCACTGACGACGGCGCACAGTGAGCCGCTGCGGACGGTCCGCAACTCGGCGGGGGCCTCGCCCACGCCCTTGACCCCGTTCAGGTCCAGCGGATGCGAGTCCTTGGCGATCGCGTACACGTACAGCGACATCGGCTCGCTCACTCCTCCCGGTCCTTCGAGGAGCGGTGGCTCGAGCCGCGTTCGATGTGCTCGGGCTCCCTCTCGCGCTCCTTGCTCCCCTTCTGGAGCGATTCGGTGAACGCCTCCACCGCGCCGGTCAGCGCGCCCTTGCTCTTGCCCCGGGCACCACCCTCGGTGATGCTCTGGGTGATGTCCGTCAGCGTCGCGGGGGCCTTGCGGCCGGACTCCAGGTCCAGCCGGTTGCACGCCTCGGCGAAGCGCAGATAGGTGTCGACGCTGGCGACGACCACGCGGGCGTCCACCTTCAGAATCTCGATTCCGATGAGGGACAACCGTACGAATGCGTCGATGACGAGGCCCCGGTCGAGAACCAGTTCCAGTACGTCGTAGAGGTTGCCGGAGCCTCCGCCGCCCCCGCCGACCGGCAGACCACCGCCCTGCGGCATTACAGTCACAATCTTCTGTCCCTTCAAACGAAGGGCGTCAGCCGCTGTCAGCGGCCCTCTTTGTCGACCTGCGCGCGGGTGTAGCGGCGTACTTGTTCGTAGCCCATCAGATTGCCCGCGGGGTCCAGAACGACCCGGTAGCTGGCCATCACACTGCTCGTGTCCGGAACGCGCTCCAGCTCCACGACCTCGACGAGGGCCTCCCAGCCATGGTCCGTCGGCCTCAGCGCCGAAACGGACTGAGGAGCCCGCCCGAGCAGCTCCGTCAGCTGTTCGGCCGCGCTCCGCATAGCCTGGGGAGCGCTCACTCGCTGAGGAGCGGACGCCTCCCGCGACGAGGAGTCTGCCTTGTCCGGCTCACGGTCGTTCGTGATCCATCACCTTCTCACTCCACTTCCATCATCGACCCTGACCACATCCGGTGCCAGTTCTTGCGCCGCCCGCAACGGACCCTCGGAAAATTCCCCGGCGAAAAGTGCAACCCTTACCGCCCTCTGCGTGTCGTAAGGGGAGTCAGGACTCCCCGGGGGGATCCGGGGGGATCACGGGGGTTCTGGCCGGGTGGGGGGAAACCGAGGGGCCCGGGCAGTGACCGGGCCCCTCGAAGTATCGCGGTATCGCGGGCAGAGCGGCCGGTTCAGAAGAAGACGCCGCAGCGCAGGAGCACGTTCGCGTACGGGCGGGCCTCGCCGGTGCGGACCACCAGGTGCGCGTCGGCCGCAAGCTGCTTCAGCTTCTCGTGCGGGACCAGTTCGAGGTCCGGGAAGCGGGCGTCCAGCAGCGCCGTGGCCTCAGGGTTGGCCTGCCGGACCTCGTGCGCGGCCGTGGCGCCCTCCACCACCAGCTCCTCCAGCAGGCCGTCGAGGATCTCCGCGAAGGACGGCACCCCGGCGCGGAACGCCAGGTCCACGACCCGGGCGCCCGCCGGGATCGGCATGCCCGCGTCGCAGACCAGCACCTCGTGCCCGTGCCCCAACTCGGCGAGTGCGCCCGCGAGGTGACGGTTCAGGATTCCGGTCTTCTTCACAGGGACTCACCTCGCGCGGACGCTCCTCGCGCAGGCGCTCCCGGCTCGCCTTCCCGGCCGGGCGCCCGGGGGTTGTCCCCCAGGCCGGCGCCGCACAGGGCGTCGACCTCCTCGGCGGTGGGGTAGGACTCCTGAGCGCCGGGGCGCGTCACCGCCGCCGCCCCCACCCGCGCCGCGTACGCCGCCGCCTCGGGCAGCGCCGCGCCCGTGCCCAGCCGCCAGGCCAGCGCCGCCGTGAACGCGTCGCCCGCGCCCGTCGTGTCGACGGCGTCCACCTTCACCGAGGGCACGCGGGTCATCGAACCGTCGGCCGCCACCAGTGCCCCCTCCGCGCCCAGCGTCACCACCACCGAGCGGGGGCCGAGCGCCAGCAGTGCCTGTGCCCAGTCCTCGGGCGCCCCGCCCAGCTCGCCGCCCGCGATGACCCGTGCCTCGTGCTCGTTCACGATCAGCGGGTCGCAGGCCGCCAGCACCTCGCCGGGCAGCGGCCTCGGCGGCGACGGGTTCAGCACGAAGCGGGTGCCGGACGGCAGGTTCCGTACCACCTCCTGGACCGTCTCCAGCGGGATCTCCAGCTGCGCCGACACCACTCGGGAGGCGTGCAGCAGGCCCTGCGCGGCCCGTACGTCCTCGGGGGCGAGCCGTCCGTTGGCGCCCGGGGAGACCACGATGCTGTTGTCCCCCGACGGGTCCACCGTGATCAGCGCGACCCCGGTGGGCGCCCCGCCGACCAGGACCCCGACCGTGTCGACGCCCGCCTCGCGCTGCGCGTCCAGCAGCAGCCGGCCGTGCGCGTCGTCGCCGACCCGGGCCAGCAGCGCCGTGCGGGCACCGAGGCGGGCGGCGGCGACCGCCTGGTTCGCGCCCTTGCCGCCCGGGTGGACGGCCAGGTCGGAGCCGAGCACGGTCTCCCCGGCCGCGGGCCGCCGCTCGACCCCGATCACCAGGTCGGCGTTGGCCGATCCCACGACCAGCAGGTCGTAGTCGTACATGAACTGTCTCCCAACGGATCCCCGTGGACCCAGTGAAGTGGATCCGGCAAGCGGTGAAACCGGTGCCACGGCCGCGGACCGCGCGTCCTGCGCGGCCCGCCGCCGTGGCGACCGGATCGGGCGGGTCAGCCGGTGAACCCGGCCACGTTCTCCTTCGTGACCACCTTCACCGGCACCATGACCGTCTGCTCGACCTTCTTGCCCTCAGCGGCCCGCAGCGCGTTGTCGATCGCGATCCGGCCCAGCTGTGAGGGCTGCTGCGCCACCGACGCGTACAGCGTGCCCGCCTTGACCGCGGCGAGTCCGTCCGGCTCACCGTCGAAGCCGACGACCTGGACCGACTTCCCGGCCTTCGACCCCAGCGCCTTGATCGCGCCGAGCGCCATCTCGTCGTTCTCGGCGAAGACGCCCTGGATGTCCGGGTGGGCCTGGAGCAGGTTCGTCATCACGTCGAGGCCCTTGGTGCGGTCGAAGTCGGCGGGCTGCTCGGCGACGACCTGGATGCCCGGGTAGGCCTTCAGGCCCTCGGCGAAGCCCGCGCCGCGCTCACGGCTCGCGGACGTGCCGGCCAGACCCTGCAGGATCACGATCTTGCCCTTGCCGCCGAGCTTCTCGGCGAGCGCCTTGGCGCCCAGCTTGCCGCCCTCGACGTTGTCGGAGGCGACCAGCGCGGCCGTCTTCGCGTTGTTGACGCCGCGGTCGACGCCCACGACGGGGACGCCCGCCTTGTTCGCGGCCCGCACCGCCGGGCCCGCGGCGTCCGAGTCCACCGGGTTGACGACGATCGCGCCCAGGCCCGAGCTGGTGAAGTTCTGCAGCTGGTTGGCCTGTTGCGAGGCGTCGTTCTGCGCGTCCGTGACCGTCAGGTCGACGCCCAGCTTCTTCGCCTCCGCCTGCGCGCCCTGCTTGATCTGCACGAAGAACGGGTTGTTGAGGGTGGACAGGGACAGGCCCACCTTCGGCGTGGTGGAGGACGAGCCGCCGTGCAGGAAGGACATCCCGCCCGCCACGGCCACCGCGACCACGGCCGCGAGCGCGTACGTCAGCGTCTGCCTGCCCTTGCCGCCCGGAGACGTGCCGGCGGCCACCGGGGTCGCCCCGGCCTTGCGCCGCACGGTGTCGAGGAGCACCGCCAGGGCGATCACGACACCGATGACGACCTGCTGCCAGAAGGCGGACACCGACAGGAGGTTGAGGCCGTTGCGCAGCACCGCCAGGATCAGCGCGCCGATCAGCGTGCCCGACGCCTTTCCGGTGCCGCCCGCGAGGGAGGCGCCGCCGATCACGACCGCGGCGATCGCGTCCAGCTCATAGCCGCTGGCGGCCTGCGGCTGCGCGGAGGACAGGCGCGCGGCGAGCACGATGCCCGCGACGGCGGCGAACAGGCCCGCCAGTGCGTAGATCGCGATCTTCTGCTTCTTCACCCGCAGACCCGACAGACGGGCCGCTTCCTCGTTGCCGCCGATCGCGTACATGGAGCGGCCGATGTACGTGCGGCCGAGGACGAACGCGGTGATCAGGCCCATGACGACCATGACGAGGACCGGCACGGGCAGCCAGCCGCCGAGCGTGTCACCGAGGTGCGAGACCGAGTTCGGGAACGCGATCGGGGAGCCCTGCGAGATGACCAGCGACAGACCGCGGCCCACCGACAGCATGGCGAGGGTCGCGATGAAGGGCGGGAGCTTCCCGTACGAGATCAGGACGCCGTTGACGAGTCCGGCGGCGAGGCCGGTTGCGATCGCCAGGATCACCGCTATCGCGACCGGCACGCCCGCCGAGGTGGCGCTCCAGGCCAGGACGGTGGCCGACAGCGCGGCGACCGAACCCACCGACAGGTCGATGCCCGCCGAGACGATGACGAAGGTGGCGCCGAAGGCGAGGATGGCGGTGACGGCCGCCTGGACGCCGATGTTGAGGAGGTTGTCGGCCGTCAGGAAGTCGCCGGACAGCGCCGACATCGCGATGACGAGGACGATCAGTGCGGTGAGCGCGCCGTTGTCGAGCAGGAGTCTGCGGACCCCCGCGGCGCCACCGGCGCCCGCTGTGCTCTTGAGCGTGTCAGTGGCCACGGGTGGCCTCCATTTCGTTCACAGACGTGGTGGGTGTGCTGACGGCGAGCGCCATGACGGAGTCCTGCGTCGCCTCGTCGGCGGAGAGTTCGCCCGCGATCCGGCCCTGGGCCATCACCAGCACCCGGTCGCTCATGCCGAGCACCTCGGGAAGATCGCTGGAGATCATCAGGACCGCGGCGCCGGCGGCCGTGAGTTCGTTGATCAGTTGGTAGATCTCGACCTTGGCGCCGACGTCGATGCCGCGCGTCGGCTCGTCGAGGATGAGCACCTTGGTGTTCGCCAGGAGCCACTTGCCGATGACGACCTTCTGCTGGTTGCCACCGGAGAGGGTGCGCACGTGCTGGCCGAGCCCGGCCATCCGCACCCGGAGCTGGTCGGCGACCTTGGCCGCGGCGGCGTGCTGCCCCTTGCGGTCGACGAGCCCGCCGCGGGTCGCGGCCCGCAGGGTGACGAGCCCGAGGTTCTCCTCGATGGACGCGTCCAGCACGAGACCCTGGCCCTTGCGGTCCTCGGGCACGAGCCCGATACCGGCCTCCATCGCGGCGTTCACGTCGTAGCGGCGCACCTGCGTGCCGGCGACGCGCACGGCTCCCCGGTCATAGGGATCGGCACCGAACACGGCCCGTACCACCTCCGTGCGGCCGGCCCCCACCAGCCCCGCGATGCCGACGACCTCACCGGCCCGCACCTCGAACGACACATCGTGGAAGACCCCGTCCCGGGTGAGCCCCTCCACGGTGAGCAACGCCGCGCCGGTGTCGGGCCGTTCGCGTGGGTACTGCTGCTCGATCGACCGTCCCACCATGAGGCGCACCAGCTCGTCCTCGGGCGTGGCGGCGGGCACCTGCCCGACGCTCCTGCCGTCGCGGATCACGGTCACCCGGTCCCCGAGGGCGGCGATCTCCTCCAGGTGGTGGGTGATGAAGACGATGCCGACGCCGTCCTCGCGCAGGGTGCGCACGATGGCGAACAGCTTCTCGACCTCTTCGGAGGTGAGCACGGCCGTCGGCTCGTCCATGATGAGCACGCGCGCGTTCAGGCTGAGCGCCTTCGCGATCTCGACCATCTGCAGTCGGGCGATGCCCAGTTCACGCACCCGCGCGCGGGGAGACACGCTCACGCCGACACGTTCCAGCAGCGCGGCGGCGTCCGCCTCCATCCTCTTGCGGTCGATCATGCCGAAGCGGCGCGGCTGGCGGCCCAGGAAGATGTTCTCGGCGACGGTCAGGTCGGGGACGAGGTTGAACTCCTGGTAGATGGTGGCGATCCCGAGGCGCTCGGAGTCCTGCGCACCGTGGATGCGCACCTCCTCGCCGCCGACCAGGATCCGCCCGGCGTCGGGGCGGTAGGCGCCGGAGAGCATCTTGATGAGGGTGCTCTTGCCCGCACCGTTCTCACCGAGCAGCACGTGCACCTCGCCGCGGCGCAGATCGAAGTCGACGCCGTCGAGCGCGACCACGCCGGGGAAGGTCTTGCGTATGCCTTCGATGCGCAGCAACTCGTCAGGGTTGCTCACGGCTTGCTCCTTTGCAAGGGGAGGGACTGCGCAGCGGGGGTCTGCGCAGGAACCGGCTCGCCGCACGAGCGGCGTACGACGAGACGGGCGGGGAGGGTGAGGGACTCGGGGTGCCGCCCCTCGATGCGGTCCACCAGCGCGCGCACGGCGGCGCGTCCCAGTCGGCCCGTGGGCTGGGCGATCGCGGTGATCGGCGGATCGGTGTGCACGAACCACGGGATGTCGTCGAACGCGGCGAGCGCGATGTCGTCCGGCACCCGCAACCCGCGTGCGCGGATGGCGTCCAGCGCGCCGAGCGCCATCAGGTTGTCGGCGGCGAAGACCACCTCGGGCGGCTCGGGCAGGTCGAGGAACCGCTCGGTGGCGCTCCGCCCGCTCTCCGCCTGGAAGTCGCCCTGGCCGATGTAGGCGTCCGGGAGGGGAAGCCCGTACTCGGCCAGGGCCTCGCGGAAGGCCTCGACACGTTCACGGCCGGTCGTGGTCGCCGCCGGGCCCGCGATGATGGCGAGCCGCCGGTGCCCGAGCCCGTGCAGATGACAGACGAGATCGTGGACGGCGGCGCGGCCGTCGGAGCGTACGACGGGTACGTCGACGCCCGCGATCCACCGGTCGACGAAGACCATCGGGGTGCCGGCCCGCGCCGCGTCCAGCATGAGCGGCGACCCGCCGTCCGTCGGGGAGACGAGCAGCCCGTCGATCCGCCGGTCCAGCAGGGTCCGCACATGGTGGTCCTGGAGGTCGGGCCGCTCGTCGGCGTTGCCGATGATCACGCTGTAGCCGAGGGCGCGGGCCTCCTCCTCGACGGAGCGGGCCAGATGGGTGAAGTACGGGTTGAGCACGTCGCTGATGACCAGGCCGAGGGTGTGGGTCTGGTCGGTGCGCAGGGACCGGGCGACGGCGTTCGGGCGGTAGCCCAGCGCCTCGACGGCGGCCAGCACGCGGGTGCGTGCCTCGGCGCTGACCGACGGGTGGTCGTTCAGGACGCGGGACACCGTGGCGACGGAGACCCCCGCCTCGGCGGCGACGTCCTTGATGCTCGCCATCGCCGGACCACCTCCTTGTGAGTCCGTGGAATCGTTTTCACGACTGACAAAGAGGATTGGAAACGATTACATTCCCGCCTTCAAGGGGTGGATCGACGGCGAGACCGGATTGTGACCTATGTGACGGCGGTCACTTGGGCGGGCGGCGTGGTGCGACAACACAAGCCGCCGGTGGCGCCGGCGGTGCGGTGGTCGTCAACTTCGCCCGGCCGGTTGGTGATTGGGGAAAGTCGACGTGTGACGTCGCGTCAGGAGAACGTAATCGGCCGCGGGCTGAGCTGCCGGGCGTTCACCGGGTCCGGCCCACCCGCCCCCTTTGTCACACCCCGGCGGTAGCGTCGGATCATGACCAAGGAGGCGAGTCGGGCAGGGCAGGCCGGTGCCGGGGAGCGGCGCCTGGCCGTGCTGGAAGGTGTGCTCGAGCGGATCACGTACGCCAACGAGGAGAACGGCTACACCGTCGCCCGCGTCGACACCGGCCGCGGCTCCGGTGACCTGCTCACCGTCGTCGGCGCGCTCCTCGGTGCGCAGGTGGGGGAGTCGCTGAGGATGGAGGGGCGCTGGGGGTCGCACCCCCAGTACGGCCGGCAGTTCACCGTGGAGAACTACACGACCGTCCTCCCGGCCACCGTCCAGGGCATCCGCCGCTACCTCGGCTCCGGCCTCGTCAAGGGCATCGGGCCCGTCTTCGCCGACCGGATCACCCAGCACTTCGGGCTGGACACCCTGAAGATCATCGAGGAGGAGCCGAAACGGCTGATCGAGGTCCCCGGCCTCGGGCCCAAGCGCACCAAGAAGATCGCCGACGCCTGGGAGGAACAGAAGGCGATCAAGGAGGTCATGCTCTTCCTGCAGACCGTCCAGGTGTCCACCTCCATCGCCGTGCGCATCTACAAGAAGTACGGCGACGCCTCCATCTCCGTCGTCAAGAACCAGCCGTACCGCCTCGCCGCCGACGTCTGGGGCATCGGCTTCCTCACCGCCGACCGCATCGCCCAGTCCGTCGGCATCCCGCACGACAGCCCGGAGCGCGTCAAGGCGGGCCTGCAGTACGCGCTGTCTCAGTCCGCCGACCAGGGGCACTGCTACCTTCCGGAGGAGAAGCTCATCGCGGACGCCGTCAAGCTCCTCCAGGTCGACACCGGCCTCGTCATCGAGTGCCTCGCCGAGCTGGCGGCACCTCCTGAGGACGGCGACGACCCCGGTGTCGTGCGGGAGAAGGTGCCCGGCCCGGACGGAGGGGACCCCGTCACCGCCGTCTACCTGGTGCCCTTCCACCGCGCCGAACTCTCCCTCTCCGCCCAGCTGCTGCGCCTCCTGCGTACGGAAGAGGACCGGATGCCCGCCTTCCGGGACGTGGCCTGGGACAAGGCCCTCGGCTGGCTCAAGGGCCGCACGGGCGCCGATCTCGCGCCCGAGCAGGAGGAGGCCGTACGGCTCGCGCTGACCGAGAAGGTCGCCGTGCTCACCGGCGGCCCCGGCTGCGGCAAGTCCTTCACCGTACGGTCCATCGTCGAGCTCGCCCGGGCCAAGCGGGCGAAAGTCGTGCTCGCCGCACCCACCGGCCGTGCCGCCAAGCGCCTGTCCGAGCTGACCGGCGCGGAGGCCTCCACCGTCCACCGGCTGCTGGAGCTGAAGCCCGGCGGCGACGCCGCGTACGACCGGGACCGCCCGCTGGATGCCGACCTGGTCGTCGTCGACGAGGCCTCCATGCTCGACCTGCTCCTCGCCAACAAGCTGGTCAAGGCCGTGCCGCCGGGCGCCCACCTGCTCTTCGTCGGCGACGTCGACCAGCTGCCGAGCGTGGGTGCCGGGGAAGTCCTCCGCGATCTCCTCGCCGACGGCAGCCCCATCCCGGCCGTCCGTCTCACCCGCGTGTTCCGCCAGGCCCAGCAGTCCGGCGTCGTCACCAACGCGCACCGCATCAACGCCGGACAGCACCCCCTCACCGACGGCCTGAAGGACTTCTTCCTGTTCGTCGAGGACGACACCGAGGCCGCCGGCCGGCTCACCGTGGACGTGGCGGCACGGCGGATCCCGGCCAAGTTCGGCCTCGATCCGCGCCGCGATGTACAGGTGCTCGCGCCCATGCACCGCGGCCCTGCCGGAGCCGGCACCCTGAACGGCCTGCTCCAGCAGGCGATCACCCCCGCTCGCCCCGACCTGCCCGAGAAGCGGTTCGGCGGCCGCGTCTTCCGTGTCGGCGACAAGG
This sequence comes from Streptomyces sp. NPDC001848, assembly GCF_042891915.1. Classification (NCBI taxonomy): domain Bacteria; kingdom Bacillati; phylum Actinomycetota; class Actinomycetes; order Kitasatosporales; family Streptomycetaceae; genus Streptomyces; species Streptomyces sp. NPDC001848. The sequence goes on along the minus strand of NZ_JBIATP010000006.1, from coordinate 241,687 downwards.
TGACCCAGATTCGCAACAATTACGAGAAGGGGAAGAACGGTGTCTTCAACGGCACCGTCGGCGTGGTCACCGCGCTCGACCCGGTCGACCAGCGCCTGACGGTGCTGACGGACGAGGACGAGGAGGTGGCGTACGAGTTCGACGAGCTGGACGAGCTGGCCCACGCCTACGCGGTGACGATCCACCGCTCCCAGGGCAGCGAGTATCCGGCGGTGGTCATCCCGGTCACCACCGGAGCCTGGATGATGCTCCAGCGGAACCTCCTCTACACCGCGGTCACCCGGGCCAAGAAGCTGGTGGTGCTCGTCGGTTCGCGCAAGGCGATCGGGCAGGCGGTACGCACGGTCTCGGCCGGACGCCGCTGCACGGCCCTGGACTTCAGGCTGGCGCCGCGGCCCCTGCAGAGCTGAACCCGCCGCCTTCGGCACCCCATCCCGGGCCAACCAAAAAAATGATCGATCAAATGAGTCGCAAAGGTCACAGAGCACTTCCGGAACCGGTCGGAGGGGGGCAGGATGAGCAGGTTGACGGCACTCAGTGCCGCCGATGAGCCCAACGGCCGACCCCGAGTGCACTCTCCTGCGCCAAATGGGGGATGGTAGAGACAGTCAGGGCACCTCGAAGATGAGGCACTACGTCGGTGAGGGAAGACGTGAGCGACAACTCTGTAGTACTGCGGTACGACGGCAACGAGTACACCTACCCGGTGGTCGACAGCACCGTCGGTGACAAGGGCTTCGACATCGGGAAGCTCCGCGCCCAGACCGGTCTGGTGACCCTGGACAGCGGCTACGGCAACACCGCCGCCTACAAATCCGCCATCACCTACCTCGACGGCGAGCAGGGCATCCTCCGGTACCGCGGCTACCCGATCGAGCAGCTGGCCGAGCGCTCCACCTTCCTGGAGGTCGCCTACCTGCTGATCAACGGCGAGCTGCCCACGGTCGACGAGCTCTCCGCCTTCAAGAACGACATCACGCAGCACACCCTGCTGCACGAGGACGTCAAGAACTTCTACAAGGGCTTCCCGCGCGACGCCCACCCGATGGCCATGCTGTCCTCGGTGGTCTCCGCGCTGTCCACCTTCTACCAGGACAGCCACAACCCGTTCGACGAGAAGCAGCGCAACCTCTCCACCATCCGCCTGCTCGCCAAACTCCCGACGATCGCCGCGTACGCCTACAAGAAGTCGATCGGCCACCCGTTCGTCTACCCGCGCAACGACCTCGGCTACGTCGAGAACTTCCTGCGCATGACCTTCTCGGTCCCCGCGCAGGAGTTCGAGCTGGACCCGGTCGTCGTCTCCGCGCTCGACAAGCTGCTGATCCTGCACGCCGACCACGAGCAGAACTGTTCGACCTCCACGGTCCGCCTGGTGGGCTCCTCGCAGGCCAACATGTTCGCCTCGATCTCGGCCGGCATCAACGCGCTGTGGGGCCCGCTGCACGGCGGCGCCAACCAGTCCGTCCTGGAGATGCTCGAGGGCATCCGCGACTCCGGCAACGACGTCGACACCTTCATCCGCAAGGTGAAGAACAAGGAGGACGGCGTCCGCCTGATGGGCTTCGGCCACCGGGTCTACAAGAACTTCGACCCGCGCGCCAAGATCATCAAGGCCGCCGCGCACGACGTCCTCTCCGCCCTGGGCAAGGAGGACGAGCTCCTCGACATCGCGCTCAAGCTGGAGGAGCACGCGCTGTCCGACGACTACTTCGTCGAGCGCAAGCTCTACCCGAACGTGGACTTCTACACCGGCCTGATCTACCGCGCCATGGGCTTCCCGACCGAGATGTTCACGGTCCTGTTCGCCCTCGGCCGCCTGCCGGGCTGGATCGCCCAGTGGCACGAGATGATCAAGGAGCCGGGCTCCCGCATCGGCCGCCCGCGCCAGATCTACACGGGTGTCGTCGAGCGGGACTTCGTCCCGGTCGAGGAGCGCTGAGCGGCGCTACCGCGTAGCTGCTGTACTACCCGTGGCGTACGCCGTCGTCGTAGAGCGGCGTATGCCATGCGCTCCGCGCACCTGAGCCGGAAAAGCGGAAGGCGCCCCGGCGCGCCGGTCCCCCCACGGGCCGACGACCAGGGCGCCTTCCCATGTCCCGGTGCGGATTCCCCCCACGGGATCCGGCCGGGCGTCTGCGGGACAGCGCCTGAATCGCTGTGAGCAAAACGAGCAGAACTCGGCGTACCACTGCGGTGCGGTCTGCCGGGACGCGTACGGACGGGAGGGCCGCTCAAAGCTCCCCGGTGTACGTGCCCCGGCAACGCAGTTTCCTGGGAACGTCCCCCAAGACATCCCCAGATGTCAGTCACGCCCCCCAAGACGCTTCCGACATCGCCAACTTAGACCCACGAACCCTTCCGCTGGTTACGTTCACGTCACTGTGATCTGTGTCTCTTGCGCAGGTCCGGAAGACACGCAAGAGCCTCGACACGATGATCGAGGCCCAGCGTAAGGATGATGCGCGGGCCCTGTGAAGAGCTTATGTGAGGCCCGCCTCCGACTCTAGAGGGACTCTTACCCCTTCGACATGAGGACCGTCTCTCACGAGAACGCCCGCAGCCGCAGGCTGTTCGTCACCACGAACACCGACGAGAAGGCCATGGCCGCTCCCGCGATCATCGGGTTGAGGAACCCTGTCGCGGCCAGGGGCAGCGCGGCCACGTTGTACCCGAAGGCCCACGCCAGGTTCCCCTTGATCGTGGCGAGCGTGCGCCGGGACAGCCGGATCGCGTCCGCGGCGACCCGCAGGTCCCCGCGCACCAGTGTCAGATCGCTTGCCTCGATCGCCGCGTCCGTCCCGGTGCCCATGGCCAGGCCCAGGTCGGCGGTGGCGAGGGCGGCCGCGTCGTTGACGCCGTCGCCGACCATGGCGACGGTCCGCCCCTCGCCCTGGAGCCGCCGGACGACGCCTGCCTTGTCCTCGGGCAGCACCTCCGCGATCACATCCGCGCCGTCGATCCCGACGACCCGCGCCACCGCCTCGGCCACCGCCCGGTTGTCCCCGGTCAGCAGCACCGGCCGCAGCCCCAGTGCGCGCAGGTCCCGTACGGCTTCGGCGCTGGTCTCCTTGATCGCGTCGGCCACGGTGACGACACCCAGTGCCACCCCGTCCCGGACGACCACGACGGCCGTACGTCCCTCCGTCTCGGCCCTGGCCTTCGCGCGGGCCAGCGGCTCCGGAAGCGTGCCGGGGAAGCGGCCCACCGTGACCTCGTGTCCTTCGACGCGGCCGCGCACGCCGAGACCGGGCACGTTCTCGAAGTGCTCCAGCGCCGGAAGGTCGCCGACGCTCCCCCACGCTCGGCTTCGCTCGCGCGGGGGGACCCCCATCTGAGCGCCCTCCGCGATCGCCCGGGCGATCGGGTGCTCGGAGGCGTGTTCCAGGGCCCCTGCGAGCCGCAGAACCTCCTTCTCGTCGGTGTCCTCGGCGGCGTACACCTCCTGGAGCGTCATCCGGCCGGTGGTCACCGTTCCGGTCTTGTCCAGGACCACGGTGTCGACCCGCCGCGTGGACTCCAGCACCTCGGGACCCTTGATCAGGATGCCGAGCTGGGCGCCGCGGCCCGTGCCGACCATCAGGGCGGTCGGGGTGGCGAGGCCCAGCGCGCACGGGCAGGCGATGATCAGCACCGCGACCGCCGCGGTGAAGGCGGCGACGGTGTCCCCGGTGACGCCCAGCCACACCCCGAAGGTGCCGAGCGCGATCAGCAGCACGACCGGCACGAAGATCCCGGAGATACGGTCGGCGAGGCGCTGCACCTCGGCCTTGCCGTTCTGCGCGTCCTCCACGAGCCGCGCCATCCGGGCGAGCTGGGTGTCCGCGCCGATCCGGGTGGCCTCGACCACCAGCCGGCCTCCGGCGTTGACGGTCGCACCGGTCACGGAGTCGCCCACCGTCACATCGACCGGCACCGACTCGCCGGTGAGCATGGACGCGTCGACGGCGGAGACGCCCTCGACGACGGTTCCGTCGGTGGCGATCTTCTCGCCGGGCCGTACGACGAACCGGTCGCCGACGGCCAGCTGTGCCACCGGAACGCGTACCTCACGTCCCTCGCGCAGCACCGCGACGTCCTTCGCGCCCAGTTCGAGCAGCGCCTTCAGGGCCGCGCCCGCGCGCCGCTTGGAGCGGGCCTCCAGGTAGCGGCCGAGCAGGATGAACGCGACGACACCGGCGGCCACCTCCAGGTAGATCGTGGACGCCCCGTCCGTGCGGGAGACGGTGAACTCGAAGCCGTGGCGCATGCCGGGCATGCCCGCCCGCCCCCAGAACAGCGCCCACAGGGACCAGCCGTAGGCGGCGAGCGTGCCGACCGAGACGAGCGTGTCCATGGTGGCCGCGCCGTGCCGGGCGTTCGTGACCGCTGCCTTGTGGAACGGCAGTCCGCCCCAGACGACGACGGGTGAGGCGAGGGTGAGGGAGAGCCACTGCCAGTTGTCGAACTGCAGGGCCGGCACCATCGCGAGCAGCACCACGGGCAGGGCGAGCAGCGCGGAGACGGTCAGGCGCTGACGCAGAGAGGTCAGCTCCGGGTCTTCTTCGAGGGCCGTGGACGCCGCGGACGCCTCGGTCCCGGCGGGGCGTTCGGGTCGTGGCGGTGGGGGTTCCTCGGCCGTGTAGCCGGTCTTCACCACAGTGGCGATCAGATCGGCGACCTCGATCCCCTCGGGGTAGGAGATCTTCGCTTTCTCCGTCGCGAAGTTCACCGTGGCGGTGACGCCGTCCATCCGGTTGAGCTTCTTCTCGACGCGGGCCGCGCAGGAGGCGCAGGTCATGCCGCCGATCGTGAGCTCGACCTCGGAGCGCGCGGTCGTGTCGTTTATCGGAGATGGTGCCGTGGTGCTGGTCATGTCCGGACTCCAGACAACGGACCGGGTCGTGCGGAGCCAGTATCAGCTGGTCGGTACGACCCGGTGCGGTGGGCGATGCCGGTGGTTCAGGCCTTGCCGACGAGCTCGAAGCCCGCCTCGTCGACCGCGGCGCGCACGGCCTCGTCGTCCAGCGGTGCGGCGGAGACGACCGTGACCTCGCCGGTGGACGCGGCGGCGGTGACCGAGGTGACGCCTTCGATGCCGGAGATCTCGCCGGAGACGGAGCCTTCACAGTGTCCGCAGCTCATCCCGCTCACCTTGTAGACGGTCGTCACGGAACCCGGGGTGTCGGTCTGCGCGGTCATGGCATTACTCCTCAGGGAGGCGGGTGTGGCTTACGTGAACCCCACTATACCCCCTGGGGGTACCTGGCGAGGGGAGGTGGGGGCGCATCGGCGGGGCGCGTTCGCTCTTGGGCCGACAGGGAGGAGCGACAGGAGGAGCAACAGGGAAGAGGACGGGACCGGGACAGGGGGGCGGGGTGCGCGGCCGGCGTTCGCCGGGAGACGATCTCCGGGGCAGGGATCACGGGACATGGGCGGAGGGTGCGGTCGTATGCGCGCGGTGGTGTTCGAGCGGTACGGAGAGCCGGCCGAAGTGCGGGAGGTGGCGGATCCGGAGCCGTCGGAGCACGGGGCGGTGGTGCGGGTCGAGGCGACGGGGCTGTGCCGCAGCGACTGGCACGGCTGGATGGGGCACGACCCGGACGTCGCGCTCCCGCACGTGCCCGGCCATGAGCTCGCCGGTGTGGTCGAGGCGGTCGGCGTCCGGGTGACGCGCCGGCGGCCCGGCGACCGGGTCACGGTGCCGTTCGTCTGCGCCTGCGGCAGCTGTCCGTCCTGTGCGGCGGGCGATCAGCAGGTGTGCGAGCGGCAGACCCAGCCGGGGTTCACGCACTGGGGGTCCTTCGCGCAGTACGTGGCGTTGGACCACGCGGACGTGAACCTGGTGGCGGTGCCGGAGGAGATGTCGTTCCGGACGGCGGCGGCGCTCGGGTGCCGGTTCGCGACGGCGTTCCGCGCGGTCGTCCAGCAGGGCAGGCCGGCCGCCGGGGAGTGGGTCGCGGTGCACGGCTGCGGGGGTGTCGGACTGTCCGCGGTGATGATCGCGGCGGCCGTGGGAGCGCGGGTCGTGGCCGTTGACGCGTCGCCCCGGGCCCTGGAACTGGCGCGGAAGTTCGGCGCGGCCGAGTGCGTGGACGCGAGGGACACGGACGACACGGCCGGGGCGGTCCGCGCCCTGACCGGTGGCGGCGCCCAGGTCTCGCTCGACGCGCTCGGCTCCCCGGCGACGTGCGCCGCCTCGGTGAACGGACTGCGCCGCCGCGGACGTCACGTCCAGGTCGGCCTGTTGCCCTCCCCGGACGGCACCACCCCCGTCCCCATGTCCCGGGTGATCGCCCTCGAACTGGAGATCCTCGGCAGCCACGGCATGGCGGCGCACACCTATCCAGCCATGCTGGAACTGGTCCGGTCCGGCACCGTGCGCCCCGACCTCCTGGTCACGTCGGCCATCCCGCTGGCCGCGGCCCCCGAGGCGCTGGCGGCCATGGGTACGGCACCGGGACAGGGAGTGACGGTCGTCGAGCCCTGGCGCTGAGCCGGCCGACAGCCGTGTGGCCCGCCCCGGCCGGGGCGGGCCACACGGAGCAAGGAGAACGGTCAGGGCTCCCCACGGCCGCGGTTGCCCGGGCGGGAGGCGACCCAGGCCCGGACCGTGTCGGCGTACCAGTAGGGCTTTCCGCCCTCCACATGGTCGGGCGGGGGAAGCAGCCCGTGCTTGCGATAGGACCTGACGGTGTCCGGCTGCACGCTGATGTGAGCGGCGATCTCCTTGTACGACCAGAGGCGACGGTCGGTCATCTTCAAGCACCTCCTCGCGCACACCACGGCGGCGACCGGGGGGAGGTCGTCGGGGGAGCCGGGCCTGCGCTGACGATCACAAAGCCTGTGCCGGGTCAACGACCGCGATGCGCGGGGGGACAGGGCCTGTGAACCGGCTGTGACAGAAGACCGGCAGAGCTGGGACATGCGTGACCGCAGGGAGTTCTTTGTGACACGGGCGGCGCATCGGGGCGGGAGCGCTGTGCGGATGAACGGCGCAGGGGCGGCGTCCGGAGTGGACGCCGCCCCTGCGCGGTGAACTTCAGGGAGTGACGCGTGAACGCCGGCGCCGGACGTGGGACGCCCGGCACCCGGCGCGCTACCGGCGGGAGGTGACCCGGCCCCGTCGGTACAGGATGAGCCCGCCGGTCAGCATCGCGACGCTGACGGCCGAGGCGGCGAGGATGCCCTCACCGCCAGTCTCGGCCAGGGCGGGCAGTGTGCGCGAGGCCGCGACGGGCTGCGCACCGGCCTGCGGGGTGTTTGCCTGCGGGGTGTTTGCCTGAGGGGCGTTCGCCTGCGGGGTGTTTGCCTGCGGGGTGTTTGCCTGCGGGGCACCCGCCTGGGGCGGCAGCGTTCCTTGCGGCGGCAGCGTTCCTTGCGGCGGGGTCGTCCCGGTGCCCGGCTGCTGGCTGCCCTGTCCCGTGCCCGGCGTATGGGGCGCCGTGCCGGAACCGGGCGGGGTGCTCGTGTGGCCGGACCCGGGCGGGGTGGTCGGCGTACCCGGACCGTTGCCGCGGGGCGTCTGCGCCGGGACGGTCGGGGTGGGGGCGGGGGTCACGGGTGCAGGGGATGCCGTGGCGCCCCGGCCGTTGGCACAGGCGTTGCCGAACGCCGGGTTCAGTACGGCGATCACGTTGACCGTGTTGCCGCAGACGTTGACGGGGACGTGTACGGGGGCCTGGACGGTGTTGCCGGACGCGAGGCCCGGTGATCCGGTCGTGGTGCCGTCGGCGCTCGAGTCGGCGAACACCGGGCTGCCGCACAGGGACAGAATGCCCGTCGCGGCGGCCGCCGCGACCATTCCCCTGCTCAGGGTCTGTCGCAATCTCGTTGTCTTCCTGCTGGTAGAGGTGGGAGAAGTGGAAAAGCCGGCCCTGGAACCGAGAAGCGCAGTCCAAGGCCGGCCGTGCCACAGCCGGACGGCTGGTGCGTGACGACCTCAGCCGTTGTCGGCCATGGCGTCAGTGGTTCGAGCACGCGTTGCCGGACGTGGGGTTCAGCAGCGCGATGACGTTGAGGCTGTTGCCGCAGACGTTGACGGGGATGTGCACGGGAACCTGGATCACGTTCCCGGACAGGACACCCGGGGAGTTGGTCGCGGAACCGTCGGCTGCCGAGTCCGCCATGGCCGGGGCGGCCATTCCCAGAGTCATGATGGCGCCGGCCACGACGGCGGCGCTCTTCTTGTGCTTCACGGAGTTTCCCTTCTGTGCGGTCGTGCCCCTGTGACGGCCGAAACCGAGCGAGCACAGCTTGAAACGGCTCGCCGCACGACCTGCATCTGTGAAACGAGGAATAGGCGTCCGAAGCAACTCCCTCGCACGGGCCGCCGCGTAATTCACCCGAACGCCGATCGTGAATGCACGCGAAAGGCGGGCGGGCCGTCGGCGTGGCTTTGTGCGCTCGAAAGCCATTCCAGAGGAGGCGCGGAAAAGAAGAACGTGCCGGCGACCGGGCCCGTACCGGGGCCGCCCGACAAGCCGGAAGGCGGGCGGCCGGCCGTGCTCGGCGGTGGTCAGCCGTTGCCGGTGCCGTTCGCGGACAGGACCGGAATGTCGTCCAGGAAGTGCGACAGCGGCTCGTCGCCCTTGGCTTGGGTGGAGTTCTCGGTGCACTGCTGGTTCTGCGGAGCCGACAGGACCGGGACGTCCTGCACGGCGACCGGCACGACGCCGACGAGCGAACCGGCGTTGGCCTTGGCCGGCACACCGACGCAGAGCTTGTTCAGGGAGCCCTGCACCAGCGACAGCTGAGGGCTCATGGCGCCCGAGGTCGCCGCGTTGCCGAACGACTCCGAGACGGTGTTCGAGTTGGTGGACGTGGTGCCGGTGTCGTCACCGAGCGCCAGGGCCTGCGGAGCGGCCGCCGCCGAGACGCCCACCACGGAAGCCGCGACCGCCGCCGCGGCCATCGCCTTCTTGAACATGTCGCGTTCCTTTCCTGACAGAAGACACGTGTTCCTGCTCTGCGACCAACCCGGCACCCTCGAATTGGTTTCGGTCATTCACCCGGTCGGACCGTTCCGCGGGCAGTAATTCTGGAAATACGCGCCCGGTATACGGCTCCGCTCGCCCCTCTCGTGTGGGCCATCGGAGTGAAGGGGAGCAACCATGACACCGTGCGGCAGTTGTCCAGAGCGCTCCGGTGGACGGGGTTTCTCCAGAAGGGACTAGCAAGTGATGAAGAAGTTCATGGCCGCCGCGGCGGTCGCTGCTTCCGTGGTGGGTGTGTCGGCGGCGGCCGCTCCCCAGGCGCTGGCGGTCGGCAACGACACCGGGACGACGTCCACCAACGGCAACACTTCGACGCAGCAGTACGGCAACTCGGCCACCTATGGCGCCATGAGCCCCCAGATGGCGCTCATCCAGGGCTCGTTGAACAAGCCCTGTGTCGGTCTGCCGGCGAAGGTCAACGCCGGTTCGCTCGTCGGCGTCGTGCCGATCGGCGTGCAGGACGTCCCGGTCCTGTCGGCGTCGCAGAACCAGCAGTGCACCGAGAACTCCACGCAGGCCAAGGGCGACGAGCCGCTGTCGCACTTCCTGGAGGACATCCCGGTCCTCTCCGCGAACGGCACGAACAACAGCTGAGCCCGGTGCACGAGGAGCGGCCCACCGCACGATGCGGTGGGCCGCTCCTTCGCGTGCTCCCCGGCCGCTGTGTTCCGGGGATCCTCGGCTGATCTACGAGACGACGTCCTTGCGGGCGAAATTGCGGAACGCGAGCGCGAACAGCACCAGCGCGTACGTCACCGAGATCGCCGTGCCCTGGACCATGCCGGCCCACTCCGGCCGGGTCTGGACCGCGTCGGCCCAGGCGAACTGCCAGTGCGCCGGCAGGAAGTCGCGCCAGTGGCCCAGAGCCGTGACCGCGTCCAGCACGTTCCCCACGATGGTCAGCCCGACCGCGCCGCCCACCGCGCCCAGCGGGGCGTCCGTCTTCGTCGACAGCCAGAACGCGAGCCCGGCGGTGACCAGTTGGGACACGAAGATGTACGCCACCACGACGACGAGCCGCTCAGCCGCCGTGCCCGGGGAGAGGGAGCCGCCGGTCGGTATCTCCAGCGGGCCCCACCCGTAGGCGGCCGTACCCACCGCGAGCGCGACCACCGGTAGCAGCACCATGGCCGCGAGGCTCATACCGAGTCCGACCGCGAGCTTGGACCACAGCAGACGGGCGCGGGGGACGGGTGCCGCGAGCAGATAGCGCAGCGAGGACCAGCTCGCCTCCGAGGCGACCGTGTCACCGCAGAACAGGGCCACCGGGATGACCAGCAGGAACCCGGCGGAGACGAAAAGGTTCACCGCGGCGAAGTTGGCGCCCGACGCGGTCGCCGTGTCCATCAGCGTGACCCGGCCGTTGCGCGAGCCCGGGTCACCGCCGATGGCGAACGCGACGACCAGCACGAACGGCAGCAGGGCCAGGATGGCACCCATCACCAGGGTGCGGCGCCGCTTCAGCTGCCGGACGAGCTCGACGCGCAGCGGCAGCGTCCGCCGCGCCCGGTACCCGTCGGCCGTCTCCGCCCGCTCGGCGAGCGCACTCATGCGGAACCTCCGATCAGGGTCAGGAAGGCGTCCTCCAGACGCCGGTGGGGGCCCACGGACTCCACGGGGACGTCCAGCCGCACCAGCTCCGCGACCAGCCGCCGCGCGCTGCCGCCCGCATCGAGCCGAACCAGCAGCCCGTCCTCCGTGCGCACCGCCGAGGCGACGCCCGGTAGCGCGCCCACCTTCTCGACGAGGGGCTCCTCGACGGGTGCGGCGGTGCCGACCAGCAGGGTGTCCCCCGAGCCGATGATCTCCTTGACCGGGCCCGCCTGGAGCAGTCGGCCGCGGTCCATGACCACCAGGTGGGTGCAGGACTGCTCGACCTCCGCGAGCAGGTGGCTGGAAACGATGACCGTGCGGCCGTTCGCTGCGTACCGGATCACGACCTCGCGCATCTCGCGGATCTGCGGCGGGTCCAGGCCGTTGGTGGGCTCGTCCAGGATCAGCAGGTCCGGCAGGCCGAGCATCGCCTGGGCGATGGCGAGGCGCTGCCGCATGCCCTGCGAGTAGGTGCGCACCGCGCGCTGCAGCGCGTCGCCGAGCCCCGCGATCTCGAGCGCCTCGTCCAGGTGTGCGTCCTTCGCCGGGCGGCCCGTCGCCCGCCAGTACAGCTCCAGGTTCTCCCGGCCGGACAGGTGCGGCAGGAAGCCGGCGCCCTCCACGAAGGCCCCGACCCGTGACAGCACGGGCGCACCCGGGCGTACCGCATGGCCGAAGACGCGGATCTCGCCGCCGTCCGGCCGGATCAGGCCCATCAGCATGCGCAGCGTGGTCGTCTTGCCCGCGCCGTTGGGCCCCAGGAGGCCCAGCACCTGGCCCTTCTCCACACGGAAGGAAAGGTCCTTGACCGCGTACCGGTCGGCGGACTTCGTGTACCGCTTGCTCAGGCCGGTGATCTCCAGGGGCACGTCCGCCAACGCGGGGTCGGGCGCCGGTGCCGTCGTACGGCGGCGGGCTGTGAGCAGCAGGGCCACTGCGACCAGCGCCCCGGTCACCGGAAGCCACCACACCCAGGAGGGCAGCGGGGCCGCCGCGGTCGTCACGCCGGGTGCCGTCGGCACCTTCAGGCCGCTCTTCAGGGAGACCGTGTACGTGGCGGGCGCGGCCGGGGAGGCGTAGCCGAGGTCCGTGGAGGCGAGGACCAGCCGCAGCCGGTGCCCCTTCTGCACCTCGTGGTCGACGGCGGGCAGGGTCAGTGTGACGTCCTTGCCGCCCCTGGCGCCCTCCACCCGGACGGGAGCGACCAGTTGCGAGGGCAGCACCGGCTGGGACGTGCCGGGGCCGACGTCGTACACCTTCCCGAACAGCACGGCGTCGTCGCTCGTCGACGTGACGTGCACCGTCACGGTCGGCGAGCCGGTGATCCACAGGCCCTGGCGCACGGGACGTGAGTCGAACTGCGCGTACTGCCCGGGGAAGTCGAGCGACACCCCCACACCCAGCGACGACAGCTGGGCGAGTCCGCCGGAGCCGCCGAGGCCGGGGAGCGCGGAGATCGCGGGCGGGCTGGCGCCCGCCGGGTTGGTGAAGCGCTGCTCGCGGCCGCTGAGTGCGACCGTCAGCTGCCTGTTCTCCAGCCCCGGGTACGAGGAGCCGGTCGCGCCCTTCAACAGGGCCGCGCCGTCCGTGGAGTCGATGCCGCCGGTGCGGGTGATCCGGAAGGCTGGCCCCGTGTCGATGCCCTTGGCGCCCTTCAGATAGCGGTCGAACCACGCCGTCACGCGCGCCTGGACACGGCTCGTCTCCATGTCCCCGCCGTCGTGACCACCCGCGATCCAGTCGACGTCCACGGGGGCGCCGTTGGCACGGATCGCCCGGGCCGCCGCGTCCGCCTGCCCGAGCGGGAACAGCGAGTCGGACTGGCCCTGCACCAGCAGGGTGGGCACCTTGATGTCCTTGCCGACGGCGGACGGCGAACGTGCCTGGAGCATGGCGCGCGCCCGCGCGTCGGGCTTGCCGGACTCGGCGACCCGCTCGTACATGCGGCACAGCTCGGCGGTGAACTTCGCGCAGCCGCCGCCGGAGTTCACGAAGACGCCGGCCCACAGCTTCTTGAACACGCCGTTCGGGAACAAGGCGTCCGCCAGGTTCCAGTACGTGATGGACGGGGCGATGGCGTCCACCCGGTGGTCGTACCCCGCGGCGAGCAGCGAGATGGCCCCGCCGTAGGACGCGCCGGCCATGCCGACGCGCGGATCTCCCGGCTTGTCCAGCTGGACCTCCGGCCGCTTCGCCAGCCAGTCGAGGAGCCGGGAGACATCGGCGACCTCACCCTTGGGGTCGTTCAGCCCGATCTTCCCCGTGGACCCGCCGAAGCCGCGCGCCGACCAGGTCAGCACCGCGTACCCGTGCCGGGCGAGCGTGACCGCCTGGTCCGTCATGTCGTCCTTGCTGCCGCCGAAGCCGTGTGCGAGCAGGACGGCCGGGCGGCGGCCGCCGGATCCGGACGTGAAGAAGGAGGTGTCGATCCGTACTCCGCCGCCCATGCCCATGACTCTGTCGGTGCGGTGCACCGCAGGCGCGTCGTCCGACGCGACGGCCGTCCACGTCCCGACAGCGGCCAGCACGAGGAGGACCGCGACCGCGGCGGCCACGGCCCCTCGGTGCAGCCCCCGGACCGCGGGCAGTCGAAGATCCATGCGTCCACGGTAAAGGCCACCACCGACAACCGCGGCAGCCGCCGGGCTGAACCCCGGGCCCTCCTACGGGCGTACGGGCCTGCCACCGCGTACCGCAGCCGTGGTACGAAGACCCATGGAGATCCGCCGCGCCACCACCGTCGCCGAAGTCGCCGCAGCCGAGTGCCTGTTCGATCACCCCGTCCGTTCGGAGTGGGCCGAGCGCTTTGTGACCGCTGCCGGACACCATCTCCTTCTGGCCTACGAGGACGGTGAGCCGACCCCCGTCGGGTTCGTCAGCGGCGTCGAGACGACCCACCCCGACAAGGGCACCGAGATGCTCCTGTACGAGCTGGCGGTCGCGGAGCCGTATCGGCGCCGGGGGATCGGGCGGGCGCTCGTGGAGCGCCTCGCGGCACTGGGCCGTGAACGCGGCTGCTACGGCATGTGGGTTCCGGTGGACACCGGGAACGACGTCGCCCTTGCCGCCTATCGCAGCGCGGGCGGCAAGGACGAGGGGACGTGTTCCGTGGTGACCTGGGACTTCAGCTGAGCCGGCCGCGGGCTACGCCCGCGCGTCCTCCGGGAGCGACACCAGCCAGCGCGTCGCGCGGCGCGGGCGGAGGTAGAAAGCCCAGTACAGGGTGGCGGCGGCCGTGATGCCACCCGTCCACAGCAGGTAGCTCACCTCCTGCTGGGTGAGGACGTACGCCAGGACCGCGATCAGCAGGACTGGCGTCGCGGGCCACAGCGGCATCCGCCAGGCCGGCGTCGTCGCGTGCGTGCCGCGCCGGGACAGCAGCGCGGCCACCGCGACGAGCAGGTACATGCCGGTCACCGAGACGCCCGTGACGCCGTACAGCGTGTCCAGGTTGACGAAGCAGAGCAGCGCTCCGGGGACGCCGACGACGAGGGTGGCGACCCACGGGGAGCCGAACCGGCCGAGCTTGGCGAGCGCGTTGTTGACCGGCTCGGGCCAGGCCTTGTCACGGGCCGAGGCGAACAGCACGCGAGAGTTCTGGATGACCATGACGATGCCCGCGTTGATGATCGCGAGCGCCACGCACAGGCTCACGAAGGTGCCGACGGCCGTGTCGGACCAGGCGGTGACCATGGTGCTGAGGTCGCCGCCGGTCAGCGCCTTGAGGTCGGGGGCGCCCATGGTGATCGCGACGACCGGGACCAGGATGACGACGGAGGAGATGGCGAGGGTGGCGAGGACGGTGCGGGCGACGGTGCGGCGCGGGTTCTCCAGCTCCTCGGACAGGTAGACGGCGGTCGAGAAGCCCTGGGTGACGAAGAGGGCGATGGCGAGGCCGGAGACCACCATCATGGCCGTCACGTGGTTCGTGTGCCCGCCCGCGCCGGTCACCTGCATGGACACCAGGCTGCCGATCCCGCGCTCGCCGTGGGCGAAGCCGAGGACCGCGACGACGCCCGCCGCCACGACCTCCAGGACGAGGAAGATCCCGGTGATCCAGGCGTTGGCGCGCAGGTCCAGCAGGCCGGCGAGGGTGGCCAGGAGCATGACCCCGGCGCCCGTCATCGCCGGGTCCAGGTGCACCACCGGGGCCAGGTAGTCCGCCGTGCCCATCGCGATCACCGGTGGCACGATCATGACGACCAGCAGGGACAGCACGAACACCAGCCACCCCGCGAGCCGTCCGGCGAGCGTCGACACCATCGCGTACTCGCCGCCCGCGCTGGGGATGAGGGTGCCCAGCTCCGAGTAGCAGAACGCCACGGCGATACAGAGCACGGAGCCGATCGCGATGGTGAGGGCGGTCGCGGTGCCCAGCGAGCCGAACAGGTCGGGGACGACCACGAAGAGCGTGGAGGCGGGCGTCACGCAGGACAGGGTGAGCAGGGTGCCGCCGGTGACACCGATGGACCGCTTGAGCTTCTGGGGGCTGCCCGACGCCGGGACGGGAGCGTTCTCGGCGTTCTCGACAGGGCGGAGCGTGTCGGTCATGGGGCGGTTCCGATCGACTCGTGCGACATGGTGGGGTCGGGAGCGTTCTCGCCTCCGGCGGCCGCGGTGGTACGTGCTGTGGTCCGCTCCCGGCGGACGCATCGAACCCCGACGAAAACCGCTGCGTCAATGGGTGTTCACCTACGAAATCCGCAGAATAAAAGCGATCGACGACTGAATCAGGGGTCAATCGGTCCGTGGGTTCGGCTTCTTGCGCGCGTACGGGAACCGTACTTTCCGCGCCGAAATCCTCGGATTTTCGTCCGGACTCCGGACACCTGCCGCAGCTCCGGCCGCACGAAAACCTGTCGCAGGCGTGTCAGTGGGTCCCGCTAGAGTCGCCGTTCACAACCGAATCACAGCAATGGGGTGGGACAGATGAGACTGCGACACACCGCCGCCTGGGTGGGGGTCACGGCGGCGGCGCTGATGGCGGTGTCCGCGTGTGGCACAGAAGGCACGAAGACGGCGGCCAAGGCGGTCGACGACGCCGGCAAGATCATGGCGACGCTCGCGCGGGTGACCGACCGGACCGAGAACGTGGGGTCCGCCGAGGTCAGGATGACGACCGAGATGCCGACGACCGGCCCGATCGCCATGGACGGCACGTACTCCTGGGGCCACGGCTTCGCGTTCGACGTCGAGATGGACACCAAGGCCGTCCGGATGCAGCGGCTGCACGCCGCCGCGAAGACCCGCATGGTGTTCGTGAACGGCGCCTACTACTACGACATCGACCCACAGCCCTCCGGCCCGCTCAAGGGCAAGGAGTGGATGAAGATCGACGCGTCGGCCGTGTTCGGCGACAAGGGCGCCCAGGCGTTCCAGGGGAACACCGGCGGCGGCAGCCCGGCGGACGCCATGAGAAGCCTGAAGTACGCCAACAACGTCGACGACCTCGGCAAGGAGACCGTGGACGGGCAGAGCACGACCCACTACCGGGCCGTGGTCGACCGGGAGCACATGGGCAAGTTCAAGGAGGCCTACGGCAACAAGAACAACGCCTTCGGCTCGCTGACCGGCGGCGCGGACTCGATCACCGTGGACATCTGGGTCGGCGCCAAGGACCTCCCGGTCCGGATGAAGCAGCGGTTCGGCAGCGCGACGGTGACGATGGACTTCGAGAAGTTCGGTGCCACCGCCGCGATCAAGGCCCCGCCCGCGGCGCAGACCGGTGACATCACCGATCAGCTGAAGAAGGCCACCGAGCGGCAGGGCTGAGCCGGGCCCGGACGCGCCGGTGACCCGCCCCACGTGGGGCGGGTCACCGTACGGCCTCAGTGGTTGCGCGGGAACCCGAGGTCCACACCCGCCGGCGCGTCGGCCGGGTCGGGCCAGCGGGAGGTGACCACCTTGCCGCGGGTGTAGAAGTGCGTGCCGTCGTTGCCGTAGATGTGGTGGTCGCCGAAGAGCGAGTCCTTCCAGCCGCCGAAGGAGTGGTAGCCCACCGGCACCGGGATCGGCACGTTCACGCCGACCATGCCGGCCTCGACCTCCAGCTGGAAGCGGCGGGCGGCGCCGCCGTCCCGGGTGAAGATGGCGGTGCCGTTCCCGAAGGGCGAGGAGTTGATCAGGGCCACGCCCTCGTCGTACGTGTCCACGCGCAGCACACACAGCACCGGGCCGAAGATCTCGTCCCGGTACGCCTTCGCCGTGGTCGGCACCTTGTCCAGCAGCGAGATGCCGATCCAGTGGCCGTCCTCGTAGCCGTCGACGGTGTACCCGGTGCCGTCCAGGACCACCTCGGCGCCCTCCGCCGCCGCGCCCGTGACGTACGACGCCACCTTGTCGCGGTGCGCCTTCGTGATCAGCGGGCCCATCTCGGACGTCGGGTCGTCGCCCGGACCGATCTTGATCTTCTCGGCGCGCTCACGGATCTTCTCCACCAGTTCGTCGCCGATCGAGCCGACCGCGACGACCGCGGAGATGGCCATGCAGCGCTCACCCGCGGAGCCGTACGCCGCCGAGACCGCCGCGTCCGCCGCCGCGTCCAGGTCGGCGTCCGGCAGGACCAGCATGTGGTTCTTGGCGCCGCCCAGGGCCTGCACGCGCTTGCCGTGCGCGGAGGCCGTGGTGTGGATGTAGCGGGCGATCGGGGTGGAGCCGACGAAGGACACCGCCTTGACGTCCGGGTGTTCGAGCAGCCGGTCCACGGCCACCTTGTCGCCGTGCACCACGTTGAAGACGCCGTCCGGCAGCCCGGCCTCGGCGAGCAGCTCGGCCAGGCGGATCGACGCCGACGGGTCCTTCTCCGACGGCTTCAGCACGAACGTGTTGCCGCACGCGATGGCGATCGGGAACATCCACATCGGCACCATCGCCGGGAAGTTGAACGGCGTGATGCCCGCGACCACGCCCAGCGGCTGCCGGATCGAGGCCACGTCCACCCGGCTCGCCACCTGCGTGGACAGCTCGCCCTTCAGCTGCACGGTGATGCCGCAGGCCAGATCGACGATCTCCAGGCCGCGCGCCACCTCGCCGAGCGCGTCGCCGTGCACCTTGCCGTGCTCGGCGGTGATCAGCTCCGCGATCTCGTCGCGATGCTCGTCCAGCAGCGCCCGGAACCGGAAGAGGATCGAGGTGCGCTGCGCCAGCGAGGACTGACCCCAGGTCGCGAAGGCCTCCTTGGCCGCGGCGACGGCCGCGTCCACCTCCTCCACGGTCGCGAACGCGACCTTCGTGGTGACCGCGCCGGTCGCCGGGTCCGTCACCGGCCCGTACGTGCCCGACGCGCCTTCAGCGGTCTTGCCGCCGATCCAGTGGTTGACGGTCTTCGTCATGCCCGAGAACTCCTTCACAGATGGCGGCGCCGGGTGGCAACGTGCCGTTCGTAGACCTCACGCGCCTTGACCGCGGGCGGCCGGGTCGCGGTCTCGGCCACGGGTACATCCCACCAGGCCTGCGCCGGAGGCGCGCCCGACACAGTGTCTGCGGTTTCGGTCTCCACATAGACACATGTGGGACTCTGCGCGGCGCGCGCCTCGGCGAGCGCGTCACCCAGGTCGCGTACGGTCCTGGCGCGCAGCACCCGCATCCCGAGACTGGCCGCGTTGGCGGCGAGGTCCACGGGCAGCTTCGGCCCCGTGTACGTGCCGTCGTCGGAGCGGAAGCGGTAGGCGGTGCCGAACCGCTCGCCGCCCACCGATTCCGAGAGGCCGCCGATGGACGCGTAGCCGTGGTTCTGCACGATCAGCACCTTGATGGCGATGCCCTCCTGCACGGCCGTCACGATCTCCGTCGGCATCATCAGATAGGTGCCGTCGCCGACCAGCGCCCACACGGGCCGCTCCGGCGCGGCCAGCTTCACCCCGATCGCGGCCGGGATCTCGTAGCCCATGCACGAGTAGCCGTACTCGAGGTGGTACTGGTCGCGGGAGCGGGACCGCCACAGCTTGTGCAGGTCGCCGGGGAGCGAACCGGCCGCGTTGATGATGACGTCCGACTCGTCCACCACCGCGTCCAGCGCGCCGATGACCTGCGGCTGCGTGGGTCGCAGATCCGGTTCCTCGGCCTCGAAGCAGGCCTCCACGCGCTGCTCCCAGCGCTCCTTGTCCTCCGTGTACTCGGTGACGTACGCCGGATCGACCCGGTGGTCGTGCAGCTCCAGCGCCTCGGTGAGCTCCTCCAGGGCGCTGCGCGCGTCCGCGACCAGCGGCACCCCGCCCATCTTGTGCCCGTCGAACGACGCGATGTTGACGTTGAGGAAGCGGACACCCTCGCCGCTGAAGAGAGTGCCGGAGGCCGTGGTGAAGTCCGTGTAGCGGGTGCCGACACCGATGACCAGGTCGGCGGTGCGGGCCAGCTCGTCGGCGGTCGCGGTGCCGGTGTGGCCGATGCCGCCGACGTCCTGGGGGTGGTCCCAGCGCAGCGAGCCCTTGCCGGCCTGGGTGGAGGCGACCGGGATGCCGGTGGCCCCGGCGAACTCGGCGAGGGCCTCCTCGGCCCGGCTGTGGTGGACACCGCCGCCCGCGATCACGAGCGGGCGCCGGGCGGCGCGGATCGCCTGGACGGCCTCGCCGAGTTCGACCGGGTCGGGACCCGGACGGCGTACGTTCCAGGTCCGCTCGGCGAAGAACTCCTCCGGCCAGCCGAAGGCTTCCGCCTGCACGTCCTGCGGGAGTGCCAGCGTGACCGCGCCCGTCTCCACCGGGTCGGTGAGCACGCGCATCGCCTGCAGGGCGGCCGGGATCAGCGCCTCCGGGCGGGTGATCCGGTCGAAGTACTTCGACACCGGGCGCAGACAGTCGTTGACGGACACGTCGCCGGCGTGCGGGACCTGAAGCTGCTGGAGGACGGGGTCGGCCGGGCGGGTGGCGAAGACGTCACCGGGCAGCAGCAGGACCGGGAGGTGGTTGATCGTGGCGAGGGCGGCACCCGTGACCAGGTTGGTCGCGCCCGGCCCGATGGACGTCGTCACCGCGTGCGTGGACAGCCGGTTCGACTGGCGGGCGTAGCCGACCGCCGCGTGCACCATCGCCTGCTCGTTGCGGCCCTGGTGGTACGGCATGGCGTCGGGGTACTCGACCAGCGCCTGCCCGAGGCCCGCGACGTTGCCGTGCCCGAAGATCCCCCAGGTGGCGGCGATCAGGCGACGGCGTATGCCGTCGCGCTCGGTGTACTGGGCGGCCAGGAAGCGTACGAGCGCCTGAGCGACCGTGAGCCTCGTCGTTGAGGTCATCGGTATCCCTCCGTGTGGTCCGGGTGGAAGCAGATCCGCACCTGAGGTACGGCGCTGCCGCCCTGCACGTCTCGACCGTACGTCGCTCGGACCTCCGGCGCGGGGCCGTAGCGGGCGGGGAGTCTGCGCTCGCACTTCGCTCCTGCCAGGGCGAAGCGGTCTCCCGCGCCGGAGGCGATCGGTGCCCGGGCGTCCCGGACCCGTGTGCGGAGTCGGTCATCTCCGCGAACACGGTGTCCCTGCCCGGGAGTTGTTATGTTTTGTCCTCTATGTGCACGGTACCGTCCCGGGGCCGGGCAGTTCCTTCTCGTGCCGCACGCGCGCGGTGGCGACCTGTTCGTGCCGCACGCGCGCGGTGGTGTCGTTCGCGGCGGTCACCGCACCGCTCCCGCCGTGATCGCCGCCTCCACCTCGTCGGCCGTGGGCATCGCGGAGGAGCACTCCAGGCGGGAGGCGACGATGGCGCCCGCCGCGTTGCCGTACCGCATGATCCGCTCCAGGTCCCAGCCGGCCGGCAGCCCGTGGCACAAGGACCCGCCGAAGGCGTCGCCCGCGCCGAGGCCGTTGAGGACCTTCACCGGGAGCGGCGGCACCTCGGCCGACTCACCCGTGCTGCTGACCGCGAGGACGCCCTTGGGTCCCTGTTTGACCACCGCCAGCTCGACCCCGGCGTCCAGCAGGGCGCGCGCGGCGGTGTGCGGATCGCGCTCACCGGTGGCGATCTCCACCTCGTCGACGTTGCCGACCGCGACGGTGGTGTGGCGCAGGGCCTCGGCGTAGAACCGGCGCGCGGTGGCCGGCTCACGCCAGAACATGGGCCGCCAGTCGAGGTCGAAGACCGTCGTACCGGCCTTGGCGCGATGGGCGAGCGCGGCGAGCGTCGCGGTGCGGCTGGGCTCCTCGCACAGGCCCGTGCCCGTGACCCAGAAGACGCGTGCGGCACGGATCGCGTCCAGGTCCAGCTCGTGCGCGTCGATCTCGAGATCCGGCGCCTTGGGCTGCCGGTAGAAGTACAGCGGGAAGTCGTCCGGCGGGAACACCTCGCAGAACGTGACCGGTGTGGGCAGCCCGGACACCGGCCTGACCCAGCGGTCGTCGACGCCGAAGCCGTGCAGCGCCTCGTGGAGGTAGGCGCCGAAGGGGTCGTCGCCCGTGCGCGTGATCACCGCCGTACGGCGGCCGAGCCGGGCGGCGGCGACCGCCACGTTCGTCGCCGAACCGCCCAGGAACTTCCCGAAGGACGTCACCTGCGGCAGCGGTACCCCGGTCTGCAGTGGGTAGAGGTCCACGCCGATCCTGCCCATGGTGATCAGGTCGTAGGCCTCCATCGGTTTCCCTTCGCATCGGCTGTTCCCCAGGTCTAGCCGCGCCGGGGGAGCCCTGTCAATGTTTTGTCCAGACATTCGGATGACACCTTGACGTGGTTTCGGGAATCCAAGGGCGGTGGGCTTCCGGAGGCAGTCGTGGGTGGGCACCATGGGTGGCTTCCGGTGTGCCGGGAGGGTGCATGGCGAGCGGGCTGGTGGCGCGGAGTGGGCGCGGACCGCGCGGCAGTTGGGAGACCGTGGTCGCACGGCCGCACCCCCGGCTGCGCCCCGGTGTGATCAGCTACCGCGGGATCCGGCTGGCGCTCGACGGCCCACGCAGCCGCCTGGAGACCCCCATCGGCGCGGCCACGCTCCTGCTGGGCATCGAGGGCTCCGTCCGCATCGGGCGCCCCGGCCGGCCCTCGACGACCCTGGAGTCGGTGTACTCCGGGCTGAACACCACGGCGGCCGTCGGCGAGCACGACGGCCGCATCTTCGGCATCGAGGTGCTGCTCACCCCATGGGCCGCGTTCACGCTCTTCGGAACGTCCCAGTACGAGTTGACCAACCGGCCCGTCCATCCGGACGACCTGCCGCGTCCGGCAGGACGTGGCGGCCGGGCGGGCGTGGCCGAACTCGCCGCCGCGCTGGCCGCGTTGCCCGGCTGGGCGGACCGTTTCGCACTCCTGGACGACGTGCTCGCGCGCTGGGCACAGGCGGGGCCGCCGAGTTCGGCCCGCGTGGTGCGCGCCTGGTCGCTGCTGCGGCGCAGCGGAGGCGCGGTGCCGGTGGCGCGGCTCGCGGAGGAGGTCGGCTGGAGCGTACGGCAGTTGGAGAACCGGTTCCGCGAACAGATCGGGCTCGGTCCGAAGGCCGCCGCCCGGGTGCTGCGGCTGCAGCGCGCGCGGCGGCTGCTCGCCTCCGGGCGGTCGGCCGCCGAGACCGCGGCGCTGTGCGGCTTCTACGACCAGGCGCATCTGAGCGGGGAGTTCCGGGCGATGACCGGCTGCACGCCCCGGGAGTTCGCTGCGGCGCGCGGGGCGGTCGCGACGGCGCCGTCCGGGCTGCCGGGGGCGGACCGGATGACGGGGGAGGCGACGAGCCTGATCCTCTCACCGAACGACAGTGCGCATTTTTCCAAGACCGGAAGGATCGCCTGACGGCAGGGTGGGGCTGCGGCGGTCGCTGCGGGGGAACGCGCGGACCGCGGGCCGGACCCGGCGCAGCGGATCCGGCCCGCCCTGTACGGGGGCAGGGCCGGCCGGGACCGTGCGCGACACCGGCTCGCACGGCGCGGCGGCGACCGCCCGTCCACGGCCCGATGCGCCGGCTCCTACGGCGTACGAAACCCGTCAAGTGGGTCGCAGGGGTGAAGCGCGGCAATTGAGGACATCACCCCATCGGAGGCGCAACCCGGGCGGGTGCATCGCAGTTGACTCAACGTCGGGCATTCCGCCCGGCTGTTGTGACGATCCCCAAGGAGCACCTCTCCATGTCGCGTATCGCGAAGGGCCTCGCCCTGACCTCCGTTGCCGCCGCGGCCGTGGCGGGCACCGCCGGCATCGCCGCCGCCGACAGCGGCGCCAGCGCCGCCGCCGACAACTCCCCGGGCGTTCTGTCGGGCAACGTCGTGCAGGTCCCGATTCACGTTCCGGTCAACGTGTGCGGGAACACGATCGACGTCGTCGGCCTGCTGAACCCGGCGTTCGGCAACACCTGCGCCAACGGCTGACGCCCGGCAGCGGACCCTTCTGCCGGCCGTTCCCTCCTCGGGGGGACGGCCGGTTGGCGTCGCTTGGCCCGTTCGGCGTTGCCCCGAACGGGTGGCGCTGTCTCCAACCCGCTCACATGGCGTCTCATCAGCGGAAACGTGGTGCATGACAGGCCGCGGACGCTACTGCGGGCAGCCGATCTGTTGCATGCCATGGCGGCTCCTTCCACGGTGAGCACAAGCACCCTCACCGACCACGAAGGGGAACACTCATGCCCGCCCTGTCCGCACGTCACCTTGCTTCCACCGCTGTCTGCGCCACCCTGCTGCTCGGCATCACCGGGCCCGCCGCGATGGCGGCCGACCACGACGCGCCGCGTGGCCGTACCCACGACTCCGCCCCCCTGCCCGGGCCCGACGTGCTGCTGCCCCGCGTCCAGCGGCTGGCCGAGGCCGACCGTGCCGTGGCACCCGTCTCCGAACTGCTCAAGGCCGCGCTCACGGCGGACAACCACCGGCTGCCGGCCAAGGAGGCGGCGAGGCTGGCCAAGGCCGCGGAGGACTCCATCACCAAGATCACCCCGCCCACGCCGGCGCCGACCGTGCCCATACCGGCGCGCAACGACTCGCAGAGCGACGCGCTCGCCGCGCTGCGCAAGGCGGTCGACGACCTGGCCGCGGCGGCCACGTCCGGTAACGCCGGTCAGGTCCTGCCGGCGGCCACGACCGTGCTGAACAAGCTCATCAACGTCCTCGTCGCCTCGGTGACCGGCGCGGTGACCATGCCGAGCCTGCCGAGCCTGCCCAGCCTTGCGCCCTCGCTGATGCCGAAGCCCACCGGCATCCCCTCGGGGAAGCCCAGCGCGACGACGCCGTCGGCCAGCCCGACGGGCACGCCCACGGCAAGCTCGACGGCGACGCCGGGTCTCAGCGGGAAGTCCACGCCGTCCGGCACGCCCACGGACCCGCCGCAGCGCACGGTCCTGCCCACGCCGTACCCGCCCAAGCACTGAACCGGAACGTCCGAATCCTCCGCACGCGGGTTTCCGCCGGGTCGGGGGCTCGTTAGCCAGGACGCAACCGTCCCTCCGGTGACCTTCGGTCACCGAAGCTCCGGTGACATCGGTCGCCGAAGAAAGGAACACGGATGAAGTCCCTCAAGGCCGCCGCCGTCGTCGCCGGGTCCCTGGTGGTCGCCGGCGTCGCCGCACCCGCCTTCGCCGACGACGCCTCCGGCCTGACGCCCACCAGCCTCAACGGTGCGCTGGAGACCATCACCACCCAGAAGACCCTCGACGTCCGCCCCATCGCCCACCAGTCCGAAACCCTGGACACCGAGAACAAGCACTCCGTGCTGAGGAGCGTGAACGGCGCGGCGGCCGCCCTCAACCGGCAGGTCGGCGCCTCCCGGCTGCTCGGCGGTCTTCCGCTCCGCGGCGGCCGGTAGCCGTCCGCATCCCCCGTCCCCGTCCGCGTCCCTCGTTCGTGTGGTCACCGCCGTCCGTATCCCCCGGTCGGGCGAGAATCCGCACGGTGACCCGCCGGGCCGTCGATACGGTTCCGCGGTGACCACAACTTCCAGCGCGGCGCGTCCTTTCCGCGCGGCCGACCTCGGCACGCTCGTCGTCCTGGCCTGGAGCGGCGAGGCCCCCGACGGGGACATGCCCTACCTGCTCGCCTACTCCCTCGGCGACGGCGACAGCGGTCCGGAGGGCTCGGCGGCCGCCGTCGAGGCGCTGCTGCGCGCCAACGGGCTGAACCCGGGCGATCAGCTCATCGACGGCACCCAGCGGCCCGGCCTGCCCGTGACGCTGCTGGTCGAGGCGGGCCAGGCCGTCGTCACGATGCCGTATCTGAACGCCCAGTGCACCGTGCCGCCCCAGTGGCTCGCCGCCCTCCGCGCACGCGGCCACGCCTACTTCCTGTTCGCCACCCGCCCGTGGCCCGAGGCCGCGCCCGGCAGGCCCGTCGAGCCGGAGCGGCTGGCGGCGTTCGCGGGCGCCGAGGAGACCTTGACCACGGCCGCGCACGCCCTGGTGCCGGCCCTCAGCCTGCGCGGCTGACCCCTGAGGCCGGGGATCACGCGGCGGCACGTCATGGGTCATTGTCCCTTCCTGCTGCCCCAGAGGTGGACGCTGTCTCCGACACGGAGCAGGGACCAGAGCGCCTTGGCGTCGTCGTAGCGGAGATTCACGCACCCGTGCGATCCCGGGTCCTCGAAAATCGGCCGATAGCTGGCATGGAGCGCCTCACCGCGGTCGAAGAACTGGCTGTACGGCATCGAGCCGGGGAACAGATTCGAGTAGAAGTCCTTCACGCGCCGGTAGATCTTGTGCCGGCCATTGCGGGTCGCGTAACCCGGCCTGCCGGTACGCGCGGGGACGGGGCCGAATACGATTTGTTTCCTCTTCCGCACCCACAGCAACTGACGGTTCTGGTCCACGCAGACCACGACCTTGGGCCCTTCGGGGCATCCGGTGAGGGACTTCTTGTGGGCCGCGGCCCAGGCCACGACCGCGGCCCGGTAACTGACGAGGTCGGCATAACCGTCCGCAGGGTCGATCTCGTACTTCTGCTGCATTTTCCGGATGGTCGCGCAGTCCTTCGCGGACTGCTTTCCGTCCTGGCGCAGACCCAGATATTTCTCCACCTGCCGCTGAAAAGGCCCGGTGCTGAGCCGGCATTCCGGCGTGACGTCGCCGCCGTCCGTGGTGTCGTCGGCGGGGCGGACCTCGCTGGTACTCGCGGCCGAAGGCGCCGAGGCGACGGCAAGCGTCACGGGAAACACGATGCCCGCAGTGGCATAGATGCGAATCCAACAGAGGGGGATTCGTCTCCTCCTTGCCATCAGGTTCCCTCTCGGTACCGGGCCCTGGAATTCCCGGGCGTCACGGGGGACCAGTTGACATTTCCGGTTCCTGCCAAACGTCAGGCGCCGCGGGCATCACCCCAATGTCCCCGCGGCGCTCCCGCGACAGCGCCCTCCTTCACCCTCGAAGGGCGCGCCGTCGCCGCCGTCAGCCCTCGTAGCCCTGAGCGCGCAGGATCGCGTCGACGCGGGCCCGGTGAGCCTCCTCCCAGGCGTCCAGGGTCTCGGCGGCCTCCTTGGCCAGCTTGGCACGGGCCGCCGCGAGCACCTCGTCGGCGCGGGCGGCGGGGACCACGACGACGCCCTCCTCGTCGGCCACCACCAGATCGCCGGCACACACCGACACCCCGCCGCAGCGGACCTCCACGTTGAGCGGCGCCACGACCGACTTGCCGCCGGGGATGGGGATGACGCCCCGGGCGAAGACGGGAAAGCCCATGGCGCGGACCTCGGCGAGATCGCGGATCAGCCCGTCGGCGACGAAGCCCGTGACGCCGCGGCGCCGGGCCACCGCGCAGACGTTTCCGCCGGCCGGCGCGTAGTCCAGGTCGCCCGACTCGACGACGATGACCGACCCCGGCTCGGCACGGTGGATGGCCGCGTGCAGCATGAGGTTGTCGCCGGGAGCGCACCGCACGGTGAACGCCGGCCCGGCCGTGCGCGGCACCGGCTGCCACAACGGTCGTATGCCGATGTCCATGACCTGCTCGCGGCCCAGGAGGTCGGCGAGGGTGGTCGTGGGAATGTCGGCGAAGGCCGATGGGGCGGAGCCGGTGGCTCGGGAGTCGGTGGCTCGAGAGGCGTCTGTCATGGTCCCTCCGTACGTCGTACACCGTGGTGGCCTGGCACATGAAACACCCTGGAGGGGATGTCCCCCGCAGGGCGTTTTTCGCCGGTGACGGGTGGCGTCCCGGCAGCAGCCGCAGACCGGCCGGTCATGCTGAACCCCGCGAGAGATACGGAGATTCGGTGGTCGTGACCATCGTGACCGTGCCGGCGCGTCTGCCGAAGAGGCGTGTCGGCCGATGCCATCGCTCGCGGCGCCGCGGGCCCGTGCCCGCCACGGCGTCCGAACGCCGACCTCAATTCCCTTGTGCGTGACGGTCATTGGCTTCGCTACGCTCCCTGACGTGATCAGGAAGGAGTGTCATGAGCAGTAGCGTGCACACCGTTGAGGTTCCGCTGGGGCAGGACGGCGAGGACGTCATCAAGGTGCAGATCCGCGAAGTGGACGAGTCGCTGGTGAGGGTCGGCCGGGGCGGGCGCCCGGCCGCGCGGGCCTCGAGGACGTTCGGGGAGATGCTGGACACCGTGCGGCCCGTCGCGGAGAGCTTCGTGGGGAGACTGAGCGGACTGGTGAACGCCCCGGACGAGATCACGCTCGAGTTCGGGGTCTCCCTGTCCGCGGAGGCCGACGTCGTCATCGCCAGCACCGCGACCGAGGCCAATTTCTCCGTCAGTCTCACCTGGAACAGGAGTGACCGACAGAGCGTCACGGGGGATAATTCACAGGGGAGTTGACCCCGTGTGACGGGCACGGGGGCGGTTCACGCACGGGGGCACGATGGTCGACACGGCAGCGCACTCCAGAAGTCCTGAGACGGCCCTCGCCGCGGCGGTGGTCCGGGTCTCCGGGGCCCGCGTCGGTACGGTCGGAGCCGGCTTCGTCATCGCTTCCGACCTGGTGCTCACCTGCGCGCACGTCGTCGCGGATGCCCTGGGCCTGCCGCGGGGCGATACGCCGACGCCGGGCGCCGAGGTCTTGGTGGAACTGGTGCTGGCCGGTGGCGCCCGCTCCCGGGCCACAATCGAGCACTGGGTCCCCATGCGGGACGACGGCACCGGGGACATCGCCGTACTGCGCATGCGCACTCCGCTGCCGCGCGCGGAACCGGCGCGGATGGCGGCACCCGAAACCGTATGGGGCCATGACGTACGGGTCTTCGGACTGCCGGACCACTCCCCGGGTGGGATCTGGTACGTGGGTCGGTTGCGCGGCGGGACCGCCGAGGGATGGGTACAGCTGTCGGCCGCCGATGCGCAGGGGGCACCGATCGAGGAGGGGTTCAGCGGCAGCCCCGTATGGGACGAACAGACCGCGGCCGTCGTGGGCATGGTCTTCGCCACTCAGCTGTCGGGAGCCCAGCAGAGCTTCCTCATCCCCACCAGGACGCTGGTCGAGGAGGTTCCTGCCCTCGCGCCCATACTCCACCCCCCGTCGCCCTTCCGCAGCCTCGTCCCCTTCCGAGAAGCCGACGCGGGCGTCTTCTTCGGCCGTGACGCCGAGGCGGAGGCCGTCACCGCGCTGCTCGCGGGGGACGCCGATCACCCGTGCGTCACCCTCGTGGGCCCCTCCGGCTGTGGCAAGTCCTCCCTCGCCCTGGCAGGGGTGGTGCCCCGACTCCGGGCCAGGGGATACGAGGTCATCACCGTGCGTGCCACGGAGTCCGGTTCGCTCCGGTCCGCACTCGCCGCGGCACAGGCGCGCACCGACCGCACCGACGGCGTCGCCCCGCTGCTCTTCGTCCTCGACCAGGCGGAAAGCCTCCTCGCGCGCAGGGACCGGGACATGGAGGACGTCGTGCGGTTCCTCTTCCCCGAGCGTCGGCGTCCTGGTGTGCAGGTGCTGCTCACGCTCAGATCCGACTTCCTCGAGGCGGCGCTCTCCCATCCGCTCGTCGGCCCGGCGCTCAGCCGCGGCGCGATGAGCCCGCTGGCCCCGATGAGCCGGGCGCAGCTCAACGAGGTCGTCTGCAGGCCCGTCGAGACGCTGCCGGCGGTCGACTACGACCCCGGGCTGGTCCGGCGCATCCTCGACGACGCCGCCAACCAGCCCGGCGTGCTTCCGCTGCTCGGCTTCGTGCTCGGCCGGCTGTGGGACGACCAGTCCGTCGGACGGCTGCGGTTCGCGACGTACGAGGCCATCGGCGGCGTCGGTGGCGCGCTGGGGCGGCACGCGGAAAGTGTGTGGAACACGGCGGTCGGCGAGGGCGACCGGGAGGACGCCCTGCGGCTGCTGACCGCGCTGGTGCGGGTGCTGCCCGGCGGAGAGGCTCCGCTACGGGCCGTGCTCACCCGGGCGGAGGCGGGCCCGGAGAGGTGGCGTATCGCCGAGGCGCTGGCCCGCGGGCGGATCCTGGTCCTGGGCACGGACCCGGAGCACGGGCAGACCGTCGAACTCGCGCACGAGGCGCTGATCACGGCGTGGCCGACGCTGGCGGACCAGGTTGCCCGGAACAAGGAGTTCCTGGCCTGGCGAGCGGGATTGCGGCACGCCATCGACAACTGGCGCAGCGCCGGACAGGAGAAGGAGCAGCTCCTCGCCGGAGAGCGCCTCGAAGAGGCCAGGCGCATGCTGGCCGAGCGCCCCGGTGAACTCACCGCGGAAGAACGGCGGTTCATCGAGGAGAGCGAGCGGCGGCGGGCGGCCGCGGCGCGAGCCGAAGCGGTGAACAAGCGGATCAAGAGGGTGCTCACCGGGCTGCTGGCGGCCGCCACCGCGGTCGTGCTGGTCGTCGCGCTCCTGTACGTCGCCAAGAACAGCGCGCTCGACTCGCAGCTGCGGCAGGCCGCCTCCGAGCAGTTGGCCGCGCGCGCCGAACAGCTCGACGACGTCTCGCTGATCACCTCGGGGCTCTTCGCCACCGCGGCCTACAAGACCGCGGACGGGGCCCAGTCCAGGTCCGCCCTGGTCGCGCAGTACCTGCGGATGCGGAACGTCGACCACGTGGTGCTCGACGGCCGGGGCGAGGTCCAGGACGTCGTCATGAGCCAGGACGGCAGACGGATGCACGCGCTGCTGCGCAGCGGCGAGACGATCGACCTGGATCTGGACGGCGGCGGCGCGCGGACGGCCGTGCGCTCGCTGGTGAAGGGCAACGGCACCGACCTGCTGGCGATCTCGCCCGACGGGTCCGTCTCCGCCCGTGCCTCGGACTGGGGCCATGTGTCCCTGGGTGTCCGTACGGGGAAGAAGACCTGGCGCACCATCACCCTGCGCGGCAACGAGGACGTCCGCCGCAACCCTCGCGCGGCCACGGATCTGCGCTTCGACGCCACGGGGCGGCGCATCCTCGCCGCCGTCCGCGGTGAGGGGGTCCTCGTCTGGCGGACCGGGGACGGCCGGCGCCTCGGCAGGACCCTGACCGCCCCCGGCGGCTGGGAGGTGGCCCAGGCGTGGTTCGGCCGCGACGACGACACGGTCGTCGGCCGGCTCACCCCGCAGAACGCGGGAGACGACGCGGGCGCCCGACTGGTGATGTGGCAGCTGGACAGCGGGCGCCCACGGACGCCGTGGGGCACGGCGACGACCGGCCCTGTCACGGTCAGCGGCGACGGCGGGACACTCGTCCGGTGCACACCCCAGGGGGTCCTGGAAGCGTGGGACCTCTCGGGGACGCCGACGTTGCGGCGCTCCTACAACAACGGGCAGTTCGGCCTGCTCTGCCCGCTGTACACGCCCCGGCTCGACAGCACGGGTCGCTACCTGCTCAATCCCGTCCGGCGCGTGGGTACGACGTTGGGCCGGTACCAGTTCCTGGTGCTCGACATCGACCAGGGCCGGCCCGGCCTCCTCGACCTGCCCGCGCCCGCTCCGCAGGACCAGGCCGTCACCGGTCAGGCGCAACTGCCCGCGGTCGCGTTCACCGGACCGCCGAACGCGTTGCGGGCCGCGGTCGCGATCGGAGGCAGCATCGTCACGGCCCGGGTTCCCGTGCCGACCGTCTTCGACAGTGACATGCTCCTGAGCCCGGTCAAGACGGTCGACGCCGACCACCGCCGCATCGCCTCCGTCACCGCGGACGGCACGAGCCTGCGCCTGTGGGACCTGACCTCGCACCGGCTCCTCGGGCAGGCGCGTCCCTCGCGTCCCCTGGCCCGGCAGTACGCCTCGTACACGCCGGACGGCAGGCGGCTGCTGACCGTGTCCGCCGACGGCCGCTCCGTGCTCGTGTGGCGGCTGACGGACGGCTCCGGGAATCCCACCCTCGCCGAGGACCGTCGGCTCGACCTGCCGACGCCCCCGGGCATCGACCCGGCCGGCCCGGATGGCAGGACCGGCCTCACCCCGGCCTGGGTGAACGTGTCCTTCCAGGACGACGACCACGCCGTGGTCTCCGCGATGTCGTACGTCAGCCGGTGGCGGCTCTCGACCGGGCGGATCGACGGCGAGGTGTACCGTCCGCCGCTCCAGGAGCCGGCCGAAGTCGCGAACGCCGCGGCGAACACCTTCGCCGCGGCACGTCCCGGGCATCCACAGGCGGCCATCCGCACCGTGGACGACGGGCGGATCGAGATCTGGGACTTCGACAGGGGCGAGTCGGTCGAGACGATCCGCAGGGAGCAGGGATACCGCTCGGTCAAGCAGCTCGGGTTCGCACCCACCGGCGATCTGCTGGCCGTCCTCGAATACGGCGGCAAGGTGGGGCTCTGGGACATGGCCAAGAAGGAATGGCGCAAACCCCTGACCTACGACGGCGCCTACTGGCTCGACGACTTCTTCTCCGCGGACACCCTGGGCACGCAGGGCCCGACGAACGAGTTCACCGTGTGGGACGTGCGCAGCCGCAGCGAGAAGTACCACTTCATGCCCGGTTACTCGGCGACGAGCGACCTGACCTCGGACGGCAGACGGCTCGCCATCGTCGACGGCGGCGACGCCCGGCTGATGTCCCTCGACCCCAGGGACTGGACCGACCGCCTGTGCGCCCTCGCGGCCCGCGAACTGACCTCCGCGGAGAAGGACTTGGCGCCCCCGGGCAGCAGGGTGGACCACCTCTGCGACCACGGCGGCTGACCGGCCTCGTCTCGGGGGCGTCACGGTGTCCCCGGTCGCGGGTTGATGCCGGACGTCCAGGAGCCTGGGCGCGCCACGCCTCGCAGCAGGCCGCAGCGGGTCCGACTTTCACGTATCGGAGTGATCTCGGCCTCGACGGACCACTAGGGTCCAGGCATGACAGGCGGGGTAAGAAGATCGGCGCGCGCGTTGTCGGTGCTGACCTTTGCTTGGGTCCTCTCAGGCTGCGCTTCCAGTACCGATGGCCAGGGGTCCTCGCCGCCGCCGACTCCTTCTGCTTCCTCCAACGTGCATCACCCTGATCCCACCGACCCTGCGGACGCTGTTACCGGTGACCACTTCACAGTCCCGCCTGGGCACTACGCCAGCCCGACGGCAACAGGCGACTGTGCGTCCGGTGGATTCGTGATTCGCGGGGACAAGTTGTATCGATGCGAGCCGAACGGCCACCTCAAGTACCTGGGCCCGTATTCCGGAGCGACTCACTGACCTTGTGCACGCGGCGGAAACGGCAGGGCGACACGTCCCTTGGGTTCGTACTTGTCCAGAGCCTACGGTCCTGACGACCCTGTACCCGGAGCCCACGGTCCTGACGCCCCGCGATGGCCGGCGACTGCTTCCCCCAGCGTCGGCCCGTTGGGGAAGGGACCGGCCCGTTCGATTGCCTGGATACGGCGCCGACCGCGCGGCGGCACCGGCTCCACGCCTTCTTCGCCACCCCGTACCACTGCAGCCCCATGCCCGAGGAAGCCGTAGCCATGCGGGTGCAGGTTGTGACCCTGCCCGAGCCCGACGCCGACGACCAATGGTGCGAGCTGCTGATCCCTACGGCGGCCCCGGAGATCGGAAAGCAGTGGACCGACACGGGGGAGATCCACGAACATCACGACCTGAAAGGCCGCGCGGAGGGCGAGACGCGCACGGTGCCGGGCCACCCGGCCGTGACGCGCATCCTCCGCCAGCACATCGAGGACGAAAGCTCCAGCCGGGTGATCTGCTCTTCCAGGGGGAGTCGGGCGGCATCCTGTGGCTGTGTCCCGTCCTCCTCCTGACCTGTGGCTCTTCCTCAGCTGAGCGGCTTGTCGGTAGAACTTCGACACGGATTCGACACGCAGTGTCCTGGTGGCTCTGTACGGTGCCAACGACACACACGCTGAGTACCAACTGTTGGGGGCGGGCATGACGGAGTATCTGTCTGAGGTTGATCCGCGATGGGCTGAGCACTCGGGCGAAGAGGCGCACTACGGCGCCCCGGAATGGGGTCCGGAGGACTTGCAGCGCGCCGCAGTGTTCTTGGCTGAACTCGCACCGCAGGCCCGGCAGGTGCTCGAGTACTTGGCGCGCAACCCTGGTCGGCGGATCCACTGCACGGAGCTGGTGGACAAGGCCCTGGACGGGCCGAACGAGAGTGATCCGGCGCGGCGCGTGGCAGGGGTGCTGTCCGGGATGAGCAAGGGACACAGCGACAGTGGGCGGCGGCTTCCGTTCTACTGGTGGGAGGCACCCGAGGGGAGCGCGGGC
Source organism: Streptomyces sp. NPDC001848 (assembly GCF_042891915.1). NCBI lineage: Bacteria > Bacillati > Actinomycetota > Actinomycetes > Kitasatosporales > Streptomycetaceae > Streptomyces > Streptomyces sp. NPDC001848. The sequence goes on along the minus strand of NZ_JBIATP010000006.1, from coordinate 208,685 downwards.
GCGACGTACGCAGTCCGCCCCTCGGTGGCAGCGGTGTTCCTGGCCGCTCAGCTCGGCGAGTGACTCCATCGCTCATGGCCTAGGTGTTCTGGCCGGCGGATCATGGGCCGAGCCAGGGCCGGACCGAGGCGAGGGCCGACCAGTGCCCTAATCGTGTTGACCGCCCCCGACAGGCAGTGCTGGAGTCGGCACGTGGACAGCATCCCCGCCAACCGGCGGCTCTGGAACCAGATCAGCAGCGCCTACCAGCGCGAACACGACCCGCAGATCGGGGCCACCCCCCGGCTGTGGGGCATGTACTCCATCCCCGATGCGCACCTGAACGCCCTGGGCGACGTCACCGGCAAACGCGTCCTCGAACTGGGCTGCGGCGCCGGCCAGTGGTCCAGGGCGCTCGCCGCCGAGGGCGCCACTGTGGTGGGGCTCGACCTGTCCGAAGCCCAACTCGCCGCAGCGAGCCGCGCGATGGGAGCGGCCCGCTATCCGCTGGTGCAAGGCGCCGCCGAACGACTCCCCTTTGCCGCCGACAGCTTCGACCTGGTGTTCTGCGACTTCGGTGGGCTCAGCTGGGCACCGCCGCACCTGGCCGTCCCGCAGGCCGCGCGCGTCTTGCGCCCAGGCGGGCGCCTGGTGTTCAACGTCGCCAGCCCATGGTTCGAAGTCTGCTACGACGAAGCCGCCAGCCGCGTGACCACGACGCTGCAGAAGGAATACTTCGGGCTGAACACCATTGCCGAAGACGGCGACGCGACCAGCTATCAGCTCACCTACGGCGACTGGGTCAGGGTCCTGAGCGGCGCGGGTCTCGTCATCGACGACCTCATCGAGCCGCGGCCCGAACCCGGAACACCCAACGGCTACAACGAAACCGACCCACCCGACTGGGCACACCGCTGGCCGGCGGAACTGCTCTGAGTAACCCACAAACCGTAAGTTCCGCCGCGCCGAGACGTGAAGGCATCCTCTCGCCGGGCAGGCCTAAGGGACCGCTGATCTCGCAGCGGCGCCTCGCTGACGACCAACTGTCGTCGACGGGGCGCACGCCTTTTGCACCTCACGCTGCGGCCGTCAGCCGCCCTCGGAGTGACGGTTAGCGGTTGGTCGGGATCTCGTGGACGATCTCGCAGTGCGCGGCGGGCACCACGATGTCCGCTGTCTCGACGGGCCGTCCTTCGTCGCTGTAGTACGTCCGCCGGATGTGCGTCACGAGCGCGGCCTTCCGGATGCCCAGGAGTGAAGCCTCCTCGGAGGTCGCATGCCTCGGCTCCGGCTGCTCAACGGCGTGGCTGACCGTGACCCCGATCGGTTGCCTCCGCCCGGAGCGCTGCCCGGCGGCTTGGTCTTTCAGCCCAAGTTCGACGGCTACCGCGCCCTGCTTTTCACCCCGAGCCCAACTCTCGGCTCGGCGATTCTCCAGTCCCGTCGGGGCGCCTTCATCCAGGGGCGCTTTCCCGACCTCGGCCAGGCCGCCGGGAGTCTGCCCGATGGCCTTCTCCTCGATGGCGAACTGGTCGTGTGGGCTGGCGAGCAGCTGTCCTTCGAGGCGCTGCAGCGCCGTGCCGCTTCCAGTGGTCGGACAGCCGTACGGCTTGCCGAGGAGCTGCCTGCGCACTTCATCGCCTTTGATGTCCTGCAAGCCGACGGGCAGGAGTTGCTACGTGAGCCGTACGCACGTCGACGCGAGAAGCCGGAGGGCCTGTTCAGCGAGCGTGGGCTGATTACGCCGTGGACGCTCTGCCCCGAGACAAGCGACGTCCGGACCGCACAGGAGTGGCTGGCCTCCTGGACGCAGGTGCCAGGCCTTGAGGGGCTGGTGATCCGCGGGCGGGACCAGCGATACCTCCCGGGCGTTCGGGGCTGGTACAAGATCCGCCGCAGGAACACGACCGAGGGCATCGGCGGGGCGATCACCGGCACCCTGCCCCGCCCGAAAAGCCTCTTGATGGGCCGCTACGACCAGGACGGAGCCCTGCGTCTGGTCGCCCGTAGCACCCAACTGCACCTTGAGTCGGCCCGGCGTGTCGCCGGCAGGCTCACCGCTCCCAGACCTGGGCACCCGCGGGACGGCGTGCGATTCACCACGTCGTGGGCGTCTCGGACACCACTGGACGTCGTCCTCGTCGAACCCGCACTGGTCGCGGAGATCGACGTGGACACTGCCCAGGACAGGGGGACCTGGCGGCACCCGGTGCGGTTCATCCGCCTCCGCGACGACATGGCGCCACAGGACGTTGCTGCCTTCGGCGAGGGCGCCGCGCCGACCGCCGGGTGACCGCATGATCAGAGGTGTCCTGTACACCTCGAGGCAGCTTCGGGACGTCAAGAGCGATCCTCGCGGTTACCTCTTCGCCCTGCGTGAACGGCCTGACGGTGCCCGGAGAACTTCTCCGCGTATTCACCACAGCCACCCGCAGAAACCCGCAGAAACCCGCAGAAACCCGGTGACAGCCGGACAGCGCCGGACTCTCCCCGCTACCACCAGGAGCGGCCCGGCGCTCTTCTGTGTAGACCTGCGCCCACCCTGACCAGCAAAAAGCCCTCCCCGAGGGGAGGGCAGAAACGTGCGCCCCCGGCAGGACTCGAACCTGCGGCCAAGCGCTTAGAAGGCGCCTGCTCTATCCACTGAGCTACGGGGGCCTGTGTGGTGGCCTGTCGTGGTGCCCCAACGGGCTGATCCGTGACCTTGCCGGGGACAAGGATAGGGCTCCCCGGGCCCTTGTCCCTGTTGCTTCGCCTCCGTGGCTCTATGTGGAGGTTCAGTGAAGCGGTCCGATAATCGCAGGCAGGTGCGAATCGTGCATCGCTTTTGGCGTTCGACGCCCCGGGTGTTGTGCACTCGTTATGCCTGCGTCCCAGTCGCCCCTTCCGTCCCGTGTGTCCTTCGGCGCGCAGACATAGCCATATGCTTCAGAAAGCCACCAAAATTGGGCATTCTTCGCATGTGGTGACCTTGGACGTACGGCCTCAGCTGCTCGACGCACTCTCCGCCCTGCGCGACCGTGTCGCCGCCGCACGCTTCCCGCTGCCCCTGCCCGGGGCTCCACGCGCTCGTGCGAACCGCGACGAGCTTCTCGCACAGCTCGACGACTATGTGGTGCCCCGGCTGAGAGATCCTGAAGCGCCCCTGCTGGCCGTCGTCGGGGGATCCACCGGAAGCGGTAAGTCCACGTTGGTCAATTCCCTCGTCGGGCGGAGGGTCAGCGAAGCGGGCGTACTGCGGCCCACCACCCGGACGCCCGTCCTCGTCTGTCACCCGGGGGACCACCACTGGTTCAGCCGTATGCGCGTCCTGCCCGGCCTGTCACGCGTGTGGGTGCCCCAGCAGGACTCCGGTGACGAGCCGCGCACCGCCGTCGGCCGCGACGAGCGGGTGCTGCACATCGAGAGCGCCGACACCCTTCCGCGCGGGCTCGCCCTTCTCGACGCGCCCGACATCGACTCCCTGGTCGCGGGCAACCGGATCCTCGCCGCCGAGTTGATCTGCGCCGCCGACATCTGGGTCCTGGTCACCACCGCCGCCCGCTACGCCGATGCCGTGCCGTGGCACCTGCTGCGCACCGCCAAGGAGTACCGCGCGACCCTCGTCACCGTGCTCGACCGGGTACCGCACCAGGTCGTGTCCGAGGTGTCGGGGCAGTACGGTGCCCTGCTCGCCAAGGCCGGGCTCGGCGATGTTCCCCGCTTCACCGTGCCCGAGCTGCCCGAGTCCGCCTGGGGCGGGGGCCTGCTGCCCGCCACGGCCGTCGAGCCCCTGCGGGAGTGGCTCGCTCACCTGGTGCAGGACCCCGCCGCCCGGGAGGCCGCCATGACACGGACGGCCCAAGGAGTCCTCGACTCGCTGCGGGCCCGGCTGCCCGAACTGGCCGGCGCCGCCGCCGCCCAGTACGCCGCCGCCCTCCGGCTCACCGCGGCCGTCGACACGGCGTACGACAGCGAGTACGCGCGCGTGCGGGAGCGCCTCGAGTCCGGGGCCGTGCTCTCCGGCGACGCCCTGAAACGCTGGCGCGGCCACCCCGTGGACTGCACTGCCGGGGAACTGCTGGACGCCCTCGTGGACAGCCTGGGCGCCCTGCTGCTGTGCGCGGTCTCAGCCGCCGACGAGCGTGTCGAGGAGGCCTGGCGGAGCGAACCCGCGGCCATGGCCCCGGAACTGACCAAGCGCGACCCGACGCTGGAGAGCGCCGAGCACCGCATCGGGATGACCGTACGACGCTGGCGGCGCGTCCTGGAGGAGTACTCCGAGGAAACGGTGCGCGACCTCGACAAGAGCCCCGCCCCGGAGGCCGAGGAAGTGGCCGCCCTCGTCGCCACGGCCCTGCTCGGCGGGCGGCGGGCGCGGGCGGCGGGCGAGGGGCTCGCCGAGCGGATCGGCGCCCACCGGGCACTGCGGCTGCGCGACCGCGCCGCGCTGCTGCTCTGGGAGTACCTCGACCGGGCCCTGCGCACGGAACGCGAACGCCGCCTCGCCCCCCTCGACGCCCTCGGCGTCCACGCCGAGCCCCAGGCCGAACTCATCGCCGCGCTGTCCGTACTGGAGAAGGAGAGGTGACCGCGGTGGCCACCGCCACGGATCCCAGCGATCACAGCGAGCACAAGGGCCATACACATCACAGCGATCACACCGGTCGCAATGGCCGCGCCAAGAACGCTCGGCATGAGCTTCCGGAGGGAGCCGTCGCCACCACCGAGGAGCGGGTCGGTGACGGAGGGTCAGCCGGTGAGTACGCGCGCGTGGAGCCCGATTCCAGGAGGGAGTTGACCGGTGTGGAGACCGGCGTGCCGCACGGCTCCCCAGCGGGCGTCCCGCAGGGGGCGCCCCCGCCCGGGGGCGCTGCGGAAGATGACCGGCACGCGCGCGTGCAGCACGGCGACCTGGGGGCGCGCACGGAGGCCCTGGCGGTCTGGGACGACGGACTGATCGCCCGCCGCATGTCCGGTACGGCCGTCCCGCTGGACGGCACCACGTCGGGCCAGCCCGGCGACGCGGCCCTACGGCAGCCCGCGCCGCTCGCCTACGACGGACCCCTGCGCTCCCGGCTGGACGCGCTGCGCGAACTGGTGGGGCTGTCACGGACCCGGCTGGACAGCCGCACGCTCGCCGAGGCGGGCCGGGTCCTGGACGAGGCGGCGGCGCGTCGCAGGCTCTCCGGAGAACACACCGTGGTCGCCGTCGCGGGCGCCACCGGCAGCGGGAAGTCCACGCTCTTCAACGCGCTCGCCGGCGTGCCCCTCTCCGAGACCGGGCTGCGCCGGCCGACCACCGCCGCCCCGATCGCATGCAGTTGGAGCGACGGCACGGGCCCGCTGCTCGACCGTCTCGGCGTCCCGGGGCGGCTGCGCCGACGCCCCTTGCCGAACCCCGACGGAGAGGCACGGCTGGGCGGGCTCGTCCTGGTCGACCTGCCCGACCACGACTCCGCGGCCGTGGAACACCGGGAACAGGTCGACCGCATCCTGGCGCTCGTGGACGCCGTGATCTGGGTCGTCGACCCCGAGAAGTACGCCGACGCCGTCCTCCACGAGCGCTATCTGCGGCCCCTGGCCGGACACGCCGAGGTCATGTTCGTCGTCCTCAACCAGGTCGACCGGCTCCCCGGGGAAGCCGCCGAACAGGTGCTCGACGATCTGCGGCGGCTGCTCGACGGGGACGGGATCGCGCTCGGGGAGTACGGCGAGCCGGGCGCGACCGTGCTCGCGCTGTCCGCGCTCACCGGTGAGGGCGTGGGTGAGCTGCGCGAGGCGCTCGGACAGTTCGTGGCCGAGCGCGGGGCTGCCGCGCGCCGTGTCTCCGCGGACGTGGACGCGGCCGCGGCCCGGCTCTGGCCCGTCTATGTCACCGCGGGGCGCGCCGGGCTCACCGAGGAGGCGCGCCAGGAGTTCGCCGCCCGGCTCGCGGATGCGGTGGGCGCGACCGCCGCGGGGGAAGCCGCCGAGCGCGCCTGGCTGCGGCACGCCAACCGCGCGTGCGGCACGCCGTGGCTGCGGCTGTGGCGGTGGTACCGGGACCGGCGCGAACCGTCCACGGGACGCCTGCCGGTGCCTGTGCCCCCGGACGAGGAGGTCACCGCGCGGCAGCGCGTCGAGCAGGCCGTGCGGACGGTGGCGGACCGGGCGGCGGCCGGGCTTCCGGCACCCTGGGCCCTGGCGGTGCGCGAGGCCGCGGTACGGGGCGCCGAGGGGCTGCCGGAGGCGCTGGACGAACTGGCGGTGCGTACCTCCCTGCCGACGGAGCGGCCGCCCCGGCCCGGGTGGTGGCGGATCGCCGTGTTCGCCCAGATGTCGATGACACTGCTGCAACTGCTGGGATTCCTGTGGTTGCTGGGGCAGGTCGTCGGGTTCATGCCCTCCAGCTTCGGGATGCCGCTGCTGATGTTGCTGGCCGGTCTGGCCGGCGGTCCAGCCGTCGAGTGGGGCTGCGGGATGGCGGCGCGCGGACCGGCTCGGCGGTACGGGCTGGAGGCGGAACGGCGGCTGAGGGACGCGGCAGCCGAGTGTGGGCGGGGCCGGGTCCTGGATCCGTTGGCGGCGGAACTGCTGCGGTACCGGGAGGTGCGGGAGCAGTACGCGAAGGTGGCGGGGGTCGGGGTGGGGGCTCGGGTGGGGTGAGCGCCGCGGTTGCCGCGGTTGCTGCTGTCGTCGTGGTCGACGGGTCGTCGTGGTCGCTGTGGTCGCCGTGCGGCGGTCGCGTCGGAGAGCGGACAGATGGGTCGGCCGGACGCGGGAAAAGGGCGTCGGTTCCGAACGGGAAGGGGTGCCGGTTCGGCACGGGAAGGGGCGTCGACTCGGAATGGGAAGGGACGTCGGTTCGGCACGGGAAGGGGCGGAGGCGCTCGTTCGGGTGGCGGAGTTTTCCACAACCGGGCGGTAGCCCACAGCGCGCAGCGGGCTCTTGCCGACGGAGGCAGTCTGGCTTCGCGGCGATCGCTGACGACGCGGTCGTCGCACCGGCGGCGGCAGGCGACAGGGCCTGACCGCCGCGGCAGACGCATCCGTGCGGGAGGAGCCCGCACGCGTTCCGCTCCGGCGCGCAGCCGGGGCGAGGGAGGGGTTTCGCCATGAACGAGACGACGGTGTGCGTGGTCGGCAACGTCGCCACCCAGCCGGTGTACCGGGAGTCGCCGACGGGACCCACCGCCCGCTTCCGGCTGGCGGTGACGGCCCGGTATCTGGACCGCGAGAAAAACGTGTGGACGGACGGGCACACCAATTTCTTCACGGTGTGGGCCCGGCGCTCGCTGGCCACGAACGTCGCCGCGTCCGTGGCGGTGGGGGATCCGCTCGTCGTCCAGGGGCGGTTGAAGGTGCGGACCGAGCAGCGCGAAGGGCAGGGCTGGCTCTCGGCGGACCTCGACGCGGCGGCGATCGGCCACGACCTGTCGCGCGGCACATCGGCCTTCCGACGGTCGTCCCGGCCCGAGACCCAGGCCGGCGTCACGGCGCAGCCGGAGCCCAACTGGGAGACCGAACCGGCGAGTCGGATGCCCGAGGAGACGGAGCCGCGCGAAAGGGCGGAGCAACCACACCCCGATCCAGTCGGAGTGACGTGACATCAGTCACGCCGGTTCACCCGATCCCGGCCCAACTGCCGCTTATCACCACTTGAATCGGTGGATATCCCGACGCTTCCCGCTCAAAGGGTGATAGGCGCAGCTCACAGGCTGTGTGAGCGATAACGATTATGAGTCGGATCGGCTGATCGGTCACATGATCGGGGAGTGGGGTGCGCGGCGTCCCTAGGATGCCGGGCATAGCTGACGGAGCTTCTGATTCTGCTGGTGGGACCACACCCCCCACATCAACGGGTCCTGCTCGAAAGGGAATTCTGTGTTTGCTGCGTTCTTTGCGCGGTTCGTGCGCAGGCGAGGGGCCGTCCGCCTCGCCACCGCGACGCTGGTGTCCGGACTCGTCGCGGCGGGCCCGGTCGCCACCGCGGGGGCGGCGGCCGCCGACGGGACGCCGCAGGGCCAGGGCGGGGCGACCGCGACCTTCGGCGGCCTGAAGATCTACGGGGCCGCCGTCGTCCACGACGGCGGCACGGACGAGCAGATGTCGGCGGGGCTGTACGAGATGTCCGTCGACAACGGCGGCACCCTGCAGACGTACGGCATCGACCTCCACAACCCCACGCAGAAGGAGGCCAGGTACCACGAGACGGCCTGGAGCGGCACGTCCCTGAACGGCAACAAGAACGCCGGAAAGATCCGCTGGATCCTGCAGAACTCCTACCCGCAGGTGAACGACCTGGCGCGGCTGGCGGCCGAGGCAGGGGCCAAGGGCCTCACCGAGCAGGACGCGGCGGCCGGCACCCAGGTGGCGATCTGGCGCTACTCGGACGGCGCCGACGTGGACGCGGTCGACCCGCGGGCCGAGAGGCTCGCGGACTACCTGGAGAAGCGCGCGCGGAATCTCCCGGAGCCCGCAGCGTCCCTGACCCTCGACCCGCCGGCCGTCTCCGGCCGCCCGGGAGCGCGGCTCGGTCCGGTCACGGTGCACACGAACGCGGACAGCGTGACAGTGACCCCGCCGACGAACGCCGCCACGACCAGAGTCAAGATCGTCGACAAGAGCGGCAAGCAGGTCACGACCGTGGCTGACGGCAGCCGGATCTACTTCCAGGTGCCGAAGACGGAGCAGGACGGTTCGGCCGAGCTGACCGTCCAAGCGTCGACCACCGTGCCGGTCGGCCGGGCCCTCACCTCCGAGACCCGCAGCCAGACGCAGATACTCGCCGGCTCCAGCGAGTCCACCGTCTCGGCCACGACCACGGCGACCTGGGCCCACAAGGGCGCCATACCGGCCCTGTCGGCAGGGAAGAACTGCGCCGACGGCGGAGTGGACATCACCGCGGTGAACAAGGGCGACGAGGCGTTCACCTTCGAGCTGATGGGCGCCGAGCACACGATCCCCGCAGGCGCGTCACAAACGCTGACCGTCCCGTTTCAGGAGGATCAGCCCTACGACTTCAGGATCAAGGGCCCGGCAGGCTATGAGAAGTGGGTCAAGGGCGTCCTCGACTGCCAGACGGAGACCGCCACGGGCGGCCTGAAGATCCAGACGCTCAGCGAACCCAGCCCGGCCACGGCGGGCGGCACGGCGACGGACACCAACCTCGCCGAAACGGGCACGTCGAACGCTACCCCGCTCATCGCGGGCACCGCGATAACCCTGGTGGTGATCGGCGGCGCGACGCTGCTCCGGCTCCGTACGAGGCGGACGGGGACGCGGGACTGACCGGTAGGCATCGTCCGACCGGTACGGATCGTCGTCACGGCATGACACGCGCGGCGTCCCCAGGTGACAGATAGGAGTGGAAGAGGCCGTCGGGGTCGTACTGCGCTTTCAGCCTCTGCAGACGCTGCCAATCGCCCGGGGTGAACGACCGGCGGGCACGGGACTCGGCGGCGGTGAGGTCGGTCTCGGCGATGTAGTGCCCCGTGCCCAGGGGTTCGACCACGCGGATGGCCTGGCGCAACCAGCTGATGTTGGCCGCGTCCTGCCGGGGATCGTCCCAGACGGCATAAGGGACGACGTAGCTGTCCCCGAGCACCGAGAAGGCCATGTCCTGGGACGGCCGACCCGCCGGTGAGACGGGAGCGAGGACCAGCGATCTGCTCGACGGTGCCGCTTCGAAAGCGTCGGCCAGCCGCCCCAGCAGCGTGGGGAAGTCGGCGTCCGACCACAGTGTGTCCGCCGCATAGCGGTGCTCCGGACCCCACAGGGTGGCGGAGGTGTCGTACAGGGCCTCGAACGTCATCGGTTCGTCCAGTTGCCGGGACAGGGAACGCGCAGCGAGGGGACAGTTCCGGAGCGGTGTCAGGAGGTCGCACGTCTCTTGCCGCGAGGAGGCGAAGACGGTCCCCGTCACGGTCACGACTTTGGGGCCCGGCGCCCTGCCGGGGTGCGCAGCGGCGAGGGAGAAGCTCAGCTCGACGTTCGGGGAGAGCGTCGAGGACACCCCGGTCGCCCACTGCGTCACCTCCACGGTTTCCGCGAGAGGGAAGGTCCATGTGGTGCTGGCGATCGCGCCGGGGCGCGGATACAGCCTGAGGCGGAAGGCGGTGACCGCGGCGAAGAAGCCGGGACCGGCTCCCCGTGCCGCCCAGAACAGATCACGGTGTTCGTGCTCGTTGCAGGTGACCGGCTCGCCGTCCGCGGTGACGGCCTCGATCTCCTCGACGTCGGCACAGGCCGGACCACGGAGTGGGGAGTTCCATCCGAGTCCTCCGCTGAGGAGGTACCCCACCGACGGCGACGGATCCGCAGTGGCCCGTGGGGAAGGCGAGCCCATGACGGCTGATCTCGGAGGTGAGCTCCAGGCCCCTGATCCCGGGCTGCACCGTCGCCGTCGCGGAGACGGGGTCGACCGCACACGCGCGGAGCCGGGAGAGGTCGATCAGCATGCCGCCGTCACGCAACGGTGACCCGCACCAGCTGTGTCCCCCCGACCGCATGGCGACCTGGAGCCCCTGGGCGCGGGCCGTGCGGACCGCCTCCACGACGTCATCGGCCGAGGCAGGGCGGACGATGACGTCCGGGAACCGCGCGGGTGTGAGCCCGTTCCACACCGCGGCGCTGCGGATGTCCTCGTAATCGGCGTCGTCCCGTCTTACCGACATCGCTGCGAGACGGTGGGTGTGCGAGTGCCGGCTCATCAGCTGTGCTCCTCATCTCGGCACGTCAAGTGGTCAAGCCGAAAAGCGCGAGGAGCCCCGCGTAGCAGCCCGTCACGATGGCAGCGCCCGCCAGCTCGACGCGCCGCGAACGCGGCCGGTCGGGCGCCAGCCAGAAGGTCAGCATGCGGTTCACCAACGGCATCAGAACCCAGGTCAGGATGGCGACGCTCAACACGTTTCCGATGAACAGGCCGAGGTACCCCGGAACGCCCGTGTCAGTGAGGGCACGGCCCACGCTGAGGTTGAGCACCACGACGGTGGGATAGAGGGCGAGGAGAACGGACATGGCCTGCTTCCAGTTGGGCGGGACACCCGCCTCCTCCCCGCCGCCGAAACGGAACCACCCGCTGAAGGCCGATGCGATCTCGCGCACCTCGAAGTCGGCGAAGTAGGCACGCCCCTCGTCCAGCAGTTTCCTGCGGACGTCCGACTCCAGCCACTGTTCGAGGTGTTCACGGGTGTCGAACCGGAACACGACGACCCAGCGATCCTGGATCCCCTCCACCGGCGCGAAGAGCTCGGAGCCCTTGAAGCCCCGGTACTTCTGCTGAGTCTTCAGGACCTTGTCCTGCCAGCGCAGGAAGTCCTGCTCGCGCCCCGGTTTCACATCGTGGGAGACGACCGCCGTCACGGCCTCCCCAGCCGGTCGCCCTCCGCTGAGAACCTCCTGGGAGGGCTCCCCCTGGAACAAGTCGCGGCCGTCATCCAGGAGTTCCTGGCGCGTCGCAGACTCGAGCCAGGCGCTCAACCGGCCGAGGTCCGAGAAACGGAACACCACGACCCACTGGTTGTCCTCGGCGGATTCGGGCGAGTACACCTCCGTTCCCTCGAACCCGTCGAAGTCCCGTACCGCTCGATTCACCTGCTCCTGCCAGCGCTTGTAGTCCTCCTCACGACCGGGGACGACCCTTTGCGTGATCACCACGGTCGCTCCGGCTCCACCAGGAGCACGGTTGGCGCTGGCGTTCATACGGAGTAGCCTAATCTGAAAGGGATTTAAGGGGCAAATCGGAATAATTCCAATAAAACTGACCGTCGAGCCATGAAATGGCGAGAAGCGGAGGTCGTCATGGGGCACAAGGAGTTCTTGGCGGAAGCGGTACGACTGGCCACGGAATCGGTCGAGCATGGATGGGGTGGCCCGTTCGGTGCCGTCATCACCCGGGACGACGAGATCCTCGCCCGGGGGCAGAACCGCGTGCTCCTGACCGGCGACCCGACCGCGCACGCCGAGGTGGAGACCATCCGCAAGGCGTCCCAGCTGCTCAACCCCCAGACGCCCACCATCCCGGAAGAGCACCAGAACGAGGGCACCCTGGAATTCGTGCCGCGTCCCGAGGACTCCCCCGACCCGGTCCCCGAGCGCGCCCGGATGCTCCAGGGCTGTTCGATCTACATCAGCGGCGCACCGTGTCCGATGTGTATGAGCGCCATCTACTGGTCGCGCATCGACAACGTCTACTTCAGCTGTGACCTGGACGCCACGCGGAATATCGGCTTCGACGACGCCTTCCAGTACGAGGATTTCCAGAAACCGATGGACCAGCGTCGGATCCACATCGAGCAGATCCACCCCGAGCTGGGTGCGACGGCATACGAGGTGTGGCAGACGAAACCGGACCGGCACCCCTACTGAACCGGCCGGGACACATACAGCCACAGAGCGCGGACGCTCCGTGACGGAGCTGCGTGGCCGGTGCCCGTCGAGCCCGCAGCAGCGAGGGGAGAAACGGCAGGCCGGAGGGGTAAGCACGGACGGGTTTCCGCTCCGGGGCGGCCGTCGGGCAAGATGGGGTGTATCTGCCCACTGCCAGATTTCAAGCTGCCGGACGGTTTCTCTTGGCTGAGTTCATTTACACCATGCGCAAGGCGCGCAAGGCGCACGGCGACAAGGTGATTCTCGACGACGTCACCCTGAACTTCCTGCCGGGTGCGAAGATCGGCGTCGTCGGTCCGAACGGTGCCGGTAAGTCGACCGTGCTGAAGATCATGGCGGGGCTGGAGCAGCCCTCCAACGGTGACGCCTTCCTCACGCCCGGCTACAGCGTCGGCATCCTGCTCCAGGAGCCCCCGCTGAACGAGGAGAAGACCGTCCTGGAGAACGTTCAGGAGGGTGTCGCCGAGATCAAGGGCAAGCTCGACCGGTTCAACGAGATCGCCGAGCTGATGGCCACCGACTACTCGGACGCGCTGCTGGAGGAGATGGGCAAGCTCCAGGAGGAGCTCGACCACGCCGAGGCCTGGGACCTGGACGCCCAGCTGGAGCAGGCCATGGACGCGCTCGGCTGCCCGCCCGGCGACTGGCCCGTCACGAACCTCTCCGGTGGTGAGCGCCGCCGTGTCGCGCTGTGCAAGCTGCTGCTGGAGCAGCCCGACCTGCTGCTGCTCGACGAGCCCACCAACCACCTCGACGCCGAGTCCGTGAACTGGCTGGAGCAGCACCTGGCGAAGTACCCGGGCACCGTCGTGGCCGTCACCCACGACCGGTACTTCCTCGACAACGTCGCCGGCTGGATCTGCGAGGTCGACCGCGGTCGGCTCCACGGCTACGAGGGCAACTACTCGAAGTACCTGGAGACCAAGGCCGCCCGCCTCAAGGTCGAGGGCCAGAAGGACGCCAAGCGGCAGAAGCGGCTCAAGGAAGAGCTCGAGTGGGTGCGGTCGAACGCCAAGGGGCGGCAGGCCAAGTCCAAGGCGCGTCTCGCCCGGTACGAGGAGATGGCCGCCGAGGCCGAGAAGATGCGGAAGCTGGACTTCGAGGAGATCCAGATCCCGCCGGGCCCGCGTCTGGGCAACGTCGTCGTCGAGGTCGACAGCCTCAGCAAGGCCTTCGGGGAGAAGGTCCTCATCGACGACCTGAGCTTCACCCTGCCGCGGAACGGGATCGTCGGTGTCATCGGACCGAACGGTGCCGGTAAGACGACCCTGTTCAAGATGATCCAGGGCCTGGAGACGCCGGACTCCGGCGACATCAAGGTCGGCGAGACCGTCAAGATCTCCTACGTCGACCAGAGCCGCGCCAACATCGACCCCAAGAAGACGCTGTGGGAGGTCGTCTCCGACGGGCTCGACTACATCAACGTCGGCCAGGTCGAGATGCCGTCCAGGGCGTACGTGTCCGCGTTCGGGTTCAAGGGACCGGACCAGCAGAAGCCGGCGGGTGTCCTCTCCGGTGGTGAGCGCAACCGGCTCAACCTGGCGCTCACCCTGAAGCAGGGCGGCAACCTGCTGCTCCTCGACGAGCCGACCAACGACCTCGACGTCGAGACCCTGTCGAGCCTGGAGAACGCTCTGCTCGAGTTCCCGGGCTGCGCCGTCGTCGTCTCCCACGACCGGTGGTTCCTCGACCGTGTCGCCACGCACATCCTCGCCTACGAGGGTGACTCCAAGTGGTTCTGGTTCGAGGGCAACTTCGAGTCGTACGAGAAGAACAAGATCGAGCGACTCGGTCCGGACGCCGCGCGCCCGCACCGCGCCACCTACAAGAAGCTGACCCGGGGCTGATCTTGCGGCATCTCTACCGCTGCCCGCTGCGCTGGGCGGACATGGACGCATACGGCCACGTCAACAACGCGGTGTTCCTCAGCTACCTGGAGGAAGCCCGGATCGACTTCCTGAGCCGACCGGACAAGGAGTTCAGGCAGGGATCCGTGGTGGCACGCCATGAGATCGACTACAAGGCGCAGCTCGTCCACCGGCCCGAGCCGGTGGACATCGAGCTGTGGGTGACGGAGATCAAGGCGGCGTCCTTCACGGTCGCCTACGAGGTCAAGGACGGCGAGAGGGTGTGCGTCCGGGCGTCGACGGTGGTCGTGCCGTTCGACTTCGAGGCGCAGCGGCCCCGCCGGATCACGGCGGAGGAGCGCGCGTTCCTCCAGGACTACCGGGACGACGAGGAGGAGGCCGTCGCCGCATGACGGTGCTCCACCTCGCCGACGGCGGGGAGGCGGCCGATCTCGCCGCCTTCCTGTCCCGGCTGCTCCACTACGACCGCGGCGCCGCCGTGCGTCTGCAGGCGGCCGGGACGACGCTGGCGGTCTTCGGGCGGCCGCCGTCGTTCGAGGTGCTCGCGGTCCGCGCGGTGCGGCTCGCCAAGCCGTACGAGAACGGGCTGGAGGTCCAGCTCGACGTGACCGTGTCGGCGGGTGAACTCCTGGAGTCGATCGACGAGTCGGCGGCCACGGTCGGCGTGCCCGCCGCCGTGACCGGACCGCCGTGGGCGGGCGTCCTTCCGCCCCGCGGCGGCTGGCGACCCGAGCCGGGGCTGCCGGCGCCCGAGGCGCTGCGGGCCACTGTGGCCGCGGTGGTGGCGGAGTTCCGGTCGCGTACGGAGGAACTGCCGGCCGAGCGGCGCACCCGGGCCGAACTCGACCGGATCGGCCGGGAGATCTGGTCCCGCACGGTGGCGGACACCGGGCTGCCGGTGCGGGCCGTGCACGCCGCACAGTCGCTCGGCTTCCTCCGTCCCGCCCCGCAGGCGGCCGAGGGGGAGCCGCTCGCGCTGCTCTCCTCCGGCGCGTGGCTCCGGCTGCGCACGCCCTACGGGTCGATCGCCGTGCGCAGGGCCGGACTCGGCGCGCTGAACGTCAGCGTCCGCTGACCCCAAGGATCACCCCGAAGGGTCACCCCGGGGTGTTCACCATCGTCGCGGCGGCGTACGTCAGGTAGTTCCACAGCGTGGTCTCGTGCTCCTCGGAGAGGCCGAGCTCCTCCACCGCGACCCGCATGTGCTTCAGCCAGGCGTCGTGCGCGGCCTGGTTCACGGCGAACGGGGCGTGGCGCATGCGCAGCCGGGGATGGCCGCGCCGCTCGCTGTACGTCGTCGGGCCGCCCCAGTACTGCATCAGGAACAGGGCGAGGCGCTCCTCCGCCGGGCCCAGGTCCTCCTCGGGGTACATCGGCCGCAGGAGCGGGTCCTCGGCGACTCCCTCGTAGAAACGGTGCACCAGACGGCGGAAGGTCTCCTCACCGCCGACCTGCTCGAAGAAGGTCTGCTCCTGAAGCGTGCCGCGCCGAATCTCATTCACATGCTCCATGGTCTCAGACGCGCCGACCGAGGACGAAAGGCTTAGGGCCTGCCTGAGGCCTGAGGACCTGGGGCCCGAGGCCTGAGGACCTGGGGCCTGAGGTCTGAGGACCTGGGGACCGGCCAGGGGGACGGATTCCGGACGCGGCGCGCGGCGTGCTCGCTTCGGGCTGTGTGCCGCAGCACAGTGGAGGTATGGCCACGCACGCTCTCGACCACGATCTGGAGAACCTCGCCGCGTCCGCGCGGGCGGAACTCGTGCGGGAGATCGACGCGAGCGGCGCCTGGAGCGCGGATCCCCTGTGGCGGGAGGCGTTCGAGGCGGTGCCGCGCCATCTCTTCGTGCCCTACTACTACATCGGTGTCAGGGGTGGCTACGAGCGCCGATGGTGCGGCGACCCCGACCCGGAACGCAGGGAACGGTGGCTGCGCGGTGCGTACACCGACACCCCGCTGGCCACCCGCGTGCGGGACGGCGAGCTGGTCTCCTCCAGCAGTCAGCCCTCCCTGATGGCGGAGATGCTGACCGAGCTGAGGGTCGAGGACGGGAACGCCGTACTGGAGATCGGTGCCGGCACCGGCTACAACGCGGCCCTGCTCGCCCACCGCCTCGGCGACGACCGGGTCACCACCATCGACCTCGACCCGGAGATCACCGAGTCCGCCCGGCAGCACCTGACGGCCGCGGGCTACCACCCGACCGTGGTCACGGGCGACGGCGCCCGCGGCGTTCCGGAACGCGCCCCCTTCGACCGGATCATCGCGACCTGCTCGCTGAGCTCGATCCCGAGCGCCTGGCTCGCGCAGTGCGCTCCGGGAGCGCGCATCCTCACGCCCTTCGCGACCGGGCTGGTCGCCCTGCGGGTACGGGACGCGGCGCACGCAGAGGGGCGTTTCCTGTGGACCCCAGCCTTCTTCGTGCCGTTGCGCGGGGGCCTGCGTTCCGAACCGGACCCGCGGGATCTGGGCGGGCTGCCGCAGCGGGCGCGCGGCAACGACCGGTTCCGGTTCCTGCTGGCCCTGACGCGGGGCAGCCTCGACCCGTACGAGGCGTACACGCTGTGGGAGCACGAGGAGCAGCCCGGACGGGAGCGGTACGGCATCACGGTCGGCGGCGACCGTTCCTGGGCATGGCTGGACGACCCGGAGGGACCGCACGCCTGGCCCCTCCCCTGATCGTCGGGTCCTTTCGGCCCATCAGCCCCGGCGGATGGTGATCGTCGTCCACGCGCCCACGTGCACCCGGTCCCCGTCCCGCAGGGGGACCGGCACGAACGGCTGGATGGGCTCCTCGGAGCCGTTGACCGTGGTGCCGTTGGTGGAGTTCTGGTCGACGATCGCCCACGACCCGTCCGGCTGCTGCACCAGCATCGCGTGCTGGTGCGAGACGCCCGGGTCCTCCGGCGGCACCGACAGGTCGATGTCGGGGGTGTCGCCGGTGGAGTGGCGGCGGCGGCCGATGGTGACCTGGTTGCCGGTGAGCATGCGCTGCTGCTCCGGGGAGTACGCCGGCAGGTTCAGGCCCGCCGCCTCGGGGCCGGAGCGCTGCATCATGGCCATGAAGTACTCGCGGTCCGGCCCGATGGTCGCGGTCCAGGTCGCCGGCTGCTGCTGCTCGTACGGGCGCGGCGGGGCCTGGGTGGAACCGGGCTGCGGGTAGCCGTAGCCACCGCCCTGGCCACCACCGGGGCCGCCAGGACCACCCGGGCCGCCGGACGCCTGGGCGGGAGACGGCGGCGAAATCACCCAGTCGTCGTCACCGCCGCCGAAGGACGGACCACCCGACTGCGGCGGAGCGGGCGGCGGGAAGCCCTGGGTCGGCGGTGGGGGCGGCGGCGGACCGGGTCGCTGGAAGGCGGAGGGCGGTGCGCCCTGCGGGAAGCCCGACGGCGCACCCGGAGCCGTCGTCTGCGGACCACCGGAGGCTCCGGGACCGCCCGGGCCGCCGGGACCGCCGGACGTGGGCCCGGGCGGCGGCGGAACCGGACGCGACGGATCGCCACCGAAGCCGGGCGGACCGGGCGGACCGGACCGGCGTGAGGCATCCGGGCCGAACCCCGTGGGCCCGGACGGCTCGCTGCCGAACGGCGGCGACGGCGGAATCGGTTCCGCGGGCCGGTTCACCTGCGACGGCCGGGAACTCTGGTAGTCGTACGAGTCCGGCCCGGGCCCGGCCGGTCCGCCCTGCTGGAAGCGCACCCCCGGATTGGGCGCCGGCTGGCGCGGGGCGGCGGGGGTGTACGAGGTCGCCGTGTTGGTCAGGAAGTTCCACCGGCACTCCTCGCAGAACGGCGCGCCGCCCTCGCGGGGCGTACGGCACTGCGGGCACAGTTCCGGCTCGGAATCCGGTGCTGCGGACAGCGGGCGTCCCCCGGGACGGCCGCCGGCGCCCGGGGGCGGCGGGTAGCCGTAACCGGCGGGCGGCGGCGGTGGAGGCGGCGGGGGTACGGCACCGGCCATACGGTGACCGCAGACCTCGCACCAGTCGTCGGAACCCGACTGGTGTCCGTTCGGGCAGGTCGGCATGTCGGCGCGTCCCCCTCTCCTTCTTCCGGCCGCTCGGACCGGCGTGGTTCTCCAACCCCTGGGGGTCGGGCTGGCTGTTATGTCACTTCTTTACACGAACAGTCTTTGTGGACCGTGTCTCGAGCGTCATCTCGTCGGCCTCAGCGACCTTCGCCTTCAGTCGCACAGTACCTGTCGCGGCGTCGACCACGTCCACCACCTTCGCAAGCAGTTTCGCAGTATCCGCGTTCCCTGAGGCATTCGCGAGCTGAACAGCGCGGCCCAGCTTGGCCGTTGCGCCATCGAAATCGCCCTCTTTGCGCAGATTCAGCCCCTGCTGGATGACTTGGGCGAGTTCGGCCTGCCCGGTGTAGTGCGCGACCTGGGGGTTGATCGAGGTGGACGCCACCATGTCATCGGTCCACACCGCCCGGACGAGGCCCTGCGCGCCGAGGTTGTGGACCGTACCGTCGCTCTGCGGTATGACCAACGACACGCGCGCGGCCAGCATCTCCTGACCGACGTTCGCGGCCGGGACCTGAACGCAGACGTGGTAGTCGCGGGACTCGTCGCCCCAGGAGCCGGTGGGGTAGTCCCCGGCGCGCGGACCGGCCTCGATGCGGCGGCCGGTCAGGTCCTCGACGGTGGGCGCCACCTGCTTGACGAACCTGATCTCCGTGCCGACGGGCGTCCACAGCCGCAGTGCGACGTCCGCGACCTCCTTGCCCATGGCCGTCTCCATCATCTGTGTGAAGTCGGCGGCGAGGGCCGCCGGATCGGCGACGATGTCGGCGGTGCCGAGCAGCGCGGAGGCGATCCCGGTGACCTCCTTGACCTCCCAGTCGGTCCCCACTCCGCGCGCGTCGCAGGTGAACCGGCCGGCGCAGGCCTCCAGCGTGCCCTTCAGGGCGTCGGGGGACTCGTGTTCGTTGCGGCCGTCGGTGAGCAGGATGCCGTGGCGTATGGAGACGTCCGCCGAGGACAGCAGCCGGTCCGCGAGCCGCAGCCAGGTTCCGATCGCGGTGCCGCCGCCCGCGCTCAGCCGGCGCAGCGCCTGCTTGGCCTGGCCGCGGGTGGCCGCGTCGGCGACCGCGAGGCGCCCGCCGCCCGGGTAGACCTCCTTGGCCACATGGGTGCCGCCGATCACCGCGAAGCGCACGCCGTCGCGCAGGGTGTCGATGGCGGCGGCGGTCGCCTCGCGCGCGTTGCGCATCTTGGTGGGCGGATAGTCCATCGACCCCGAGCAGTCGACCATGATCGCCACGGCCGCGTCGGGGCCCTGCCCCGGCGCGTGGAGGTGGGGCGCCGTGACGGCGCTTCCGATCGTGCCGCCGCCGGTCGCCGTCACCGTGACGATGGCGTTGACCTCGCGGCCCCCCTCCGGCAGGTACTCGTTCTGGTAGACGTCCACCGAGAACTGCGGCACGTTCGACTTCGAGAAATTGGCCATGGCCGTTCGGATCCCCCTTGAGAGCCCCACCGCGGTGGGAGACGACTGGTGGCGGACCGGTCCCCTCCGGTCCTTTGGCCGACCCCCGCCGGCCCGGGCGCGTCCGGGGCACCCGTCACGGCGCCCCGGGCACGCTTCTCAGGCGGATCCTGCCCCCTGCGGCGGGGCCGGGAACGGGACGACCGCCACTGTTACGTTGTCGTGCCCGCCGCCGTCCAGGGCGTGGCCCACCAGTACCCGGGCGGCGTGCAGCGGGCGGAACCCGGCGTCCGGCGGCACCACCTCGGCCATCTCCTCGGCGGTCTCCGCGTAGTTCCACAGTCCGTCGGTGCACACCACCACGACACCGGGCCGGTCCGGCTTGAAGGACGCGGTGTGCGGGTCGAGTTCGTAGGCGTCCGCGCCGAGCCAGCCGGTGATCGCGTGGGCACGCTCGTCGGCGTACGCCTGGGCCTCGCTCATCAGGCCCGCGGCGACCATCTGCGCGGCCCAGGAGTCGTCCTCGGTGAGCCGGGCAGACGGCGCGGCGCGGTCCACCGGAACCCAGTAGGCGCGGCTGTCACCGACCCAGCCGACGACGAGCAGGCTCGCGGTGACGACGGCACCGACCAGGGTGCAGGCGGGCGCGTTCTGGTGCGGGGCGTGCTCCTGGGCGGTCTCGGGGGCGGCGGCCAGGGAGTTGACGGCGTGCGAAGCGGCGACGATCGCGTCGTGCATGGCCTGCTGCGGGTGTGTGCCGCGCGGCAGGGCGTCGAGGAGCGCCTGGTTCGCCGCCCGGGCGGCGGCCAGGGAGGCGTCGTCAGGGCGGGTCGCCGAGGACACGCCGTCGCAGACGATCGCGACGACCGCGGGCGAGCCGTCGGGCAGCGCGGTTGCGGAGACCGCGAACGCGTCCTCGTTGCGGTGGTGGCGCAGGCCGCGGTCGCTGACCGCCGCGACTGCTCCCAACTCCTGCTCCACATGGTCGCGTTCGCGTGGCTGGGCGTGGCCGCAGTGCTCGCAGTAGCCGTCGCTGTCGACGGTGCCCGCGCGGCAGGCCACGCAGATTTTGGTGCCGGCGGGAGGCGTCGACGCGACGGCGGTGCGCGGGTCGGCCGGCTGGGGCGCCGCGAGAGGGTAGTCCTCGGACTCGGCGGGGCGGTCGAAGCGTACGCCGCGCGCGGCGGGGTCGGCGGGCAGCTCCGAACCGCCGGAGTCCGTGCCCGGGATGTCGGTCGGCAGGTGCACCGGGGCGGGCACCTGAGGGCCGCCCGCCGCCGGGGCGGCCGGCCAGTCCACCGAGGACGACCCCGAAGGGGGCCGCGGCACCGAGCCGTTCATGGTCAGCGTCGGGGGGTCCGACGGCGGGGCGGGCACCACCGACAGGTCGTACCCGCAGGCGCCGCAGTAGCGGTCGCCCGACTCGAGGGGCTCCTCACAGCTGGGGCACCTCGAAAGCGCCGTCGACCGGGGCATCTGCGACATCGATCACACCCACGTCCGGGGGCGGTAACGGTTGGCACGTTCCACCAGGTCGATCCTCTCCTCGCCGCCCTGGGCGAGCCTGGCCAGCGTCCGGTACGAGCGCTCCAGGCCGAAGCGGAGGCCCCGCTCGTCCAGGTCGCTGCCGAGCAACGCCCGTCCGTCGGCCGCGGGTGGCGCGGAGCCCTGACCACCGGAGAGTACCCAGTCCAGCGCACAGCCCAGGACTTCTGTGGACAACTGCTCGCGCCGCACGGCGTCCAGACCGTACGCCTCCAGCGCCTGCACCTGTGCCGCGGCGGCCACCAGGTCGTCCAGGAAGGCCGGATCCGGTCCCCGGCCGGCGCGCTGCCGCAGTCGCGCCCGTACGGCGGCGACGCGGGCGGCGGTGTAGTGGATGGACGCCTCCGGCACCGACTCCAGGGTACGCACGGCGCCCCGGCGGTCACCGGAGGCGAACTGGACGCGGGCCAGACCGAAGGCCGCGCTCACGTAGCTCGGGTCGGTCGTCCAGACGAGACGGTAGTACTCGGCGGCGTTGTCGAGCTGGCCCAGGACCTCCGCGCACAGGGCGAGGGCCAGCTTGGGCGCGGGCTCGCCGGGGAACGCGTCGTAGACCGCGTCGAAGGAGAGCGCGGCGGCCTCGTGGTCGCCCGTGACGAGCGCGCTGACGCCCCGGTACCAGACAACCCGCCAGTCGTCGGCGTGGTCCGCCTCCAGGGCCGCGAGGGCCTGCCCGGCAGCCGCCGTCTCGCCCATCTCCAGCCGGGCGCGCAGTTCGCGCAGCCGCAGCTCCGGGGAGGTGGCGGGGGCGGCCCGCAGAGCGACGATCAGCTCGGTGGGCGCGGAGGCCATGAGACCGGCCAGGAAACCGGCGTTGGGGTCGCCGGGGTCGACATGCGGGACGGGCAGCGCGAGCGCGGCGGCGGGGGCGTCGACCGGCTTGACGGCCGCGGGGGCGCCGGAGGCGGCGGTCGCGCCCCCCGTGCTCGCGGCCGCTCCCGGACGGGCGCCGGCGGCGGGGAAGCCGGAGCCGACAGCAGGGGCGGACGCGGCGGGGGCGACGACGGGAGCGGTGGACGTTGCCGCCACGGTGCCGGGGCCGGGCGTTGCCTGCGCCGGGGGCGCCGCTCCGCCGGTTCCTGAGCCCGCCGTTCCAGGCGTCGCGGGCAGCGCACCCCCGGCCGTCCGGCGCCAACGGAGCGCCGGTACCACCCGTGCCCCGAGCCGCGACACCTCCCCGGCCTGCTTCGGGAACAACTCCGTGTCCGTGACCCTCGGTTCCGGACCGAACAGCGTCGACAGCGCGGGCTTCGGGCGTCCCGTCCGAAGGGCGACGACCTCCCGCAGCACCCCCGTCAGCTGCTCCGACATCTCCTGCGCGGAAGCGAACCGGCGGGCGGGGTCGGGGTCGGTGGCGCGGACCAGCAGCCGGTAGAAGGACTCGTACCGCCGGAACACCTCGATGGTGTCCGGATCGGGCAGGGAGTCCGCGTAGGCGTTCGTGTAGCCCTGGAAGTCGAAGGTGAGCACCGCAAGGGTGCGCGCGACCGTGTAGAGGTCGCTGGCCACCGACGGGCCGACCTCCGCGACCTCGGGCGCCTGGTAGCCGACCGTGCCGTAGATGGCCGACTCGTCGTCGTCCATCCGGCGCACGGCGCCCATGTCGATCAGCTTCAGCTGGTCCTCGGTCTGGATGGCGTTGTCGACCTTGAAGTCGCAGTACAGCAGGTTGCGGCTGTGCAGATGGCCGAGCGCCTCCAGCGCCTCGATGCCGTACGCGCACGCCTGCTCCACCGGCAGCGGATCGCGCCGCCCGTCGGGTGTGCGCCGCTCGTTGGCGATCTCCTTCAGCGACTTGCCGCCGACGTACTCCATCACGATGTAGCCGTCGAGCGAGCCGGTGCGCTGGTCGAGGTGCTCGACGAAGTTGTAGATCCGCACGATGTTGGCGTGCTCGATCTCCGCGAGGAAGCGCCGCTCGGAGATCGCCGCGGCCATCGCGTCCTGGTCGCCGGTGTCCAGCAGGCCCTTGAGGACCACCCACCGGTCGGAGACGGCGCGGTCGACCGCCAGGTAGATCCAGCCGAGGCCGCCGTGTGCCAGGCAGCCCACGACCTCGTACTGGCCGTGCACGATGTCGCCGGCCTTCAGCTTCGGGACGAAGGAATAGGGGTGGCCGCACTCGGTGCAGAAGCCCTCCGTGCGCCCCGGCCGGTCACCGCGCGCCCGCCCCACCGGGGCACCGCAGTCCGAGCGCGAGCAGAACCGCTTGCGCTCGGGTACTTCGGCGCGCTCCAGCACCATCGCCCGCGGGTCGGGCCGCGGCACCGCCGGGACCTGCACCAGGCCGAGGCCGAGCCGGCTGCGGCCCGAACTCCCGGCCGCGGAACCGGAGCTGCGCACCGACACCGAACGGCCGGTGGACTTCCCGGACACCCGGGCCGACACCGACCGCCGGGACTGCGACGACCGCGACGACGCCCCGGAGCCGGGCCGCGAGCCGCCGGTTCCGGAACCCCCGGAGCCCTCGGCGCCCGCGCCGCCCCCCGCCGGCGCCGAGCCCACGCCGCCCTTGGCCGAGACGACCGGCGCGAGCCCGCACATGTCGCAGTACAGCTCGCCGCCGCCCACGTCCTCGTACGACCCCTCGCAGCCGGGCCGCTGACACGTCCGTCCCGCCTGGCTCATGCCTGCCCCCTCCGGTCGGCCGGTGCACCCGGCTCGGTCACCCGCGCGCCGAGCAGTTCCGCGGCCGCCCGCTGGTAGCGCAGCACTGCCTGCTCCGCGGCCCTCAGGTCGCAGGGCGCGCTCCACAGCATGCGCCGCGCCGCGTCGTACCGCTCGACCAGCAGCGGGTCCTCCGCCAGACCGTGCCGGGCCACCTTCGCCTTGTACGCGTCGAGGCGTCCGCGCAGCTCGGCGCGGACCGCGAGCGGCGCGGTGACCGCCGTCAGCGACTCGCGGGCGCGCTGGAGCTCGTCCTCCGCCCGCTGCTCCAGCGACTCCAGGAGCGGCGAGAGGCGGTGCCACTGGGCGTGCCTGCGGTACTCGGCTGCCGTCGCCAACTGCTCCTGCAGCGCGGTGGGCGGGCCGCTGACCGCGGGCACCTCCGAGGCGGCGATCTTCGCCAGCACCTCACCGCGCGCGCTGCGGGCCTCGGCCAGGGTGCGGTCCGCGCGGCTGAGCAGGTCGCGCAGCCTGACGAGCCGCTTCTCCGCGTCCTGGCGCACGGTCAGCACGGCGTCGATCTCCCGGCGTACGTCCTCCAGGGCGCGCGCCTGCCGGTCGTACACCGTGGTGTCCGGCCTGCCACCGCCGGGCGCCGAACTCCCCTCGGCCGGGACCCAGTACGCCAGCGGGTCGGAGACCACCTGCTCGCGCAGCCTGGTCAGGGTGCGGGTGATGCGCTCCAGGTCGTCGCCCGCCGGGTGCTCGCCGGGTCGTACGCCCACCGAGTGGGCGAGCTGACAGGTGCGTTGCAACTCCGCGGCCAGTAAATCGATCCGGGCGGGCAGCGCCGACCACACCGCGTCGGCGGCGACGACCATGTCCAGCGAGGAGGCGTACAGGTCGTTCATCCGGTCCACGAGCTGCTGCAGGGTGAACTGCTCGCTGAGCCGGCCGGTGCCCGCGAGGGTCGGCGCGTTCGCCGTCGCCGCCGTACTGCCCGCGACGGTGACGCTCGGGCCGCGCAGCAGTTCGGTCAGCTCGACCAGGTCCTCCCGGCTGGACCAGCGCCTGCGGGCGCGGATCTCGCGCGCCGTGCGCAGGGCGTCCGTGTAGGCGTCGAAGTACGCCCACAGCAGGGTGATCGACGCCTCCGCCGACGCCCACCGTTCCTTGGTGACGCCGGTCAGTTCGGCACCTTCGAGGAGTCTGCGGCCCGCGTGGTCCTGCAGGGCGAGGAGCGAGGTCTCTATGGCCTCGTGCTCCGCGCCGAGCCGCGCCAGCGCACGGTCCACCTCGTCCCGGTCCATCACCGGCCCGGTGTGTCCCGTGACGCCCATCGATCACCTCTCGTTCTCGTCGTTCCCCGGCGCGTGTCCGGTGTGCCGGGGAACTCTCCAGTGGTACCAGGTCGGTTGCGTCGGTTCAGGTGGAAGGCGGCCGTGACGGCGTCGAGTCCTCGCCCAGCGTCTGGGAGAGCCACCTGGTGTACGAGGCCTGCCAGCCGTTCCTGCGGTAGTCCTCGAGCACCTGGTTGACCCGGCGTACCAGATCCTTGTCATCCTTGTTCATCGCCACGCCGTAGTACTCGGTCGTGAAGGGCTTCCCCTTGAGTTCGACGGTCGGGTCCTGGGCGGCCTGGCTCGCAGCGAGCGCGCCGTCGGTGACCACCGCGTCGACCTCGCCGAGTTGCAGTTTCACCAGGCAGTCGAGCTGGTTGGGGACGGTGGTGGAGATGTCGGCGGACGCGGCGAGCCGGCCGGTCTTGCTGTCCTCGGTCAGCTTGGCGTTCGCGGTCGAACCCTGGGCCGAGCAGATCCTCTTGCCGGCGAGCGACGCGTCATAGCCCTTGATCGGGGACGACTTGGGGGCGAGGACCTGCTGGCCGGTCGTGAAGTACGGCTCGGAGAAGGCGACCTCCGCCAGCCGGTCGCAGGTGATCGTCATGGTGCGCACCACCATGTCCACCTGGTGGTTCTTGATGGCCGGGATGCGCTGGTTGGTGGGGATGGCGTGGAAGCGGACGGCATCGGGCCTGCCGACGACCTGCCGGGCGATCTCGCGGGCGAGGTCGATGTCGAAGCCCTCGAGGTCGCTGCCCTTGGTGTTGGGGTCGCGGTAGCCCCAGCGGTAGCTGTTCTGGTCGACGCCCACCGAGAGATAGCCGCGCTGCTTGATGGCCGTGACCGCGGGGCCCGTCTCGTCGCTCGACGCAGGCGGGCTCATCCGCTCCGGGTGGCCGCCGCAGGAGTCGTCCCTGGCCTGCGTGGCCTCGGCGAGGCCCGGGCCGCCGGTGCCCGTCGAGCCGTTCCCGCGCGGGTGGTTCAGCGGCAGCAGCAGCGCGAGGACGAAGGTGAGCGCGCAGGCGACGAGCATCGCCGCCACACCGCCCCAGCCCTTCACGCTCGCCCTCAGGCGCCGTGCGGTCATCGCCGCTCCCCCTCTCACCGGTACTCCGACAGTCTGCGCCCGATGCCGAGCACCGCGCCGGACGCGCCCAGCACGGCGAGGACGGCCGCGCCCACCGGGAGCCCGGCCATGGCGTCCCGGCCGTCGCTCGCCGCCTGCACGAACTCACTCTCCTCGTGGTCCAGCGCCTTCGCCAGGTTCGCGTCCACGCCGTCGAAGCACTCGCCGGTCGGCTGGTCCGCCTTCGATCCGATGACCTTGTCGAGCGCTTCCTGGTAGTTGCCGTCGTCGTCGGCGGCGCGCGCCTGGGTGTGGCGCTTCTGCCATTCCTTCATGTTCCCGGTGGCGGCCTTAACGGGCTGCTCGCCGGCCGGGTCGTCGGCGAGGGAGGCCGCCTTGGCCAGGCTCGTGTTCAGCGCGTCCATGTCCTGCTGGAACGCGTAGTCATAGGCGTCCTCGACCGCTCCGTTGGGCAGCTTCTTGGTCTCGGCGCCGCGGCTGACCAGGGTCAGGTTCTCGTTGCCGCGTGCGTTCAGGGACGCGATGCGGGCGTCGTGCAGCACGTCCAGCGAGCGGATGCCCCGCGCGTACGAGGAGTTCAGGCCCGCACGGGCGACGCTGTGGCCGACGACCAGCCACAGCAGGACGATCGCGGAGGCGGCCGTGGCGGCGACCAGGCCGTGGTTGAGCACCCGGTTGGTGCGCAGGTAGTGGCGGCGCTGGGCCCAGCCGAGGGCGGCGAGCGCGAGGACGCCGAGGGCGAGGGCGAACCAGGGGTACGGGGTCGCGGCCGTGTAGTCGGAGCGCAGCCGCTGGTTCTCCTTGGTGTACAGGTCCTGGGCGGCCGGCAGCATCTCCTGCTGCATCTTCTCGTTCGCGGCCCGCAGGTAGGCGCCGCCGACCGGGAAGCCCTGGCGGTTGTTGGCGCGGGCCCGTTCGATCAGGCCCTTGTACTCCGGGAGCAGCGTGTTGAGCTTGGTGATGGTGGCCGCGGAGGGGGAGCCGGGCTCGGCGTTGGCCGCGGCGGTGACCAGCTTGGTGGCGGCCGTCCGGATGTCCTTCTCGTACCGGAGCGTGGTCGCGGCGGGCTCCTGGCCGCCCGCCAGGAAGCCGCTGGAGGCCGCGGTGTTGGCGTCCGCGAGGGAGCGGTAGATGTCGGCGGCGCCCGCGCTGAGCGGCTGGCTGCGGTGCAGTACGTCGTCGGCGGCGCCCGCGCGGTCGGTCATCTGCCAGGCGGTGACGGCGCCGAAGGAGACGACGAGCAGGGCGAGGACGGCGCCGATCACGCGGAGCCTGCCGGGCTCGGTGGCCGCGGCGGCGCGCAGGCGGTCGGCGCCCTCGGCGAAGGCGGTGCGGCGGGGTGCGACGGGCGTCGCCGGTGGGGCGACGCCGTGCTGCAACTTTGTCACCTGACCTCCCCCTTGGCCATCTGTCGCGGTAAGTATCGCCGCGGGGGGTGCGGTCCGCACAGGACTTCATGCGATCTTGTTGCTGAGCCGTGCTGTTGCGTTGCCCCCCGCTCTTGAATACGCGCCCTGTTCCTGGTTGGTTCCCGGTGGTGGGGCCGGGCGGGGGCGGGTGCGCAACCCGGCGCTTGCGGGGTGCCTCCCCCAAGCTGCTTCGAGCAGGGGGTACCCCCAGCGCCCACCCGTGCCGCCCCAGCGGCACGACTGCCCGCAGCTGCGCGGGCACGGCTGGGCGCGGCTGTGCGGGCGCGGCTGGGCGCGGCTGTGCAGGCACCACTGCCCGCAGCTACGGCGGCTGCGGCGCCCACAGCGGCTGCGGCGCCCACAGCGGCGGCTGCGGCCGCGGGTAGTGCGCTACGCCGCCTCGTAGTATCCCCGTACCCGTTCCTGGGCCTCCCGCGGTGCGTCCTCGTGGTCCAGGCCCAGCAGTGCCGCCCCCAGGACCGGGCGGGCCGTCACCACCTGGGGGACCGCCTTCGGGGCCTTCGAGGCCAGGAGGTCCCGCACGGCGTCGTCCAGTTGGGGGTGGCGCGCTGCCAGGATGCTGCCGCCCAGGACGACCGGGGTCTCCTCCTCCAGGAGGTCCAGCCGCTTCAACGCCACCGTCGCCATCGTGACCACCTCCTCCGCCAGCCGGTCCACGACCGCGCGGGCCACAGGGTCTCCCTCCTCGGCCGTCCGGAACAGCACGGGGGTCAGCTCGTGCCGCCGGTCGTGGGCGATGTGCCCCAGGTGCAGCGCCTCGATGAGCGCGTACATCGAGGCGAGGCCGAAGTGCGCCGGCAGCGTGCGTGCCAGGGCGGTGGGGCCGCCGCGGCCGTCCTCGGCGCGCACGGCCCACCACAGGGCCTCCTCCGCCAGGCCCCACCCCCCACCCCAGTCACCGGAGATGCGGCCGAGCGCGGGGAAGCGGGCGGTGCGTCCGTCGGGACGCATGCCGACGCAGTTGATGCCGGCGCCGCACACCACGGCGACGCCCCTCGGTTCGGCCACCCCGGCCCGCAGGATCGCGAACGTGTCGTTGCGCACTTCCACCGTCGTGCCCCACGCGCGCGCGTGCAACGCGGCGGCCAGCTGTTCCTCCTCCACCGGCAGGTCGGCGTTGGCCAGGCAGGCCGAGACATGGGCGACCGAGGCGACCCCGGCGGCCGCGCAGGCCCGCTCGACGGCTTGGGCCAGGGCGTCGACCGCCGGCTCCACCCCCACGGCCGGCGGCCGGAACCCCCCGCCCCGCGCGGTGCCGAGGACCTCGCCGTCGGCGGCCACCACGGCGACGTCGGTCTTGCTGTTGCCCGCGTCGATGGCGAGGACACTTGCGGTCAGGCCCACGCGAGGTGCTCCCGGTTGTGCGCGATCAGTTTGTCGGTGAGGGCGTCGGCGTGGTCGTGCTGGCCGATCAGGGGATGGGAGAGCAGGGCCCGGAAGACGCGGTCCCGGCCGCCGCGCAGGGCGGCGTCCAGGGCCAGGTCCTCGTACGCCGTCACGTTCGCCATCAGGCCCGCGTACAGCGGGTCCACGGTCGGTACGGGCAGCGGGCTCGGTCCGTTGGGGCCGACGGCCGCCTGTACCTCGATCACCGCGTCGTCCGGCAGGAAGGGCAGCGTGCCGCGGTTGTAGGCGTTCACCACCTGGTACGGCGACCCGGATCCGCCGAGCAGCGCCACCGCGAGGTCGACGGCGGCCTCCGAGTAGTAGGCGCCGCCCCGCTCGGCGAGCAGCGCCGGCTTCTCGTCGAGCGCCGGGTCGCCGTACATCTGCAGCAACGCCCGCTCCATGGCCGCGACTTCGGAAGCGCGCGAGGGTTTCGTCCGGAGCTCCCGCACGACCTCGTCGTGCGCGTAGTAGTAGCGCAGGTAGTAGGAGGGGACCACACCGAGCCGGTCCACGAGCGTGCGGGGCAGACGCAGGCCGGCGGCGATCGCCTCGCCGTGTTCGGTGAGCAGCTTGGGCAGTACGTCCTCGCCCTCGGGGCCGCCCAGGCGCACACCGGTCTCCCAGGTGAGATGGTTCAGGCCCACATGGTCCAGGTGCACATTGGCAGCGGTGACCCCGAGCAGCGCGGCGAACTTCCGCTGGAAGCCGATCGCCACGTTGCACAGCCCGACGGCCCGGTGGCCCTCCTTCAGCAGGGCGCGGGTGACGATGCCGACCGGGTTGGTGAAGTCGATGATCCAGGCCCTCGGGTTGGTGCGGCGGACCCGTTCGGCGATGTCCAGCACGACCGGCACGGTACGCAGCGCCTTGGCGAGGCCACCCGCGCCCGTCGTCTCCTGGCCGACACAACCGCACTCCAGGGGCCAGGTCTCGTCCTGCTCCCGCGCGGCCTGGCCGCCGACGCGCAGCTGGAGCAGCACGGCGTCGGCCCCGTCGACCGCCTGGTCCAGGTCGCCGGTCGTGACGACGCGTCCGGGGTGCCCCTGCTTGGCGAAGATCCGCCGGGCCAGCCCGCCCACCAGCTCCAGGCGTTCGGCTGCCGGGTCGACGAGCACCAGTTCCTCGACGGGCAGGGTGTCCCGCAACCGTGCGAATCCGTCGACGAGTTCGGGTGTGTAGGTCGACCCTCCGCCGACCACGGTGAGTTTCATGCTGCTGACTAACCCTTCACTCCGGTGAGCGTGACGCCCTCGACGAACGCCCGCTGGGCGAAGAAGAACACGAGGATCACGGGGGCCATGACCAGCACGGTTGCGGCCATGGTCAGGTTCCAGTCGGTGTGGTGCGCGCCCTTGAACGACTCCAGGCCGTAACTCAGCGTCCAGGCGGCCGGGTTCTCGGAGGCGTAGATCTGCGGGCCGAAGTAGTCGTTCCAGGCGTAGAAGAACTGGAAGAGCGCGACGGCGGCGATCCCCGGCCGGGCCATGGGCAGCACGACCTTCAGCAGGGTCCGCAGGTCACCGCAGCCGTCGACCTTCGCGGCGTCCAGGTACTCGTTCGGGATGGTCATCAGGAACTGGCGCAGCAGGAAGATGGAGAACGCGTCACCGAACGCCATCGGGATGATCAGCGGCCACAGCGTGCCCGCCAGATCCAGCTGCTTCGCCCAGAACAGGTACATCGGAATGATGATCACCTGCGGCGGCAGCATCATCATCGAGACCACCAGCATGAGGGACAGATTCCGGCCCGGGAAGCGGAACTTGGCGAGCGCGTACGCCACCGGAACGGAGGAGACGACGGTCAGGACGGTGCCGAGGCCGGCGTAGACGAGGGTGTTCTTCCACCAGGTGAGGAAGCCGGGAGTGCTGAGCACGGTCTTGTAGTTGCCCCACTCCCAGGTGTGCGGGATCAGATCCCGGCTGAGCGCCTGGCTGTCGCTCATCAGCGAGGTCAGGAACACGAACACGAACGGCAGCGTGAAGAACAGGGCTGCGGCGACCCCGAGGGAGTGGACCGCGACCCACTCCAGGGCGGCCCTGCGGCGGGCGGTGCGTGCGGCCGGCGAGACGGGCGCCCGCACCCCCACCGGCTTGTCGAGTACTTGGGTCATGGTCAGTCACCTGCCAGGTTGAGGCCGCCCCGGCGCCGCATCAGGAACGCGGTGAACACCATGGACAGGGCGAACAGCACGAGCGCGACCACACAGGCGGAGCCGTAGTCGAAGCGCTGGAAGCCGAGGTTGTAGACGAGCTGGGGCAGGGTGAGCGTGGACTTCTCGGGGTAGCCCGGCTCGAACTGCGTCCCGGCGCCCTGGATGACACCGGAGGCGACCTTTCCGGCGATCAGGGGCTGTGTGTAGTACTGCATGGTCTGGATCACTCCGGTGACCGCCGCGAACATCACGATCGGCGAGATGTTCGGCAGCGTCACGTACCGGAAGCGCTGCCACGCGGAGGCGCCGTCCAGTTCGGCCGCCTCGTACTGCTCCTGCGGCACGTCCAGCAGCGCGGCCATGAAGATGACCATCAGGTCGCCGATGCCCCACAGGGCGAGCAGGGTGAGGGCGGGCTTGGA
This sequence comes from Streptomyces sp. NPDC001848, assembly GCF_042891915.1. Taxonomy (NCBI): domain Bacteria; kingdom Bacillati; phylum Actinomycetota; class Actinomycetes; order Kitasatosporales; family Streptomycetaceae; genus Streptomyces; species Streptomyces sp. NPDC001848. The sequence goes on along the minus strand of NZ_JBIATP010000006.1, from coordinate 177,074 downwards.
CCAGGAAGGGTCGTTGAACCATCCCGGCGCCGGGATGCCGACCTTTTCGAGGAGCGAGTTGACCGGTCCCGTACCGGGGTTGAGGAGGAAGGCGAACGCCATGGTGGCGGCGACGGGCGGGGCGAGGTAGGGCAGGTAGAACAGGGTGCGGAAGACACCCGTGCCCGTCTTGATCTTCGTGATCAGCAGGCCGACGCCGAGCCCGAAGGCGACCCGCAGGCTGACCATGACGACGACCAGCCAGAGGGTGTTGCGCAGCGCGGGCCAGAAGTAGGGGTAGTCCTCGAAGACGTACGTCCAGTTCTTCGCTCCGCTCCAGGCCGGCGGCCGGAAGCCGTCGTAGTGCATGAACGAGAAGTAGACCGTCGAGATCAGCGGATACGCGAAGAAGACCGCGAAGCCGATCAGCCAGGGCGACATGAAGGCGGCCGTCCGCAGTGCCCTTTTTCCGCGCTTCTCCGTGAGGCCGGCCCCGCGGCGCTTCGAGGCGAGGGTGATCGTGCTCATCACTACTTCGCCTGCGCGATGTCGGTGTCGATCTGCCGGGCGGTCTTCTCAAGAGCGGCCTTCAGGTCGGTGACCTTTCCGCTCTCGTAGTCGTATCCGAGCTGCTGGATCGTCGTGAGGTACACGCCGCCGTTGACCGAGGCGGGTGTGGTCGTGGAGTTCGGGTTCGCGGCGATGTCCAGGAACGTCCTGAAGCGTGGGTCGTACTTCAGCTTCGGGGACTTCAGGGCCGTCAGGGTGGAGGGCACGTTGTGGATCGCGTTGGAGAAGTTCACCACCGCGTCCGTGTCGGTGGTCATGTACTTCACCAGCTCCCAGGCCGCGTTCTGCTTGGTGCTGGTGGCGGCGATGCCGGCGATCGTGCCGGTGATGTAGCCCTTGCCGTACTGGGAGGCCTGGACGTCGGGGACGGGCAGCGGGGCGACCCCGATGTCGAAGTTCGGCTTGGCGTCCAGGGCCATGCCCAGGCGCCACTCGCCGTCGAGCTGCATGGCGACCTGGCCGGTGTGGAAGGGGTGCTTGGGACCCCATTCGTCACCGAGCTTCGAGCGGTACCGCTCCAGCTTCTGATAGCCGCCCAGTTCGTCGACCAGCTTCTTCTGGAGCGTGAATCCGGCCGTGAAGGCGGGGTCCTTGGCGAGGTTGGACTTGCCGTCCTTGTCGAAGTAGGTGGGGGAGAACTGCGCGAAGTAGTGCTCGGTCGTGGTCTCCCAGCCGTGGTAGTCCGGCATGAATCCGAGCTGCTTGTAGCCGTCGCCGTCGGGAATGGTCAGCTTCTTGGCGTCGGTCTCGAATTCGGACCACGTCTTCGGCGGGGCCGTGATGCCCGCCGTCTTGAACGCCGTCTTGTTGTAGTAGAGCCCGTACGCGTCGCCCAGCAGCGGCACCGTGCAGCGGTTGCCGTCGAACCGGGTGTACTCGTTCATCGCCTTCGGGAAGGTCGTGGCCGGGTCGATGCCGGCCTTCTTGAAGAAGGGGTTGAGGTCGACCAGGGCACCGGAGGAGCAGAACTTGCCGACGTTGTTCGTGGTGAAGGACGAGATGACGTCGGGGGCCTTGTCGCCGCCGGTGCGCAGCGCCTGGTTGATCTTGTCGTCGGTCATGTTGGCGACGACGTTGACGTGGATGTTGGGATGCGCCTTCTCGAAGCCGGCGATCAGCGCGTTCACGGCCTTGGTCTCGTTCGGCGCGCTCCAGGCGTGCCAGAAGTTGAGGGTGGTCTCCTTGGACGCGTCATCACTCGCGCCGGAGGAGGACTGGCCGGTACAGGCGGTGGTGAGGAGAGCGAACGAGATGGTCAGGGCAAAGGCAACTTTTCTGGATGTTTCGGGCATGACGGGGTCTCCCTGGGACGGGCGGGGGTGTGGTTCGACCGGGGCGGGTGCCGGGGCAGGGGGGAACCGGGGTGGGGACCCGGGGACTTCAGCGCGAGGTGTCGAAGACCTCGTCGCGGGTGGCGGCGAGGGCGCTCTCCAGCGCGCCGCGCAGCACCGGGTGTTCGCGTACGTCGCCTACGACGAGGCGTGGCCGGGATGCGGCAAGCTCCTCCAGTTCGGCCTGGAGCAGGCCCCGCAGCGGCTCGCCCCCGGCGGTGAGGGAGGCGCCGCTGAGGACGACGAGTTCGGGGTCGAGCACGGCGACGAGCGAGGCCAGACCGGTGGCGAGCCGGGTCGCGTACGTCTCCAGGAGCTGCCGGTGGGGGCCGGTGGTGCTGTCGGCGGCCCGGGCGACGAGGGTGGCGGCGACCTCGGCGTACGGGCCGGTGGGCACGTCGTCGATGCCGAGTTCGCGGGCCAGTACCGGGATGGTCTGGGAGCCGGCCAGTTCCTGGAAGCCGCCGCTGTTGGCCTTGGTGACGTGGCGGACCAGGGGCGCGCCGGGCACCGGCAGGAACCCGACCTCGCCCGCGCCGCCGGTCCAGCCACGGTGCAGCCGGCCGCCGAGGACGAGGGCCGCGCCGAGACCGCCCTCGCTCCACAGCAGGACGAAGTCGTCGTGTCCCCTGGCCGCGCCCAGACGCTGCTCGGCGAGGGCGACGAGGTTGACGTCGTTCTCGTACTCGACCGGCATCGGCAGGGCGGCGGCGAGTTCCTCCAGCAGGGTGGGGGAGTGCCAGCCGGGCAGGTGGGAGGCGTAGCGCAGGCGGCCGGTGTTGGGGTCGAAGGCGCCCGGGGTGGCTATGACGACCCGGTGCACGTCGGAGACGGCGAGCCCGGCGGCCTTGACGGCGCCCTCCAGGGCGTCGGTGACCTGCCGTACGACGGGCTGTGCCGGGCGGCGGCCGGGGGTGGGCAGTTCGTACTCGCCGACCGTGCGGCCCGTGATGTCGGCGACGGCGGCGAGGATGCGCTCGGGGGTGACGTCGAGGCCGGCGACATGGGCGGCGGCCGGGTTGACGACGTAGAGCTGGGCGCTGGGGCCCGGGCGGCCCTCGCTGGTGCCGGTCATCAGGACGAGCCCGGCGGCCTCGAGACGGGCGAGCAGTTGGGAGGCGGTGGGCTTCGACAGGCCGGTGAGCTTGCCGATGCGGGTGCGGCTGAGGGGGCCGTGCTCCAGGAGCAGATCCAGGGCAGCGCGGTCGTTCATGGCACGCAGAACGCTCGGGGTGCCCGGCGTGCCGGCGGATCCTGCCATGTGTGTCGCCACCTGCCTTTCGACGGCCCAGCTTCTCAGTGGGGGCGCGGGGAAGTCCACCGAACGATCGCTGCCTCGTGATCTGTTAGGAAGGTTTCCTATCGGTGCCAGGAAGGTAGGGGCCGACCGCCGCAGGCGTCAATACCGGCCACCGGCGGGAAACCAACTCGTTACCGGGGTCAGCTCTCCAGGAACGGGGTGGTGTCCAGGATGGGGTGGGGGCCGGGAGGGGAAGGGGGCTTGCCGAATTCGACTGACACCTCGGTGCCGTAGTGGGCCCCTTGGCGAGGTGGCCGCTGCGCCTCACTGGAGAGCGACGGGCTCCAGTTGGGAGAGAAGGTCCGGTTCGGCTGCGGGGTCGGCGTTCACTGCTGAGCTCCTCGGCGAAGGGCGGCCGGTCCGGTCACTCTCCTGAGCAGCGGCACCGGACGACCGTAGCGTTGTCAGGCCGCGCACGTTCACTCGAACGAGTGTGCTGAACCGCTCCGCTCTGCCCGCGCACACGAAGAAGCGGCGCCCGGAGTACCCAGGCGCCGCCTCCCTCGTACGAGCGTGCGACCCGCTACTTCGCCGCCGGACGCGGCGGCGGGATCGGGGACGCCGCCTCCGACTGCGGGGAGTCCGGGTTGGAGTGCGCCGACGGAGGCGCCACCGGGGCCGCGGGGTCGGTCGCTTCCTCCTCCTCCGTGAGGGTGGCGGGCGTGCCCCCCACGATGCGGATGTCCGCCTCGTCGAACGCCCGCTTGACGCGCCAGCGCAGTTCGCGTTCCACCGCCAGGGCCTTGCCCGGCATGGTCTTCGCCGAGAGGCGGACCACCATGGAGTCGATCAGCACGCTGTCCAGTCCGAGCACCTCGACCGGGCCCCAGAGGATCTCGTTCCAGGGCTCGTCCTTGCTCATCGCCTCGGCCACCGCGTCCAGGGTCGTCTTCACCCGGTCCAGGTTCTCGCTCGCGCGCACGGTGACGTCCACGCCGGCCGTCGCCCAGCCCTGCGAGAGGTTGCCGATGCGCTTGACCTCGCCGTTGCGGACGTACCAGATCTCGCCGTCGGCGCCGCGCAGCTTCGTCACCCGCAGGCCGACCTCGATCACCTCGCCCGAGGCCACCCCCGCGTCGATGGTGTCGCCGACGCCGTACTGGTCCTCGAGGATCATGAACACGCCGGACAGGAAGTCCGTGACCAGGTTGCGGGCGCCGAAACCGACCGCCACGCCGGCGACACCCGCCGAGGCCAGCAGCGGGGCCAGATTGATCTGGAAGGTCGACAGCACCATCAGCGCGGCGGTTCCCATGATCAGGAAGCTCGCCACCGAACGCAGCACCGACCCGATGGCCGCCGCGCGCTGCCGGCGGCGCTCGGCGTTGACCAGCAGGCCGCCCAGCGCCGTGCTGCTCGTCCCTTCGGTGGGGCGGTTCATCCGCTCGATGAGCTGGGTGATCGCGCGCCGTACCGCCACTCTCAGCACCGCCGCGACGACCAGGATCAGGATGACCCTGAGCCCTATCGCGAGCCATGTGGACCAGTTCTGCTCGACCCAGCTCGCGGCGTGGGTCGCGCTCTGCTGGGCGTCCTGGAACGTGGATACCGCCGGAGCCGTCGACTCCGTGGGGGACGGAGTCGGTGTGGCGCCGGCGGCCAGTAGGGCGGGCAGGGACACGTCGGGTACCTCCAGTGCGTCTGCCTCCGGTGGGCGGTCAAGGTCGTCGAGGTCACGGAAAGGTCACCGGACTGCAGGAGCACCACACTAACGGGGCATCGTGTGGGGATCATGACGATGTCCCGGGGAGAGACCGTGTCACCTGGGGGTTCACCAGGTGAAGCAGGGGGGCGCGCGGCGGGCGGCGCACCGGGTGTGGTCGAAAACACTCCCAGCCCGTTACCGGGACATGGTGGCGCTTCCAGCAGGCATGAGGGGAGACTGGCTCTCAGATCGTCCCGGCGCGAGCCACGCGCCGCCGGCGTACAAGGAGGGCATCCGTGCCGCACGTCCTGGTCCTCAACGCGTCGTACGAGCCACTCGGCGTCGTACCGCTCCGCCGCGCGCTCGTCCTCGTCCTCGAGAACAAGGCCGTCTGCCTCGAGGAGTCCGGCGCCTACCTGCACAGCGCGACCGTCACTGTCCCCGCACCCAGCGTGGTCCGGCTCAAGCGTTTCGTCCGGGTTCCCTACCGGGGGCCCGTTCCGCTCACCCGTCGCGCGCTCTTCGCCCGCGACGGCGGCCGGTGCATGTACTGCGGTGGCGTCGCAACCAGCGTCGACCACGTCATTCCGCGCAGCCGCGGTGGTCAGCACGTCTGGGACAACGTGGTGGCCTCCTGCCGCCGCTGCAACCACGTCAAGGCCGACCGCCACCTCGTCGAGCTGGGCTGGCGGCTGCGCCACAAACCCGCCCCGCCCACCGGCCTGGCCTGGCGCATCATCGGCACCGGCCATAGGGACCCGCGCTGGCTGCCATACCTGCAGCCGTACGGCGCGGACGATGCCTTGGCCCGGATCGACGGCATTTCAGCCTGAGGATCCGGGCCTTCGTGTTCCCCTGGGCCCGCGGCCCCGGGTCCTGGCCCTCGGCCCCGGCCCCGGCTCCGGCCCCCGTGCCGGGGCCGTAGGGACGCCGTGGGCCCCGCTTGTGTTGCCGGTGCCCCCGTGCCGGGGGCTGCGGGCGCCGAAGCCCTGGCGGTCACCGCTCGCACCCGACCGCCGGCGCCCCCGGCCGGGTCCGGTTCCGGGAGTCCCCTGCGCCCCCGGGACCGGCCGTCACGCGTGCCGCAGTTCGCCCGGGTGCGCCGAGCGGTGCAGGAGGGGCAGTGATGTGGCGGCCGCCAGGACGCAGGCCGCGTAGACCGTCACCGGCACCAGGAGCGGCAGCATCGGTACGGAGGCACTCGACGCCAGGGCCGCGTACCAGGCGCTGATCGCCATGCCGCCCGCGCCCGCCAGGACCACCGCGGGGGCCAGCGGCAGCGCGGTCTCCAGGAGCAGCGCCCGCGCCGGCACGGAGGCCGGTACCCCGGCGGCCACCTGCGCGGCCAGGCCGCGGCGTCGGGTGGCCACGGACTCGGCGGTGCCCACGGCCAGCGCGGACAGGGTGATCGCGAGGGCGACCAGGACGGCGGCGCCCGTCAGATCGATGCCGGTGGTGTAGAAGGACAGGTCCTCGGCCGGGGTGGTGTGGTGCAGGCTGTCCAGGAGCACCTGGCGCACGCCCACGAACCCGGTGCCCACGACGGTGACGAGCAGCACCGCCGCATGCGTACGGGCCGCGGCCCACGGGTCGTCGCGCAGCCGTTCCGCCGCGATCAGCACGGCCGGGTTCCCGGTCCGCTCGGCCAGCAGCCGGCCCGTGCGCCGCGCGGTGGCGCCGCTGAGCCGGACGGCGCCCATACCGGTGAGCACCACTACGGCGAACACCAGTCCTGGTGCCGTGGCGAACCCGCCGAACATCCGCGGCGCCAGGAACAGCCCCGCCACCACCAGCACCACCAGCGCCGCCACCAGGTACGCCACGACCGGTCCCCGGGACGTGGGCGGACGCACCCGCCGTACCAGGCCCAGCGGCTCGGCGACCACGCGGCGCAGCGCGACCACGCCCACCAGCACGCCCAGCACCGGCATGGCCGTCGTGACCAGCGCGAACGCCGCCCAGACCACGGCCGGTGCCCCGTGCCACAGATGCAGCAGGGCCAGGACGGACAACCCCGTGACCAGGGCCGAGCCCACCAGGCAGGTCAGCCCCGTCTCCAGCGCGGCGATCCGGCGCACCCGGCCCGGCTCGGCCCCCGCCAGCCGCAGCGCGGCCAGCCTCCGGTCCCGGTGCACGGCCCCGATGCGGGCGCACTGCCCGAGGAAGCCCAGCACCGGCACGAGCAGCAGGACCAGCGTGAACACGATGCCCCGGCGTTCGCCGGGCTCGTTCAGCAGACCGTTCGCGAGGGCGATCGAGTACTGCCCGCGCAGCGCGGCGACCGCCACGGCGGCCAGCGCGAAGGCGGTGGCGAGCCCGGCGCCCACCGCGGTGAGCAGCACCCGCCACCATTCCCGCCGGTCGGACCCACGGGTCAGCAGCCAGGCCAGCCGGAGGTCCGCGCTCAACGTGCCACCTCCACGGACTGACCCTCGAAGGCCCCGTCCCGCAGGGTCACCTCACGGTCCGCGTACGCCGCGACCTGCGCGTCATGCGTGATCAGCAGCACCGCCGTGCCCGACTCACGGGCCGTGTGCACGAGCGCGGTCATCACCTGCTCCCCGGCCAGGGAGTCCAGCGCACCGGTCGGCTCGTCCGCGAAGACCACCTTCGGCCCGGTCGCCAGCGCCCGTGCCAGCGCCACCCGCTGCGCCTGACCCCCGCTCAACTCGCCTGGTCGCAGCGCCTCCTGCCCGAGCACCCCGAACCGCTCCAGCCACTCGCCGGCCCGCTCCCGGGCCCGCTGCCGCGGTGCGCCCGCGAGCAGCAGCGGCAGCGCCACGTTGTCGGCCGCGGTCAGCTCCGGGATCAGCTGCCCGAACTGGAAGACCACCCCGAACTCCGTCCGCCGAAGCCGGCTCAGCCGTGCCTCGGGCAGCGTGTCGAGGCGCTCACCGGCGTACTCCACCGTGCCGGAGTCCGGGCGGACGATCCCCGCCAGGCAGTGCAGCAGCGTCGACTTGCCGCTGCCGCTGGCCCCGGTCACGGCGAGGATCTCCCCGGAGTGCAGGGTGAGGGAGGCGCCGCGCAGCGCCGGGGTGGGACCGTGTGCCTTGTGCAGGCGGTGGCCCGTGAGCAGGGGAGTGCTCATGGTGAGTCGACCTCCGCGGTCAGAGTCGTGAGCCGGGCCGCCGTGGTGGTCATCCAACGGAGGTCGGCGTCGAGGTGGTTGAGGGCGTAGTCGGCCGAGAGCACCGTCGCGAGACCGGCTCCGGGGGTGGTCTTCACCGCCGTCAGCTCCCGCATCCGCGCCATGTGCGCGGCACGCTGCGCCGCGAGGTACGCGGCCGGGTCCGCCGACGCGAGGATGGAGACCACCACCTTGGCGAAGATCTCGTTCGTCACGAACGGCGCGGGCGGTGTGATCTCCCCGGCCCAGCGGACCAGCTCGCGTGAGCCGGCGTCGGTCGAGCGGTACAGCGTGCGCTCCGGCCCGCCGTCGGAATCGGTGCCCTCGACCTCGGCGAGGCCGTCGCGGACCAGGCGTTGGAGGGTCGTGTAGACCTGCCCGTAGGCCAGGGGCCGCGCCTGCGGGAACCGCTCGTCGTGCCGCCGCTTGAGGTCGTAGCCATGGCTCGGCCCTGCGGCGAGCAGCCCCAGAAGGATGTGGCGGGTGCTCATGAAGATCAGTATGCACTCGCTACATGTACGGAGTGAATAGTCACCGGAACTCGCCGGAAAGCCTCCGGAAAGTCCGTAAGCTCCTCGGGACGGTGGCGTGCCGCAGGACCCCGCACCGGAGTACGGTCTGTGAGCAAACCCACCTTGTTCACCCTCGTACGTCTGCGCACGCGCCCACTGGGTAGGCCTGCACTCACCCGCAGAATGTCGCACGACGACAAGGAGGCCCCCGTGGCCGCACCGGCACACCATCCGCTCCCGACCCTGTCCAAACGCGACGCGGAACCCTCCGCCGCCCCCCGGGCCCCGATCGGCGTCCTCAGCGCGGAGGGCGCCCGCACCCAGGCGCCGCTGACCAGTGAGCCGCCCCTGCCCGACGCCGAGCCCCTCACCAGCGAACCCCCGCTCGCCGACGTCACCCCCCTGACCAGCGAGCCCCTGGCCGCCGGCCCGGACCCCATGGGGTACTAGATGACACCGGCGGACCCCGAGCGCGCCGACACGCCCCTGGCCCGGCTTGCCGCGCTGCACGGCGTCGCCACTTCCTACCGCCCCTCCCCGGACCGCACGGTCACGGCCTCGGACACCGCGGTCACCGCCGCCCTCGCCACGCTCGGCGTGGACGCGAGTACCCCGGACGCCGTACGCCACGCCCTGGCCGCCCGTGAAGGGGAGCTGCGGGAGCGGCTGCTGCCCCCGACCGTGGTCGGCTGGGGCGGCGAGCCGCCCGCCGCGCTCGCCGCCCTCCCGGACGGCACCCGGGTGCGCGTCGAGACCGAACAGGGCGAGACGCGCGCTTCGGCCGAAGGCCTCCCGCCCGGCGTCCACACCCTCCATGTCGCCACCCCCGACGGCCGCACGGCCGAAGCCCACCTCATCGCCGCCCCCGCCCGGCTGCCCGAGCCGCCGGGGCGCTCGTACGGACTGCTCGTCCAGCTGTACTCCCTGCTCTCCCGCCGCTCCTGGGGCATGGGCGACCTCGGCGACCTGGCCGAGCTGACCGCGTGGGCCGGGCGCGCGCTCGGCGCCGGGTTCGTGCAGGTCAACCCGTTGCACGCGGCCGTACCCGGCGCTCCCACCGACCCCTCCCCCTACCGCCCCTCCTCCCGCCGCTACCCGGACCCCGTGCACCTGCGCGTGGCGGACATCCCCGAGTTCCCCTACGCCGAGGACCGCTCCCGCACCCGTACGCTGCTGGAGCGTGCCGCGCGGCTGCGTGAGTCCGTCCTCGACAAGGGCGAGCTGATCGACCGCGACGCCGTGTGGGAGCTCAAGCGCGAGGCGCTGGAGATGGTGCACGCCGTCCCGCTCGGGCCCGGACGGCGCGCCGCCTACGCCGACTTCCTCGCCGAGCAGGGCCAGGAGCTGGAGGACCACGCCACCTGGTACGCACTCGCCGAGCTCTACGGCCCCGACTGGCACACCTGGCCCACCCGGCTGCGCGACCCCCGCTCGTCCGCGACCGGCCGCGCCCGTGCCGAGCTGATGGACCGCGTCGACTTCCACAGCCGGCTCGCCTGGCTCACCGACGCCCAGCTCGCCACCGCCCAGCGCACCGCCCGCGACGCCGGAATGCCCATCGGGCTGATCCACGACCTGGCGGTCGGGGTGCACCCGGGCGGCGCCGACGCCTGGGCCCAGCAGGAGTACCTGGCGTCCGGGATGTCGGTGGGCGCCCCACCGGACGCCTTCAACCCGCGCGGCCAGGACTGGGGCCTGCCGCCCTGGCGTCCCGACCGGCTCGCCGCCTCCGGCTACGCGCCCTACCGCCGGCTGCTGCGCGCCCTGCTGCGGCACGCGGGCGCCCTGCGCATCGACCACGTCATGGGTCTGTTCCGGCTGTGGTGGGTGCCGCAGGGGCAGCCACCCACCGAAGGCACGTACGTCCGCTACGACGCCGAGGCCATGCTCGCCGTCCTGGTCCTGGAGGCGTCCCGCGCCGGGGCCCTGGTCATCGGCGAGGACCTGGGGACCGTGGAGCCCGGGGTGCGCGAGACCCTGCACGAGCGCGGGGTGCTCGGCACGTCCGTCCTGTGGTTCGAACGGGACTGGGAGGGCGACGGGCAGCCGCTGCCGCCCGAACGCTGGCGTGCCGACTGCCTGGCCACCGCCACCACCCACGACCTGCCGCCCACCGCCGCCCGGCTCAGCGGAGAGCACGTGGAACTGCGCGACCGGCTCGGCCTGCTCACCCGCCCCCTGGCCGAGGAGCGTGCCGAAGCCGCCGCCGAGACGGGCCAGTGGCTCGCCCTGCTGTCCCGGCTCGGACTGCTCGACGGGGCCGGCGGCGCCAACTCGGCGGTGTCGGAGGAAAGGGAGATCCAGGCCGTGCACCGCTTCCTGCTGCGCACCCCCGCCCGGCTGGTCGGCGTCTGGCTGCCCGACGCGGTGGGCGACCGCCGCCCGCAGAACCTGCCGGGCACCTGGGACCAGTACCCGAACTGGCGCCTGCCGATCGCGGACGCCGCGGGACGCCCGGTGACCCTGGAGGACCTGGCGGCCTCGCCGCGGCTGTACGCGCTGATGGACGTGGTGCGGCGGGGTCGGTAGAGGCGCGGTACGACACCCCCGGGGCCGGGCGCGGCCCGGTGGAGCGCTCCGGGCGGCCCGGTAGGGCACCCCCGGGCGAGCGGGCCGTTCGGGCGTTCGCTACTTTTGCACCGTGGACAAGAAGAACGCCCTGCGCGCCGGCGCCCTGGCCGCCGGTACGACGCTGATGATGCTGCTCATGTCGTCCCCCGCACTCGCGCTGACCCGCGACGACGGCGACGACCCCGGCAAGGGCCTGAGCGTAGTGGAGACGCTGGGGCTGTTCGTGGCGGCGCCGATCGTGCTGTTCCTGGTCATCGCGGGCCTGGTCATGGTGACCGACAAGTCGCGCAAGCAGGCGAAGCAGGGCTGACCCCCAGCAGCTTCTTTCATTCGTTTCACCGAGGGAGTCCGCGCACCGGGAAGGTGCGCGGACTCCCTCGGCGTGTTTCCACGCACTCAGAGCTCGGCCACCCGAAGCTCACCCGAAGCTCGGCCACCGGAAACTCCGCCACTGAAAAAAGGGGGTGCCCGGAATGTGCCGGGCACCCCTCCCGCGTACGGTCAGGCCGCAGCGGCGTCCGCCGCCTGCGCCCTCAGCGCCCGTTCGACGCCCGCGCGTGCCTCCGAGACCAGGCGCCGCAGCGCCGGGGGCGGCTCGGCGGAGGCCAGCCAGGTGTCGGTCTTCGCCAGCGTGTCCTCGGACACCTGGATCGACGGGTAGAGACCGACCACGATCTGCTGGGCCATCTCGTGCGAGCGGGCGTCCCAGATGTCCCTGGCCACCTCGAAGTACTTCTCCGTGTACGGGGCGAGCAGCTCCCGCTGGTCGGTCTGGACGAAGCCCGCGATCACCGCTTCCTGCACGGCGTTCGGCAGCTTGTCGGACTCCACGACCGACGCCCACGCTTCCGCCTTGGCCTCCGCGGTCGGGCGCGCGGCCCGGGCGGTGGCCGCGTGCCGCTCACCGGCCGCCGTCCTGTCCCGCTCCAGCTCGCCCGCGATCTCCGCCTCGTCGAAGCGGCCCACCGCCGCGAGCCGCTCCACGAACGCCCAGCGCAGCTCGGTGTCCACGACCAGGCCCTCAACGGTCTGCGAACCGTCGAGCAGCGCCTCCAGCAGGTCCAGCTGCTCCGGGGTCCGGGCGGTCGCCGCGAACGCGCGCGCCCACGCCAGCTGGTGGTCGCCGCCCGGCTCGGCGGCGCGCAGATGGGCGAGGGTCGCGTCCGTCCACCGCGTCAGCAGCGCCTCGCGCGCCGACGGGTCGGCGTAGAGGTCGATCGCCAGCTTCACCTGGCGGTGCAGCGACTGCACGACACCGATGTCGGACTCCTTGGAGATCCCGGACAGGATCAGGGACAGGTAGTCGCGGGTCGCCAGCTCCGCGTCCCGGGTCATGTCCCAGGCGGACGCCCAGCACAGGGCGCGCGGCAGCGACGACTGGAAGTCGCCCAGGTGCTCGGTGACGAAGGCCAGCGACTTCTCGTCCAGGCGGACCTTGGCGTAGGACAGGTCGTCGTCGTTGAGCAGGATCACGTCCGGGCGGCGCCGGCCGGTCAGCTGCGGCACGGCGGTCAGCTCGCCGTCGACGTCCACCTCGATCCGGCCGTCCTCGTCGCGCAGCAGCTTGCCGCTGTCCTCGTCGAGGCCGTAGAGGCCGATGGCGATGCGGTGCGGGCGCAGGGTCGGCTCACCTTTCGCGCCGACGGGCAGCGCGGGGGCCTCCTGGCGGATCGCGAAGGACGTGATGACGCCGTGCTCGTCCGTCTCGATCTCGGGCCGCAGGATGTTGATGCCCGCGGTCTGGAGCCACTTCTTCGACCAGGTCTTCAGATCGCGCCCGGAGGTCTCCTCCAGGGCGCCCAGCAGATCCGACAGGCGCGTGTTGCCGTACGCGTGCCGCTTGAAGTACGTCTGCACCCCACTGAAGAACTCGTCCATGCCGACATACGCCACGAGCTGCTTGAGGACGCTCGCGCCCTTGGCGTACGTGATGCCGTCGAAGTTGACCAGGACGTCGTCCAGGTCGTTGATCTCGGCCATGATCGGGTGCGTGGAGGGCAGCTGGTCCTGCCGGTACGCCCACGTCTTCATCTGGTTGGCGAACGTGGTCCAGGAGTGCGGCCACTTCGACTCGGGGTGCAGCGCCTGGCAGGCGGCCTCGGCGTAGGTGGCGAACGACTCGTTCAGCCACAGGTCGTTCCACCACTCCATGGTCACCAGGTCGCCGAACCACATGTGGGCCAGCTCGTGCAGGATGGTGGCGGCCCGGGCCTCGTACGCCGCGTCCGTCACCTTCGAGCGGAACACATACTGGTCGCGCAGGGTGACCGCGCCCGCGTTCTCCATCGCGCCCGCGTTGAACTCCGGCACGAAGAGCTGGTCGTACTTCTTGAACGGGTACGGGAAGTCGAACTTCTCCTGGAACCACTCGAAGCCCTGCCGGGTCACCTGGAAGATCGCGTCCGAGTCGAGGTACTCGGCCAGGGAGGGCCGGCAGTAGATGCCGAGCGGGATGCTCTGGCCGTCCTTCTCGTACACGCTGTGCACGGAGTGGTACGGGCCGACGATCAGCGCCGTGACGTACGTCGAGATCCGCGGCGTCGGCTCGAAGACCCAGACGTCGTCCTTGGGCTCGGGGGTCGGCGAGTTCGAGACGACGGTCCAGCCGCTCGGCGCCTTCACGGTGAACTGGAAGGTGGCCTTCAGGTCCGGCTGCTCGAAGGAGGCGAACACCCGCCGGGCGTCGGGCACCTCGAACTGGGTGTAAAGGTAGGCCTGGTTGTCGACCGGGTCGACGAAGCGGTGCAGGCCCTCGCCGGTGTTGGTGTAGGCGCAGTCGGCGACGACACGCAGGATGTTGGGGCCCTGAAGGAGGCCGGGCAGGGCGATCCGGGAGTCCTTGAAGACCTCGGCGGGGTCGAGCGGGTCGCCGTTGAGGGTGACCTCGTGGACGGTCGGGGCCACCAGGTCGATGAACGACTCCGCACCGTTCTCGGCGGAATCGAAGCGCACCGTGGTCACGGACCGGTAGGTGCCGCCCTCCTGCGCGCCGGAGAGGTCGAGATCGATCTCGTACGAGTCAACGGTGAGCAGCTTCGCCCGCTGCTGCGCCTCTTCGCGAGTCAGGTTTGTGCCAGGCACGCGGTCATCTCCTCGTGATGGGTCGGTTCCGTCATCCTTCCACGTCATCGTCACGTTGGGCGATGATCAGGGCCTACAGCAAGGGGCGCGCACCGGCAGCGGTGCGCGCCCCTTGGATGTGAGGGTTTTCCCTACTTGGTCAGCTCGGCGGCGACCAGCTCCGCGATCTGCACGGCGTTGAGCGCCGCACCCTTGCGGAGGTTGTCGTTGGAGACGAACAGGGCCAGGCCGTTCTCCACCGTCTCGTCGCGGCGGATGCGGCCCACGTACGACGGGTCCTTGCCGGCCGCCTGCAGCGGGGTGGGGATCTCGGAGAGGGCCACGCCCGGGGCACCGGACAGCAGCTCCGTCGCGCGCTCCACCGACAGCGGACGCGCGAAGCGGGCGTTGACCTGGAGCGAGTGCCCGGAGAAGACCGGGACGCGGACGCAGGTGCCGGAGACCTTCAGCTCGGGGATCTCCAGGATCTTGCGGGACTCGTTGCGGAGCTTCTGCTCCTCGTCGGTCTCGTTCAGGCCGTCGTCGACGAGGTTGCCGGCGAAGGGGATGACGTTGAAGGCGATCGGGCGCTTGTAGACCTGCGGCTCGGGGAAGTCGACCGCCTCACCGTCGTGGGTCAGCTTGTCGGCCTCCGCGACCACCTTCTGCACCTGTCCGTGCAGCTCCGCCACGCCCGCGAGGCCGGAGCCGGACACCGCCTGGTAGGTGGCGACGACCAGCGCCTCGAGCCCCGCCTCCTCGTGCAGCGGCTTCAGCACCGGCATCGCGGCCATCGTCGTGCAGTTCGGGTTGGCGATGATGCCCTTGGGGCGGTTCACCACCGCGTGCGGGTTCACCTCGGAGACGACCAGGGGTACGTCGGGGTCCTTGCGCCAGGCGGAGGAGTTGTCGATCACGACGGCGCCCTGCGAGGCGACCTTCTCGGCCAGCGCCTTCGAGGTCGCGCCGCCCGCCGAGAACAGCACGATGTCCAGGCCGGTGTAGTCGGCCTCGGCGGCGTCCTCGACGGTGACCGGTGTGCCCTTCCAGTCGATCGTCGTGCCCGCCGAGCGCGCCGAGGCGAACAGGCGCAGCCGCTCGACCGGGAAGTCCCGCTCTGCCAGGATCCTGCGCATGACCGTGCCGACCTGACCGGTGGCTCCGACGATTCCTACCTTCACGGCGACTCCTTGCGTGCGTGATCTGCGTCCGTACGACGCCTGCTGCTCCTGCTCCACAGGCGTACAGCGCTGTGCTGTCCGCTGTCCGCACGACGGCGTACGGGGGGTCCGGCGGACCCGTGGGCGTGGGGTCCGGTGCACCCCATCATGCGTATCACCGGTCCCCGGGTGTCCACTCGTTTGCCCGAGGAGTGGGATGGCGTGACCCACGTCTCGGTTCGGGCGGGCGTCCGCCGAACGTTTCTCCGCCCTCCCGCGTCACAGGGGAAAACAGTCGCAGCGGAGGCAGCGTTTGCTGGGGGGAAGAACCGCCGGCTCGGAGGAGGACCCCCTCGACGCCGCACCGGTACACAGGGTACGTGCTGTGCTGGCGCTCGGTGGTGTGCCGCAGTCCGAGTTCCAGGACGGGGTGCAGCAGGTCAGGCTACGGCTGCTGGAGCGGCAGGCGGGGGGCGAGCAGGCGCCGCGTGAGCTGGGGGCCTGGGTCGCGGCGGTGGCCTCCGACATCGCGGTGGACTGGCACCGCGCCCGAAGCCGGCAGGAGCGGATCGGGGCCCGCCTCGCCGCGCTGGGGCCACTGGGGGCCGAGATGTCCGGTGGGCAGGAGGCGAGCCTGCTCACGCTCGCTGTCGCGGACGGACTGGAGAGCGTGCCGGTGCCGCAGCGACAGGTGATCGTGCCGTCGCCGTCCGGTCCGGGAGCAGTGCGACGCCCGCGGGGGAACGCCCGCAGGTGGGCCCTCGCCGCCTGCGCGGCGTTGGTCGCCTCACTGCTGGGCGCCGGCCTCATGTGGAGTGCGGCGCAGCCGAGCGGTGACGCCGGCGGCGCGAGTGCCGCGAAGCTCTCGCGGGAGGGGATCGTCGCCTGCGCCCGGACCATCGTGCGGGGCACGGTGACCGGCGTGCGGCCGGACGGCGGGCGGACACGCCTGGTACTGCGGGCCGAGCGCCATCTGAAGCCCGAGCACGGACCGCGGGACGCGGAATTCACGGTGCCGACCGACGAGGCGAGACGATATCGGCCCGGGACGGAGCTACTCGTCAGTGTGTCGCGTTTCCCCGAAGAGCCGGTGATGATCTTCGTGGGGGATGACATGGCGCCCAATTGGGACTGGATGGCCTCGGCGCTGCCGACGTCTCGTTCAACCCCTCGCGACACTCCTGGATGATCAGCGCACACAGGACTCGGTCACCGCTACGGCTACCTGAACGCGAGCGCTGCGGGGACCTGAGTCATGCGCCGGATATCTTTGATCGCCGTCTCGGCGGTGGCTGTTCTCGGACTCGGAGCCACAGGATTCCTGTTGACCCGGGAGTCGGAGGTCGATGCCTTCCGGAAGTCCCCGCACCACGCGGAGTTCTGCAGGGACGCGGCGCCGCTCGATCTTCAGCGAAGTGAGCAGCTCACGCCACACAAGCGGCAGCACGTCATCGAAGACCTCGCCGGTCAGGCCCCGGACGGGATCTCGAAGGGCTTCGACCGGCTGATCGACTGGTACGAGCACCCCAGGCCCGAGCACGAGCAGGCGGCACGGGAGTCCGGCGTCAAGGTGGGCGAGTTCATCGAGCGGGTCTGCGACGACATCGACATCGGTGGGATCAGGGCCTGACCCGGTGGTCGACGACGGTGCGGGTGCTTTCGGATCAGTACCCGCACCGCCTGCGTCGCCACGGCATCCGCTACGGCGTGACCTTCTCGATCTTCACGCTGCCGGTGCCCGCGACCGTGCCGCGTGCGTTCACCAGCTGGACCTGGCCGAAGAACTCCCGGCCCTCGGGTGCCGGCGCGGTGGCGGTGACCGTGCCGGACACCGTCGCGGAGTCACCCGTGGCCAGCTTCACCGGCGCCGAGGCGTCCACCGTGACCTGGCCGAGCGCGGGGGAGAAGAACACGTCCCGGTAGTCGTACGCCGTCGAGCCGGCCGGCACCGAGTAGCCCACGACCTCGATCGTGTAGGTACCGGCGGCCGGCTTGTCGATGTGCACCGACTCCTCCGAGTCGCCGTCGGCGGACTTGCCGACCTCCTTGCCGGAGGCGTCGTACACCATCAGGTCGAGGTCGGCGGCCGTGTCGGACACGTTGCCGATCGCGACGTCCAGCGAGGCGGCACCAGCGGGCACCTCCACCGTGGTGGTCTTCGTCTCGCCGTTCTTGATCGTCGGCCGGGCCGTCTTCGACGAGCCGAGCGGGCCGCCGACCAGCTTGCCGTCGAGCGCGGCGTACTTGTCGGTCACCTTCCAGGAGACGGCGGCCGGGGTGCCGACCTCGGCCTCGGACACGGTCACGGTCTGAGGGTCGAAGGCCGCGCCGAGCACGGTGACGTCCAGCGTGTACGGGTTGTCGAGCAGCGGCGAGGTGCGGCGCGACTCGACCTCGATCTCCCAGACGCCGGCCTGCGGGTCCGCGTACGAACGCACGTCGGGCTTGCAGCCGTTGCCGTCGAGGTGGTTGTTGTAGCAATACGGCGTCGAGGTGTTGTCGACCGGGGTGCCGAACGGGTGAATCGCGATGAACCGGGTCTGGCTCTTGTCCTTCAGCCCGCCGATCGCGACCTCCAGCGACTTCGCGCCCTCGGGCACGGTCAGGAAGTACGACTGCGAGCTGTTGCGCTGCACCGAGCTCGACGCGGAGTAGGTGTACTTGACCGGGGTCGACACCACGACCGTGGTCAGGATCTGCTTGTCGACACCCTCGGTGAACGGGTCGTCGACCTCCAGGATCGCGCTCTTGATGCCCGCGGAGCGCGGGGCCGCCTGCACCTTCACGGTCACCGGCTGGTTCAGCGGCAGCCGCACCAGGGGCGCGCCGAGGAGGCGGAAGGTGTCGCCCGCGTTGTCGGCGAAGCGCAGCGTGTGCCGGACCGCCCGGTCGGGGCCGGAGGTGCGGGTGACGGTGATGTCGTACGTCTTCTTCTCCCCCGCCTTGAGGCCGCCCTCGCGGTCGTACAGGCCGGTGCCGAAGCCGGGGGTCTTCAGCGCGTAGTCGATCGCGGTGTCGACGGGGGCCTTCACCGTGTAGTCGTGGGCGGAGGCGTCGTCGCGGATCGCGTCCCAGGCGTCGAGGATGTTGATGCGGCCCGCGCCCTCCTCGTACGCCTGCACCCCCTTGATGTGGTCGGCGGTCGAGGTCAGGGCCGTGCGCAGCTTCGCGGGGGTGAGGTCGATGCCCTGCTGCCTGGCGGCGCTCAGCAGCAGCGCGCTCGCGCCCGCGGCCTGCGGGGACGCCATCGAGGTGCCCTGGAGCATGGAGTAGCCGGCCGGCAGCGAGTAGCCCGCCTCGGCGACCGGGGAGCCCGGCAGCCAGGTCTGGGTGGTGTTGATCGCGGCGCCGGGCGCGACGAGGGTCGGCGTGAAGCCGCCGTCCTCGCGCGGGCCGCGGGAGGAGAAGGGCAGCAGCTGGTACTTCTTCTCCACGGCCGAGCCGTAGTTGGCCGCCCAGGTCTCCTTCGAGATCGCCGCGCCGACGGAGATCACCTTGTCCGCGAGACCGGGGTCGCCGATGGTGTTGGCGCCGGGGCCCGAGTTGCCCGCCGAGATCACCAGTTGGACGCCGTAGGTGTCGATCAGGCGGGTGTAGAGCTCGGCGCGCGCGTTGTTGCCGTCGTTGAGCGCCGGCAGGCCGCCGATGGACATGTTGACGATGTCGACGCCGCGGTTGACGACGAGGTCGATCATGCCCTCGGTGAGCGCGACGTTGGTGCAGCCGCCGGTCCAGGTGCAGGCGCGGGAGGAGACGATCTTCGCGCCGGGGGCGGCGCCGTTCATCCTGCCGCCGAACAGGCCGTTGGCGGCGGTGATGCCCGCGACGTGCGTGCCGTGCTCGGACTCGATGACGCCGATGTTGACGTAGTCGGACTTGGCGCCGGAGGCGTTGTAGACGACGTCCTTGCGGATCTCGACCACGAACGGGACGCGCTCGACGACGTCGGTGGCCGGGTTGTCGGTACCGAAGTAACCGATCTGGTAGCCGTCCTTGTACGGCTTCATCGGCACGTCGTCGGTGAAGTCGTGGTCGTCGTCGGTGTCGACGCGCACGGTGCCCGTGGCCGGGTCGTACAGCACACCCCAGGCGTCCGTGGTGTCCCCGTCGCGGTTGAGGTCGCCCTTCTCGTCGCCACCGGTGGTGGCCGACTCGTACATGTAGGTGAACTTGTACGAACCCTCGGGCGCCTTGAACGTCTCCGTCCCCTGGGTGGAGGTCGTGATGGAGAACGTGGGCCCGGAGACCCCGGTCGTCATCCGCCGCCAGGTGCCGTCGCCGTCGGCGACCGGGTCGGTCGCGGTCACCCAGTCGACGATCTTCCGCTCACCGGTGGTGGTCTTCTGCAGCGCCGGGTGGCCGAGGTCGACGCCCGAGTCCAGGATGCCGATCGTGATGCCGCGGCCGTCCGCCTTGGGGTGCTCCTTGACGAAGTCGACGGCACCCGTCTCGAAGGACGGGTTGTACGGGTTCTTCGCGGGGGTGTCCTTGCCCGGGGCCGGGTAAGTCGCGCTCTTCGCACCGGACGTGGCGGTGTCCGCGCTCGGTGACGGGTCGTCGAGCGGGATCTCCCGCTTCAGGTCGATGGCGTGCACGGAGGGCAGCTTCTCGGCGGCGGTGATCGCCGAGTCCGCCTTGGCCGTCGGCACGGTGGCGCGGACGTAGCCGAGCTTGTCGTAGGTGCGGCCGACGGTGCCGCCCTTGACCGCGTCGAGCTGCTCGGCGACCTGCTCGGTCTGCCCGGGCGCGGTCGCGACCATCATGGTGACGTTCTTGGCGCCGTCGGCCTTGGCCTCGGCGAGCAGGTCCGCGTCGTCCGAGCCGAGCTTGGCGCTCGCGGACTTCACGGCGGGGTCGGCACCGGCCGACGGCTGGTCGGCGGAGAAGGCCAGGGGTATCGGCCCGGCCGCGCAGAGCGCGGCCACCAGCCCCGTGGCCGCGGCTATGCGCGCCACACGTCTCGTGCCCGGTTTCGGGCCGCGCTGGGGGGTGAAGGTCATCGGCATCCCTTGTAGGTAAAGGAGCGTGCGGGGACCGACCGGGACCGATCGGCCCTGGTCGTGGTCGTCCGGTGGGCGACCCCGGACGATCGCACAGCTTTACGTAAGGAACGTGAGTTTGGGGAGTGTTGACCGAATCGAAATGGATGCATGGGGAAAACCCGCGATGGGCTTGACGGAGTTCGGCTCGGGACGATGGCAACCGGCCCGGTTTCAGGCCTCCTTCGAGCCGTGCCGCTGCGCCGGTCCGCGCCCGGATACTCCCCTGCCGATCCGGAGCCGACGGGCTAACGTGCCCGAGTGCGTACACGACTGAGGGTGGCGGCCTACGCCATCTGCGTTCGCGACGGCCGGCTCCTGCTCGCCCGCGGGCGGGCCTTCGACGGCACCCCCGAGTGGACCCTCCCGGGCGGCGGCATGGAGCACGGCGAGGACCCCTACGGCACCGTGGTCCGGGAGGTGGAGGAGGAGACCGGCTACCGCATCGAGGTCACCGGGCTGCTCGGTGTGGACTCGGTCCGCCACAGTCTCCGTCGCGGCTTCGGCCGCAGCGTCGACCACCACGGCGTACGGCTCGTCTATGAGGGCCGGGTGGTCGGCGGAGAACTCAGGAACGAAGTCGCGGGCTCGACGGATCTCGCCGCCTGGCAGGAGCTGGCCGCCGTCCCCGGACTGAGTCGGGTCGGGCTCGTCGACACCGGGCTCGCGCTGTGGCGGGAGCGTCCCGCGGCGGGGCGGGTCGCCCTGTCCGAGCCGCCCGGGTGACCGGGCCGGGGCTGCGCGGGTGACCGGGCCGGGGCCGCGCGGGTGACCGGGCCGGGGCCGCGCGACGAGGTGCGGCTCCGTCTCGGTGCGCCGCTGGATCACGGCGTACCAGGCTGACGATTTACGGCGTAACCCAGTCGACCCGGACATGAGACGCCGTGTTCATCCGCCCGAAACATTTGTGCCGCCTCATAGCGACCAACCCGCTGTTCACGGGGATGGTTCGACACTTGTGCAAGGCGGGTGGTCACGTGCGTGCACGGCACGAGCTGCGCGTGCTGTCGGTCTACGACGGCTTCTTCTCCGGGGGCGCCCGGATCCTCCACAGCGACGTCGTCCTGGGGCTGCGCGAAGGCGGCCAGCACCACCGGGTGCTCAGCGTCCACGGCGAGGTGCTCCGTGAGGCCACTCGGCAGGCCATGCGGGACGACGCCTGCTACCGGTCGCTGACGGCGGCCGGGGTGGAGGTCACCTCCCTGGGTCGCACCTTCGGGCTGACCGGGGGCCCGGCCGCCGATCCGGCCGTCTTCAGCGGCCCTGAACTGGCGGAGACCGCACGGGCCATGGCCGGGGCCGACGTCGTCCTGTCGCTCAAGGAGCAGCCGCTCGGCCTGCTCAACCAGGCGGGCCTGCCGCGCCGCCCGGTGATCGTCTGCCTGCACCGCTCCGACCCGGAGAACCAGGGCGGGGCGCTCGCCGAGCTCAAGGCCGCCATCGCCGACGGCACCGTGGTCGCCTGCGTCTGCTGCGCCGAGTCGACCCGGGACGCCTACCGGGCCGCCGGGATCCCGGCCGAGCTGCTGCACGTCATCCCCAACGGGGTGGACCTGCTGCGCTTCCGCCCCGACCCGGGCCGGCGCCTGCGCACGCGGGAGGCGCTCGGCATCCCGGAGGCCGCACCGGTCGTCGTCTTCGCGGCCCGCTACGACGCCATGAAGAACGTTCCGCTGTTCCTGCGCGCCGCGCACGCCTGGCTGCGCCGAGAGCCCGCCGGGCACGTGCTGATGTGCGGCGCGGGCATGACCGCGGACCAGCCCGGGCTGGCCGCCGACATCCGGGAGGCCTTCGGCGACGACACGGGGCTCACCGGGCGGCTGCACGCGTTGGGCGTCCGGCGCGACATGGAGACCGTCTACGCCGCCTCCGACGTGGTGGCGCTGACCTCGTCCTGGGGCGAGGCGGCCCCGCTGTGCCTGATCGAGGGCATGATGTGCGGGGCCGTCCCGGTCGCCACGGACGTGGGGGACAGCGCCCTGATCGTGTCCGGGCACGGCCGGCTCACCCCGCCGGACCCCGACGCGATCGCCCGGGCCTGGACCGAGGCCGCCGCCGCCCGCGCCGACCTCGCGCCCGTCCTCGCCCGCAGCCGCGAGCGGTTCAGCCGCACCCGGATGATCGCCTCGTACGCCGACCTCATCGACCGCGTCCACACGGAGGCGATGAGGCCCACCCCACCGGAGCGGGAGCCCGCGCTCCCCGAACCGCCCCTCCCCGACCCGCACTGACGGCAGCCCTCCCGAACCGGCACAGGAGGAGGGGCCACCGGCAGGTCCCGGCGGCCCCTCCTCTCCCCTCCTGGTACCGCCCCGGTCCGTCACCGGGGCAGCACCTCCACCGGCGCGGCCGGTTCCCGGTCCAGGGCCGCCATCAGTGCCGTGCGGACCACCGTCGCCTGCTGCTCCAGACCGTCGCGCAGCTTCTTCGGGGTCAGGTACACGACCGTGATGCCGAGCCGCTCCAGCTGCTCGCGCTTGCGGGCGTACTCCGACCACAGCGCGTCCTCGTCCTGGCGCGGGGCGCGGGTGTCCAGTTCCAGCGCCACCGCCTGCTCGGGCCAGTACGCGTCCAGGCCGCCGAGGTAGGGGCCGCCGGGCAGCCTCAGGTCCACGTTCCAGACCGGGTCCGGCAGGCCGTGCTCGCGCACCATCCGGTACAGGCGGTCCTCCGCGACCGCCCGGCTCTCCGCCAGCAGCGCGTCCACGGCGTCCACCACGTGCGGTCGGCTCAGCAGCCGAGCCTGGTTCAACTCCCGCACCACCGCGGTCGGTTCGCAGTGCCCGTCGCGGACCGCCTCGGTCAGCAGCCGGCGCACCACACCCGCGTCCGACACCTCGGCCACCGCGTCGGCCAGGGCGCGCGCGACCGGGGCGACGGGCACGCCGGTCACCAGCCGCGGGTCGGGCAGCGACGCGGTGCGGACCACCCGGGCGCAACCGGTGCTGCGCAGCCGGCGCGTCCGCGGCACCAGGACGTCGATCTTCTCCAGCGACGACAGCCCGGGTGCGGAGGCGAAGCCGTACAGAGCGAGGGCGGCCAGACCCGTGACCATGGCGTCCGTGTACGGCAGCGGGGCGTGCGGGGAGCCCGCGCCCGGCTGGGCCGGGACCGCGGGCGCGGGGTCGGCGAGCGAGGAACGGGCCGCGTAGAGCAGCACCGCGTGCAGGCGCTCCTCGGAGGTCGGCGGACCGGGGTGCAGCAGGTGCACGCCGGGCAGGAACTGCTGCCAGGGGCCGCCGGGCCGGCACTTCGCGGTGGTCTCGGCGGTGCTCACTCCGTGGGCGCGCAGCTGGGCGGTGGTCAGCACCCGGCGCTGCACGTCGGACAGATGGCGGAGGGGGCGGGGGGAGAGCGGGGTGTTGTGGTTCATGATCCCGGATTTCCCGTCCCCGGTCCGCCCTCTAACCGCTGTTACACGCCTGTCGACAAATGCGGACAACATGGCGCTAAAGTACGTGCGTTCGACTGCCGAAAGAGGCTGGTCCGGACGGGGGACGCGGGAGGTTACGGGTGGCGATACTCGTATTTCGTCACCGTCGCCCCACCGCGCCCGTCAGCCGCCGTCTCCGGTACCAGTCGCCCCACCGCGCCCGTCAGCCGCGGTCTCCGGCGTCAGCCGACTGCTCGCGGGTCAACCGTCGTTCCCCGGCGCCAGTGAGCCGCCGACCGGTCAGCCACCGCCCCCGCACCAGTCGCCCCCACCGCGCCCGTCAGCCACCGCCCCCGGTACCAGTCGCCCCACCGCGCCCGTCAGCCGCGGTCTCCGGCGTCAGCCGACTGCTCGCGGGTCAACCGTCGTTCCCCGGCGCCAGTGAACCGCCGACCGGTCAGCCACCGCCCCCGCACCAGTCGCCCCCACCGCGCCCGTCAGCCACCGCCCCCGGTACCAGTCGCCCCACCGCGCCCGTCAGC
>NZ_JBIATP010000006.1:80676-152763 GCF_042891915.1 Streptomyces sp. NPDC001848 | reverse complement strand
CCGCGGTCTCCGGCGTCAGCCGACTGCTCGCGGGTCAACCGTCGTTCCCCGGCGCCAGTGAACCGCCCGCCGGTCAGCCACCGCCCCCGGCGTCGGTCGGCTGCCCGCGCGTCAGCCACCGCCCCCGGTGTCAGCCGGCCGCCGTGGCGTCGCAGGACTGTGCCCGCAGGGCGCGGGCCAGGTCGTCGCGGGCCTCCAGCACCAGGCGCCGCAGTGCCGGCGGGGCGTCCTCGTGCGCGGCGAGCCACGCGTCCGTCGCCTCCAGCGTCCCGGGCGAGTCCTGCAGCGCGGGGAACAGGCCCCGGACCACATGCATCCCGATCTGGATGGACCGCTCCGCCCACACCCGGTCGATCGCCGTGAAGTACTTCTCCGCGTACGGCGCGAGCAACTCCCGCTGGGAGGGCTGCGCAAAGCCGGCGATGGTCGCCTCGACGAGCGCGTTCGACAACGTGTCGGACTCGACGACCTGCGCCCACGCCTGCGCCTTGACCGCGGCCGAGGGGCGCGCGGCCAGGCAGCGCACCTGGTGGCGCTTGCCGGACGCCGTGTCGTCGCGGGCCAGTTCGGCGGCGAGCACCGACTCGTCGGCGGCCCCGTGCGCGGCCAGCGGCTGGAGGAACGCCCAGCGCAGCTCCTGGTCCACGTCGAGCCCGTCGATCTTGTCCGTGCCGTCCAGCAGACCCCGCAGCAGCCGCAGATCGGCCTTCTGAGACGCCACCGCCGCGAAGAACCGCGCCCAGGTCAGCTGGTGCTGGCTGCCCGGCTCGGCCGCCCGCAGCTCGCGCAGCGCGCCCTCGGCGAGCAGCCGCCTGCCCGTCTCCCGCCACGCGGGCGCCACGTAGTACGTCAGTGCCGAGCCGGCCCAGGCGTGCAGCATCTGCAGTACGCCGATGTCGGACTCCCGGCCGGCGAACCGCAGCACCAGGCCGACGAAGTCCCGCGCCGGCAGCAGGGCGTCCCGGGTCAGGTTCCACAGCGCCGACCAGCACAGCGCACGGGCCATGGGGTATCCCCTGCTCGAAGAGCTTGGAGAAGGGTCGGTGATGTCGGCGAGACGGTCCTTCAGGGTCTCCAGCGAGGTGTCGTCGAAGCGGATCTTGCAGTAGGTGAGGTCGTCGTCGTTGACAAGGACGAGCTCCGGCGCTTCCGCGCCGGCCAGCTCACCGACCACCGTCCGCGGACCGTGCACGTCCACCTCGGCGCGCGCGTACCGCACCAGCGCGCCGCCCTCGCTGCGGTACAGGCCCACCGCGACCCGGTGCGGACGCAGTTCCGGATGCGACTGAGCCGCCTCCTGGAGCACCGACAGCTCCGCGATCCGCCCGTCCTCGCCCAGCAGCACCTGCGGAGTCAGGGAGTTGACCCCGGCCGTCTGCAGCCAGGAGCGCGCCCAGGCGGCCATGTCCCGGCCGCTCGTCTCCTCCAGCACCGACAGCAGGTCGGTCAGGCGCGTGTTCCCGTACGCGTTCCGCTTGAAGTAGCGGCGCGCGCCCTCCAGGAACGCGTCCCGCCCGGCGTACGCCACCAGCTGCTTCAGTACGGACGCGCCCTTGGCGTACGTGATGCCGTCGAAGTTGAGCTTCGCGTCCTGGAGGTCGCGGATGTCCGCCGTGATCGGGTGGGTGGAGGGCAACTGGTCGGCGCGGTACGCCCACGCCTTGCGGTTGTTGGCGAAGGTGATCCAGCCGCTCGTGAACCGGGTGGCCTCCACCAGCGAGAACGAGCCCATGAAGTCCGCGAAGGACTCCTTCAGCCACAGGTCGTCCCACCAGGCCATGGTCACCAGGTCGCCGAACCACATGTGGGCCATCTCGTGCAGGATCACATTGGCCCTGCGCTCGTACGACGCCTGGGTGACCCGGCCACGGAAGACGAACTCCTCGGTGAAGGTGACAAGGCCCGGGTTCTCCATGGCGCCGATGTTGTACTCGGGCACGAACGCCTGGTCGTACTTCCCGAACGGGTACGGGTAGTCGAAGTGGTCGTGGAAGAAGTCCAGGCCCTGCTTGGTGACCAGGAAGACGTCGTCGGCGTCGAAGTGCCGGGCCAGACCCTTGCGGCACATCGCGCCGAGCGGGATCTGAAGGGTCGTGCCGTCGTCCAGGGTGCGGGTGTAGTTGTCGGTGACGTAGTGGTACGGGCCCGCCACGACACACGTGATGTACGTCGAGATCGGCTTGGTCTCCGCGAACCGCCACACCCCGTCGTGCTTCTCACCGGCACCGTTGCTCCACACCGTCCAGCCCTCGGGGGCGCGGACCTCGAAGCGGAAGGGGGCCTTGAGGTCGGGCTGCTCGAAGTTCGCGAAGACGCGGCGGGCGTCGGCGGGCTCGTACTGCGTGTACAGGTACACCTCGCCGTCCTCCGGATCGACGAAGCGGTGCAGGCCCTCACCGGTGCGGGAGTAGGCGCACCGGGCGTCGACCACCAGCTCGTTCTCGGCGGCCAGGTCCTCCAGCAGGATGCGGGCGCCGTCGAAGACCTCGCCGGGGTCGAGGTCCTTGCCGTTGAGGGAGACCGCGGTGACGCTCGGGGCGATCAGGTCGGCGAAGCTGGACGCGCCCGGCTCCGCGCAGCGGAAGCGGATCGTGGTGACCGAGCGGAAGGTGCGCGGCCCGGCGTCCGTGTCGCCGGGTGCCTCGCCCACGGCGGAGCGCAGGTCGAGCGACACGTCGTACCCGTCGACGGACAGCAGGGCGGCCCTCTCCTGGGCCTCGTCGCGGGACAGGTTCTCACCGGGCACGGGCGGCACTCCTTCAGGGCTGCTGGGTGGCGCGGACAGGGCCGATCCTGCCATGCGCCCCTGACGTCGGGCAGCAGGGAATACGGCGGGGTGCGGGAGGGAATGACGTCGCCGGTGCACAGGTTGTTGCCGGATGAACGTCCACGTTTCCGAGGAGAGCCATGTCCGAGACCGCGACCGCTTCCGGCAAGACCCCCGTCGACTTCTGGTTCGACCCGCTGTGCCCCTGGGCCTGGATGACCTCCCGCTGGGTGCTGGAGGTGGAGAAGGTCCGGGACATCGAGGTCCGCTGGCACATCATGAGCCTGGCCGTGCTCAACGAGGACAAGCTCGACCAGCTGCCCGAGGAGTACCGGGAGATGCTGGCGACCAAGGCGTGGAAGCCGGTGCGGGTGGTGACGGCGGCGTGGCAGAAGCACGGTTCGGACGTCCTCGGGCCGCTGTACACCGCGCTCGGCACGCGCTTCCACAACCAGGGCGAGGGGCCGACGCTCGAGGCGATCGCGGCGGCACTTCAGGAGGTCGGGCTGCCCGCCGACCTGATCGACTACGCCGAGCAGGAGGACTTCGAGTTCGAGGCGGAGCTGCGCGCCTCGCACAAGGAGGGCATCGAGAAGGTGGGCCAGGAGGTGGGCACGCCGGTGATCGCGGTGCCCGGACCGGACGGTGAGCAGATCGCCTTCTTCGGGCCCGTGGTCACACCGGCGCCGAAGGGCGAGGAGGCGGCGAGGCTCTGGGACGGGACGCTGGCGGTCGCGTCGGTGCCGGGCTTCTACGAGATCAAGCGGACGCGGACGAAGGGGCCGGACTTCAGCAACCTGTAGTCCTCCTCAACCTGTAATCCTCCTCTCCGCCGGGTGACGCCGATGCCAGGTGGTCGGGGCGCCGCGCCACGGCCGGTGCGGCGCCCTTCCTCGTGTGTCGCTAGGACTCCTCCGGCAACGTGGCCCCGATCCTCCAGTGGTCCTTGCGCTGGATGCGGCGGCAGCCGGGGCGGGCACAGCGGTGGTACTCCTTGGCGACGAAGGGGCGGCCCTCCAGGACCGGCCGGAGGGCCTCCTCGGCCGCCGCCTTCTCGGCGTCTCCTTCCAGATCCCGGAAGTCCTGCATGGTGTCCCCGCAATTGGGGCACCGCCGGTAGGCCTGGTAGGTCATGAGCGCCACTCCCGCTTCCCGGGCTCCGGCAGGCAGTGGAGCGGGGGCTCCCCCCGTACCCAGCGGCCCACCTCCTCCGCCGCCGTCCCGGCCGCCTTCTCGGCCGCCGCGCGGCTCGACCCGCCGAGGTGCGGGGTCAGCACCAGCCGTTCCGCCAGAGCCGGGAGCCGGGAGTCCGGCGGCAGCGGCTCGTGCGCGTAGGTGTCGAGGGCCGCCGCCGACAGCTGCCCGCTCTCCAGCGCGTCGCACAGCGCGTCCTCGTCCAGCAGTGCCCCGCCCGCCGTGTTCACCACCACCGCGCCGCGCGGCAGCAGCGCCAGCTCGCGGGCCCCGATCAGGCCCCGGGTCCCCGAGGTGAGCGGGGTGTGCAGGGTGATCACCCGGGAGCGGCGCAGGAGCTCGTCGAGCGAGCCGATCCGCAGTCCGTGCACCTCGCCGCGCACATACGGGTCGTAGACCATGACCCGCGCCCCGAGCGCACACAGCACCCGCGCGACCCGGCTGCCCACCGCTCCGTGGCCGATCAGGCCCACGGGCAGGTCCTCCAGCTCCAGGCCGGCGTGCTCGTACGTGGTGGACGCGGGCCCCTGCCACCTCCCGTGCCGGGCCAGGAGTTCATGGGCCTGGGGGATACGGCGCAAAGCGGCCAGCATCAGGCCGAGCGTGAACTCGGCGGTGGCCGCCGCGCCGCCGCCGGGCGCGCGGCACACGCGGACGCCGTGCGCCTGCGCCGCCTCCAGGTCGACGTCCGCGGGGCCGCCCCGGCACACCACCACCAGCCGTAGCTCCGGGGCGGCGGCCAGCACCCTTGCGGTGACCGGGCCCTGCCGGGTGACGAGGACCTCGGCGTCCACCAGCGCCTTGAGCAGCTGCTCCTCGGCGCCGCCTGTCTCCTGCGCGAGCGTCAGCTCCCTGACCTCGCAGGGGTGTTCCCCCATCTCGTGCCGTACGGCCGCCGTGATCAGCGACGGCAGGACGAAGTGGTCGCCCGCCGCCACCACACGTACCGGGTCGGTCGACTCCATCGGCTCCCCTTCCCGTTCCCGTCCCCTCATCGGAACGGCTTGTCGACCGAGGGTGATCCCACAGTGGCGGACCGTCAATCCCACGCGCGACGGAAAGAGGGGCACCGCGGGGGCCGGACCACGCGGCGGCCCGGGCGTCAGCGCCGGGCGCGCGCCCTCTGCCAGGCGTAGCCGACGGCCGCCAGGCACACGGTCATCCCGCCCGTCGAGTACAGCTGCACGCGGGTGTCCGGCTGCCGCGCCATCAGCACGAAGATCGTCGCCATGCCCGCCAGCGCGACCCACGTCAGCGCCGGGAACGCCCACATCCGCACGACCAGCTTCCCGGGCGCCTCCCGCTCCAGACGGCGGCGCAGGCGCAGCTGCGAGACCGCGATGAAGACCCAGACGACCAGGATCACCGCGCCGATCATGTTCAGCAGCCAGGGGAAGACGTCGTTGGGCCGCCAGTAGCTCAGCACCACGCACACGAACCCGAAGACCGAGGAGGCCAGCACCGCGATCCGCGGGACGCCGCCGAAGACCCGGCCCAGCGCCTTCGGACCCTGGCCGCGCGCCACCAGCGAGTACGCGATGCGCGAGGAGCCGTAGATGTTGGCGTTCATCGCGGACAGCAGCGCGACCAGCACCACCACGTTCATCAGCTGCCCGGCGCCCGGGATGCCCAGGTGGTCGAGGGCGGCCACGTACGGGCCCTTCTCGACGACCTCCTTCGCGTTCCACGGGACCAGGGTGACGATGACCGCCATCGAGCCGACGTAGAACACCGCGATGCGCCACATCGCGGTGCGCACCGCGCTCGCCACACCCCTCACCGGGTCCTGCGACTCGGCCGCCGCGATGGTGACGGTCTCCAGGCCGCCGTACGCGAACACCGACGCGAGCAGGCCGATGACCAGGCCCTCGCTGCCGTGCGGCAGGAAGTCGGTCAGGTGCGAGGCGCCGGGCGAGTCGGTGCCGGGCAGCACGCCCGCGATCGCCAGCACGCCGAGCACCAGGAACAGGGTGATGGCGCCGACCTTCAGCGCGGCGAACCAGAACTCGAACTCGCCGAAGTTCTTCACGGCGGCCAGGTTGGCCCCGCAGAAGGCCACCATGAACAGCGCCACCCACGCCCATTCCGGCGTACCCGGCAGCCAGCCGGTGACGATCTTCGCGGCGCCGATGCCCTCCAGGCCGACCGCCGTGCACAGCAGCACCCAGAACGACCAGCCCGCGGTGAAGCCCGCCCAGGGGCCGATGGCCCGCTCGGCGTGCGCGGAGAAGGAGCCCGACGACGGATAGGCGGCCGACATCTCGCCGAGCATCCGCATCACCAGCATGACGAGCAGACCGGAGACGGCGTACGCGATCACGATCGACGGCCCGGCGGCGGCGATGCCCGCGCCGGACCCGACGAACAGGCCGGCGCCGATCACCCCGCCGAGGGCGATCATCGACAGATGGCGCTGCTTGAGGCCGTGGGAGAGGGAGACGTCGTCGGTCGGCGGCGTCTCGACGGTGGTGCTGGGCATGGGCGCGGCTCGTCCCGTGGGTGAGGGGGGCAAAACGCCCACAGTGTGGGCAGCCTCCCCCATCCGGCGGAGAGGCTGCCCACTATCCGGACACCCGATGTACGGCGGGTGACGTACCGGTTACGCGGCGACCGGTGTGACCGGTGTGTAGTGCGAGGCGTCCCCCTCGATCGAGTGGCTCTCCTTGCCCTCGACGCCCACCGGCACGTCACCGGCGACGGTCACCCGGTGCAGCCGGCGCGGCAGGCCGTCGTAGTTGTCGATGGCGTAGTGCTGGGTGATCCGGTTGTCGAACAGCACCAGCTCGTTCTCCGCCCAGCGGTGGCGCAGGATGTTCTCCGGCCGGGTGACGTACGCCTGCAGCAGCTCCAGGATCGTGCGGGACTCGCCGACCGACAGGCCGACGATCCGCTGCGCGAACCCGCCGATGAACAGCCCGCGCTCCCCGGTCAGCGGGTGGACGCGGACCACCGGGTGCGCGGTGCGGTACGTGATCGAGGTGAACTCGGCCCGCTGGGCGGCCTTCTCCTCGTCGATCTCCTCGTCCGGCACCGCGTAGTCGTAGTCGTTGGTGTGCTCGGCCCACAGGGTGTCGGCCAGGCGGCGCAGCGGCTCCGGCAGGTCGCGGTAGGCCGCCGCCGCGTTGGCGATCAGGGTCTCGCCGCCGTACGGCGGGATCGTGATCGAGCGCAGGGTGCTGGCCTGCGGCGGGTTCAGGACGAAGGTGACGTCCGTGTGCCAGTGGTTGGCGCGGCCCCGCTCGCTGTCCACGGGCAACACGTTCGGGGCACCCTCGACGGCACCGACCGTCGGGTGGGCGGTGGTGAGGTCGCCGAAGTGGCGGGCGAAGGCCTGCTGGCCCTCGTCGTCCAGGTCTCCGGCGTCGAAGACGAGCGCCTTGTGGGCGTTGAGGGCCTCACGGATCGCGGTGACCTGCTCCTGGTCGAGCGGCTTGGAGATGTCGACGCCGGTGACCCGGGCGCCGATGCGTGCGGTGACCTTGGTGATCTCGATGGACATGGCGGGTCCTTTCAGACGGTGGCGAGTGAGGGGGATGGGGGTCCCCCCTGTTCGGGCGCAGCCGAGAACTCGGGGGAGTACTGGTTTGCGGGGCGGGGGAGGCCGTAGCGCTCCCGCAGGGTCTGACGGGGGCCGTATGCGGTGCGCAGCAGGCCGCGGGCGCGCAGGATCGGTACGACGTGCTCGACGAAGGCGTCGAGGCCTGAGGGCAGCACGGCCGGCATGATGTTGAAGCCGTCGGCGGCCCCTTGCCTGAACCAGGTCTCGATCTTGTCCGCGACCTGCTCGGGCGTCCCCGCGAAGGTGAGGTGCCCGCGTCCGCCGCCGAGGCGTCCGATGAGCTGCCGTACGGTCAGCCGCTCGCGCCGGGCCAGCTCCACGACGAGCGTGTAGCGGCTCTTGGCGCCCTCGATGGCGGACTCGGGCGGCAGGTCGGCGGGGAGCGGGGCGTCCAGCTCCAGGGTTCCGGGCTCCAGGTGCAGCAGGCTCTCCAGGCGGCCCACACCGTGGTCGTACACGATGTGGGCCTCGAGGAGCTGCTCGGCGGCCTGCGCCTCGGCCTGAGTCGAGCCGAGCACGGGAACGATGCCGGGCAGCACCTTGAGGTGGTCGGGGTTCCGTCCCTCCCGCTCGGTACGGGACTTGAGGTCGGCGTAGAAGGCCTGCGCGTCCTCGATGGTCTGCTGGGCGGTGAACACCGCCTCCGCGTACCGGGCCGCGAACCGCTTTCCGTCCTCCGAGGAACCCGCCTGCACCAGCAGCGGGTAGCCCTGCGGGGTGCGCGGCACGTTGAGGGCGCCCTCGACGCTGAAGTACCTCCCCTCGTGCCGGGGCGGGTGGATCTTGCTGTCGTCGCCCCAGACACCGGCCGCCTTGTCGGCGACGATCGCGTCGTCCTCCCAGCTGTCCCAGAGTTTGAGGGCCACGTCGAGGAACTCGGCGGCGCGCGCGTACCGCTCGGCGTGCGCGGGCTCTTCGGCGAGCCCGAAGTTGCGCGCGGCCTCGGCGCCCGCGGTGGTGACGATGTTCCAGCCCGCCCGGCCGCCGCTGATGAGGTCCAGCGAGGCGAACTTGCGGGCCAGGTTGTAAGGGGAGTTGTAGGAGGTGGAGGCGGTGGCGATCAGACCGATGTGCTCGGTGGCCGTCGCCAGCGCGGTCAGCAGGGTGAGGGGTTCCAGAGCACCCGCCGGCCGCTGGGCGAGGTTGCCCCACAGCTGGGGGCTGTCGGCGAGGAAGAGGGAGTCGAAGGTGCCGCGTTCGGCGATCCGGGCGAGGTTGACGTAGTGCTGGAGGTCGACGTGCGCGTACGGGTCGCTTTCCGGGAGCCGCCAGGAGGCCTCGTGGTGGCCGGTGTTCATCAGGAACGCGTTGAGGTGGAGCCTTCTCGCTGTCACTGGTGGTCCTCCGTGACGCCCAGCGCGGCCAGCAGCCGCTCGCGGTACTCGCCCAGGACCGGCTCGCGGTAGGAGCGCGGGTGCGGGCGGTCGATGGTCAGGTCGAGGCCGATCCGGCCCCGGTCCAGGACGAGGACACGGTCGGCGAGCACGATCGCCTCGTCCACGTCGTGGGTGACGAGGAGCACGGAGGGCCGGTGGCGCTTCCACAGCTCGCGCAGCAGGTTGTGCATCTTGATCCGGGTGAGTGCGTCCAGCGCCCCGAAGGGCTCGTCGGCCAACAGGAGTTCGGGCTCGCGGACCAGGGAGCGGGCCAGTGCGGCCCGCTGGGCCTCGCCGCCGGACAGCTCGCCCGGCCAGGCCCGCTCGCGGCCCTTCAGGCCGACCTCCGCGAGGGCGGCCCGGCCGCGCTCCTCGGCGTCCCTGCCGTCCAGGCCCAGCAGGACGTTGTCCAGCACCCGGCGCCAGGGCAGCAGCCGGGAGTCCTGGAAGACCACCGAGACCCGTTCGGGCGCGGTGAGCTCCCCGCCGCCCGCGACCGCGTGGTCCAGGCCGGCGACCGCCCGCAGCAGCGTGCTCTTGCCCGAGCCGCTGTGCCCGAGCAGGGCCGTGAACTGCCCGGCGGGCAGTTCCAGGTCGATGCCGTCGAGGACCGTACGGCCGTCGAACGACCGGGTCAGGCCGCGCAGTCGGACGGCGGGCCGGGTCAGTTGCTCAGTGTGCGGCGCCATGACAGCACCCTCCGTTCGATCAGACGGACCACGCTGTCGGAGACCAGACCGAAGACGCCGTAGATCAGCAGGCCGACCAGGATGACGTCGGACTGGCCGTAGTTCTGCGCCTGGAACATCATGTAGCCGAGGCCGCTGGTGGCGTTGATCTGCTCCAGCACCACCAGGCCCAGCCAGGAGCCGGTCACCCCGAGCCGGAGTCCCACGAAGAATCCGGGCAGCGCGCCGGGTATCACCACCTGGCGGACGAAGGTGAGCCGGGACAGGCCCTGCACCTCGGCGAGTTCGACGTACCGGCTGTCGATGCCGGACAGTGCGGCATGCGTGTTCAGATACACCGGGATGTAGACGACGATCGCGATGATGGCGACCTTGAAGGTCTCCCCGATGCCCAGCCAGAGGATGAACAGCGGGATCAGCCCGAGGGTCGGGATCGCCCGGTTGAGCTGCACGGTCCCGTCGATCAGTGCCTCTCCGGTCCGGCTCAGCCCGGAGGCGAGCGCGAGGACGATCCCGGCGCTCAGGCCGATCGCGAAGCCGTACCCGGCGCGTTCGAGCGAGGTCAGGACGTCGGTGGGCAGCGTGCCGTCGGTCCACAGGTGGACGCCCGTGCGCAGCACGGTCCAGGGTGCGGGCACCGCCCCCGGATCGAGTTGTCCGGCGGCCGAGGCGGCGGCCCACAGGGCGAGCAGCAGCAGCGGACCGGCCAGCCGGGCGGCGGGCAGCCGCCGGCCGGGGGAAAGGCGCCGGCGCCTGCGGACCTGGGTCGATTCCCCGACCACTGTCGGCGGAACGGCGGTCGTGACGGTGGTCACGGCGGTCACCTCCGGTACTCCTCGGGTACGGCCTTGGCGGCGATCGGCTCGAAGCGGTGGTCGAAGAGGGACGACACGTCGAACTTCTTTACGAATCCGCCCTCGGCGAGCAGATCGGCGGTCTCCTGCTCCCACTTGACGGCCTCGTCCCAACTCGGCGGGAACAGCGGCTTGTTGGCGAGGGCGGTGATGGACCTGGCCTGCTGCGGGGTGAGGTTCTGCGTCTTGACGTAGAACTCCTCGTCCCACACGTCCGGATGCTCGTACTGCCACACCAGTCCCTTGGCCCACTGCGGGATGTAGGCGGCGATCGCGGCGGCCTTCGCGGGGTCGTTCAGCACGGACTGCGGCGCCCACAGCAGGTTGAGCAGGTCCACGACCTCGGTCGTGATGCTGCGGGCGCCCTTGGGGCCGTACTGCTTCAGGTAGGCGGGCGCCTGGTTGATGGCCAGCGGGGCCACGTCCACCTGCCCCGACTGAAGGGCCGTGAAGAACTGGTTGCTGGTCAGCGGGACCAGCTTCACCTGGTCGTAGGACAGGCCCGCCTGCTTCAGCGCCCGCAGCAGCACGACACCCTGCGCCTGGCCCTGCGAGAAGGCGAGCCGCTTGCCCTTGAAGTCCTCGACGGTGTGGACGTCGCTGCCGGGCTTGGTGGCGAAGAGGTAGTTGGGCTTGCGGGTGATGTCGATCGCCACGATCTTCGCCGCGAAGCCCTGGTAGTGCGCCTGGATCGGCGGGATGCCCGCGTTGTTGGAGAGATCGAGGGACTTGGCGCGGAAGGCGTTGATGACGTCCGGGCCCGCCCCGATGTTGGCCCAGGTGGACACCTTGAACGGCAGCGGGGGCAGCTTCGCCAGACGGAACTGGAGCTGCTGCTGCCCCAGATAGGAGGCGATCTTCAAGCTGGTGCCGGCCGGGACCGTGCCGGCGAGGGGCTTTGTGGCGCCACCGGTGTCGGCGGTGGCATCGCCCTGCGCGCAGCCGCTGAGGCCGGCGACGGCGGCGGACGCGCCGAGCAGGGACGTGAGAAAGACACGACGGTGCATGGGAGGACTCCCAGGAGTAAAAGGAGACAGAAGCCGGAGAAGGCGGCAGGAATTCCGGGAAGGCAAGCCGGAGCAAGAGAACTCACGCAGCGGGAAACACGCGCTTCATGCGCGGCAATGTGTCAGCAACAGACGGTGCGACAGCTCGTGAGAGGGCTCATGACCAGGATGTTCCTGGCCATGAGCGCCCCCTGTCAACATTCCGAGTTTCTGAATTAAATAGCCTCAGGTGACGCACCCGAACGGGTCCCGGAACAGCGCGTCCAGCATCACCGAACCGCCCGCCACCGCAAGCACGGAATCCGGGAAACTCGTCGGCGTCAGCACTGCGGACCGGTCCTTTCCGGCCGCCTCCCGTAGCGCGTTCAGGCAGTCCTCGAAGTGCATGACCCCCACCTCGGTGACGACGACCGTCTCCGGGTTGAGCACATCCAGCAGCAACCCGGCCGCTCGCCCGGTCATCCGGGCCCGCTCCGTCAGCAGCCGTCGGGCCGCCACGTCTCCGGCCGCCGCCGCGGCCACCACGTGCATCGGGTTCATCCCGTCGATCACCCCGGCCGCCCGGGCCCGTCGGCACAGCGTCCGCTCGCTCAACTCCGCCTGCAGGCAGCCGGTACGGCCGCAGGAGCACGGTTCGGTACCGCCCGGCACCGGAACGTGGGCGATCGCTCCCGCCTGGGAGCGGGGCCCGTGGTGCACCTCGTCGTTGGTGGCGAAGGCCGCGTCGACCACGTTGCCCACGAACAGGTGCAGCACGCTGCGGCTGCCCCGGGCCCGCCCGAACAGCCGCTCGCCGTTGACCAACGCCCGCGCGTGCCCGTCCACCTGGACCGGCAGCCCGGTACGGGCCTGGAGCAGCTCCCGCACCGGCACCTCGCGCCAGCCCAGCAGCTCGTGCTCGACCACGGTGCCCGTCTCCCGGTCCACCCAGCCGCCGACCGCGACGCCGACCCCGAGCGGCTCGCGGCCCGGCGTCTCGGCGAGCAGGGCCGCGAGACCTTCCGCCGCCCGGGCCACCACCCGGCCGGGGTCCGTCCGCCCGTGCTTCAGCTCCCGCCGGGCCATGACGCGGCCGCGCAGATCGAGCAGCGCGACGGTGGTGTACGGCACAGCCACGTGCACCCCGCCGACCACGAACCGCTCGGTGTCGAGGTCGACGGGGACATGCGGCCGGCCCACCCCGTTCGAGCGGCGCGGAGCCGCCTCCTCACGGATCAGCCCCAGCCCGGTCAGCCGGGCACAGTGCTCGGTCACGGACGCGGGCGACAGCCCGGTCAGCCGGGCGACGGTGCTGCGCGCCACCGGCCCGTGCTCCAGCACGGACCGCAGCACGACGCTGGCACTGGTACGCCGCCGGTCGCTGTCGGCGGCACGGGGAACGGGGGAGACAAGAGTGGATGTCGCGGTACGGGGCATGGAGAACCGTCCTCGGGAACGGGGCCGACACGTCTCGGAGGGCTTCAGGCGTGCCGGGGGCCGCCGCTACCCCGGGCGGCGACAGGTGGCCGTGCCCTGGCGTCGCAGGTCGACATAGCGACGCGACGTGAAGTTCCGGGCCTGGGCAACCATGCGTTCGAAGCTAGCAAAACGACCCACCGCTGCCCAGACGGCGACCGACGGGCGAGACGGACTCCCGCGGGCCTTTGGCGGGATCCCACAGTTTCCGGACGCCACAGGAGTGTGAGCAGAACGCCGCCAGCTCAGTGACCGGTGTCACGCCTGACCATGTGTAAGCAGCACCCTTTGTGTGAAGCTCACGAACGCGCTGTTCCACCCTTTGTCGAGCGCCGACGGTGATCGGGTGGACGCCGCTGGGATAGCGTCACGCTGTCCCGACGTGTCCACACCACCCCGCGGAGTCCCCATGAGCACCGCCACCGCCACCGCTCGCCCCGGAGCAGTCCTCGCCGACCTGCTCCCCGCGTCCCGCGTCCGCGACGCGGCCCTCGTCGTCGGCGGCGCCGTGCTCACCGGCCTCGCGGCCCAGCTGGCGGTCCCGGTGCCCGGGTCCCCGGTGCCGGTGACCGGCCAGACCTTCGCCGCGCTGCTCGTCGGCACCGCGCTCGGTGCCCGCCGCGGCTTCCTCTCCCTCGCCCTGTACGCGCTCGCGGGCGTGGCGGGTGTGCCGTGGTTCGCGGGCGACGGCTCCGGCGCGGGCGCCGTCTCCTTCGGCTACATCCTCGGCATGCTGCTGGCCTCCGCCGCCGTCGGCGCGCTGGCCCGCCGGGGGGCCGACCGCTCCCCGCTGCGCACGGCGGGCACGATGATCCTCGGCGAGGCGATCATCTACGCGGTCGGCGTCCCCTACCTGGCCCTGGCCGCCCACATGTCCGCCTCCCAGGCGATCGCGGCCGGCCTCACCCCGTTCCTGGTCGGCGACGCCCTCAAGGCGGCCCTGGCGATGGGCGCGCTGCCCACCGCCTGGAAGTTCGTCAGCAAGCGCTGACGCCGTAGTTCCTGCGGAAGCGGTTCGCCGGGTCGTAACTCTCCTTCAGCCCGGCGAGCCTCTTTCGCGTCTCCGGGTCGTACAGCCCGGCGCTCCGGTCCCCGGCCCCGAAGGCGAAGTTGAGCGAGCGGCCCAGGCGTTCGTCTGCCAGCAGGGCGAACGCCGGGTCCAGGACGGCCCGCGCCCGCTCCCGGTCCCCGACGGTCAACAGCCGTACCAGGAAGCTCCCTTCGCGGTACGGCACCGCGTTCGGGGCCGGCCGGGCGAGCGCCCCGCCCAGGTGGTTGATCTGTACGACGCACATCTGGTCCGCCTCCGGCCCCAACCGCCGCAGCAGCTCAGCGGCCCGCTCCACGTCCAGTTCCCGCAGCACCGCGCTGTCGCCGTAGTAGGCGTGCGGGAAGTCCGGGTCGCTGTGGATGGTGTGGCTCTCGGCGTACGGCATCTCCCGCAGCGAGTCCCCCAGCACCGGTCCGATCGCCCGCAGTGGGGCGACGATGTCCTCCCCGTCGGCGCCCGTGTAGGCGACCCTGACGGAGATGACGTACCGGCCGCGCAGATGCGGGGGCAGCGCCGGCAGATCCGGGTACGGCACGGCGGCGAAGGACGAGGTCAGCCCGTCCGGCACGGTCCGCGTCCAGGCCTCGTACGCCCTCAGGACGACCGCCGGGTCCACCACGCGCCCGTCGAAGGCGAGCGAGCCGCCGTACAGCGTCCGCACCGGGACGAGCCCGATGTCCAGCTCGGTGACGATCCCGAAGTTCTGCCCCGCGCCGAGCAGCGCCCAGTACAGGTCGGGGTCCGAGTCCGGGGTGACGTGCCGGGGTTCGCCGTCGGCGGTGACGACCTCCAGCCACCGCACATGGTCGGCCGCGTAGCCGAACTCCCTTGCAAGGATGCCGAGTCCGCCGCCCAGGGTGTACGACACCGCGCCCACGCCGGGCGCTGACCCGTTGAGCGGCGCCAGCCCGTACGGCTCGGCCGCCGCGACGACCTGCCCCCAGCGCACCCCGGCCTGGATGCGGACCGTTCGCGCCGCGGGGTCGATGGTGATCCCGTCGAGCCGCCGGGTGGTGATGAGCAGTCCGCCCTCGTGGCCCCCGGGCAGCCCGTGTCCGGTGGCCTGTACGCCCACCGGCAGGTCTTCGACGGCCGCGTACCGTACGGCGGCGACCACGTCCGCGGCCGAGCGGGCTGCCACGATCACGGCGGGCCGTCGGCGGAAGCCGGTCTGGAACCCGGCGAGTTCTTCGTCGTAGCCGGCGTCGTCGGGGCGGAGCAGGGTCAGGTCTGCGCGGTTGTCCGGGTAGGTCATGCCATGCAGGATGGCCGCATAACCTGACAGGTTCCGTCAGGTTATGCGGCCGTTTTCCGTGCGGGCCGGATCAGCCGATGGAGACCTTGTCGGCCGGTGCCTCGGTGGGGGCGGCCGTGCGGTTGCCGGCGATCCGCTCCTTCACCACGGCGATCACCAGCACCACCGCGGCGACGAGCAGGGACAGCAGCACGGTCTCGCGGCCGTCGTGCTCGGTGTCGGTCAGCATGTAGCCGAGGACCAGCACGATCAGCGCGGCCGTCGCCCAGGTCAGGTACGGGTACAGCCACATCTTGACGACGAGCTTCTCCGGCGCCTCCCGCTGGATGATCCTGCGCATCCGCAGCTGCGAGAAGCAGATGACCAGCCAGACGAACAGGGCGACCGCACCGCTGGAATTGACCAGGAAGAGGAAGACCGAGTCCGGGAACTTGTAGTTGAAGAAGACGGCCAGGAAGCCGAACACGACCGACGCCACGATGGCCGCCATCGGCACGCCCCGGGACGTGGTCCGCGCGAACGCCTTCGGCGCGTCGCCCCGCTCGCCCAGCGAGAAGGCCATCCGGGAGGCGGTGTAGAGCCCGGAGTTCAGACAGGACAGCACCGACGTCAGCACGATGAAGTTCATGATCTGGCCGGCGTGCGGGATGCCGAGCGAGTCCAGGGCGGCGACGTAGGAGCCCTTGTCCTTGATGGACGGGTCGTTCCACGGCAGCAGCGACACGACCACGAAGATGGAGCCCAGGTAGAAGACGGCGATACGCCAGATGATGCTGTTCGTCGACTTCGTGACCGCCCGCTGCGGGTCCTCCGACTCGCCGGCCGCCAGCGTGGCGATCTCGCTGCCCATGAAGGAGAACACGACCAGCAGCACACCGGTGAGGATGGCGCCCGGACCGTGCGGCAGGAAGCCGCCGTGGGTGGTCAGGTTGCCGAAGCTCGCCTTGTCGGTGTGCACGCCCGGCAGCACGCCGAAGACGGCGAGCAGACCGACGACGATGAACGCGCCGATCGCCACGACCTTGATCCCGGCGAACCAGAACTCGAACTCACCGTAGGAGCCGACGGAGACCAGGTTGGTCGCGGTCAGCACGATCATGACGATGAGCGCCCAGCCCCACTGCGGCACGGCGGGGACCCAACCGGCCAGGATCTTGGCACCCGCGGTGGCCTCCACGGCGAGCACGACCACCCAGAAGAACCAGTACAGCCAGCCGATGGAGAAACCGGCCCAGCGGCCGAGCGCCCGGTCGGCGTGCGCGGAGAACGAGCCCGAGGTGGGGTTCGCGGCGGACATCTCGCCCAGCATCCGCATCACCAGCACCACGAGCGTGCCGACGAGCGCGTACGAGAGCAGGATGCCGGGGCCGGCGGTGGCGATACCGGAGCTGGAGCCGACGAACAGGCCGGCGCCGATGACACCGCCGATGGCGATCATCGTCAGGTGACGGTTCTTGAGTCCGGCCTGAAGGCCGCCGCCGGGTTCTCCGGGGTGGCCGGATGCTTTTCCGGCCGGGGTGGGGGTCGGCTGCGAAGTCATAAGGGGTGATTCCTTTGCGCCGGGTGTGCGAGAAACGGGAGGGGACACACGTACGGACGGACACCTTCTGCCCCGTACTCGCGGGAGTACGGGGGCTCGTATGAGCGGTGTACGAGCCGGTCCAGTGAATCCGAGGCGAACAAATTCGGGAACCTTTGAATCCGGATTGTTACTTGAGGTTTTCTTGAGGTTCTATGGTGTAGCTCACATCTTTCCTGGGTGTAACCCCGCGAGGCCGACCCGCGACGGGCGTGACACACTCGGACCATGCGCGTGTACCTCGGCTCCGACCATGCCGGTTTCGAACTGAAGAACCACCTCGTCGAGTGGCTCAAGGCCGCCGGCCACGAGCCCGTCGACTGCGGGCCCCACATCTACGACGCCCAGGACGACTACCCGCCGTTCTGCCTCCGCGCCGCGGAGCGGACGGCCGCGGACCCCGACTCCCTCGGCATCGTGATCGGCGGCTCCGGCAACGGCGAGCAGATCGCCGCGAACAAGGTGAAGGGCGTGCGGGCGGCCCTTGCCTGGAGCGAGGAGACGGCGTCCCTCGGCCGCCGGCACAACAACGCGAACGTCGTCGCCGTGGGTGCCCGGATGCACACGGTGGAGGAGGCGACGAAGTTCGTCGAGACGTTCCTGAACACCCCGTTCTCCGGCGACGAGCGGCATGAGCGACGCATCGGCATGCTGTCCTCGTACGAGACCACCGGCCAGCTGCCGCCGATCCCCCCGCACCACCCGCAGGGCTGAGAACCGGCAGGTCAGGGGCGGGCCGGGGCCAGGGGGCGGGGGTGCCCCCTGGCGGTGCCCGGTGTTGCGGAAGGGTGAGGGAAGCCGTGCCAGAGGGGCACACCATCCACCGGCTGGCCCGGGACTACGCGGCACGGTTCGCCGGCGGCGCCGTCACCGTCACCAGCCCCCAGGGCAAGTTCGCCGACGCCGCCGCGCTGCTGGACGGTGCCGAGCTGCACACCGCCGACGCCCACGGCAAACACCTCTTCCTCGGCTTCCGCGGCGCCGACTGGGTGCACATCCACCTCGGTCTCTTCGGCAAGGTCACCTTCGGGGACGCCCCGGCGCCCCCGCCCACCGACACGGTCCGCCTACGGCTGGCGAACCCCACCGCGTACGTCGACCTGCGCGGGCCCACCACCTGCACGCTGGTCACCGAGGAGGAGAAGACCGCGATCCACGGCCGCCTCGGCCCCGACCCGCTGCGTGCCGACGCCGACCCGGAGGCCGCCCACCGGCGGGTCCGCCGCAGCCGGACCAGCATCGCCGCCCTGCTCATGGACCAGAAGGTCATCGCGGGAGTCGGCAACGTCTACCGCGCCGAGGTCCTCTTCCGGCACGGCATCGACCCCTACCGG
Organism: Streptomyces sp. NPDC001848; assembly: GCF_042891915.1. Taxonomy (NCBI): domain Bacteria; kingdom Bacillati; phylum Actinomycetota; class Actinomycetes; order Kitasatosporales; family Streptomycetaceae; genus Streptomyces; species Streptomyces sp. NPDC001848. Next base: position 134,643 of record NZ_JBIATP010000006.1, on the reverse strand, counting down.
CCCGGCAGGGACATCACGCCCGCCGAGTGGGACGCGATCTGGGCCGACCTCGTCGCCCTGATGCGCGAGGGCGTCCGCACCAACCGCATCGACACCGTGCGACCCGAACACACCCCCGAGGCCATGGGCCGCCCGCCGCGTGTCGACGACCACGGCGGTGAGGTGTACGTGTACCGCAGGGCCGGCCTGCCCTGCCACCTCTGCGGCGGCGAGATCCGTACCGCCTCTCTCGCCGCCCGCAACCTGTTCTGGTGCCCGGGCTGCCAGCGGTCGTAGGGCCGCAGCCGTCCTGAAGTCTCCTCGGCGACCCGACGTCAGAAACCGTGCGGCAGCCACGGGGCCACCAACGAGCCGAACGCCAGGGACGCCTCCGCCAGCGCTCCCTCCCGCAGCTCCCGTACACGCCCGGCCGCGGCCAGCGACGCGAGCGACACCCCGCCCAGATACGCCGCCCCCAACTCACGGACCGACAGCGCGAGATCGGCCGCGTCCGCCGTACGCGCGCAGGAAGCGCCCTTCGCGTCGCCCGTCAGCCGCCAACGCCCCTCGTTCCAGGGACAGAAGGCGTCCTCCACCTCGAACACCACGTCCACCGGCGCCTGGTACGTCCGGGCCTGGAGGGCCGCGCCGACATCGACGAGACGCAGGTACATCGCGTCCCTCACCCGCGGCCGGCACCGCCGGATGTCGGACACCAGGTACTGCCAGGCGTCGTCGACCGGCCGTGCGCGCACGACCAGCGTCGTCGTCAGGTCGATGCCGAACAGGAAACGCCACAGCGCCGCGGCCGTCGCGGGGTCGAGCGCGGCCAGGTCCACCAGGGTCACCGTCCCGTCGTGCCCGGCGACCCCCCAGCCGAGTTTGGTGCGGAAGCGGGCGTACCCCGTGACCTCGCCCTCGCGCTCGGCGACCACGCACTGCAGCGCGGACGCCCCGTCCCGCTCGCTCGCCGGGTCCAGCAGCGCCGCCCGCTCCCAGCCGAGCCGCCGCGCCAGCATGCCGGGGCGGCCCGGCACCAGCCGTGCGTACACCGCCTCACAGGCGTCCAGGACGTCGGCGGGGACCGCGTACCGCAGTCCTACGTCGTCCGTGCCGGCCGGAACGGACAACTCGACGCGGCTCGTGTCGATCTCGGCGCCGAGCTGGAGGGTCGCGGCGCCGTACCCGAACCGGCCGTAGATCGCGGGCTCGGAGGCGGTCAGCACCGCCAGCGGCTCCCCCCAGGAGCGGATGTCGTCCAGCTGGCGGCGCATCATCGAGGTCAGCACCCCGCGCCGGCGGTGCGTGGCCACCACGCTCACCATGGTGATGCCCGCGGCGGGGACCGAGGCGCCGCCGGGAACGGTGAGGCGGAAGCTGAAGGCCCCCGCAGTGCCGACACACGTCGTCCCGTCCCATACGCCCAGGGATCGATTGAATTCAGTGAGTTCGCGGTCCAATGCGCGCTCTTCGGGCGCTTGGTCCGCGCCACCAAAGGCTCGAACCAGGTTGTCGTACCAGGCGTCCCACTCGTCCTGCCGCAGCACCCGCACGTCCGTCGTCATGTGCCATGCCTATCAGGGCAATGCGGGGCGAGCGAGGGAATTTCTCCCGCGTTACGGGGCGCCGCTTCCTGTGAAGTTCAGCGCTCGGACGGGGGACAAGTGGGACCTCCCGTGCCAAGGGGCTGGTCCGATGGATAGGGTCCCGAACAATGGCAGCAGGACGAGGGCGGCGCGCGGAAGCCGAGACGTTCACGGCCCGGTTGAGGAAACAGTGGCACCGGGCCCGCACCGCCATGCGCCGATCCGCCGTGGACTACTTCCGCGGGGACGGCTCGGACTGGGTCGCGCTGGCCGGCCTGCTGCTGACGATCCCGCTGATCGCGGCGGTCACCCTGGCCGACCCGGTCTGGTGCTCACCGGCCGTCCTGGTCCTGCCCATCGTGGCCGGCGGCCTGTTGCTGCGCCCCTCCAGCCTGCTCGGCCTGTACGCCGCCGCCGCCACCGCGCTGATCGTCGAGTCCGTCAAACTCGGCCCCTACACCGAGGGGCCGTCCCGCGTCACCCCGGGCATCGTGCTCGTCGTCGCGGCCTGCGGGTTCTTCGGCCTGCTGATCGCGCAGTTCCGCAGCCGGGTCGGGGTGCCGTGGCGGCGTGGCGGGACCATGCTCTTCGACCTGCGTGAACGCATCCGGGTCCAGAGCAAGCTGCCGAAGCTGCCGCTGGGCTGGCACCGCGAGATGGCGCTCAGGCCGGCCGGTGGGCAGTCCTTCTCGGGCGACTTCGTGGTGGCGGCCCGCACCAACGGGGGCCGCACGCTGGAGGTCGTCCTCACCGACGTCTCCGGCAAGGGCATGGACGCCGGCTCGCGCGCCCTGCTGCTGTCCGGGGCGTTCGGCGGACTGCTGGGATCGCTCCCACCGCACGCGTTCCTGCCCGCGGCGAACGGCTATCTCCTGCGTCAGGACTGGGACGAGGGCTTCGCGACCTCCATCCACCTGGTCCTCGACCTGGAGTCGGGCGACTACGAACTCTATTCCGCCGGACACCCGCCGGGCCTGCAGCTGAGCGCGGGCAGCGGCCGCTGGGAGGAGAAGGCGGCCGAGGGGCCGCTCCTCGGCGTGTACGAAGGCGCCCAGTTCGACTCCGTGAAGGGCACGTTGCGCCCCGGCGACGTCCTGATGCTGTTCACGGACGGCCTGGTGGAGACGTCCGACCGCGACATCGTGGAGGGCATGGACCGCCTCATGGGCGAGGCCGACCGCTATGTGGCGGGCGGCTTCCGCGGCGCGGCCTGGCACCTCATCGAGGCGGTCGCGAAGGACGTCAACGACGACCGGGCGCTGCTGCTGATCTGCCGGGAGGGGCCCACGGCGCAGGCGGTGCGCTGAGGGCCCGCGACGTCAGGGAGGAGCCCGTCCATGCCGTTCATGACACTGACCGAGGTGGAGGCCGTCGCCCGCGCCGCGCACTCCGCGCAGCGGGACAAGGCGGGACGGCCCTACGCCGAGCACCTCGCGGCCGTCGCCGAGGGCGTGCGCGCCCGCGGCGGGGCAGACGAACTCGTCGCCGCCGCCTGGCTGCACGACTCCGTGGAGGACGGTGTGCTCAGCGAGGAGTGGCTCGACAACGCCCTGCTGCCCCCGACGACGAAGGCCGTCGTGCGGGCCGTCACCAAGCGGCCCGGTGAGGGCCCGGAGGCGTACGCGCGGCGTATTCTCGCCACCCCCGGCGCCCGCCTGGTGAAGGCCGCCGACCTCGCCCACAACGCGGATCCGCAGCGGCTGGCCGCCCTCGACGGCCCCACCGCGGAGCGGCTCAGCCGCAAGTACACCGCCATGCGGCGGTACCTCGGCCTCACCGCCGAAGACTGAGTGGCTGTTACTTCTACGCGTTGACCCGCTCGCGCGCCGACGCCCCCGCATCGCTCCTGAACGCCCAGTTCATCTCCGGCTCCATCACACACCGGAAAACCCTGCGCACCGGCGCCATACACAGCAAGGTCACCACAACTCCCGCCAGCGCCGTCACGAACACCTCGCCCGTCGGCCGGTGCAGCCACCCCGCGTCGTACCAGCCCCGGTAGTCCGCCGCCTTCACGAAGAACCCGTGCAGCAGGTACCCGTACAACGTGTCGGCACCCGGCGACGTGAACCACATGGTCCGGCGCGGCACCCAGGAGAAGAAGCAGGCGCTGAGCACCAGTGAGCAGCCCAGCAGCGCCGGCACCATCACCGGCCCGCACCACCACGGCGCGCCCAACTCCTGTGCACTGTCGCGGTGGTAGAACCAGGCCGGGTTCATCCGCGGCACCGCCCACCACGCGACGGCGAGCGCGCCGGCGAAAACGGGCACCGACAGCACGCGCACCGCGCGGCGCCGCACCATCCGGAAGTGCTCCGGCTTGAGCGACAGGCCGATCACGAAGAACGGCAGGAACTGCAGCACACGCTGGAGATCGAGGTCGTCGCCGATCTCGGGCGACACGGACGCGAGCATGGCGACGACGACGGCCAGCGGGACCGGATGACGTACCAGCTTCCAGATCGGCGTCGTCAGCCGCCAGACGAACAGCGCGCACAGGAACCAGGTCAGGTACCAGGGGTCGAGCAGGCTGATCGCCAGGTCGGGGCCGCCGCCGACGGCGCGTTTGAAGAGGACGTACGCCGCCTCGAACACGACGTACGGCACGACAACCCCGGTGACCAGTCGCTTCAGCCGGCGGGGACGCATGTCGAAGCCGCGTGAGAAGTAGCCGGAGATGAGGATGAACGCCGGCATGTGGAAGGCGTAGACGAACATGTACGCCGCTTGCAGGCTGCGGCTGTCGCCCTTCAGCGGCTCCCAGGAGTGGCCCATCGCCACCAGCACGATCGCCAGGTACTTGGCGTTGTCGAAGAAGGCGTCGCGCTGCTTGACGGCTGGCGGGAACGGCTGGGCGGCGGGCTCGGTTCTGGACTTCGCTGCTTCCGGGGAGGACGAGGCGGCGTGGAACATCTGAGGCACCCTAGCGTTGTATTCGGAGCTTCGTAAAACCCGCTGGGCGAACAGGTTTTTCGCTCGCGTACACCTCCGATTCGGGTGGACTTTCCCACCCTGCGCGGAAGTTATGTCCACATTCGTCCCGACTGAAGGGTGCATAACGCCCGCGGGCGACTCTGGCGAAATGTCGGTGCCGTATATCCGTCGAATCACCTGCGCACACGGTGTGTGTGTACGGAAACGATCACTGCGGATCTCCTGTACGGGCACTCCGCAATTTCCTTGCGATTTCCTTGCGCCGCTGCGGGGTTGACCCCGGCGCACCGCTCCTCGCTGTGACGAGTTGCCGCCAAGGTGGTCGACGTTGCATCAGCAGTCGCATAGGCCGGGCCGGTTGGTGGCACGATGGTTCTGGCGGGGTGCGCAGGGGACGGCGCCCCGGGCCGGGAGAGCGGACCGACCGAGGGTGTGATCAGTTGTGGCGATTTCGCTGTCAGTGGTGCTGCTGTTGGCGATCATCCTGGTGGTGATGATCCGAGGCGGCTCGATCAAGGCGGGGCCGGCGATCGTGGCGATCCTCTTCGGCTTCTTCCTCGCCTCGACCGGCATGGCTCCGTCCATCAACCGCTTCCTGAACTCGATAGCGGACACGATCAACTCGATCCGCTTCTGAGCGGCACGGCACCCCTCCCGGCCCCCGCGCCGCACCCCGGAGCAGTCGACGCGGGGGCTCCGCTGACCGAACGGCACGGCGAGAGGCGCGGCGTCGGCGGGTGGCTGCTCACGTCAGATTCAGCCCGCCGTCGAGCATGATCACCTCACCGGTGAGATACGTGCCGGCGATCAGCGACGCGACCAGGTCGGCCACGTCGGCGGGCTGGGCCGGACGGCGCATGGGCGCGCGGTCCCGCCACAGCTCGTGCGCCTGCGCCCAGTCCTTCGTCATCGGTGTGTCCACCAGCCCCGGGGCGACCGCGTTGACCCGTACCTCGGGCCCGAGCGCGGCCGCGAGCAGTCGGGTCACGTGGTTCAGCGCCGCCTTGCTCGCGGCGTAGGGCACCGAGGAGCCCTTGGGGCGCACCCCGGCGTGGCTGGTGACGTTCACGATGCTGCCGCCGACGGGGGATCTGCGCAGCGCCGGAAGCGCCGCCGTGCACAGTACCCATGGCGCGATCAGGTTGACCTCCAGCAGATGCCGCCACTCCGCCGGCGTCGCCGCGGCCAGGTCGTCGTGCGGGATCGGCCGGCTGATGCCCGCGTTGTTCACCAGCACGTCCAGCCGCCCGTACCGGCCGAGCGCCGCCTCGACCAGCCCCCGGGCCTCCTCCTCCACCGCCAGATCCGCCCGCACGTACGCCCCGCCGAGCTCCGCCGCCAGCGCCTCCCCGGCCTCCGCGCTGCGCCGCGAGTGCACGACGACCCGCATCCCGTCCGCCGCCAGCCTCCGCGCGACGGCCTCCCCGATCCCCGACGTGGACCCGGTGACCAGGGCGACGGGCCGATCCGCTTGTTCATTCCCCACGTTCGTGGATCCTGCCACGGCTCCCCTGTGACATGTCGGCCACGCCGAGAACGGCCGGAAGCCGTTCCGCGAGCCGGGCAAGAAACAAGATCGCAAGCCGAAGGGGCAGGCGGGGGACACGCCAGACCGAACAGCCCCCGACAGCGATCAGGGCCAGGCGGGGGAATCGTCCTCCGACCTGGCCCTGAGCCGTCAGAGCGGGCGACGGGAATCGAACCCGCGTAGCTAGTTTGGAAGACTAGGGCTCTACCATTGAGCTACGCCCGCAACGCGACGCGCCGCAGGTCACCGACCGCGGCACAGAAGGCATCGTAGCGGGTCGCCCGCCTCATAGGCCAACGTGTTGGCCCGCGCGCACGCACCCGCCCACGCCCGCGAACAAACCGGCCGACTCGGCCGGTCCGGGCATGTACCCTACGTGTCGCACCAGACGGGGTGTGGCGCAGCTTGGTAGCGCGTCCGCTTTGGGAGCGGAAGGCCGTGGGTTCAAATCCCGCCACCCCGACCACCGGCCCGGCACGGCCCGGGGCCGACTCGCGTGATCGCCTTTGGGGGCGCTCAGTGCCTGCGGTTACTATGCAAGCTGCGCGCCCGTGTGTCTGCACTGCCATGTCTCTCAGGCAGGGGCTCGCGAATCCGCCGAAGGCATGCCCGCCCGCTCCGGGTGGCGCAGGCTCGGCAGAACCCCAAGAAGTCAGCCACAAGGAGACCGAACCGTGAAGAGCGCCGTGGAGACCCTGAACCCGACCCGGGTTCGGCTCACTGTTGAGGTGCCCTTCGAGGAGCTCAAGGACAGCCTCGACGCGGCGTACAAGAAGATCAACCAGCAGGTCACGGTGAAGGGCTTCCGCAAGGGCAAGATCCCGGCCCGCGTCATCGACCAGCGGTTCGGCCGTGGCGCCGTGCTGGAGGAGGCCGTCAACGACGCGCTGCCCAAGCTCTACACCGAGGCGGTCAACGAGGCGGAGCTGAACCCGCTGGGCCAGCCCGAGGTCGACATCACCGAGCTGAAGGACAACGAGCTGCTGTCCTTCACCGCCGAGGTCGACGTCCGCCCGACCATCGAGATCCCGGACTACTCCGGCATCGAGGTCGAGGTCGACGCCGTCGAGGTCACCGACGAGGACATCGAGAAGTCGGTCCAGCAGCTGCGCGACCGCTTCGCGTCCACGACCCCGGTCGAGCGCGCCGCCGAGGACGGCGACGTGGTCACCATCGACCTGGAGGCCAAGGTCGACGGCGAGGTCCTCGAGGACGGCGTCGCCAAGGACGTCTCCTACACGATCGGCTCCGGTGAGCTGCTGGACGGTATCGACGACGCCGTGAAGGGCCTGTCGGCCGGCGAGGAGGCCACCTTCACCTCCGAGCTGAAGGGCGGCTCGGCGGCCGGCAAGGAGGCCGAGGTGACGGTCAAGGTCACCCAGGTCGCCGCCCGGGAACTGCCGGAGCTGGACGACGAGTTCGCGCAGCTCGCGTCCGAGTTCGACACGCTGGAGGAGCTGAAGGCCGACAGCCGCAAGCGCCTCGAGAACATGAAGCAGTACGACCAGGCCACGCAGGCCCAGGAGCGCGTCCTGGACAAGCTGCTCGAGCTGGTCGAGGTCCCGGTCCCCGAGAAGCTCCTCGAGGACGAGATCAACACCCGTAAGCACAACCTCGAGCACCACCAGCTCGCCCAGATGGGCCTGACCCTCGACCGGTACCTGGAGATCCAGGGCAAGACCGCCGAGGAGTTCGAGACCGAGACGCGCGAGGCCGCGATCAAGGGCATCAAGACCCAGTTCGTCCTGGACGAGCTGGTCAACAAGGAGAAGCTCAACGTCAACCAGGAGGAGCTCACCGAGCACCTCATGCGGCGCGCGGCCTCCTCCGGCATGTCCCCCGACCAGTTCGCCCAGGCGGTCGTCGAGGGCGGCCAGGTCCCGATGCTGGTCGGCGAGGTCGCCCGCGGCAAGGCCCTGGCGCTGGTCGTCGAGGCCGCCACGGTCAAGGACACCAACGGCGAGGTCGTCGACCTGGACGACGAGGAGGAGTCGGAGGAGGCGGACGCCTCCGCCGAGTCCGCGGAGACCACCTCCACGGAGGCCGGCGAGGCCGGCGAGGAGAAGCCGGAGGCGTAACCGCCACCGGCACGACAGCCGTCGGACGGGCCCAGAGGCGCATGCCTCTGGGCCCGTCGCCGTATGCCGCGGCGAACGGAGGACCGGGCCGGGACAGGCTCGCACCGGTATGACGCGTTCATGGCTGGGCGGGCGGGGAAGCGCCCCTGAAGGGGCGCGGGGAACTGCGCGAGCAGCCACCAACGACCCGCACCGACGCGACGACGGCACCCCCCACGGCGACAATGGACTCGGGGCCCGGGGCGGAGCCCCGCGACGGCACCCCCGGCGCCGGGCCCCGCACAACCAAGCCCCGGCACCACCCTCGGCCGGCCCAAGCGGAGCGCATGCGCTCACAGCGAACAGTCCCCTATGCGGGATTCCCCGAAGGGACCCGCGCGTTAGGGTCCATGAATACGAGGGCAGGGGAGTCCCCGAAGCCGCCCCGCAGGGGGTCGGACGGGGTCCCACGCCCCAGCAGAACACGTGAGACGGCCCCGTGCCGTCGTAAGACGAGCAGGTGGATACGTGACGAATCTGATGCCCTCCGCCGCCGGCGAGCCTTCCATCGGTGGCGGCCTCGGCGACCAGGTCTACAGCCGGCTGCTCAACGAGCGGATCATCTTCCTCGGCCAGCCGGTGGACGACGACATCGCCAACCGGATCACCGCACAGCTGCTGCTCCTTGCCGCCGACCCGGACAAGGACATTTACCTGTACATCAACAGCCCTGGTGGTTCCATCACGGCCGGCATGGCGATCTACGACACCATGCAGTACATCAAGAACGACGTGGTGACCATCGCCATGGGCATGGCGGCCTCCATGGGCCAGTTCCTGCTCAGCGCGGGCACGCCGGGCAAGCGTTTCGCCCTGCCCAACGCCGAGATCCTGATCCACCAGCCCTCGGCCGGTCTCGCCGGTTCCGCGTCGGACATCAAGATCCACGCCGAGCGGCTGCTGCACACCAAGAAGCGCATGGCCGAGCTGACCGCCTTCCACACCGGTCAGTCGGTCGAGCAGATCACCCGGGACTCGGACCGCGACCGCTGGTTCGACGCCCAGGAGGCCAAGGAGTACGGCCTGATCGACGACGTCATCACCACCGCTGCCGGCATGCCGGGCGGCGGAGGCACCGGGGCGGGCTCGTAAGGGCTCACCGGGCCCGCTCGAGGCCCGACGGCCGCCCGGGCGGACCGTGAGCCTCCGGCGAGGCCCCAGGGCCCGCGCAGCCGGGCAGCCGCCCGGCCGGCCCCCTGGATCGGCCGAGCCCGACCCGGCCGGCCCGACCGGGCCCGCGAGGGCTCACGGTCCCGGCACGGCCCCCAGGGCCCCCTGGTCGCCCGAACGGCGCCCACGGGCCCGGCAGCGACCGCAGCGGCCGCGCAGGACCCACCAGGACCCGAACAGCCCCCAGCGCACCTCCAGCCCCCAGCCACCGCCCCAGCCCCCTTCAGGAGACACCGTGAACGACTTCCCCGGCAGCGGCCTCTACGACCGTACGCGCGCCGAGTACACCGGCCCGACGGCCGAGTCCCGCTACGTCATCCCGCGCTTCGTCGAGCGCACCTCGCAGGGCATCCGCGAGTACGACCCGTACGCGAAGCTCTTCGAGGAGCGCGTGATCTTCCTCGGCGTCCAGATCGACGACGCCTCCGCCAACGACGTCATGGCGCAGCTGCTGTGCCTGGAGTCGATGGACCCCGACCGTGACATCTCGGTCTACATCAACAGCCCCGGCGGCTCCTTCACCGCGCTCACGGCCATCTACGACACGATGCAGTTCGTGAAGCCGGACATCCAGACGGTCTGCATGGGCCAGGCCGCCTCCGCCGCCGCGGTCCTGCTGGCCGCGGGCACCCCGGGCAAGCGCATGGCGCTGCCGAACGCCCGTGTGCTGATCCACCAGCCCTACAGCGAGACCGGCCGCGGCCAGGTCTCCGACCTGGAGATCGCCGCCAACGAGATCCTCCGGATGCGGACCCAGCTGGAGGAGATGCTGGCCAAGCACTCCACCCAGCCGATCGAGAAGATCCGCGAGGACATCGAGCGCGACAAGATCCTCACGGCCGAGGACGCGTTGCAGTACGGCCTGATCGACCAGATCATCTCTACCCGGAAGATGAACAACACCGCGGTTCGCTGACACGGATCCACGTGATTCGTCACCGGACCTGTATCGTCTGCCGCCCCTTGGCACGGTTTGCCCCGGCTCACGCCGAAGCGAACCGTGCCAAGGGGGGCCCGAACGGGGGGCCCGGCAAGGTACCGTCGACATAAGGCAGCACCAGGAGCCGCTGGACGTAAGGCGTCTCCCAGGCGAAGGGGAAGCACACCGTGGCACGCATCGGTGACGGCGGCGATCTGCTCAAGTGCTCGTTCTGCGGCAAGAGCCAGAAGCAGGTCAAGAAGCTCATCGCAGGCCCCGGTGTGTACATCTGCGACGAGTGCATCGATCTCTGCAACGAGATCATCGAGGAGGAGCTCGCCGAGACGAGCGAGGTGCGCTGGGAGGAGCTCCCGAAGCCCCGCGAGATCTACGAGTTCCTCGAGGGCTACGTGGTCGGCCAGGAGTCGGCCAAGAAGGCTCTGTCCGTCGCGGTGTACAACCACTACAAGCGGGTCCAGGCAGGTGAGAACGGCGGCGCCCAAGGCCGCGACGACGCCATCGAGTTGGCCAAGTCGAACATCCTGCTGCTGGGCCCCACGGGCTCCGGCAAGACGCTGCTCGCCCAGACCCTCGCCCGTATGCTGAACGTCCCGTTCGCCATCGCCGACGCGACGGCGCTGACGGAGGCGGGCTATGTCGGTGAGGACGTCGAGAACATCCTGCTGAAGCTCATCCAGGCGGCCGACTACGACGTCAAGAAGGCCGAGACGGGCATCATCTACATCGACGAGATCGACAAGGTGGCCCGCAAGAGCGAGAACCCGTCGATCACGCGCGACGTGAGCGGCGAGGGCGTCCAGCAGGCCCTGCTGAAGATCCTTGAGGGCACGACGGCCTCGGTGCCCCCGCAGGGCGGCCGCAAACACCCGCACCAGGAGTTCATCCAGATCGACACGACGAACGTGCTGTTCATCGTGGGCGGTGCGTTCGCGGGCCTGGAGAAGATCATCGAGTCGCGGGCCGGCGCGAAGGGCATCGGCTTCGGCGCGACGATCCGCTCCAAGCGGGAACTGGAGGCGAAGGACCAGTTCGAGGACGTGATGCCCGAGGACCTGGTGAAGTTCGGGATGATCCCGGAGTTCATCGGCCGCCTCCCGGTCATCACCTCGGTCCACAACCTCGACCGCAAGGCGCTGCTGCAGATCCTGGTCGAGCCGCGCAACGCCCTGGTGAAGCAGTACCAGCGTCTGTTCGAACTCGACGGTGTGGAACTGGACTTCGAACGCGAGGCCCTCGAAGCGATCGCCGACCAGGCGATCCTGCGCCAGACGGGCGCCCGCGGCCTGCGCGCCATCATGGAGGAGGTCCTCCAGGCGGTGATGTACGAGGTCCCGTCCCGCAAGGACGTGGCGCGCGTCGTCATCACGGCCGACGTCGTGCTCCGCAACGTCAACCCGACCCTGATCCCGCGGGACGCGCGCGGCCGGGGGCCGGGCGAGCAGAAGACGGCGTAACCGCCACCCTCTACCTACGGAGAAGGGCCCGGGTCAACCGACCCGGGCCCTTCTCCGTTGCGGCATACGGCGGTTCAGGCCTTGACGCGCACGTCGTTGCGGAGCTTGGCGGTGAGGTTGGCCTCGTCCTCCAGCGAGGGGCTCTTGCCGGCCAGGAGGGAAGCGTCGCTGGAGGTCATGTAGGCGACCGTGCTGTGGTCAGCCCAGATGCAGAAGGGCACCTGCACGGTCTTGCCACCGACCGCGCCCTGCGAGGCCTGGCACTTCATGACGCCGTTGAAGCCGTCGGGCGTGAAGGACTGCGGACTGCCGACGACCTTGCCGCCGGTGCCGGAGGAGGAGTTCTTGTCGGAGTTCTGCTTGACCTTGGCGAACATCGCGTCGACGACCTTCTCCGGGTCGTTGATGGTCCCGTACACGCCCGTGAAGACCAGGCGCTTGGTGGCGAGACCCGAGCCCGAGGTGTAGCCGGCGCTCACGTCCTTGGGGCTGTTGACCCCCCACGACTCGAAGTCCCTGAGGTCGGATTCCGTCATGTCCGCCGAGGACGAGGCGCCGTCGTCCTTCTTGTACGCGCCGCCGATGACCGTGTCCGGCGCCGTCAGCTTGTGGGGGCCGTCGTCCGCAAGGCCGGATGAGCTGCCGCCCCCGATCACGAAGTACGCCCCCACCGCGACCGCCGCCGCCACCACCGCGACCGCGCCGATGATGACCCCGGTCTTCTTCTTGCCGCCGTCCGGGAGCGGCGGCTGCGGGACGGCGCCGTAGGGGGCCTGGCCGTACGGCGGCTGCGGCTGCTGCTGGCTGTAATACGGGTTCTGCTGGGGCGGGACGCCCTGCGGGGTCTGCTGGGGGTAGCCGTAGCCGGGCGCCGGCGGGGTCTGCTGGGGGTAGCCGTAGCCGGGCTGGGGCGGGGGTGCCTGCGGCGGCTGACCGTAGGGGCCCGGCTGACCGTACGGCCCCGGCTGCCCCTGCCCCGGCTGACCGTACGGCCCCGGCTGCTGGGGCTGCCCGCCGTACGGGCCCGGCTGGTTGTAGCTCATCGTTCTGGGTTCCCCTCCAGACGCTTATGTGGCCCTGACATCCTGGCGCAAGCCGGGGGAACCCCGGGTCGCCGGGGGGCTTGCCGTTACAGAAGAATCCCGTTTCGGGACGGGGCCGTGACACCTCTAAACTGACCCCCGTGACCGAGAACGCTCAGCAGCAGCCATCAGCGCCCCACACCGAACTGCCGACCCAGTACGCGCCGGCCGATGTAGAGGGGCCGCTGTACGAGCGCTGGGTGGAGCGGGGTTACTTCGAGGCGGACGAGAAGAGCGACAAACCGCCGTACACCATCGTCATCCCGCCGCCGAACGTCACCGGCTCCCTGCACCTCGGGCACGCCTTCGAGCACACCCTCATCGATGCCCTGACCCGCCGCAAGCGCATGCAGGGCTACGAGACGCTGTGGCAGCCCGGCATGGACCACGCCGGCATCGCCACGCAGAACGTGGTCGAGCGGGAGCTCGCCAAGGAGGGCAAGTCCCGCCACGACCTGGGGCGGGAGGCCTTCGTCGAGCGGGTCTGGCAGTGGAAGGCCGAGTCCGGAGGGCAGATCTCCGGCCAGATGCGCCGCCTCGGTGACGGCGTCGCCTGGTCGCGCGAGCGCTTCACCATGGACGAGGGCCTCTCCCAGGCCGTCCAGACCATCTTCAAGCGGCTCTACGACGACGAGCTGATCTACCGCGCCGAGCGCATCATCAACTGGTGTCCGCGCTGCCTGACCGCCATCTCCGACATCGAGGTGGAGTATCAGGACGACGACGGCGAGCTCGTCTCGATGAAGTACGGCGACGGGGACGACACCATCGTCGTCGCCACCACCCGTGCCGAGACGATGCTCGGTGACACCGCCGTCGCCGTCCACCCCGACGACGAGCGCTACAAGCACCTGGTCGGCAAGCTCGTCAAGCTGCCGCTCACGGACCGCTCCATCCCGGTCGTCGCCGACGAGCACGTCGACCCCGAGTTCGGCACCGGCGCCGTCAAGGTCACCCCGGCCCACGACCCGAACGACTTCGAGATCGGCCAGCGCCACGACCTGCCCGCCATCACCGTGATGGACGAGCACGCCGTCATCACCGCGCACGGCCCCTTCCAGGGCCTGGACCGCTTCGAGGCCCGCTCCGCGATCGTCGCCGCGCTGCGTGCCGACGGCCGGATCGTCGCCGAGAAGCGGCCGTACGTCCACTCCGTCGGCCACTGCTCGCGCTGCAAGACGACCATCGAGCCGCGCCTGTCCATGCAGTGGTGGGTCAAGGTCGGCCCGCTGGCCAAGGCCGCCGGTGACGCCGTCCGCGACGGACGTGTCAAGATCCATCCGCAGGAGATGGAGAAGCGGTACTTCGACTGGGTGGACAACCTCCACGACTGGTGCATCTCGCGCCAGTTGTGGTGGGGGCACCGGATCCCCGTCTGGTACGGCCCGGACGGCGAGGTCGTCTGTGTCGGCCCGGACGAGGAGCCGCCGAGCGGTGAGGGCTGGCGTCAGGACACCGACGTCCTCGACACCTGGTTCTCCTCCGGCCTGTGGCCCTTCTCCACGCTGGGCTGGCCGGAGCAGACCGAGAGCCTCGCGAAGTTCTACCCGAACTCCGTCCTGGTCACCGGCTACGACATCCTCTTCTTCTGGGTCGCCCGGATGATGATGTTCGGCCTGTACGCGATGGACGGCACCCCGCCGTTCCACACCATCGCCCTGCACGGCATGGTCCGCGACCAGTTCGGCAAGAAGATGTCGAAGTCCTTCGGCAACGCGGTCAACCCGCTGGACTGGATGGACAAGTACGGCTCGGACGCGCTCCGGTTCACCCTGGCGCGCGGCGCGAACCCGGGTGTCGACGTCCCGATCGGCGAGGACTGGGTCCAGGGCTCCCGCAACTTCGCCAACAAGATCTGGAACGCGACCCGCTTCGCGCTGATGAACGGCGCCACGGTCGAGGGTCCGTTGCCCTCGCCCGAGCGGATGTCGGCCACCGACCGCTGGATCCTCTCCCGCCTCAACTCGGTCGTCGCGGAAGTCGACGCCTTCTACGACGACTACCAGTTCGCCAAGCTGTCCGACGCCCTGTTCCACTTCGCGTGGGACGAGGTCTTCGACTGGTACGTCGAGCTGTCCAAGACGACCTTCCAGGCGGGCGGCGAGCCGGCCGAGGTCAGCAAGCGGGTCCTCGGCGAGGTCCTCGACGTCACGCTGAAGCTGCTGCACCCGGTCGTCCCGTTCGTCACGGAGACGCTGTGGACCACCCTCACGGGCGGTGAGTCCGTCGTCATCGCGGACTGGCCGACGGACAGTGGCTTCCGGGACGAGGCGGCCGAGAAGGAGATCGAGACCCTCCAGTCGGTGATCACCGAGGTCCGCCGCTTCCGCGCCGACCAGGGCCTGCAGCCGGGCCAGCGGGTCCCGGCCCGCCTGACCCTGGACGGTACGCCGCTGGCCCCGCACGAGGCCGCCATCCGCCAGCTGCTGCGCCTGCAGCCGGAGGGCGAGGGCTTCACGGCGACGGCGACCCTGCCGGTCGCGGGCGCCACGGTGGCGCTGGACCTGTCCGGCACGATCGACGTGGCGGCCGAGCGGAAGCGGCTCGCGAAGGATCTGGCCGCCGCGGAGAAGGAGAAGGCGCAGGCTACGGCGAAGCTGGGGAACGAGGCGTTCCTGGCGAAGGCGCCGGAGCCGGTGGTGGAGAAGATCCGTACGCGGCTGGCCAAGGCCGAGGAGGACATCGCGCGGATCCAGGCCCAGCTGGAGCGGTTGCCGCAGGCGTAGCCGGTCGGCGGAGCTCCGCCCACCCGGGCCGCTGTGGCGGCACGGGTGGGCGTTGGGGTGCCCTCCTGCTCGAAGAACTTGGGGGAGGCACCCCGCAGGCGCGGGCAAGCGAAACCCGCCCCGGCCGCCCAGGGCCCCCGGAACCTCAAGGCTCCGGGGGCCTTGACGCACGGTTGTCACCGCTCCTCCGTAGACTGGCCCCGTGAGTGACCTGCCCCCGCGTGACCCCAACGAGAGCGATCCCTTCGAGCAGATCGTCGAGGCCGAGACCGACCTTCCCCAAGCTCTCGACTCCGCTCGAGCAGGGGAGACCCCAACCCCCGACCTCGCGCTGATCGAGGCCGGCAGCCGCACCCTGCGCACCCAGGGCGGCCCGCCGCAGGCCGACGTGCCCACGCGGCCCGAGGACCCCGAGGTCGACCGGGCGCTGCGCGAGGTGGAGGCCGAGCTGGCCACCCGCTGGGGCGAGACCAAGCTGGAGCCGTCCGTCAGCCGGATCTCCGCGCTGATGGACGTGCTGGGGGAGCCGCAGCGGTCGTACCCCTCGATCCACATCACGGGGACGAACGGCAAGACCTCCACCGCACGCATGATCGAGGCCCTCCTCGGCGCCTTCGAACTGCGCACCGGCCGGTACACCAGCCCCCACGTGCAGTCGATCACCGAGCGCATCAGCCTGGACGGCGCCCCGATCTCCGCCGAGCGGTTTGTCGAGACGTACCAGGACATCAAGTCGTACATCGAGATGGTCGACGCCTCCCAGGAGTACCGGCTGTCCTTCTTCGAGGTGCTCACGGGGATGGCGTACGCCGCCTTCGCCGACGCGCCCGTGGACGTCGCGGTCGTCGAGGTCGGCATGGGCGGCAGCTGGGACGCCACCAATGTGATCGACGGGGACGTCGCCGTCGTCACCCCCATCGACCTGGACCACACCGACCGGCTCGGCTCCACACCCGGCGAGATCGCGGGGGAGAAGGCCGGCATCATCAAGCAGGACTCCACCGTCATCCTGGCCCAGCAGCCGGTCGACGCGGCCCAGGTACTGCTCAAGAAGGCCGTGGAGGTGGACGCGACCGTGGCCCGCGAGGGGCTGGAGTTCGGGGTCGTGTCGCGGCACGTGGCGGTCGGTGGGCAGCTCCTGACGCTGCGCGGCCTCGGCGGCGAGTACGACGAGGTGTACCTGCCGCTGCACGGCGCCTACCAGGCCCACAACGCCGCCGTGGCGCTCGCCGCGGTGGAGGCGTTCTTCGGCGTCGGCTCCCAGCGTCCGGAGCCGCTGGACATCGACACGGTCCGCAAGGCCTTCGCGTCGGTGTCGTCGCCGGGCCGCCTGGAGGTCGTACGGCGCTCCCCGACGGTCGTCCTGGACGCCGCCCACAACCCGGCGGGCGCCCGGGCCACCGCGGAGGCGGTGAGCGAGGCGTTCGACTTCAGCCGGCTGATCGGCGTCGTGGGGGCGAGCGGCGACAAGAACGTGCGGGGGCTGCTCGAGGCCTTCGAACCGATCTTCGCCGAGGTCGTGGTCACCCAGAACTCCAGCCATCGCGCGATGGACGCGGACGAGCTGGCCGCGATCGCCGTCGAGGTCTTCGGCGAGGACCGCGTCCAGGTCGAGCCGCGGCTGCCGGACGCCCTGGAGGCGGCGATCACGCTGGCCGAGGAGGAGGGGGAGTACGCGGGTGCCGGTGTGCTCGTCACCGGTTCCGTCATCACCGTCGGCGAGGCCCGACTGCTGCTGGGGAAGGGCTGACCTCTCGTGCGTACGCTGTGTGCTTCGACCCTGATCGGCGAGTTCTTCGTCATCGGGTTCGCCGGCCTGGTCGCCATGAAGGACCCGGGCCTGTCCACGGGGACGGTGTGGACGGTCAGCGGGATCGCGATGGTGCTGAGCATCCTGCTGTGCGGCATGATCAACCGGCCCGGCGGGGTCCAGCTGGGCTGGGCGCTGCAGATCGCGCTGATCGCCTCCGGGTTCTTCGTGCCGACGATGTTCTTCATGGGTGCGGTCTTCGCCGCCCTGTGGTGGGCGTCGGTCCACTACGGGCGGAAGATCGACGAGGCCAAGGCCCGCTTCGCCGCGGAGAGCGGCGAAAACAGCCCTGCCTAGTTCACGACGGGCCGAAGCGGGGGTCCGGGGGCGACAGCTCCCGGACGGCCACCGCGCAAGAGGGCACCTGACGCTGCGTAACGTCCACCGCTGCCTCCCCTGTAACCTCTACGCACCGAAAACCTTGGTAAAGGAGCCCTCTCGTGACCTCGCGCACCCTCGTCCTCCTCAAGCCCGACGCCGTTCGTCGCGGGCTGATCGGCGAGATCATCGGCCGTATCGAGCGCAAGGCCGGCTGGACCATCAGCGCGCTGGACATGCGCACCCTGGACCAGGACACGCTGGAGCAGCACTACGGCGAGCACAAGGGCAAGCCGTTCTACGAGCCGCTGGTGGAGTTCATGGCCTCCGGTCCGGTCGTGGCGCTCGTCGTCGAGGGTGAGCGGGTCATCGAGGGCATGCGCGCGCTGGCCGGGTCCACCGACCCCCTCGCCGCCACCCCGGGCTCCATCCGCGGCGACTTCGGCGTGATCGTCCGCGAGAACCTGATCCACGCCTCCGACTCCGAGGAGTCCGCCGAGCGCGAGCTGAAGATCTTCTTTCCCGGGCGCTTCTGAGCCCAAGGAATGATGAACTTCCGAACCCGTCTTGTGGATGATTTCTGAGGGTTTGTCACGTCACCCGGTTGCCGTAACGGCTCCACCGGGATTCCCCGGGCCCGAAAACCCGCCGACCCTTGGCATATGCGGCGCGTTCGGGGGAACGGCTACCCCCGAACGCCCGTCTCCAGAAGCGAGGCGAGGCGTCATCTGATGACAATGGCGGAGACCCTCGCGCAGTGTTTCGTGCAGGCGAGACTACGATGTAAGCCTTCACGTCACAGCACCCACTTCGCCGCCCCAACGAAAGCTGTCCAACGCTCCACTTGGGAAGGCCAGACGAATCCTGATGGGGAACTCAATGTCGTTCATCGGCCGTGACATGGCTGTCGACCTCGGGACCGCCAACACGCTGGTGTACGTCAGGGGTCGCGGGATCGTACTCAACGAGCCGTCCGTCGTCGCGATCAACACCAACACCGGTGGCATCCTCGCGGTCGGCGCGGAAGCGAAGAAGATGATCGGCCGCACGCCGGGCAACATCGTGGCCGTGCGCCCGCTGAAGGACGGCGTGATCGCCGACTTCGAGATCACCGAGCGGATGCTCCGCTACTTCATCCTGAAGATCCACAAGCGGCGGTATCTGGCTCGTCCCCGGGTCGTCGTCTGTGTGCCGTCGGGCATCACGGGCGTCGAGCGCCGGGCCGTCATCGAGGCGTCCTCCCAGGCCGGCGCCCGCCAGGTGCACATCATCGAGGAGCCCATGGCCGCCGCCATCGGCTCCGGCCTGCCGGTCCACGAGGCCACGGGCAACATGGTGGTGGACATCGGCGGCGGCACCACGGAGGTCGCGGTCATCTCGCTGGGCGGTATCGTCACCGCCCAGTCCATCCGCGTCGCGGGTGACGAACTGGACAACGCGATCATCCAGTACGTCAAGAAGGAGTACTCGCTCCTCCTCGGTGAGCGGACGGCCGAACAGATCAAGATCACGATCGGTTCGGCGTACGACCTCGACACTGACGAGCACACCGAAATCCGCGGCCGGGACCTGGTGTCCGGGCTGCCCAAGACCGTGGTCATCTCGGCGGCCGAGGTCCGCAAGGCCATCGAGGAACCGGTCAACGCGATCGTGGACGCGGTCAAGACGACCCTCGACAAGTGCCCGCCGGAGCTGTCCGGCGACGTCATGGACCGCGGGATCGTCCTCACCGGCGGCGGCGCCCTGCTGCGCGGCCTCGACGAGCGGCTGCGCCGGGAGACCGGCATGCCGATCCACATCGCCGAGGACCCGCTGGACAGCGTGGCGCTCGGCTCCGGCAAGTGCGTCGAGGAGTTCGAGGCGCTCCAGCAGGTGCTGGACGCCCAGCCCCGCAGATGACGCGACGCGCCGATTCCGCCGTACGAGACGATCTGTGCTCGTGCGGCGGATCGTTGATATAGAGGCATAAGCCCCCAAGCGCCTCCAATCGAACCTCCCGACCGAACCTCTCGACCGAATCTCCACGCAAAAACCTCCACGCAAGACCCCCCACGCAAGACCCCCGACGCAAGACCCCCCACGCAAGACCCCCATCCCCAACCTCCCATCCGACGAGGAAGGCACGGCCGCCGCACGTGAGGGACACACGAGAGAGCCGGCTGCTCCTGGTGCTGCTGATCGCCATCGCGTTCGCTCTGATCACGGTGGACATCCGCGGTGGCCAGGACTCACCGGTCGAAGGTGCCCGCCAGGCCGCCGCCACGGTCTTCGGCCCGATCGAGAACGGGGTGTCGTCCGCCGTCGACCCCGTGGGCAACGCGATCGCGGCCGTACGCGACTCCGGCAGCCGGCACGACCGCATCGCCCAACTGGAGCGCGACAACGCGGCCTTGAAGGCGAAGCTGGGCAGCGACGACCGCAACCGCAGCCGCCTCAAGCAGCTCGACAAGATGATCCGGGTGGCGGGCGAGGGCCAGTACGGCATCAAGGGCGCGGAGGTCATCGGGATAGGAGCCGCCCAGGGCTTCTCCTGGACCGTCACCATCGACGTGGGCGCCAACGACGGGATCAGGCGCGACATGACCGTCCTCAACGGCGACGGGCTGGTCGGCCGTGTCACCACCGTCGGCCCCGACGCCTCTACGGTGCTGCTGGCCAACGACCCGGACTTCACCGTCGGCACCCGCATGGAGGGCAGCGACGAACTCGGTTTCGCCTCCGGGCAGGGCGACCGTCCGCTGCGCGTGCAGCTCCTCAACGCCAAGGCGGACGTGAAGAAGGGCGACCGTCTGGTCACCTTCGGTTCCGAGGCCGACAAGCCGTTCGTGCCGGGTGTCCCGGTCGGTGTGGTCTCCCGGGTCGACCCGTCCGGCGGCGGCCTGACCCGCACCATCTACGTGACCCCGTTCGTGTCCTTCACCAAGCTCGATGTCGTCGGCGTCGTCGTCCAGGCGCCGAAGAAGGACCCGCGCGACACCGTCCTGCCACCGAAGCCACAGCCGACGCCCACGCCGACCGTGACCGTCACCGTCACCCCCTCGGCCTCAGCGGGCACCCCGCAGCAGACGCCCTAGGAGCCGAACGATGCGCCTCAACCGGATGCTGCTCGCCACCCCCCTGGTCCTGGTCGCCCTGGTGATCCAGGTGAGCGTCCTCGCCCGCCTGCACCTGCCCGGCGCCGTCCCGGACCTGGTGCTGCTGACCGTCGTCGGCCTCGCCCTGGTCTACGGCCACGTCGGCGGCAGCCTCGTCGGCTTCGGCGCGGGCCTGCTCTCCGACCTCGCCCCGCCCGCCGACCACGCCGCCGGCCGCTACGCCCTCGTGCTGTGCGTCATCGGCTACCTCGCCGGACTCGCCAAACCCGAGAGCGGCCGCCTGAAGTCCGCCAGCGGCCCCATGGTCGTGGTCGTCGCCGCCGCGATCGGCTCCACCCTGCTGTACGCGGGCGTGGGCGCCCTCGTCGGCGACACCGCCGCCCGCCATGTCGGCCTGCCCAGCCTGCTGTTCACCGCCGCGCTGTACGACCTGCTGCTCGCGCCCTTCGTGGTCCCCGGGATCATGGCACTGGCCCGCCGCACCGAGAACGACCCGCTCGCCGAGGCCAACTCCGCCAAGGCGGCCGACGTCTCCTCCGGCTGGCTGTCCTCCGGCACCGGGCTGCGCATCGGCAGCCAGCGCAGCGGCCTGCGGGTCAGAGCCGCCAAGGCCCGGGTGGCCCGAGCGGGCCGCATCAAGGGGGTCAAGCGGCTGTGACGAGCAGTGAACCGGCCGTCAAGGCCCTGTCCTATGCCGTTCATGTGCGCTGAGAGGGGGCGGCAGCAGTGACCAACATCCCCGAGACCGGGCGGACTCCACGCGTCCAGATCCGGCTCGTCGTCATCCAGATCCTCGTCCTCTCCCTGCTCGGCACCCTCGGCGGCCGCCTGTGGTACCTGCAGATCCGCGAGGGCGCCCAGTACCAGAAGGAGGCGTCCGGCAACCACGTCCAGCAGGTCGTCCAGCCCGCGGTGCGCGGCGAGATCCTGGACGCACGCGGCGTCCCGCTCGCCGACAACGAGACCAAGCTCGTGGTCTCCGCCTCCCGCACCGACCTGCTGAAGATGAAGGACGGCGGCAAGGCCGTGCTGACCAAACTGTCCGGCGTGCTGGGCATGAAACCCCAGGACGTGATGGACAAGGTCCGGCTGTGCGACGCCAAGACGCCGCAGCCCTGCTGGAACGGCTCCCCGTACCAGCCCATCCCCATCACCGACGAGGCCACGCCCCGGCAGGCGATGCAGATCCGCGAAAGCTCCGAGGATTTCCCCGGCATCACCGCCGAGCCGGAGGCCGTGCGCCGCTACCCGAGCCCCGGCGACGCCAACACCGCGCAGGTGCTGGGTTATCTCTCGCCGGTCACGGACGCGGAGATCCAGCAGGCCAAGAACACCGACTCCCCGTATCTGCGCTCCGACATGGTCGGCCGCTCCGGCCTCGAGCGCCAGTACGACAAGGAGCTGCGGGGCAAGGCCGGCGTCACCCGCTACGAGGTGGACAACCTCGGCCGCGTCATCGGCAAGGCCAAGTCGGACGCCGCCGAACCCGGCTCCAACCTGATCACCAGCATCGACGCCCGGGTGCAGCGGGTCGCCGAGTACGAGCTGGACCGCGCCATGAAGGCCGCCCGCACCCAGTTCGACAAGAACACCGGGGAGAACTACAAGGCCGACTCCGGCGCCGTCGTCGTGATGGAGGCCAAGACCGGCCGCGTCGTCGCCATGGCGTCCGCCCCCACGTACGACCCGAACGTGTGGGTCGGCGGGATCTCCGCCAAGGACTACAAGAAGCTCACCGGCAAGGACTCCGACTACCCGCTGCTCAACCGGGCCATCCAGGGCCAGTCCGCGCCCGGCTCCACCTTCAAGGTGGTCTCCACGGCCGCCGCCCTCCAGGCCGGCTACGCCTTCGACGGCAACTACCCGTGCACCAGCTCCTACTCGGTGGGCGGCCAGGTCTTCAAGAACTTCGAGGGGGAGAACTTCGGCCCGATCTCGCTCGGCCGGGCCCTGGAGGTCTCCTGCGACACCGTCTTCTACGGCCTCGCCGACAACGAGTGGAAGAAGGACGGCGGCATCAACCCCAAGAAGGGCCAGCCCAAGGACTGGTTCTTCAAGACCGCCCACCAGTTCGGCCTCGGCAAGCCCACCGGCATCGACCTGCCCAACGAGGTCTCCGGCCGCGTCCCCGACCGCGAGTGGAAGCAGAAGTACTGGGAGGCCAACAAGGACGCCTGGTGCAGGACCGGCAAGAAGGACGGCAGTTACGTCGAGAAGATCGCGTACGAGAACTGCCTCGAGGGCAACAAGATGCGCGAGGGTGACGAGATCAACTACTCGATCGGCCAGGGCGACACCCTCCTGACCCCGATCCAGGAGGCCGTCATGTACTCGGCGATCTCCAACGGCGGCACCCTGTGGGACCCGACCATCGGCAAGGCGATCGTCAGCCCCGACGGCAAGAGGGTCACCGAGATCAAGCCCAAGTCGCACGGCCGGCTGCCGATCGACGCCAAGACGCGGGACGTCATGGAGGAGGCCCTCGCGGGCGTCGTCACCCGCGGTACCGCCGCCTGGAAGTTCGGCGGCTGGCCGCAGGACAAGATCCCGCTGCACGCCAAGACGGGTACCGCCGAGGTCTACGGCAAGCAGACCACCTCATGGCTGTCCACGTTCTCCAAGGACTACGCGGTCGTGATGACGATCTCCCAGGCCGGTACCGGTTCCGGCGCCTCCGGTGAGGCCGTCCACAACATCTACAACGCCCTGTACGGCGTCCAGTCCGACGGCTCGATCGACAAGAAGAAGGCGCTGCTGTACACCCCGCAGCAGGGCCTGCCCAAGATCCAGCCCGACGGCTCGATCGTCGCCCCGAAGATCGAGAAGTACGACCCCAACGCCAACCAGGCCAGCCCCTCGCCCGGGCAGACAGCGCCCACCGACAACCCGCCGGCCACCGCGCCGTCGCCGACCGCGAGCAACCGGAACACCCGACGGCGCACGGGCCGCCCCAAGAAGAGGCGGAGGATCCTCACGTGACCGGAGCGAACAACTTCTCCGTCTCCGGATACGGGCCCGAGCGGGCCGGCTGGACGCGGATCTTCGCCCGCGACGGCCTGGCCCGCCGCCTCGACTGGCCGATACTGCTGTCGGCCCTGACCCTGTCCCTGATCGGCACGGCCCTCGTCTACTCGGCCACCCGCAACCGCACCGAGATCAACCAGGGCGACCCGTACTACTTCCTGATCCGGCACCTGATGAACACCGGCATCGGGATCGCCCTGATGATCGGCACGATCTGGCTCGGCCACCGGACCCTGCGCACCGCCGTGCCGATCCTGTACGGCATCTCGCTGTTCATGGTGCTGCTGGTGCTCACCCCGCTCGGCGCCACCATCAACGGCAACCGCAACTGGATCGTCTTCGGCGGCGGCTTCTCCCTCCAGCCCTCCGAGTTCGTGAAGATCACGATCATCCTGGGCATGGCGATGCTGCTCGCGGCCCGGGTCGACGCGGGCGACAAGCCGTACCCCGACCACCGGACAGTCGCGCAGTCCCTGGGCCTGGCCGCGGTCCCGATGATGATCGTCATGCTGATGCCGGACCTCGGCTCGACGATGGTCATGGCGGTCATCGTGCTGGGCGTACTGCTCGCCTCCGGCGCCTCCAACCGCTGGATCTTCGGCCTGCTCACCGCCGGCGCCGTCGGCGCGATCGCCGTCTGGCAGCTGCACGTCCTGGACCAGTACCAGATCAACCGCTTCGCCGCCTTCGCCAACCCCGACCTCGACCCCTCGGGCGTCGGCTACAACACCAACCAGGCGCGCATCGCGATCGGCTCCGGCGGACTGACCGGCGCGGGACTGTTCCACGGCTCCCAGACCACCGGCCAGTTCGTGCCCGAACAGCAGACCGACTTCGTCTTCACGGTCGCGGGGGAGGAGCTGGGCTTCCTCGGCGCCGGCCTGATCCTCGTCCTGCTCGGCGTCGTCCTGTGGCGGGCCTGCCGGATCGCCCGCGAGACGACCGAGCTGTACGGCACGATCGTCGCCGCCGGCATCATCGCCTGGTTCGCCTTCCAGTCCTTCGAGAACGTCGGCATGACCCTCGGCATCATGCCGGTCGCGGGACTTCCGCTGCCGTTCGTGTCGTACGGCGGCTCGTCGATGTTCGCCGTCTGGATAGCGGTGGGACTGCTGCAGTCGATCCGGGTGCAGCGGCCGATGTCGGCGTAGGCCCCGCCGGTTGGGCCGGTCGCGCGGTGCCGGGGCCGGTCGGGGTGCCCGCGTCTGGGGGCTCCGCCCCCCCAGACCCCCGATCGGCCTGAACGGCTTCGCCCAGAAAGGCCGGACAGGCTCAGTCGCCCCCTGCCGTCCCGCACCGATTCCTACTAGATTCGGGCCATGGCGGACACGGACACCAAGCGCGAGATCGAGCGCAAGTACGAGGCCGCAGCCGGGGACGAACTGCCCGACCTGACCGGCGTCGCGGGCGTCTCGGCCGTCATCGACAAGGGCGTCGCCGAACTCGACGCCACCTACTACGACACGCCCGACGAACGCCTGGCCCGCGCCCGTCTGACCCTGCGCCGCCGCACCGGAGGCGACGACGCAGGCTGGCACCTCAAGCTGCCGGTCGCCGACGGCGTCCGCGACGAGATCCGCGCCCCGCTCTCCGACACCGTCCCCCGGACCCTCTCCGCCCTCGTCCGCTCCCGCGTCCGCGACACCCCCCTCGTCCCTCTCGTCCGCCTGCGCTCCGCCCGCCGGGTCCGCCACCTCGTCGACGCCGACGGTGCCCTGCTCGCCGAGGTCAGCCTCGACCACGTCCGCGCCGAGCGGATCGGCGGCGGCACCGGCACCGCCGCCTGGACCGAGATCGAGGTCGAACTGGCGGACGACGGCAACCCCCGCTTCCTCGACAAGGTCGAGAAGAGGCTCCGCAAGGCCGGAGTGCACCGCTCACCGTCCCCCTCCAAGCTCGCCAGGGCACTGCAGGAGACCGGCGGGCGCTCCGCGACCGACGAGCAGCCGCCACCGGTCACCGCGGGCGACCACGTCCTCGCCTACGTCCGTGCCCAACGGGACGCGATCGTCGCCCTCGACCCCGCGGTACGCCAGGACGTCTTCGACTCCGTGCACGCCCTGCGCGTGGCCACCCGCCGGCTGCGCAGCACACTCCGCTCCTACGCCAAGGTCCTCGACCCCGCCGTCACCGCCCCCATCGCCGACGAGCTGAAGTGGCTGGCCGGCGAGCTCGGCGTGGACCGCGACCAGGAGGTGCTGACCGAACGCCTGACGGCCGCCGTCGCCGCACTGCCCCGCCACCTGGTCGTCGGCCCGGTCCGCGGCCGGCTGCGTACCTGGTCCGGTGCGCGGCGCGGCGGCTCCCGGCGCCGGCTCATCGCGGTCCTGGACGGCAAGCGGTACCTGCGGCTGCTGGACGCGCTGGACGCCCTGATCACCGACCCGCCCCTGCTGAAGGCGGCCGCCGGGGACCCGTCCAAGGCGATCGCCAAGGCCGTGCGCAAGGACGTCCGACAGGTCGCCGTACTGGTCCGCCGCGCCCTGGACCTGCCCCCGGGCGACGACCGCGACCTCGCCATCCATGAGGCCCGCAAGAAGGCCAAGCGCACCCGGTACGCCGCCGAGGCCGCCGCACCGGCCCTGGGCGAACCCGCCCAAGCCCTGGCCACGGCGATGAAGTCCCTGCAGACCCTGCTCGGCGACCACCAGGACAGCGTGATGGCCCGGATCGCCCTGCGGGAGCTGTCGGCACAGGCCCACACGGCGGGGGAGAACGCGTTCACGTACGGCGTCCTGTACGGCAGGGAGGAACAACGGGCGGCAGCGGCGGAGGCGGCACTGCCGGAGCTGTGGCGGGCGGTGGAGGCGCAAGCGGACGTCTGAGCGGAGCGGGGAACGCCCCGGACTCCGGACGGGGACGGGACGGGTGGGCGGATCCCTGCGGCCCCCGTCGTCCGGGCGCCTGCGGCCCTCGTCGTCCGGGCGTCCGGAGAGGGGTCCCGACCGCGTTAGGCTGGATGGTCACCCCTGACAGTTCCGTCCAGCTCACGAAAGTCGCGAGATGTCTGCCGAAACCGCTGTATCGGTGTTCCCGCAGCTCGAAGCTCTGCTCCCGCACGTGCAGAAGCCGATCCAGTACGTGGGCGGCGAGCTGAACTCCACCGTCAAGCCGTGGGACGAGTGCGACGTCCGCTGGGCACTCATGTACCCCGACGCGTACGAGGTCGGCCTGCCCAACCAGGGCGTCATGATCCTTTACGAGGTCCTGAACGAGCAACAGGGCGTCCTCGCCGAGCGCACGTACAGCGTGTGGCCGGACCTGGAGGCGCTGATGCGGGAACACAACGTCCCGCAGTTCACCGTCGACAGCCACCGCCCGGTGAAGGCCTTCGACGTGCTCGGCATCAGCTTCTCCACGGAGCTGGGCTACACGAACATGCTGACCGCGCTCGACCTCGCCGGCATCCCGCTGGAGTCCAAGGACCGGACCGACGACGACCCGATCGTCATGGCGGGCGGTCACGCGGCCTTCAACCCCGAGCCGATCGCGGACTTCATCGACTGCGCGGTGATCGGCGACGGCGAGCAGGCGGTCCTGGAGATCAGCAAGATCATCCGCGCCTGGAAGGCCGAGGGCCGCCCCGGCGGCCGCGAGGAACTCCTCTTCCGCCTGGCCAAGACCGGCGGGGTGTACGTCCCGGCCTTCTACGACGTCGAGTACCTCCCCGACGGCCGCATCGCCCGCGTGGTCCCCAACCGCTCGGGCGTCCCGTGGCGCGTGTCGAAGCACACGGTCATGGACCTGGACGAATGGCCCTACCCCAAGCAGCCGCTCGTCCCGCTCGCGGAGACGGTCCACGAGCGCATGTCGGTCGAGATCTTCCGCGGCTGCACCCGAGGCTGCCGCTTCTGCCAGGCCGGTATGATCACGCGCCCCGTGCGCGAACGCTCCATCACGGGCATCGGCGAGATGGTCGACAAGGGCCTGAAGGCGACGGGCTTCGAAGAGGTGGGCCTCCTCTCCCTGTCCTCCGCGGACCACTCGGAGATCGGCGACATCGCCAAGGGCCTGGCGGACCGCTACGAGGACGACAAGATCGGCCTCTCGCTCCCCTCCACCCGCGTGGACGCCTTCAACATCGACCTGGCGAACGAGCTGACCCGCAACGGCCGCCGCTCGGGCCTGACCTTCGCCCCGGAGGGCGGCTCGGAACGCATCCGCAAGGTCATCAACAAGATGGTCTCGGAGGAAGACCTCATCCGCACGGTCGCCACCGCCTACGGCAACGGCTGGCGCCAGGTCAAGCTGTACTTCATGTGCGGTCTGCCCACGGAGACCGACGAGGACGTCCTCCAGATCGCCGACATGGCGACGCGCGTGATCCAGAAGGGCCGCGAGGTCTCGGGCTCCAACGACATCCGCTGCACGGTCTCGATCGGCGGCTTCGTCCCCAAGCCCCACACGCCCTTCCAGTGGGCGCCCCAGCTCTCCGCCGAGGAGACGGACGCGCGCCTGGAGAAGCTGAGGGACAAGATCCGCGGCGACAAGAAGTACGGTCGCTCGATCGGCTTCCGCTACCACGACGGCAAGCCGGGCATCGTGGAGGGCCTCCTGTCGCGCGGCGACCGCCGCATCGGCGCCGTCATCCGCGCGGTCTACGACGACGGCGGCCGCTTCGACGGCTGGCGCGAGCACTTCTCCTACGACCGCTGGATGGCGTGCGCGGAGAAGGCGCTGGCCCCCTTCGGCGTGGACGTCGACTGGTACACCACCCGCGAGCGCACCTACGAGGAGGTCCTCCCCTGGGACCACCTCGACTCGGGCCTCGACAAGGACTGGCTCTGGGAGGACTGGCAGGACGCCCTCGACGAGACGGAGGTCGAGGACTGCCGCTGGACGCCGTGCTTCGACTGCGGGGTGTGTCCGCAGATGGACACGGCCATACAAATCGGCCCGACCGGCAAGAAGTTGCTGCCGCTGACGGTCAAGAAGTCTGCGACCAGCGAACACGCCCACTGACGTGAGTGCCGCATTACGGCGCATCGGCCGAGGCCTTGGCGGATATCAGCGAGGAAGACAGAGCTGCCGTACTGAACGCGCCCGGTGGTCAGGCTAGGCGGCAGAGGCCTGTGCGGGATACGCCGAGAACGCCACTGCCGCCTCCTGGGGGCCCTTCGGACATCCACTCAAAGGTGGAGTGGCTCTGAGTTCCCTACGGCTCCTTGCGCAGTTGCCTGCCGTCCTGAGCCCTCTCCCTGATCAGGAGAGGGCTCGGTGGTTTTCGCAGCACCCGTGCCAAGCCGGCAGGTGCTCTATCTGTCGGGCGCCCCTCGACCATCGCCCTGTCGGGTGGATCAGCAGGATGAAGCGGGATCGTGCGCCCGCGTTGGGGACCTATGGACTCGCGGGCCAGGTCTGCGGTCCGCCACGAGGGATTCGGCAGGCCGGTGCTTCGTGAGGGGTGAGGATGGGACCTTCAATGAGCAAGGTTGCCGTGAGCAAGTTGCCGATGGTCGGCGCGATGTTCTGGGCGACCAAGATCGTCGCAACCACACTGGGCGAGTCGGCATCGAACTTCGTCACGATGGCGCCATTGAACCTCGGCTACGCCGTCGGCGCGATGATCTTCCTACTGGCCTTCGTGGTCACCCTCGCGATGCAGCTCAAGGCCGACCGCTTCCGCCCGGTGGTGTTCTGGTCGGTCATTCTGACCACCAGCATCGTGGGCACCTCGATGTCCGACTACATCAACCGCACGGCCGGGCTCGGCTACGCCGGTGGCTCGATTCTGCTGACCAGCCTGCTGGCAATCGTGCTGATCGGGTGGCGGATGACCGGACAAACCATGGATGTCGAGCGGATCGCCACCACGGAGGGCGAGGTCTTGTACTGGACCGCGACATTGGTGTCCAACACGCTGGGCACCTCCAGCGGTGACTTCCTTTCCGGCGGTCTGGGCCTCGGCTTCCGAGACAGCTCTCTGTTGCTGTGCGGGGCCATGCTCGTGATCCTTGCCACGCATTATCTGACCCCGATCTCGGGCACGGTGCTGTTTTGGGCGGCCTACGTGTTGACGCGCCCGCTCGGAGCGGTGGTGGAGAACGCGGTGGAAAAGCCCGTCACACAGGGCGGACTTGGAGTAGGAACCACGATCACCTCATCCGCGCTGCTCGCTGTCTTGGCCATTCTGGTGGGCCGGCAGATGCTCACCGACCGCCGACAGACCCGCACGGTGGATACCCTCTCCCCAACCGACAGCCACGATCGCCAGCCCGTCGACCCATCAACGGCACCCTTGTCGGCGGACTACGCGGGCAAACCTAGCCGCCACAGGCCGAAGGGGAGCGGTCGGGCCGATCGCTGAGCCGAGTGGGGCTGAAGCTGTCACATGAGGGCGGCGCCGAGCCTGTCCGAGATCTCTCCGGTGCCTTCGGCGTAGCCCGCTCGCCGTGAACACGGCGTGCCCAGCCGCCGTAAATCGTGGCACCGGAAGCGTTCCGGTGCCACGACGATCCTTGGCCTCCTCCGCCTCCGGCGCGGGTGAGGTTGGCAGGTAAAGCACGGTGGGCGCACTGACGCAAGATCCATGGTGCGCACGCCCGTTCAGATCGACCTTGTCAGGGTCGAACGGAGATCCACCCCCCACAAGTACAGGAGCACCCTTCTTGACGTCGACGAAGTCTGTGATGAAGAAGCTGCCTGAGGTCACGCTGGCGTTCTGGATCATGAAGATCGCTGCGACGACCCTGGGTGAGACGGCGGGCGACCTGTTCTCCCAGACGCTCAAGCTCGGCTATTTCCTCACCACGATCGCCCTGTTCCTGATTTTCGTGGTGACACTGGTCGTGCAGCTGCGGTCCGCGCGCTACAACCCGTTTTTCTACTGGACCGTGATCCTGTCGACCAGCATGGCCGGCACCACGATGTCCGACTTCATGAACCGCGACGCCAGCGACAAGTACCTCTCGGGCGGCGCCACTTCACTGGGCTGGGGCCCGCAGGGCCTCGGCCTCGGCTACCCGGAGGGAGCCGCAATCCTGATCTCGGTCCTCCTGGCGATCTTCCTCGTCTGGAGGATCAGCGGGATGACGTTCCAGATCCGGGACATCGTCACCTTCAAGGGCGAGGCCCTGTTCTGGGCGGCGATCCTCGTCTCCAACACCCTCGGTACCTCGATGGGCGACTTCCTGTCCGACAGCTCCGGACTCGGCTACCTGGGCGGTGCGGCGCTGGTGTCCAGCGTGCTGGTCGTGCTGGTCGTTTTGATGAAGGTGCCTGCCGTCCCGAACGTCCTCCTGTTCTGGATCGCCTTCGTCCTCACCCGCCCCCTCGGCGCCACCGCCGGCGACTTCCTCACCAAGCCGGTCGCCAAGGGCGGACTGAACCTCGGCACCGCGGGTTCCTCGGCCGTGCTGCTCGCGCTCCTGTTCGGCCTGATGGCCTACGCCCACATCCAGGAGCACAAGGCCGTCACGCCGAGCCTTGAGACTGTCGGCCCGGAGGTCGCAGCGGCCCGCCAGGAAGCAAGTCCTCGGTAAGCACTGGTCGGGGCGCGAATCCTCGCCCAGGGGGCCGGAAGTTCACGGATACGAATTCCGCGATCTGGCAGAGAAACGGTCAGGGAGCGCCTCCTCACTACGGGTAGGTGACCCTGGCTCGTTGCGTGATGCCCCTTGGACGTCACGCTGCGGGATGACCATTATCTGAGTCTGAGACCAGAGGTCCTGCGCCGATCGGTGGCTTCTTCGTGTGCGGTAAACCGCGCAGAACTGTCCACGGCGCTGAATCGGCCCAGTCTTCGGTGTGGTTCAGCCCGCAGATGGACACGCACCTCCAGGTGGGTCCGACCGGCAGGAAGTTGCTGCCCCTGACGGTCAAGAACGCAGGTCAGGCGCCGGCTTCGAGTGGTCACGCGCACTGAGGTGGGCGAGGCACCCGATCGGGTGTCGGAGGCGCTGGCGGGGGTGAGCGAGGAGGAGGCTTTCGGAAGTCGCCCGGCATCGCCCGCCACGTGATGCCGCCCGCGACCAGGTAGCGCACAGCATCCAACATCTGCCGGTGGCAGTAGCCCTCCGGCTGACCGCCCTTGCGTTCATCCACGCCGGAACCGGCATCGCCTCCCGCACGACCGCTCACTCGGCGTCGCTCATGTCCAAGGGACACCGCGGTTCGCGGTGTCCCTTGGACACCGCGGTTCGCGGTGCGGATGGTCGCCCGCGTTCCCGAACCGGTGAGACCGGTGAGCGAGGTGATCACACGACCGGGCCATCAGGTTGGAACTCCACGGGCACGAAACCGCGAGACTGCGACACAGCGCCTCCTGACCAGGTCGTTGGGACTTCGACAACCACGAGCTGGACAGGAGGTCCTCCCTTCATGCACGCGGCAGCCGAAGATCACGCGACCGAGTCACCGCACTCGAACGGGCGCCCAACCCGGTACGACAACGGCTTCACATCACTGTGCCGCTTCGGATTCGACTCTCGCCTGCGCGCGGCAGCCGGTCACGGGCCGCGGTCCGGGCTGCGGCCCTTTCACTGCTGATGGTGGCCGCGGCGGCCCGATCGGGTGATGGCCCGCCCGCGGAGAGTGTCGGCGTTGGCGCGGCCGGGAACGTGGGCCAGTCTTGTCGCGGAAGGGAGGCCCGCCGAACATGGCCGTGCACAGCTTCGGATCTCCGCGCCCCGCCCGCTACGGAGCGGAGTTCTGCCAGGCGAGGCTCACCGTCCCCCTCCAGGCCGGTAGCTACGAACTGTGGTGTTCCCTCGCTGAACACCGGGAACTCAGCATGGACACCCACCTCCAGGTCGGCGGGAACGGCCCGGCGTCACCGGCCCCCGGCGGCGCCGCCGCGACCGCGACCGGGCAGTAGCGATGGCTCCCGGTCCCGGCGGCCGCCCGCACCGCACCGCCATCAGCAGGCACACGGTCGTACGCGTGCTGCTCCAAGTGCTGACCGCGGCCGCACTGGCCGTGGACGCTTACGTGCACGCCAGCCTCGCCTCTCCGTATGACCGGGTCGGGCGGCAGATCAGCCAGGGAACGTTGTTCCGCCTCGAAGCCGCCGTGGCGTCCCTGGCCGCGCTGTTGGTCCTGCTGCTCGGTCGCCGGCGGCCGGTGTGGGTGTTCGCGTTCCTGGTGTCCGTCTCCGCGCTGGGCGCAGTGCTGCTCTATGGGTACGTGAACGTGGGCGCTCTCGGCCCGCTGCCGAACATGTACGAGCCGTTCTGGGGGCCGAAGCGGATCGCCAGCGCGATCGCCGAGGCCGTCGGCGCCGTGGCCGCGCTCGTCGGCTTTCTGGTCACCGGTCCGCCGCGCTCCGCGTCCACTCGGGCCGACGCTCCTCGGGGCGACGAGGCCGACGGTGGGGGCGGCTGATCAATGTACGGCCGGCTGCCCGGCCCGCAAGCGCGCGCCTTCTATCCATGTGCTATGTGCGAGAATTGGAACTACGGCACATTGGTGCTCAAGGCAAGCGAGAGGAGTGCCTCATGATCGCCAAGCTGCTCGCCAAGTTGTCCTTCACCCGCAACTACGGTGCGTACGGGGCCCACGACTGGGGCACGCACACCGGCGACGACAGGGTGTGACCACACGTTCGGCGGGCGCCCCCGGGCTCCCGCCGGCTCCTGGCCGCACTGCCGACGATATCGGCCTGACTGGTACGAGAAGTCAGGGGCGATCCCATGGGCCGAGTGCATGAGCCGCCGCGGTTGCCCGGAGGCAGTTTCGCGGCCTGGAGCCGCGACCGGCTGGCACTGGCGCGCCGTGGCGCTGACGAGTGCGGGGACGTGTGGCAGCTGGAGTCCGGTGTCTACGTAGCCGCTACGGCCGGGGTGTGTGAAGCGGTCCTGCGCCGCGCGCAGGACTTCCCCAAGCCGTCCTCGCCCCTCTTTCCGCCGTTGAAGCGGACCGGCGGAGCGCCCACGCCCGAGGAACGGGTGCACGCTCGCGCCGCCCGCATGCGCGGACTGCGCCCGCAGGCGGTTGCAGCCCGGATCGGTGAGATCGCGTCCGGGACCGCTCGACTTGCCGACCAGTGGCCCACGGGCCGGGACGTCGAGATTCTGCCCCTGGTCCGGCCCGTCCTGGCGGAGATCGGCGTGCGCTACCTCTTCTCCGAAGACGCGCCCACGCTGCTGCCCTTCGCCTGGCAGCTCTTCGTGGCCCGGGAGGTGCTCGTACGCCCCTCGCACTGGGTGTGGCCGCGCTGGGTCCCCACGCCGGCACGGCGGTTCCGCACCCGGCGACAGGTCGCCTTCACCAACGCTTTGCGGTCCATCGTCCGCCGACGCCGTTCATCGGGCCGGCTCGGTGACGACGTGCTGGGACAGATGCTCCGGCCCTCCTCCCGCCACGGCCCGCTGTCGGAAGAAGTCATCCTCGACACCCTCCCCGGAATCACCGTCGCCACCTTCGAGACACCCTCCCGGGCAGCCGGATGGATCCTGCTCCACCTGGCCCGATACGCCCAGGCCGCGGACCGCGTCGCGGCCGAGGCAGCTCTGCTGCCCGCCGACCCGGCCTCGACGACCAGCACTCACCTCGACAACCTGCAGTACACCCAGGCGCTGGTACGCGAAGTGCTCCGACTGCACCCCCCGAGCTGGCTGCTCACCCGGCGCGCCCCGCAGCAGACTCAGCTCGCCGACTACACCATCGACGCCGGATCCACCGTTCTCGTCTGTCCCTACACCGCCCACCGCGACGCACGGGAACACCCCGAACCGGACCGGTTCCGGCCCGAACGCTGGCTCGACGATTCGGGCTCGTCGGGGAAACCCGGGGTCTTCCTCGGCTTCGGTACCGGGCCGCACGGCTGCGAGGGAGCCGCCCTGGCCATGGCGATGCTGACGCTCATGACCGCGCAGACAGCCCGCCGCTACCACTTGAGCGAGCCGCCCGGCCCGGAACCCGGCTACCGGGTCACCACCTTCGAAGGTCTCGCAACCGCCGGCCTGCACCTGCGTGCCACCTTGCGCGGCTGACGGCAGCCCTGCTTTCGGTGGCAGGCCGCCTCCACCCGCGAACAACGAACGTCGATAAAGCCCGCCTGCCGTTCCACACGCGCTCGGATCACCGGCTCATGGTTCGCTCATCGTGTGTCGCCGGTCGAACTCGTTGGCGAGAATGCCCATCATGACGAGGTCGTGGTGCCGGCCGGCGAAGAAGACGTGTTCCCGCAAGCGCCCCTCCTCGGTGAAGCCGAGCCCACGAAAAAGTGCCAGTGATGCCTCGTTGTGGGCCAAAACCGCTGCCAGGCACTTGTGATAGCGCCGCTCGGCGAACATGAAGCGCAGCAGCAGCGCCACGGCTTCCGTCGCGTAGCCCTTGCGACGGTGGCCGGCGCTGATGGTGATATCGAATTCGAACCAGCCTGAGCGAGGACCGGTGCGATGTGAGCCGACCGTGCCGACCAGCTCTCCCGTGGCCGTCGCTTCGACCGCCAACCGGAAGCGGTCGTCATCGCACTCGGCAACGGCCTGCTCCTTCGCCCAGGCACGGTAGCTCTCGGCAGACCTCGGCAGATCCAGCCGGCCCCCTCGCGGCCCGTCATCGTCGGCGAAACGCGCGAACGCCGCCCAGTCGTCGGGCTCGACAGCGCGCAGGCGTACCCGATTACCGGTCCAGGACGATGCCATGCCCCATTTGATCACGCTGCTGTGCGCGCGAGGCCGACAGGCACGCCGAGGCAGGCGTTGCCCGCCGTGCTCCGTTTGGGCTGCCGCCGGTCACCGCTCCAGGAGTTCGATCCGACCTCTACAGACTCGGCGTCTCGCTGCCGTGCCGCGTACGCCGGTTCTCCACCGAGGTACGCTGCTGTCCAGCCTCGTTGATGTCAATGTCGGCTGTCAGGCGTTCGTCTCCCGGGCCATCGGACTCGCCGGTATGGGTGCTGCTGTTACGGTGGTTTTGTGACGGTTTTCCGGCGTGCCATGCCACATGGTTTCCGTCGAAACGGCAATCCGAAAGAGCGCCGCTTGCGTAACCAAGACGCAGCCACACCAGGGATACGTGCCCGGTCAGGTGCCGATCACCTGAGCCGCGGTGATCAATTCCTTCCATGGGGGCCCGACGAGCGCGGCCCCCTCCTCGCGCTTCGCAGTGACGGGCAGCGGCCGGATCCTCCGTCGTTGCGCGCCGCAGTGGCGCCGGCTTGAGGGTCTGCAACTCCCACTCCCTGTGGAGGTCGGGGTGAAAGTTGTCGTTGATCTTTCCCGATGCAAGGGGTACGCGCAGTGCGCGTTCCTGGCTCCGGAGGCGTTCCGGATGCACGGTGAGGAAGCGCTCATGTACGACGCCAACCCCGATGACGTCTGGCGCGACCAGGTGCTACGCGCCGCGGCGGCCTGCCCGGTCCAGGCGATCCTGGTCGACCGGCTGGAGGCACGGCACGCACCGGCGGAGGCGTCGCCGTCATGACCAGTGCCGACAACCTGCGTGCGTTCAAACGCGATGGCCGCGTCGTGGTCGTCGGGGCTTCCCTGGCGGGGCTGCGGGCCGCGGAGGCTCTACGGGACGAGGGTTTCACCGGATCGTTGACCATGATCGGTGACGAGTTGGGCGAGCCCTACGACCGGCCTCCCCTGTCCAAACAAGTACTGACCGGGTGGGTGCCGGCCAGGGGCACCGCTTTGCCCCGCCGTCGTGGCATCGATGCGGAGTGGCTGCTGGGCGTGCCCGCCAGCGGGCTGGACCTCGCGACGAAACACGTGCGTCTCGCCGACGGACGCGAAGTTCCCTTCGACCGGGTGCTGATCTCTACCGGGGTACGGGCCCGGCCGTGGTTCGTCGAGTCCGAGGCGGCCCTGGACGGAGTGTTCGTCGTACGTACTCGCGAGCATGCCGAGAGCCTGCAGCGGGCCCTCGCCGCCGGGCCTTCCCGCGTTCTGGTGATCGGTGCGGGATTCACCGGCTCCGAGATCGCCTCCGTCTGCCGCGAGCGGGACATCCCGGTGACCGTGGCCGAACTCGGGGCGGCCCCGCTGGTCGGGGCGCTCGGCGCCATGATCGGTGAGGTTGCGGCGGGCATGCAGCGCGCTCATGGTGTCGACCTGCGGTGCGGTGTCAAGGTCGCCCGGCTGGAGGGCGACGCGCAGGGACGGTTTCGCCGTGCTCACTTCGACGACGGCAGTACGGTCGATGCCGATGTGGCGGTGGTGGCACTCGGGAGCATCCGCAACACCGAGTGGCTACGGGAGTCGGGACTGGCGGCGGGCGTGTGGGGAATCACCTGCGACACGGGCTGCCGCGCCCTCGACATCAACGGCCGCGTCACCGAAGACGTCTTCGCCGCGGGAGACGTGGCACGTTGCCCGAACCCCATCTACGAGTCCCGGCTCATCGCACAGGAGCATTGGGCCAACGCCGTGGAACAGGCCGAGGTCGCGGCACACAACATGGTCAGCGCCCAGGCGGACCGCCGGCACCACCTGTCCATCCCGCTGTTCTGGTCGATCCAGTTCGGCGTCAACATCAAGTCCGTCGGCGTGCCGACCTTCGCCGACGAGGTGGTCGTCACCCAGGGATCGCTGGACGACCACCGTTTCGTCACCGCATACGGCTATCGGGGCCGCGTCACGGCTGCCGTGAGCTTCAACAACGGCAAGTGGCTGGACCACTACCGACGGTTGATCGAGACGGCCGCACCTTTCCCGCCCCCCTGCCCCACGCCGGACCAGCCGGCCGACACGAAACCGGTGCCCGTCGACTTCCCCGGCCCCGCCCTGCTCGCGCAGGGCGCCACGGTGGTCGTCACAGGCCATGACCCGGGTGAGCGTCGGGCCACGGCCGTGCACCGGCATCGACAGGAGGAAGGTCAGACGACCACGACCACGACCGGGACGCCCGGCACGCTGCAACGGATCTTCGACTACTCCACCCGGGCCGACCCCTACCCGCTGTATGCCGAGTTGCGCAGGACGCCGGTGGCCCGGCAGGAGGACGACAGCTACGTCATCAGCACCTATCGCGAGATCACGGACATGCTGAATGACCCGCATCTGAGTTCCGACCTGCGCAATCTGTCGCGTCCGATGCCCCCAGCCGAGGAAGGGGCCACGTCGTCGTTCATCCACATGGACTCGCCCGAGCACGATCGCCTGCGGCGTATGGTGATGCGTCACTTCGGCCCTCCGCACACCCCTGGACTGGTGACCGGACTTGAAGGCTTCCTGGCCGCCACCGTCGGCAGCCTGATCGACGATTTGGCGGGCAAGGAGCAGATCGACGTCGTCGACGATTTCGCCTTCCCGTTCCCCGTGACCGTGACCTGCCACTTGCTCGGCGTGCCCCGCGAGGACGAGCCGCTGTTCCACCTCTGGGTGAACGACATCATGAACTCGATCGACTACAACCCCGAGACCGACCCGAAGGAGAAACTGGACAAGGGCGTACAGGCCCGCAAGGACTTGCGCCAGCGCCTCGGCGAGCTGGTGGATCAGCGCCACGGCCGGCCAGGAGACGACCTGCTGTCACGGCTGGCAAACGACGACGGGCCCGACGGCCGGATGACCGACGCCGAAATCGTCGCCACCGCCAGACTGCTCCTCATCGCCGGTCATGAGACCGTCGTCAACCTCATCACCAACGGGATGCTGACGCTGCTGCGCCACCCGCAGGTGCTGCAGCGACTGCGCCACGAACCGGGCCTCGTCGTGCCGCTGGTCGAGGAACTGCTGCGCTACGAGCCCCCCGTGCACATCATTCCCTGGCGGGCGGCGTACAGCGACATCACCGTTGCCGACACCGTCATCCCCAAGGGTTCACGGATCATGCTCATGCTGGCCTCGGGCAGCCGCGATCCGAAGCGCTTCCACGATCCCGACCGCTTCGACCCGGATCGGCGTGACAACCAGCACCTGGGGTTCGGCAGCGGCATCCACCTGTGCTTCGGCGGCCCGCTGGCCCGGCGGGAGACCCAGATCGCGCTGACCGAGCTGGTACGCCGGCTCGACCGCCCCAGGCTGGTCGCCGACCCGCCGCCGTACCGGCGCAGCCCCGTTCTTCGGGGTCCGATCCATCTGCACATCGAGCAGGGTGACGGTTGACACGGCGCCGAGGGCAGCTGCAAGGCCGCGCCGCGGCGGCCCGACCGGCCGGCTCCGCATTCGACAGTGACTCGCTACCCTCCTCAGCTCCCATCCCGTCCACCGTCTGATCCGTCATATCCGGTCATATCCAATGGCCGGCCCGGCCGCCTGTCCGGATGGTTGCCTGCGTTCCCGAACCGGTGCGCGAGGCAGTCGCACGACCGGGTAGCCGAACCGGACCCGCCGGGCCATGTCCCCTTCGGGTGAATCCGCCGGCTCACCGCCCGGCAGGGCCGGCGCGTCGCGCGAGCGTCGGGCGCGTAGCCCCGGTGGTGGTGGCCTGGAGGATCAGGTCGGTGACGGCGTCGGAGCGCGCGATCAGGGACACGTGACAGGAGCCGATCTCCACGGTGCGGGAACCGGCGCGCTTGGCCTCGAAGCGTTCCCGATCCGGACTGGTGGTCATGCCCTGACGGCCGACCAGGGCCCAGGAGGGGATGTCCTTCCACACCGCGACCTGGGCCTTCTCCGAGAACGCGGTGCTGGCCGCGGGCCGCTGGGCCACCGCCGGCAGATTCGCCTCGCTCGCCGGCAGGCAGGTGGCGAAGACCGGGTGGACCTTGTCCCGCTCGAGGTACAGGTCGGTTCCGCCGGCGTCGCCCGTTCGGTGGGGCACGGATGTGGTGGCGGTGCCCAGGGTGCTGGGGAAGCGGGCGGACAGCGACATGCCGCTTTCGCCCACGTCGGGCATCAGCGCTTCCGCGGGACCACAGCACCGCTGCGTGAACGCTATGTGCGTACACCCCGGAGGAAAGCGAGAACGCTCATCCGCTGCAATCGGGTGAAACCGGCGTCACGGGCCGTCCGTCGAGCGACATGTCCTCCGTGCGGTGGCAGGGCGCCCGGAGGGCGCCTGCGGGGGCAAACCCCCGCAGGGACAGGCACGTTGGCCGGATGGGAAGGGCGGTCGTGATCCACGAGGCTCATCGGCATGAAGCAGACCCGCAGCACAAGAGCGGTCCGGACCGCCCTGTCCGCCGCCGTCCACTGTCTCGCCGCCCCGCTGACCGTCTCCCCGACCGCATCCGCATCCGCGTCCGCGTCCGCCGTGGCCCCTCCCTGAACTGGACCAGGTGCGAGGGCAGCGGGCTCGATCCCCGACAGCGGTGTGCGTCCGTCGAGGTGCCGATGGACTACGCCGACCCGGGCGGCCGGAAGATCGACGTCATGGTCTCCCGCATCCCCGGCGAGAAGCCGCCCGCCGCGGCGCGCTGCTGCTGATCCCCGGCGGCCCCGGAGGGTCCAGCCTCGACGACCCGTCGGGCAAGGGGCAGAAGCTGCCGCAGGAGGTGCGGGACTCCTACGACCTGATCGGTTTCGCGCCGCGCGGGCTCGCGCCCTCCACCGCCGTCAGCTGCGGTCTCGAACACGGCGACCTCGCCCTGTCGAAGCTGCGGCCCTGGCCTGCGGCCGACGGGTCGGTCACCGGGAACATGGCCACCGCGCGGCGTATGGCGGAGGCCTGCGCACGCAACGGAGGTGAGCTGATCCGGCACATCAGCACGGTCGACGAGGCGCGCCCCGACCGGGACGTCCGCGGCCCGAAGGAGCCGTCACGCCGTGGCTCGTACGTGTGATCTTCGAGGTCTCCCGCGGAGGGGTTTCGCGAGCCGGCACCGCCGGGCACCCGGAGATGCGGGTGCCCGGCGGGAACGTTTGGGCCGCCCGGAACGTAATCTAGGTAGGAGTACCACCGCTCTCACGAAGGACTGAACGACAC
Organism: Streptomyces sp. NPDC001848; assembly: GCF_042891915.1. Lineage (NCBI taxonomy): Bacteria > Bacillati > Actinomycetota > Actinomycetes > Kitasatosporales > Streptomycetaceae > Streptomyces > Streptomyces sp. NPDC001848. Next base: position 94,125 of record NZ_JBIATP010000006.1, on the reverse strand, counting down.
TGGGCAAGCGACAGCCCGAAGGCCCGCCGCCCGCACCTGCGGTGCAGCGCATCCGACTGCGCTACACCAAGCGCGGCCGCCTCCGGTTCACCAGCCACCGTGACTTCCAGCGCGCCTTCGAGCGTGCGCTGCGCCGTGCCGAGGTGCCGATGGCGTACTCGGCGGGGTTCACGCCGCATCCGAAGGTGTCGTACGCCAATGCCGCACCCACCGGCACGGGCAGTGAGGCGGAGTACCTGGAGATCGCGCTCACCGAGGCGCGCGACCCGGAGCGACTGCGCGTCCTCCTCGACGAGTCGTTGCCCGCGGGGCTCGACGTCCTGGAGGCGGTCGAGGCCCGCACGCCGGGGCTCGCCGACCGGCTGACGGCCTCCGTGTGGGAGCTGCGGCTGGACGGTGTGGATCCGGCCGAGGCGGACCGCGCGGTGGCGGCCTTCAACGCGGCCGGGAGTGTCGAGGTCCAGCGCCTGACCAAGAACGGCATGCGCACCTTCGACGCCCGCCCGGCCGTCGCGAGCCTGGAGAGCGTGGAAAACCACAGTTCGCGGGCTGATAGGCCGAGCGGCCAGCCCTGTGCGATACTGCGGCTGGTTGTTCGGCACGTGACGCCTGCCGTACGACCCGACGACGTCCTGTCCGGTCTCCGCGCCGTGGCCGACCTGGCGCCGCCGGTCCCCGCAGCGGTGACCAGGCTGGCGCAGGGGCTGTTCGATGAAGAGACCGGCACGGTGACCGACCCGCTCGCGCCCGACCGCGAGGCAGCAGCGACCGAGCCGCATCCGGCCGCCGCCACTGCCGCCGCGACGGCGTCGGCGTAAGGGAGGTCCCGCGTAGGGACGGACGTCGTAGCGCCGCCCTCGTACTCGGGAGCCACCTGGGTCGGGCAGCGCACCGACCAGAAGACTTTCGCCAGGCCGTGCACGACAAGGAGTACGGAACCGGCGAGACAGGACACAGAGAGCTCCCGTGCGGCGCCCGCGCCCCGGACGGCGGCACCGCGCACAGCGCGAGCCGCGGACGTCACCGGTGATCGATGCCGGACCAGGCGCGGCGCCCGGGAGCCTGACGGGAGAAACGCCCGCATGCTCGAACCGACCGAACCCACCAAGGGTTCCGAGAACAACACTCCCAGCGACACCCTGCCGCCGCGCCGCCAACGCCGCGTCGCCTCGCGCCCGGCGGGCCCGCCGAGCCCGGACGCCGTGACCGGCGAGGTCACGGTGACCGACCCCGCGAACGGGGCCGAGTCGGCCATACCGGCGGAGGCGCGGCCGCAGACCGCTGGGGCCGAAGAGATCGAGGAGACCGGGGCGGTGGCCGAGGCCGCCGTGTCCGCTGCCGCGGAACCGGAGCCAGCCTCCGCGGAGGCGCCCGCTCCGGCTCGGCCGCGTCGTCGTGCCACGCGCCGTGTGTCGGCGCCCGCCGGGTCGCCCGCGTCCGCGGAGCCCGTGGAGGTCGTCGTCCCCGCTGGTGGGGACGGCGGCGAGGCCGCCACCGAGGCCCCGGAGGCCGAGGCCGAGCCGGTCGCCGCGGCGGTGTCCGCTCCGGCTCGGCCGCGTCGTCGTGCCACGCGTCGTGCGTCGGCGCCCGCCGGGTCGCCCGCGTCGGCCGAGCCCGTGGAGGTCGTCGTGCCGGCCGGCGCGGACGGCGGCGAGGCCGCCACCGAGGCCACCGAGGCGGCGCCGACGCCCGCGGAGCCGGTCGCAGCGGAGGCGCCTGCTCCGGCCCGCTCGCGTCGCCGTGCCACGCGCCGCGTCTCGGCGCCCTCCGGACCGCCCGCTCCCACCGAGGCCGAGGAGGCCGCCGCGATCGCCGAGACCGCCGAATCCGAGACGGAGGCGGCCGAGCAGGTCCCCGCCGCCGAAGAGGCCCAGGCCCCCGCCGCCGAGGAGCCCCAGGCCCCCGCCGCCGAGGAGGCCGCCCCTCGCCGTACCCGTCGCCGCACCACCCGCCGGGTGTCCGCGGCGTCCGAGGAGACCCCGCAGGCCGAGGCGGCCGAGACGGCCGGCGTGAGCGAGAAGGCCGAGGCCGTCGAGGAAGGCGCCCACGCCCCCGCCTCGGCCCCCGCCCCCGCCGAAGCCGAGCCGGTCGCCGAGGAGGCCGCCCCGCGTCGTCGCCGTCGCGTCGTCCGCAGGGCCGCCGGCGGTTTCTCCGAGCCCGCGCAGCCCGCACCGACGGCGCAGCCCGCCGCCCCCGCCGCCGAGGAGACCCCCGAGGCCGTGCAGCGGCCTCGGCGGCCCGCTGTCCCCGTCTTCCAGGCGCCGGTGTTCACCGAGCCGATGTTCCAGACCCCGGAGCGGGCCGCCGCTGCCGCTGCCGCCGAGGCTGCGGAGCAGGAGGAGACCGCCGAGGACGAGGCCGCCGGTCCGCGCCGCCGTCGCCGCCGGCGGGGCGGTGACGAGGAGACCGTCGCCGTGACGGCCGAGAGCGCCACCGAGGAGGTGGAGGAGGCCGAGGAGCCCGAGGAGTCCGCCGAGGGCGAGGAGGCGGAGGAGACCGGTTCGCGCCGGCGCCGCCGCCGTGGTGGCCGCCGCCGTCGCCGGGGCGAGTCCGTCGACGGCGAGGGCGAGACCGCGGAAGGCGAGGAGACCGAGGAACTCGCCGCCGAGCAGGCCGCGCAGGACGCCGAGGACACCGCCGAGCAGGTGGAGGAGGACGCCGAGGAGGCGGCCCAGGAGTACGCCGACGAGGCGGCGCCGTCCAGCAGCACCAGCCGGCGCCGCCGTCGGCGCCGCCGCCGGGCCGGTGAGGCGCTCGTGGACGCCGAGCCCACCGGCGACGACCCGGAGCGCACGGTCGTCAAGGTGCGCGAGCCGCGCAAGGCCACCGAGCCGTCCGACGAGGTGCAGTCCATCAAGGGCTCGACCCGTCTGGAGGCCAAGAAGCAGCGTCGCCGGGAGGGCCGCGAGCAGGGCCGCCGCCGCGTGCCGATCATCACCGAGGCCGAGTTCCTGGCCCGCCGCGAGGCCGTCGAGCGGGTGATGGTCGTCCGGCAGAACGGCGAGCGCACGCAGATCGGCGTCCTCGAGGACGGCGTGCTCGTCGAGCACTACGTCAACAAGGAGCAGTCGACCTCGTACGTCGGCAACGTCTACCTGGGCAAGGTCCAGAACGTGCTGCCGTCGATGGAGGCCGCCTTCATCGACATCGGCAAGGGCCGCAACGCGGTGCTCTACGCCGGTGAGGTCAACTTCGAGGCGCTGGGCATGGCCAACGGCCCGCGCCGCATCGAGTCCGCCCTCAAGTCCGGGCAGTCGGTCCTCGTCCAGGTGACGAAGGACCCGATCGGCCACAAGGGCGCCCGCCTGACCAGCCAGGTCTCCCTGCCGGGCCGTTACCTCGTGTACGTGCCCGAGGGCTCGATGACCGGCATCAGCCGCAAGCTGCCCGACACCGAGAGGGCCCGGCTGAAGACCATCCTCAAGAAGATCGTCCCCGAGGACGCGGGCGTCATCGTGCGCACCGCCGCCGAGGGCGCGAGCGAGGACGAACTGCGCCGGGACGTCGAGCGGCTGCAGCAGCAGTGGGAGGACATCCAGAAGAAGTCGAAGAACGGCAACGCGCCGACGCTGCTGTACGGCGAGCCGGACATGACCGTCCGGGTCGTGCGTGACATCTTCAACGAGGACTTCTCCAAGGTCATCGTCAGCGGTGACGAGGCGTGGGAGACGATCCACGGATACGTCTCGCACGTCGCGCCGGACCTCGCGCCGCGCCTGCAGAGGTGGACCAGCGAGGTCGACGTCTTCGCCACGTACCGGATCGACGAGCAGCTCGCCAAGGCGCTCGACCGCAAGGTGTGGCTGCCCAGCGGCGGTTCGCTGGTGATCGACCGGACCGAGGCGATGGTCGTCATCGACGTCAACACCGGCAAGTTCACCGGTCAGGGCGGCAACCTCGAGGAGACCGTCACCAGGAACAACCTGGAGGCGGCCGAGGAGATCGTCCGGCAGCTCCGGCTGCGCGACCTCGGTGGCATCATCGTGATCGACTTCATCGACATGGTGCTGGAGTCCAACCGGGACCTGGTGCTGCGGCGCCTGCTGGAGTGCCTGGGCCGGGACCGTACGAAGCACCAGGTCGCCGAGGTGACCTCGCTGGGCCTCGTCCAGATGACCCGCAAGCGGGTCGGACAGGGTCTGCTGGAGTCGTTCTCCGAGACCTGCGTGCACTGCAACGGCCGTGGCGTGATCGTCCACATGGACCAGCCGGCCGCGGCCGGCGGCGGCAAGCGCAGGAAGCGCGGCCGGGGAGGTGCCGAGGCCGAGCCCGAGACGCACGAGGCGGTGGCGGCCGAGGCCGAGGTCGAGGAGGCCGCCGAGGTCACCGTCGCCGAGGAGCCCGAGGTCGCGGTTCCGGCGCTGTCGGAGTCGGCCGTGACGGAGTCGCTGATGGACTCGGTCGCGCCGGACGAGGAGCTGTACAGCAGCGTGGCCGAGGCGGAGGCCGCCGCGTCCCGGGGCCGTACCCGGCGCCGGGTGAGCCGGCGGGCGTCGGCTCCGGCGGGTGCCCCGCGGACCGAGGAGCGGGCGCCGAGGTCCCGTAAGGACGAGCGCGCGCCGAAGTCCCGTACCGAGGCGGAGACGGAGCCGGTGGCGGCCGAGGACCCGGTCGTCGAGTCGCCCGCGCCGGTCGAGGAGGAGGTCGCGCCCAAGGGCCGTACGCGCCGCCGGGCGACCCGCAAGGTGTCGGCGCCGACCGGTTCGCCCGCCGAGTCCGTGGTGACGGTCGCGGAAACCGCGCCGCAGCCCGCCGCCGAGGAGCCCGAGGCGCAGGCCCCGGCCGAGCCCGTGACCGAACCGGCCGAGGCACCCGAGGCACCCGAGGCGCCCGCGGAGAGCGCGGCCCCGGCCCGTCCGCGCCGCCGCGCCGTCCGTAAGGCCACGGCGCCGACGTCGTCGGAGGAGACCGCGGTCGTGGTCGTCCCGGCGGCGGAGGCACCGACCGCGGAACCGGCGGCCCAGGCGGCTGTGGCGGCTGAGGCTCCTGCGGAGGCCGAGGCCGAGGCCGAGACGGCGGCGCCCGCCAAGAAGGCGGCCCGCAAGACCGCCAAGAAGGCCACGGCGAAGAAGGCGGCCACCAAGAAGACCGCGGCCAAGAAGACGGCCGCGAAGAAGACGGCCGCGAAGAAGACCGCCGCGAAGAAGACGACCGCCAAGAAGGCGGCGGCCAAGAAGACGGCGGCGGCCGGACAGTCGGCGCAGCCGACCGTCTCGGTCACCACGGAGGACTGACCCTCCGACGCGACGGCACCGTCACGACGGCGGCCCGCCCGGAACTCTCCGGGCGGGCCGCCGTCGTTTGTGCTGCGCTGCGGGCTGTTTTGGCAGGTGCATTGCTGGTCTGGGGGGTCGGCCCCGGGGGAACGCCCGCTGCTGCGGCGGTCGCCTGCCCCTCCGGCACCGAGTCCGACTTCAACGGTGACGGCATTCGGGACACGGCGATCGCCGACCCGGAGGCGACCGTCGACGGTGTCGCCAGGGCGGGTGCCGTGCATGTCGTCTACGGCGGCGGCAAGGGCACCGGGACGCTCACTCAGGCGCTCGACGCCATTCCGGGGGTGCCCTGGACGGGCGACCAGTACGGCTTCGCGCTCGCCGTGTACGACGCCGATCTCGACGGCTGCAGCGACCCGGTGGTCGGCGAGCCGTACGAGGACATCGGCACGGCAGTCGACTCCGGGGCCGTGCACCTGATCTACGGTTCCCCGGGCGGGATCAACGCCGGCGGCAAGCCCGTGAAGGAGTTCTTCCAGGGCACCGACCGGCGGCTCGGCGGCGGTGCCGAGGCCGACGACTGGGTCGGTTACGCCGTCGCGGCCGGAAAGACCTCGACCGGCCAGCCGTACCTGCTGATCGGCAGCCCCGGCGAATCCATCGGCACCATCGAGGGCGCCGGCGCCTTCTCCTACGTCAGCGGCACCGCGCAGACGGTCACCATGACCCGCGGCCGGCACCGGCACCCGCGGCTCCACCGCGCCGCTGGACGGCACCGGACCGAGCGCCTGTGGCGCGGCCGCGGGTGTCGGCCCGTTGGGCGGCCAGGCGCCGTACTGGAAGTCGTACGAGACCGACGTCATCGGCAACCGTGTCTCGGACACGACCCACGACACCGGCCTCAACGCCACGAAGGACATCACCCGCAGCTACGAGTACGGCACCGCGGGTGCCCTGGGCGACGGCCCGCACCAGGTGACGAAGGTCGTCGAGAAGACACCCACCGGGGAGAAGCAGTCGACGTACGAGTACGACGACGCGGGCAACGGTCTGGCGGGCAAGATCCTCGCCACGTACGGGGCGCCGTGGAAGTGGGCCAAGGGCGTCAAGCTCGCCAAGCGGGTGACCTGCCTGGTCGGTGACCTGATCGGCGGCGTGAAGTCCCTGTGGAAGGCCAACAAGGCGGTCGGCAAGGCGAGAGCCGGCCTCGCCAAGGCCGCCGACAAGCTGGCGGACGCCAGGAGGAAGGCGGCGGAGGCCCCATCCCTTCTGGGTGGAGTCCGAGCGGGCCTGGATCAAGGCCGGTGACCTCCGGCCCGGCATGACGCTGCGCACACCGTCGGGAGGCACGGTCGAACTCACGGCCAATCGCCACTTCGACGAGCGGCAGCGCACCCACGACCTGACGATCACCGGAATCCACGACCACCTCCGATACGAGTCGGCGACGGACTACCCGGTGATCACCTATATTCAGCCGACGGGCAAGTACCCGAAGCACACGGTCAGGGGCCTGGAGAAGGCCGGCAAGCTGGTGACCACCGATCTGGACGAGTTGCTCGAGGTGATCGAGCCATGAGCCGGAGAGGAGGCGATCATGTCCTGGCCATCCGTCGTCCTCGTCGTGCCCGCGACCGAGCGTGACACGTTCGGCGCACGTCTGCGGTCCCTGGGCACCGTCGAGGACCCGGCCACGCGGGCGGAGGTCCTGCACCGGCACGGTTACTCCCACAGCCTCGACCTGTCGGGTCGCGTCCTGGAGGACTTCGAGCCGGAGGAGCCGGCGGAGGTGACCAAGGCGGTGGGAGAGCCGTACGGGGTCTACCTCGCCTGCCAGTCGATGGAGGCGGCCCGGGCTCTTCTGCCGGAGGTCCTCGCGGGTCGGTCCGGACTGATCGACCTCAACCAGGGTGACGTCCTGGAGTTCCAGGCCTTCCTGCGGCTGCTGGAGCGGTTGCCGGCCTGGGACCGGTGCCGCACACCGGTCGCCGACGTCGAAGGGTGAGGGCCGAAGGATGAGGGAGCGGGGCCCGGTTTGACCCCTCAAGCCGGGCCCCGTAACCTTGACCGTCGGCGTGTCCACTGATGCGCCACATCCCCGTAAACCTCTTCCTTCCGGACACGGGTCGTGACCGGAAGAGGTCGCTCGCGTGCGTCGCAGGGCGGCTGGCCTGCGGGGGTGCCGTTCCCGAGCGAAGAGAGTGAGATCCGCGTGTACGCCATCGTGCGCAGCGGTGGTCGCCAGCACAAGGTTGCTGTCGGCGACATCGTTGAGGTTGACAAGATTTCCACTGCCAAGGTTGGCGACACGGTCGAGCTCTCGACCCTGCTCGTGGTCGACGGCGACTCCGTGACCAGCGACCCGTGGGTGCTGGCCGGCATCAAGGTCCAGGCCGAGGTCGTGGACCACCACAAGGGCCAGAAGATCGACATTCTGCGCTACAAGAACAAGACCGGTTACCGCCGTCGCCAGGGCCACCGCCAGCAGTACACGGCGATCAAGGTCACCGAGATCCCCACGGCTGCGAAGTAAGGGACTGAGAACAGATGGCACACAAGAAGGGCGCATCGTCCACCCGGAACGGTCGCGACTCCAACGCCCAGCGGCTCGGCGTGAAGCGCTTCGGCGGTCAGGTCGTCTCCGCGGGTGAGATCCTGGTCCGTCAGCGCGGCACCCACTTCCACCCGGGCGCGGGCGTCGGCCGCGGCGGCGACGACACGCTGTTCGCGCTGCAGGCCGGTGCGGTGGAGTTCGGCACCAGCCGTGGCCGCAAGGTCGTGAACATCGTCCCGGTCGCCTGAGTCGCCTGATTCACGGCTTCGACCGAACGTTTCGCGAGGCGGACCTCACTTCCCGGTCGGGAAGGCGGGTCCGCCTTTCGCTTGTTGGACAGCTGTCGGACAGCACACACCCCGTAAGTTTCTGGAGGCACCAACCATGACCACCTTCGTGGACCGCGTCGAACTCCACGTCGCCGCGGGTAACGGAGGCCACGGCTGTGCCTCCGTGCACCGGGAGAAGTTCAAGCCGCTCGGTGGCCCCGACGGCGGCAACGGCGGCCGCGGCGGCGACGTGATCCTCACCGTCGACCAGTCGGTGACCACGTTGCTCGACTACCACCACTCCCCGCACCGCAAGGCCACCAACGGCAAGCCCGGCGAGGGCGGTTTCCGCTCCGGCAAGGACGGCCAGGACCTGGTCCTGCCGGTCCCGAACGGCACCGTCGTCCTCGACAAGGCGGGCAACGTGCTGGCCGACCTGGTCGGCCACGGCACGTCGTACATCGCCGCCCAGGGGGGCCGCGGCGGCCTCGGCAACGCGGCGCTGGCCTCCGCCCGCCGCAAGGCGCCTGGCTTCGCGCTGCTCGGCGAGCCCGGTGACGTGCACGACATCGTGCTGGAGCTGAAGACCGTCGCGGACGTGGCCCTGGTCGGCTACCCGAGCGCGGGCAAGTCCTCGCTGATCTCCGTGTTGTCCGCCGCCAAGCCGAAGATCGCCGACTACCCGTTCACCACGCTCGTGCCGAACCTGGGCGTGGTCACCGCGGGCTCGACCGTCTACACCATCGCCGACGTCCCCGGGCTCATCCCGGGCGCCAGCCAGGGCAAGGGGCTGGGCCTGGAGTTCCTGCGGCACGTCGAGCGGTGCAGCGTCCTCGTGCACGTGCTGGACACGGCCACGCTGGAGTCCGACCGCGACCCCGTCTCCGACCTCGATGTCATCGAGGCGGAGTTGAAGCAGTACGGCGGCCTCGACAACCGCCCGCGCATCGTCGTCCTCAACAAGATCGACGTCCCCGACGGCAAGGACCTCGCCGAGATGGTGCGGCCCGACCTTCAGGCTCGCGGCTACCGCGTCTTCGAGGTGTCCGCGGTGGCGCACACCGGGCTCAAGGAGCTGTCGTACGCCCTCGCCGACCTGGTCGCGACGGCGCGCGCCGCCAAGCCGAAGGAGGAGGCGACCCGGATCGTCATCCGGCCGCAGGCCGTCGACGACGCGGGCTTCACCGTCACGCGCGAGGCCGACGGTCTCTTCCGCGTGCGCGGCGAGAAGCCCGAACGGTGGGTGCGCCAGACCGACTTCAACAACGACGAGGCCGTGGGCTACCTCGCCGACCGGCTGAACCGTCTCGGCGTCGAGCAGGAGCTGGTGAAGGCGGGCGCGAAGGCCGGCGACGGCGTCGCCATCGGACCCGAGGACAACGCGGTGGTCTTCGACTGGGAGCCGTCGCTGACGGCGGGCGCCGAGATGCTCGGACGGCGCGGCGAGGACCACCGGTTCGAGGGCGTACGGCCTGCCGCGCAGCGGCGCAGGGAACGGCAGGCCGAGCGCGACGAGGCGCAGCGGGAGTTCGACGACTTCGAGCCGTTCTGACAGCCGGGGGCTCCGGCCCCCGGGCCACCAGGGCGCCCTGCGGCGCCCCGCCCTTCACGTGCGGCGCGGAGCCACTCGCCGGGAGCCTGGGACTCATCCTCGTCCCAGGCTTTTTTCATGCCGTTCTCAGGGAGGTCCCTTACCTTCCGGTGGCCCTGGAAACCATGGGGCCGGTCACTCTGTGTCCAAGCGGCTGCGCTGTGGGTCGGCGCGCTTCGGCGCCCGGCACTTCGTGATCGGAATGCAACACGGGGAAACCCCAAGGGAAAAGGCATGAGAACCCTGTGGAGTCACTCACAGCAAATCCGGACAATTCGACCGGGTGTGGGCCGACAATCACGGAGCGTGCAAGGTGAATGGCGAGTTGCGCGTACATATGCAGTAGCGGACTCTCACCTTGCACTTACGTAACAGGAGGTGCGACCATCCGAAGGTTCCCTGAAGTCCCGAGGTAGGTCACCTGTGTCTGAGCGCATAGCCAAGCCCCGTACCACCGCAGTGATCCTCGCAGGTGGCACCGGTCAGCGCGTGGGTCTGTCGATTCCGAAGCAGCTGCTGAAGATCGCCGGCAAGGCGGTGATCGAGCACACGCTGACCACCTTCGAGAACGCGGACTCCATCGACGACGTCATCGTGCTGATGGCGCCGGGCTATGTGCCGGACGTGGAGAAGATCGTCACCAGGGCCGGCTTCACCAAGGTGACCCACGTCATCGAGGGCGGCGCCACGCGCAACGAGACCACCGAGCGCGCCATCGCCCTGCTCGGCGAGGGACTGGCCGAGGGCGAGGACCGCAACGTCCTGTTCCACGACGCCGTACGCCCCCTGCTCTCGCAGCGCGTCATCGACGACTGCGTCGCGGCCCTGGAGCGTTACCAGGCGGTGGACGTCGCCATCCCGTCGGCGGACACCATCATCGTGACCCGCACGCACGGCCAGGACGGCGAGTTCATCACCGAGATCCCGGACCGCTCCCGCCTGCGTCGCGGTCAGACCCCGCAGGCCTTCAAGCTGTCCACGATCCGACGCGCCTACCAGGTCGCCGCCGGCGACCCCAACTTCCAGGCCACCGACGACTGCAGTGTCGTACTCAAGTACCTGCCGGACGTGCCGATCCACGTCGTCGGGGGCGACGAGTACAACATGAAGGTCACTCAGCCGGTCGACGTCTTCATCGCCGACAAGCTGTTCCAGCTGGCATCCACGGCCGCGCCGGAGCAGAACGGCGAGGAGGCATACCGGGAACTCCTCGCCGGGAAGACCGTCGTCGTCTTCGGCGGGTCCTACGGCATCGGGAAGGACATCGCCGAACTCGCCCGGTCCTACGGCGCGAACGTCTACGCGCTCGGCCGCTCCACCACCGGTACGCACGTGGAGAACCCGCAGGACGTCGACGACGCGCTGTCGAAGGCGTACGCCGAGACCGGGCGCATCGACTACGTCGTCAACACGGCCGGTGTGCTGCGCATCGGCAGGCTCGCCGAGACCGACAACGCGACCATCGAGGAGGCGCTGAAGGTCAACTACCTGGCCCCGGTGCAGATCGCCCGCTCCTCCTACAAGTACCTCGCCGAGACCGAGGGCCAGTTGCTGCTCTACACCTCCAGCAGCTACACCCGGGGCCGCGCCGAGTACAGCCTCTACTCCTCCACCAAGGCCGCCATGGTGAACCTCACCCAGGCCCTCGCCGACGAGTGGGCCGCCGACGGCATCCGCGTCAACTGCATCAACCCGGAGCGCACCGCGACCCCGATGCGCACCAAGGCCTTCGGCCAGGAGCCCGCGGGCACGCTGCTGTCCTCCGAGGCCGTCGCGCACACCTCGCTCGACGTCCTCGTCTCCGAGCTCACCGGCCACGTCATCGACGTACGCCGGCAGGACCCGACGGCGGGCGCCGGCCGGGCGTCCGGGTTCGAAGCGGCCCTGGCCGCCGTCCTGGACCGACAGGACGACGTGGCGTAATCGCCGGCCGATCGGCATTCCTGAATTCAGGCCTCTGTGATTGCGCGACTCAATATGCGCGGACGCAGGGGCCTGAATCAGTAAGACTCCAGATCGTCGCAAGACCTCTTCGGTTACTTTTCAAGTCCTTACCGGTTTCTTGTGCAGATGTATTCCCGAGTGTCTTGCGCAGTGCTTTTCCGTACGACCACCGGCACTCCCCCCAAGAGCAGGTTCCTCCGTGATATCCACCGCAATACGCGTTGCCCGGGTGGGCAGTGCGGCCGAGCTGGCCGCGGCGGCCCTCATGATGCTGGGCTTCCCCGCGCTGATGCTGGCCGCCGTCCTCCCGAGCGTCGGTGCCTTCGCTGCCGCGGCCGCAGTGACCTACCTGGCGGACCACTGTCTGCACCGCCGCGGCAGCTATCTCATCAGCCGCCTCAGCAAGGTCCGGGCCGGTCTGTCCATCCGCTTCCTGATCCGGCAGCTGTTGCTGGTCCTGCTCCTGGCCCGTGCCCCCCTTGCGGACCTGGTGTTTTATGTGGCGATCGCGTGCTTCCTGGCCTTCTACGCCTTCCAGGCCCCGCACGGCGCCCTGGTCACCCTGATCCGCAACCGCCGCAAGATGCCGGTCGCCACCCGCAACATCGACCTCGGGTCGCGCATTCGCATTCCGCACGCCCCGCCGCGCGGCCTGCTGCACCGCGCTGCGGAGAAGATGCTCCACCTCGACCTGGTGGCGGTCGCCGGCCTGCTCGTCACGGCGGTCACCGACGACACCGTCTACGGCTTCGTGGGCGCCGCGATCACCCTGGTGCTGGCCTTCGTCTACGTGGCCGCGCTGACCCCCTACGTGCGCGGCAAGAAGGTCCCGCCGAAGGCGGACAAGGTGCTCGCGGCCGTCGACGACTGGCTGGGCGAGTACCGCCCCGTGACGGTGCTGTACTTCTCCGGCTCCAAGGACTCGGCGTACCAGGTCAACATGTGGCTGGAGACGATGGAGCAGTTGGAGAGCCGGCCGCTGATCATCCTCCGCGAGCGGGTCATCCTGCAGAACCTGGCGCCCACCACGGTCCCCGTCATCTGCGTGCCCGGTGGGGTGCACCTGATGAACATGGACCTGCCCAGCGTGCGCGTCGCGCTGTACGCGGCGAACGTCGGCAAGAACATCCACATGCTGCGCGTGCCGACCATGAAGCACGTCTTCATCGGTCACGGCGACAGCGACAAGCTCGCCAGCGTCAACCCGTTCAGCAAGGTCTACGACGAGGTGTGGACCGCCGGACGTGCCGGCCGCGACCGTTATGCCATCGCCGACGTCGGCGTCCGCGACGAGGACATCGTCGAGGTCGGCCGCCCGCAGCTCGCGCCCATCCGCCCCTGGCGCGGTGTGCCGGACGGACGGATCCCCACGGTCCTGTACGCCCCGACCTGGGAGGGCTGGGACGACAACCCGGGCAACACCTCGATCCTGCTGGCCGGCGAGAACATCGTGAAGAAGCTGCTCGCCGCCGAGCAGCCGGTCCGCGTCCTGTACAAGCCGCACCCCTTCACCGGCACCCGCAGCGCCAAGGCGGCCGCGGCCCACCGGCGGATCACCGCGCTGGTCGAGCAGGCCGCCGCCGAGCGCGCCGCCGACCCGCGCTTCACGGCCGACGCCGCCGCCCAGGCGCGGGCCAAGGCCGAGCTGGCCCGTATCGAGGCCCGGCTCGCCGAGCTGACCGGCCGCGGCCCCGGCAAGGGCGACGAGGCCGAGGCGACCCGCGACGGCCTGGTCAACACGGCCGGCGCTGCCGCCCAGGCGCGGGCCAAGGCCGAGCCGGCCCGTATCGAGGCCCGGCTCGCCGAGCTGACCGGCCGCGGCCCCGGCAAGGGCGACGAGGCCGAGGCGACCCGCGACGGCCTGGTCAACACGGC